>DASXKR010000027.1:0-50232 GCA_036496665.1 Rudaea sp. | reverse complement strand
CGCGGCACAGGCGGGCATTCAGCGCCGGGCCATTCCTGCACTACGCGGTAGTCGCCCGCGTCAGCTTGTACATAGACGGGAATCCGCCTTGCGTGTCGATACCATCGACCTGATAGTTGCCGTCTGCATCGGTCGTCGTGTCGCCTACCAACGAAAAGGTGTTTATCCCCCAGCGGAAGACGGAAATCTTGGCGCCGCTGATCGGTGCTGAGGCACCGGCAGCAACGACGTTGCCGCTGATCGACGCCGTGGACGCATCGGCCCAAGTTGCGTCTGCGACGCACAGCGAACCGGCCAGCGCGAGCAAGATTTCGGCGAAAAGACGATGTGACATGAAGGGTATTCCCTGGCCGGCCTGTTCCCGCGCAAAGATACAAGAATTTCTTCGGAAAATCCCTTCGAGGGATGACGATGTGTGACAATTTCAGGCGACCGGGGCCTGGAAAATGCACATGAACGCAGACCGATTCGGACGATTCTGGAAATTCCTGTCGGCGTCCGCGCTGCCTGCATTGGTCATCATGTTCTGGGGGCCGGCCGCGTTTGCCGCCGACCTGTTGCTGCGCAACGTAAACGGCTACACGCTCGACGCCCGCGGCAAGCTGCAGCGGTTTCAGGCGCTGCTGGTCGAAGACAGTAAGGTCGTAGCAACCGGTACAGGCGCCGAACTGCAGGCGCGCGCGGGCAACGCGCGAATCGTCGACGGAGGCGGGCGCACGCTGCTGCCGGGCCTGATCGATGCGCACGGCCATGTCATGGCGCTTGGCGTTGCGAGCACGCAGATCGATCTGAGCGGGACGAAATCCCTCGGCGACGCATTGGCCAGGGTCAAGGCGTTCTCGGGCACACATGCGCACGCGGCCTGGATTCGCGGCCGCGGCTGGAACCAGGCAATCTGGAAGCTCGGCCGCTTCCCGACGGCGCAGGAACTCGATGCGGTAACCGGCGCGCGGCCTGCATGGCTCGAACGCGTCGATGGGCACGCCGGCTGGGCAAACTCCGCGGCGCTCAAGGCGGCGGGAGTCGATCGTGAAACGAAAGACCCGGCGGGCGGGCGTATCGAGCGCGATGGCCAGGGCAATCCGAGCGGCGTGCTGGTCGATGCGGCGATGGATCTGGTCGGCAAGGTCGTGCCTGCGCAAAGTCCGCAGGAAGCCGCAGCCGCGCTCGACGCGGCGCTTGCGGCAATGGCGAGTGTCGGCCTGACCGGCGTCGGCGATGCCGGCATCGATGCGCGGACGTTTGTCTTGTATAAAAAGTACGCCGACGAGCATCGGCTGACGGCGCGCATCTACGCAATGATCGGGGATACCGGCGCGGACTTCGACACGCTGAGCAAGGACGGTCCGCTGTCAGGATACGGCGGCGGTTTCCTGTCGTTGCGTGCGGTGAAGCTTTACGCCGACGGCGCGCTCGGCAGCCGCGGTGCCGCGTTGCTCGCTCCCTATGCCGATGATCCGACCAACCGCGGCTTGCTGTTCCACATGCCGGACGAACTGACCGCGATGATCGCCAAGGCGCTCGGCAAGGGTTATCAAGTCTGCATCCACGCGATTGGCGATCGTGCCAACCGCGAGGTGCTCGATTCCTTCGAGGCTGCGTATCGCGGAGGCGAAGGCCTGCGCAATCGCGTCGAGCACGCGCAGGTCGTCGCCGTCGACGACATTCCGCGTTTCGTCCAGCTCAAGCTGATCGCATCGATGCAGCCGACCCATGCGACGTCCGACATGAACATGGCCGAGGATCGGGTCGGCGCGGAACGACTGAAGGGCGCATACGCGTGGCGCACGTTTCTCGATCAGGGCACCGTGATCGCCGGCGGTTCGGATTTTCCGGTCGAGTCGCCGAACCCGTTTTTCGGCATCCATGCCGCGGTCACGAGGCAGGATCACGCCAACCGGCCCGCGGGCGGCTGGCGGCCGGAACAGAAGATGACGCTGCTCGAGGCATTCCGCGCCTTTACGCTGGCTGCGGCGTATGCCGAAAATCAGGAGACAAGCCTCGGCTCGCTCGAGCCGGGCAAGTGGGCCGACTTCATCCTGATCGATCGCGACCTTTTTTCAATTCCGCCGCAGCGCATCTGGTCGACGCGCGTAATGGAAACCTGGGTCGGCGGCAGACAGGTATATGCCGCCGCCAAACCGGTCGCGAACCGGACTGAACCGATGCCACCGAAGTTCACCGAACGCCAATAACTGCCATAACCGTCCAGAGGGGAGAATCATGCCTGTCGTAACCGCGCTTTACGCCGGATTGCTCGGCTTGATGTCGATTGCGGTTGCGTTTCCGGCCGGCAGTCGGCGCGGCAAACTGAATATTCCGCTGGGTGACGGCGGCAACAGCGACTTGCTGCTGGCGATGCGCCGCCACGCCAACTTCGTCGAGTTCGTTCCGCTCGCGCTGATCCTGATTGCGTTGCTCGAGCTCGACGGCGTTTCGAAGATGCCGATCCATGTGCTCGGCGCCGGTCTCGTCGTCGCGCGTGCCTGTCATGCGGCCGGCCTGCGCAGCGATACCATGAAGGCTCCGGGCCGCGTGGTCGGCGCGGCCGGCACCGTCCTGATCACCGTCGTCACGTCGATCTGGTTGATCGTGCGGTTTTTCGCGTAGTGACTCCGCTCCGGCGCCCCGGTTTCTGCCGGAAGAAAAAAACGCCGGCTTGGGCCGGCGTTTTCGCTGGGACGATTCAACGCTGCGTCAGTGTTTCATCTGCTTGCGCAGGCGTTCGATTGCCTGCAACTGCGCGACGGCTTGTGCCAGCTCGGCCTGCGCCTGCGCGATCTCGACCGCATCGGTACGGTTGGCGAGCAGGCGCTCGGCCTCTTCCTTGGCGCGGTTCGCGGCGTTCTCGTCGAGATCCTTGGCACGGATCGCGGTGTCGGCCAGAACAGTCACGACCTGCGGCTGGACCTCGATGATGCCGCCGGAAACGTAGAACGCCTGTTCCTCGCCGTTTTCGCCGATCACGCGGACCTGGCCCGGCTTCAGCCGCGTGATCAACGGCGCATGGCGCGGCGCGATGCCGAGTTCGCCGTCATCGCCCGAAGCGACGACGAGCGTCGCTGTGCCGTGGAAGATTTCGGCTTCGGCGGAGACGATGTCGCAGCGGATGGTGGTTGTCATTGGTGCGGCCTCAAGTGTTGTGGCGACGTGGTCGATGTGAGGAGTTAGGAGTGAGGGGTGAGGAAGAGCAAAGGCGGCTTTCCCTCACTCCTCACAGCGCGCCGAAGGCGCGCGACCTCACATCCTCACGCTCTTACGCTGCCTTCTTCTCGCCCATCGTCTTGGCTTTCTCGAACGCTTCCTCGATGCCGCCGACCATGTAGAACGCCTGCTCCGGCAGGTGGTCGCATTCGCCGTCGACGATCATCTTGAAGCCGCGGATCGTGTCCTTCAGCGACACGTACTTGCCGGGCGAGCCGGTGAATACTTCGGCGACATGGAACGGCTGCGAAAAGAAGCGCTCGACCTTGCGCGCACGCGAGACGGTCGCCTTGTCTTCCTCGCTCAATTCGTCCATGCCGAGAATCGCGATGATGTCCTTGAGTTCCTTGTAGCGCTGCAGCGTCGCCTGCACGCGGCGCGCGGTATCGTAATGCTCCGTGCCGATCACGTTCGGATCGAGCTGGCGGCTGGTCGAATCCAGCGGATCGACCGCCGGATAGATGCCGAGCGAGGCGATATTGCGCGACAGCACGACGGTCGCGTCCAGATGCGAGAACGTCGTTGCCGGCGACGGATCGGTCAGGTCATCCGCGGGCACGTAGATCGCCTGCACCGACGTGATCGAGCCGGTCTTGGTCGAGGTGATGCGCTCCTGCAAGGTGCCCATTTCCTCGGCCAGCGTCGGCTGGTAACCCACCGCCGACGGCATGCGTCCGAGCAGCGCGGACACTTCGGTGCCGGCCAGCGTGTAGCGGTAGATGTTGTCGACGAAGAACAGCACGTCGCGGCCCTTGCCGGAGGCATCCTTCTCGTCGCGGAAGTATTCGGCCATGGTCAGGCCGGTCAGCGCGACGCGCAGGCGGTTGCCCGGCGGCTCGTTCATCTGGCCGTAGACCATCGCGACCTTCGACTCGCCGATGTTGTCGAGCTTGATGACGCCTGCTTCGATCATCTCGTGGTAGAAGTCGTTGCCTTCGCGCGTGCGCTCGCCGACGCCGGCGAACACCGACAGGCCGGCGTGCTGGGTCGCGATGTTGTTGATCAGTTCGAGCATGTTCACGGTCTTGCCGACGCCGGCGCCGCCGAACAGGCCGATCTTGCCACCCTTGGCGAATGGGCAGACCAGGTCGATGACCTTGATGCCGGTTTCGAGCAGATCATTGGCTGCAGCCTGCTCGTCGTAGCTCGGCGCGGCGCGATGGATTTCCCAGCGCTCTTTCTCGCCGATCGGACCGGCTTCGTCGATCGGATTGCCGAGCACGTCCATGATGCGGCCGAGCGTCTTCGTGCCGACTGGAACCTTGATGCCGGCGCCCGTGTTGCGCGCGACGAGGTTGCGGCGCAGGCCGTCGGTCGAGCCGAGCGCGATCGTGCGCACGACGCCGTCGCCTAGCTGCTGCTGCACTTCGAGCGTGATCGGTGCCGCGGCCCCTTCGACGTTCAGCGCGTCATACACCTTCGGCACCTGATCGCGCGGAAATTCGACGTCGACAACCGCGCCGATGATTTGGACTACTTTGCCCTGGTTCATTGCGATAACTCCAGTGTCAATCTGTGTTCGTTGTGTATCGAGGGGCGAAGGGCGAGGGGCGAGCAGCGAGCGGAAGCTCAGCCTTTACTCGACCCTCGTCCCTCATCCCTCGTCCCTGCTCTTAAACCGCTGCCGCGCCGCTGACGATCTCGCTGATCTCCTGCGTGATCGCCGCCTGGCGCGCCTTGTTGTAGACCAATGTCAGACTGTCGATCGCCTTGGTTGCGTTGTCGCTTGCCGACTTCATCGCGACCATGCGCGCGGCGTGTTCACTGGCGAGATTCTCCAGCGTCGCCTGATAGACCAGCGATTCGATGTAGCGCGTGAGCACGTGGTCGAGCACGGTCTGCGCGTCGGGTTCGTAGATGTAGTCCCAGTCGAACGCGGTCGTGAACGACTCGGACGGCGGCAGCGGCAGCAACTGGTCGACGGTCGACTTCTGCGTCATCGTGTTGACGAAATCGTTGTAGGCCAGCGACAAGCGGTCGATCTTGCCGGCGCTGTACGCGTCGAGCACGACTTTGACCACACCGATCAACTGCTCGACCTTCGGCTTCTCGCCCAGATGCGTCGCGCTGCCGACCAGGTTCACCTTGAGGCGCTTGAAGAATGCGTTCGCCTTGGTGCCGATCGCAACGATGTCGACCTCGACCTTTTTCTCGTTCCAGGCGCGGATCTGGGCGAGCAGCTTGCGGAACAGGTTCGAGTTGAGCCCTCCGCACAAGCCGCGGTCGGTCGACACGACGATGTAGCCGACGCGCTTGATCTGGCTGCGCTCGACCAGGAACGGATGCTTGTATTCGGAGCGCGCCTTGGCCAGATGGCCGATGACCTGACGCATCGCCTTGGCATACGGACGCGACGAACGCATCAGGTCCTGCGCCTTGCGGATCTTCGACGCCGAGACCATCTCGAGCGCGCGCGTCACCTTGCGCGTGTTCGCGACGCTCTTGATTTTGGTTCGGATTTCGCGTGCACCAGCCATTGCTTTCTCGCTTCGCTCTTCGTCAGGTCGCGCCGTCGGCGCTGTGAGGAGTAAGGTCGCTCGCTGCGCGAGCTCGTTAGGAAAAGCCTGCTTCTCCCAACTCCTCACTCCTCACGCTCTCACCAGGAACCCGTCTTCTTGAATTCCTCGATGCCCTTCTTCAACGTCGCTTCGATCGCGTCGTTCCAGTCGGACTTGTCGTTTGCCGCCTTGACCCAGTCGCCGTAGTTGCTGGCGAAATGCGCCTGCAGGCCTTTTTCGAACGGCAGGATCTGCGCAATCGGCAGATCGTCGAGAAAACCCTTCTCGGCCGAATACAGCGAGATCGCCAGCTGGGCGACCGACAACGGTGCGTACTGCTTCTGCTTCATCAGCTCGGTCACGCGCTGGCCGCGTTCGAGCTGCGCACGCGTTGCCGCGTCGAGGTCGGACGCGAACTGCGCGAACGCCGCGAGTTCACGATACTGCGCCAGGGCCAGCTTCACGCCGCCGGCGAGCTTCTTGATGATCTTGGTCTGCGCGGCGCCGCCGACGCGCGACACCGAGATGCCGGCGTTCACGGCCGGGCGGATGCCGGCATTGAACAGGTCGGTTTCGAGGAAGATCTGGCCGTCGGTGATCGAAATCACGTTGGTCGGCACGAACGCCGACACGTCGCCGGCCTGCGTCTCGATGATCGGCAGCGCCGTCAGCGAGCCGGTCTTGCCCTTGACCGCGCCGTTGGTGGCTTTTTCCACATATTCCTCATTGACGCGCGCAGCACGCTCGAGCAGGCGGCTGTGCAGATAGAACACATCGCCCGGATACGCTTCGCGACCCGGCGGGCGGCGCAGCAGCAGCGAGATCTGGCGGTAGGCCCAGGCCTGCTTGGTCAAATCGTCATAGATGATCAGCGCGTCTTCGCCGTTGTCGCGGAAGAACTCGCCCATCGAGCAGCCGGAATACGGCGCGATGTACTGCATTGCCGCCGATTCGGAGGCCGATGCAGCGACCACGATCGTGTGCGCCAGCGCGCCGTTTTCCTCGAGCTTGCGCACGACGTTCGCGATCGAGCTCTGCTTCTGGCCGATGGCGACATAGATGCATTTGATGCCGGTGCCTTTCTGGTTGATGATCGCGTCGATTGCCAGCGCGGTCTTGCCGGTCTGGCGGTCGCCGATGACCAGCTCGCGCTGGCCGCGGCCGATCGGGATCATCGCGTCGACCGACTTGTAGCCGGTCTGCACCGGCTGCGACACCGACTTGCGCCAGATCACGCCGGGCGCGACCTTCTCGATCGGCGAACTGTGCTTCGCGTTGAGCGGACCCTTGCCGTCGATCGGCGCGCCGAGCGCGTTGACGACGCGGCCGAGCAGTTCGCGGCCGGTCGGTACTTCGAGAATGCGTCCGGTGGTCTTGACCGTGTTGCCTTCGCGCAGGTGCTCGTAGTCGCCGAGCACGACCGCGCCGACCGAGTCGCGCTCGAGGTTCAGCGCCAGCGCGAACGCGTTGCCGGGCAGCTCGATCATTTCGCCGGCCATGACGTCGGCCAGGCCGTGGATGCGCACGATGCCGTCCGACACCGACACGATCGTGCCTTCGTTGCGCGCCTCGGCAGCGAGCTTGACCTTCTCGATGCGGTTGCGGATCAGTTCGCTGATTTCGGACGGATTGAGTGTGGTGGCCATTGCGATTTCCTCGTTCACGCGTCGCGGTGACGACGCATGGTTATTTGAATTTTGTGCGAGACGTGAGAAGTGAGACGAAAAAGCAGCTGGTACGCGATTTGTCTGCTCTTACGTCTCTCGTCTCACCTCTCACGTGCGTCACTGCGTCAACGCCGACTCCAGCCTTGCCAGCCGTCCACGCACCGACCCATCGATCACCATGTCGCCGGCGTCGATCACGGCGCCGCCGATCACGGCAGGATCCACGCGCTGCTCGAGTTCGATGTCGCAGCCGAAACGCTTCTTCAGAGCGGCCTTGATCGCGTCGGCCTGACCGTTCGCGAACGGCACGGCCGAGCGCACGGTGACTTTGAGCACGCGTTCGGACTCGCGTTTGAGCTCCTCGAACAAGGCGGCAATGTCGGGCAGCAGCGCCGCGCGCCGGTTCTCGACCAGCAGCGCGAGGAACTGCGCAAACCCGGAATCGGCCACATCGCCGGGCGGCAGCAGCAGCTGCGCCACTTCGGCGTTGCTGACGCGCGGGTCGCCGACCAGCGAATGCACGCGCGGGTCGGTCACGATCTGCGCGGCGATGCCGAGCTTGCGTGACCAGTCCGCGAGCGCGCCGCCGGCTTGTGCGGACGCGAACGCGGCGCGCGCATACGGACGGGCAAGAGTCAGTGTTTCGCTCATGGCCTGAATCAGATCTCGGTCAGCAGCTGGTCCAGCAGCGCCTTGTGCGCGTCCGGATTGATTTCGCGCTGGATGATCCTCTGCGCACCCTGCATGGCGAGCGAGGCGACCTGGCCGCGCAGCTGTTCCTTGGCCTTGCCGACCATGCCGTCAATCTCGGTTTGCGCAAGCGCCTTGACGCGTGCCGCTTCGAGCAGCGCGTCGGCTTTGGCCTTGTCGAGAACCTGGTTCGCCTGCTGCTGCGCCCTGTCGACGATCTCGGACGCCTGCACGCGCGCGGCCTTGATTTCCTCGGCGACGCGCGCATCGGCGTCCTTCAGCTCCGCCTTGGCGCGATCGGCCGCAGCCAGGCCTTCGGCGATGCGCTGCGCGCGTTCGTCCATCGCACCGGCGATCGGCGGCCAGATGAATTTCATCGTGAACCAGACCAGGATCCCGAAGACGATGATCTGGGCGATGAGCGTTGCATTGATGCTCACGGGTAGAGCCTCGAAAGATGACGTGGATTGCGTGCGGATCAGTGTCCGGCAGCGGCGGCGGCGTGCTTGAGTGCGTTGCCGGTGAACGGATCGACGAAGGTCAGATACAGCGCGATACCCACGCCGATGATCGGAATCGCGTCGATCAGGCCGACCAGCAGGAACATCTTGCCCTGCAGCATCGGCACGAGTTCCGGCTGGCGCGAGGCGCCCTCGAGGAACTTGCCGCCCATCAGACCCATGCCGATGGCTGCGCCGATGCCGGCGAGGCCGAGAATGAGGCCGGCCGCAATCGCGGTCATGCCTTCAACAGATGCCAGTGCGCTCATATCCATTTGTGTCTCCGAACTTTACGGTTAGAAAAAAAGAGTTGAACAGGTCAGTGATGATCGGCCGCCATCGCCATGTAGACGACGGTGAGCACCATGAAGATGTAAGCCTGCAGGGAAATAATCAAAATGTGGAAAATCGCCCAGCCGATTGCGAGCAGTACCTGCGCCAGAAAGCCCAGATTGCTACCCAGGCTGGTGAACTCGTAGTTCAATGTGAAACAGGCCAGCAGGATGAAGATGATCTCGCCGGCATACATGTTGCCGAACAGACGCAGGCCCTGGCTGATCGGCTTGGCCAGCTCTTCGACGCACTTGAGCAGGAAGTTGACCGGCATGAGCCATTTGCCGAATGGGTGAAACAGGAACTCGGCGCCGACGCCCCTCACGCCCTTGGCGGCGAAGCTGTAGACGAATGCGGTCAGGAACACCGTGATGGACATCGCCAGCGCGATGTTCGGGTCGGCCGACGGCAGGATGCGCAGATGCTCGACGCCGGCCGCGCCGGCCAGCATCGGCAGCAGGTCGACCGGAAGCAGGTCCATCAGGTTCATCAGCAGGATCCAGACGCCGACGCACAGCGCCATCGGCGCGACGAACTTCGCGCCGTGGTGATAGGCGTCCTTGACCTGGCTGTCGACGAAGCCGACGCACAGCTCGATGAAGTTCTGCCACTTGCCCGGAACGCCGCTGGTCGCCTTGCGCGCCGCGCTGCGGAACATCCAGACGAAAACGACCGCGAGCAGGATCGAGAAGAAGACCGAATCGAGATTGAGGACCCAGAATCCGCTCGCGCCCTCGACGATTTCGTGCTTCTGCAGGTCGTACTGCAGAAACGTCAAGTGGTGCAGGATGTAACTGCCTGCGTCGTGAGTGCCTTCGGTCGCCATCTTCTGCAGCAGTCCGTCGATGAAATGAATTCAATATCGTCTTGATTGCGCGCCAGAGCGATCGCTGCTCCAGCCCGGATGCAGCCCGAGCAGCTGAGGAATCAGTGCCGCGATCACCCCGCACATCACCGGCAACCCCGGCAGCCCCGCCTTGGCCATCGCCAGGTACAGGCCGATCGCGATGACGCCCCACTTGAGCAGATTGCCGACGACCAGTCGTGCGAACACCATCCCCGCCGGCGCCGGTCCCGCGCCAAATATGCGCAGCGCCAGAACCCCGGTTGCCACGGCAACCACCGTGCCGCCGCACAACGCCGCCACTCCCGAACGCCATCCAGCCAGCAGAAATCCGCCGGCTACCAGCACCGTGGCGCCGATCTGCGCACAGACGACGCGAAGGGCGAGCCGCCGGCCGGCAGCAATGGAGTTTTCCATCGGAACGTACAGCCAAGGATTCGGCTCCGGCCCGCGATGAACGCGAGCCTGCGCAAATCGGTCGACAAGGCCAATAATTATAGCAATCCGACGATTATTGCTGCAATACAAAAAAGCCGGAGAAGCGCCGTGTTTTGCGCTGCCGGTGCCCCCGGCGGGCGAGCGGTCCCGCCGGGGTCCGCGAGCGCCGGGTTCACGGCGTCACGGCATTGGGACACAAGTTGGACCAGGTGTCGCCAAGCTGCGCGATCGTATAGGTATGGCCGGCGACGAAGACGTTGTAGAAAAGCGTCACGCGCCTGACCCAGCCTTCAGCGAGGAAGCGATCGCGGTCGCTCTTTGCGTAGGCGTAGTTCGGATCGCTGTTGCCGATACGGATATCGACCGGAATCTTGCGTGGCAATTGCGCCAATAGGTTGCTGCAGCCGGCATCGGAAAGGCCGGCACAGGCGAGTGCGGCCAGATCGGCACCGCTGACCGCGTAGGCCGCCATCGTTTCCGCATTGAAGGCGGCGCTGTACCCGTTGATCGCAAGGTCATGCATCACGTGGCCACCGGCCGAAAAACCCCAGCCATAGATGCGCGTGCGTTCGATGTTGTAGGCACTTTCCATATCGGCGCGGATCGCCGCGAACAGATCATAGTCGCTGACCTGGCCGCCATAGGGCAGCAGCCAGCTCTCGCAGGCTATGTATTGCTGCCCGTCCCAGCATTGGTCGATCTCATCGGCGACTGGCGCTGCGACGATGAAGCCGGCGCTTTCGGCCACCCCCGACCAGTTGTCGCGCGTCCTCATCGCTTCGCTGTCGCCGACCACCGCCACGCCGTGCAACGCAAGCAGCAGCGGCCACGGGCGTGAAGGATCGTAGTCGCTCGGCAGGTAGACGTAATAGTCCTGCGCGCCAGTGCCGAGTCCGGCTATGTGCAGTGTGCGCGTCACGTTGCCGGGATAAGCGCCGCCGCTGCCGAGCGAAGGGTCGTGCGGAATCGGACTGGCAGCCGCATCGAACGAGCTCGCGTAGACGGTGTCGGCCTGCGTGCAGGCCCAGTCGGGCAGGGTGACGCTGGTCGCCGCGGCGGCCGGAACGAAGAGGACAGGCAGCAACGAGAGAAGGAAACGTGGCGCGATGTGCATAAGGTGTTCGGCGAGTGGCGCGGGTACTACTTTAGCCGGCGACCCGCTCATAAAACGTAAATGCTTCGGTGGCTGGGCCGGCGGCTGGCCGCTCCTTTCGGTTGCAGCGGCCGTGCGCGGCTCGGCATAATCGTTGGACTTGCGGCCGCGGCCGCTGTTCGCCATTCCAGACAGCTATCGAATGAGCAACGCCAAGGATCCCTTCGTCGAATTTGCCGCCGGTGCCGTCGTGTTCACGGAGGGCGACAGCGGCATCGACATGTTCATCATCGAATCCGGTCAGGTCGACATCGTGCGCAGGACGCGCGGCGAAGAACCGGTTGCGACGCTGGGTCCGGGCGATTTCTTCGGCGAAATGGCGATGCTCGAGGATCAGCTGCGCTTTGCCGGCGCCGTGGCGCGCACGAACGTGCGCGCGTTGCGGGTCGAACGGGCGGCGTTCACCGACATGCTCAAGCAGAATGTCGAGATCGCCGTGCGCATCATGCGCAAGCTGGCCGCGCGCCAGCGCCGCGCCGAGCAGCGCGCGCAGGAGGCGATCGGCGAGCTGGAGCGACTGAAGGCCGCCGCGCCGGGCGCCAAGCCGACGCGCGAGCCGGCCAAGCCAGCCGCGGCGGAAGTCCGGCCGCGCGAAAAGGCGGCGGAAGCGGCGTCTCCCGCAGCGGCACCGGCAGCGCTTGCGCCGCAGCATCTGGCCCTTCGCCACGTCGCCAGCGGCCAGATTCTGCTGCTCGATGCCGCGCGCGACGAATTCCTGGTCGGCAGGCCGGATCCGGTGACCGGCACGCAGCCGGAAATCAATCTCGGTCCGTTCGACGCCAATCGCACCCTGAGTCGCCGTCACGCCAAGATCCTCAGGGAAGGCGTCATATACTCTGTGCGCGAGGAAGTCGGAACGACCAACGGCACTTTCGTCAACGGCGAACGGATCAAGACCGGCACGGCCGTGCCGCTGAAACCACGCGACCGGCTGCGCTTCGGTTCGATCGAAGTCGAGCTGATCCCAGTCTAGCGCGCACGCAATCCGACAGATTGCCGACGGCAGGACACGACAGGAGGACGTATGGCGAACCCCGAAGACAATCAGTGGCAGGCCGAGCTGAGCGCGGTCGACCTGTCGGCAATCGAGTCCCTCAAGACGCTGAAGGTCGAGCAGGACGTGCTCGACGAGCGCCTCAAGGCAATGGAGAACATGAAGACCGATGTCGCATCGGCCGTCTATCTGCGCGTACGCAGCGATTATGAGAAACGCCAGCGCGCGCTCGATGAGCAGTCGCGTCCGCTCAAGCACGCAGCGCGCGAACAGTACGCGCGTCTGCGCACGCTGCTTGAGCGCTTCGAAGCGGATCACGAAGCGATCAAGCTCGACCAGCAGGAGCTCGAACTGCGGCACAAGCTCGGCGAATACGACGACAAGGAATTCCAGCGTCGCGGCAAGGCGATCGAAAGCGCGGTCAAGGACAAGGCCGAAGCGCGCACGCGCGCACTGGAGTTGAAGGCGCGCTTTGTCGAGGCATTCCATGCCGAAAGCGAACTCGACGCGGCCACATCACCGGGCGGCAAGCGCGACTCGGCCTCGACTCAGCAATTTTCGGTGTTGTCGGGCGCCGACGCGGCCGTCGCCGAAGCGCGCACGCACGAAGTGCCCGTGATCGCGGACACCGACCTGCCGAACCAGACCCAGGCGCTGCCGGCGATCGAGGTCCCGCCACCCGCAGCGACCGCATCGACGGGTGCCGCGACGCAGGTCTTTCGTCCGGCGCGGCTGATTCCGCAGAACGCCGAGGCCGGTCGGCAGAATTGTCCGCTGACGTTGAAACCGCTGTCGATCGGCGCTGCATCGGGCAACGACGTGCGCCTGGGCGGTCCCGGCGTGGAGCCCAGGCACGCGCAAATTTCGGCGACGATGAGCGGCTTCACGATCGTCGATTTGAACACCAAGCACGGGACGCGCGTGAACGCCGAAAAGATCCGCGAGCGGCCGTTGCGCAACGACGACGTGATCCAGATCGGTGCGGCGCGCTTCGTCTTCCGTGAGGGCTGATTTCTTGCTGGTTGCGCACGCGATCCATCTTCTGGTTTCAACGTGACAGGCCGCTGATGTCGATAGAGATCCGCCACGAGGAGCAAGGCGAGGTGCGCATCCTCGTGTTGTCGGGCCGGCTCGACACCGAGACCTCCGCCGACCTCGAGCTGGCGCTGCAGGACCTGCAGGCCGCCGGCGCAACGCAGTTCGTGATCGATCTGGGCGAAATCGGCTATGTCAGCAGCGCCGGTCTGCGCGTCCTGCTTGCGCTCGCCAAGCAGCTCGATGGCGGTCATGGCAGCCTGAAGCTGTGTGCACTGAACGACGCAGTGAAGCAGGTTTTCGACGTCGCCGGTTTCAGCAAGCTGTTTGCGATTTTTCCGGATCGCGGTGCGGCGCTGGCGACTTTGGCTCCTGCTTGTCAGCCCGCGGCGCCGGCGCCGGCATCGAGTCTGGCAAGACAAGCCGCGACCTTGCTCGGTGCCGGCGACTCCAGCACTGCCGCCGATCCGGCGTCAGTGGCGCTCGCCGACTCGGCGGCACGCCTGCTCGGCGCGGAGAAGGCGGCAAAGGGCGCCAGTGAGCCGGCAAAGCCGAAGGCGCCTGCCAGGGCCATCAAGCCAGCCGCACCGCCGGCAGCGGCGGCCGATCCGACACCCGCTCCAGCCGGCGTGCTCGGTAAATTCCGCAACCTGTTCGGCAGCAAGAAATAGCGCACGCGGGCGCATTGCCCGAAACACTTTATTGAAAAGCGGCATGTTTGATCCCCGCTTTCGCGGAGATGATGCGTTGATCGCCAATCCGGCGGTGCTCGTCGTCGCCATGGCACCGCTATGGCTTCCTCCGGGCGCCTTGATCTCTCGCGGCCATTCATGACCTTTCGAGACACTTGGCTCCTGCCCGGCGCCTTGACGGCCGATCTCGTCGCGATCCTGCTTCACTTCAAGTGTTACAGGCTATCAGCGGTCGCGCGTCATGACGATCAGGGTCAGGTCGTCGCTTTGTGCTTCGCCGGCGGTGAAGCGGGCCAGGTCGGCCAGCAGCGAATCGAGAACTTCCTGCGCCTCGCCGCTGCGCGCGAGAGCTTCGATCACGCGTGCCTTGCCGAACAGCTCCTGCTGCTCATTGTGTGCTTCGTCGAGGCCGTCGGTGTAGAACAGCACGCACGAACCGGGAGGCATCGTCGCGCCGTGTTCTGGAAACTGCGCGTCGTTCATCGCACCCAGTGGCAGGGCGCCGGGCGGGGCGAGCTCGGCGACCTTGCCGTCGGGCATGCGCAGCAGCGGCGACGGATGGCCGGCGCAGGAAAATTCCAGCGTGCCACTTTCCGGCTCCAGCGCCGCCGCCAGCATCGTCACGAACATGCCGGGTTCGAGTTCCTGGTAGAGCTTGCGGTTCAGTTCGGACAGCAACTCGGTCGGTCCGCTCGTGTGCCGCGCGAGCGTGCGCACCTGCACGCTCAGGCGCGCCATGTACAACGCACCCGACACCGCTTTGCCCGACACGTCGGCGATGACGATACCGGCGCGGCCGTCGCGGTAGTTGAAGAAGTCGAAATAGTCGCCGCCGATCACACGCGCGGCCGCGTAGCTCTCGGCAATGCGGAAGCCGCCGATGGCCGGCGGCGATTGCGGCAGGAAGCGTTGCTGGATGCGGCGCGCCAGCGCCAGGTCGTGTAGTTCGATTGCGCGCTCCGGCGAACTGGCGCGCTGCGTGGCGATCAGCCAGGCGAGTTGACCGGCTACACCGACGAACAATTCCTGATCGCCGGCGCGCCAGGCATGGGCCGATTCGGTGCTGTCGAGATAGAGCGCGCCGAGTATCTGGTTGCCGATGCGGATCGGCATGCCGAGCACGGCCGGCGGCAGCTGCGCGAGTTGCAGGCGCGCGGCCAGCGCCTCGCGGTTGGCGGCATCGACGACAGCGATGCCGGTTTCGTGACGCAGCGCCTCACGCAGGAATGCGTCGGCATGAACCAGTTCCGGCATCGGTTTCGCCCGGCAGCCCTGCGCGATCGAAGTCAGGTGCCCGTTAGCATCGCTGGAATAGACCGCAGCGCAGCGCGCATGCGGAAATGCCGCGAGTAACGCTTCAAGCGCGCGCAGCAACAGGTCGCGCAGCGGTTCTTCGCGCCGCGCCAACGCGCCGATATCGCAGAACAGTTTCAGTCGCGCGAGCAACTCACGAAGTCCCGGCACATGGGCAGGGGGTGCAGCAGCGGAGGCGACGGGCCTGCGTTGAGCGGTGGCGTCGGGGCGCGCAGCCGCAGCCGTCATCGCGACCCTCTCATCGGGCGCTTCGAGCGACGGCAGCGACGGCAGCGAATGCCGCGCACTGGCGAGCGTATGGAAGATCGCCTTGACCTCGCCGAATTCGATTTCATCGCCGTCACGAATAAGTACCGGCGTGTCGATGCGCGTGCCGCGATGGCGTGTGCCGTTCGCGCTGTCCTGATCGATCAGTTCGTAGTCATCGCCGACGCTGCGGATCAGCGCGTGGCGACGCGATACCGTGGTGTCGTTGAGACGGACGTCGGAGAACTGGCCGCGGCCCACGACGGCGGCATCGGAAAAGCTGAACACCTGGCCGGTCAGCACGCCGGAAGTGACAATCAGGCTGGGCATGGCGCTGTGCTGCCGCTGTCTCGAGTGGCGTCGAGTTTGGCATAAAGCAGGCGGGGCGGCGATTACGCGGCGCGGCGCGCCGGTCGATCAATCGCGCAATAAAAAGGCCGGGAGGCTGATGCCACCCGGCCAAACATACGCTGCGGAATTCAAGGGGAGGGAGAGTGCCGCAGCGCGATTCCTGTGGAAACTTTTGACCGATCCTACTTGACCGACTTCTTCGCGACGTTGACCTGCTTGGTGAAGGTCTCGTTGGCGTTCTCGATGCTGCCCTTGGCCAGCTGGCCAATAGCTTCACCGGTTTTGACGGCAACGTTGAGCACTTCCTGACCGTTCGCGTACAGCTTCTCGGTCGTTTCCTTGACCAGGTTGACGCCCTTCGGGAAGATCGTCTTGAAACCATCGAAATCGCGGATTTCAGCGGCTTCCGACCAGAACTCGACGGTCGCGGCAACGCGCGCTTCGAGGGCCTTGAGCTGCAGGCTGGCGATGCGCTCGAAACCTTCGACCGCCAGGCTGTTGGCCTTGAACGCGGTGTCGGCAAAAGTCTTGCTGAATGCCAGTGCCTGAGTGTTCATCTGCTCGTACATGGGATTAGCCTTATGAGTGTGGGGGAGTGTGGAATGCACTCTACCGGAATTTTTGGTGCAATGCAACATCCAGCTCATAGGACTATCTATTTACATAGACATAAGATTGAATTAATTGGTTTTTAATGAGACAAGCCGGATCTTGCGCGCTGCGTCAAAATAGCAGCCGTTGATGCGTCCGTTCCAGAGAAGGCGTCATCCCCCGCGAAAGCGGGAATGACGTCGGTTTGGGGCGCCTCCGACCGCCAGCTATTCCAGCAAATGTCAAAAACTGCTACTGGCTCCCCGGCAGAGCCGGGGGGGCTCTCAGTTTGTCTAGCCGGAATAGCTGCAGCCCGACGTGCAGGTTTCATGTACGACAATGCGGTGCAGCAGCGGCACGGTGGGCTTGAGTTCGTGCCAGATCCATTCGGCCAGGCGCTCGCTGGTCGGATTTTCCAGGCCGGGAACATCGTTGAGATACCGATGATCGAGACGGTCGAACAGCGGCTGGAACTCGCGCTTGAGGTCGGCAAAATCCATGACCCAGCCGAGCGCCGGATCGAGTTCGCCGCGCAGGTGCACTTCGACCCGAAACGAGTGGCCGTGCAGGCGCGCGCACTTGTGGCCGTCCGGAACGTTCGGCAGGCGATGCGCCGCTTCGATATGGAAGACCTTGAATATGTCCACTTTGCTCTGGTCGGGTGCGAAGCTTTGGTCGAGCGCCATGCTTTGGTCCAGTGCGATTTTGCTGCGCGATTTTGCGGTGCGCGGCGCGTGTGTGCAATCCGGTCGTGACACCCGGCGGAAAAAATATGGCGCGTCAGTGCACCTGAATCAGTCGGCTGTGCCGCGCAGTGCCGCGACCAATGCCCGCACCTGCTCGATGTCGGTCCGCAGCTCGCCTTCTTCCATCCCGGCAGCCGAACCGGGCGCCGGCGCGCCGCGTGACGGCAGGCGGCGTTTTGCCGAGGCATGGAACTCGCGCGCGCCAGTCGACAGCCGGATCGCCGCGACGTTCGTGGCGTCTACTCCGGCACCCGGCATGACCGCCACGCGTCCGTTTGACTGCGCGATCAGTTCGCGAATCATCGCGACACCATCGAGCGCACAGGCGCGCGCCCCGGAAGTCAGCACGCGCCGGCAGCGCAGCGCAATGATTTCTTCGAGCGCCCGACGCGGATCGCGGCTCACGTCGATCGCGCGATGAAACGTGATGTCGAGCTTGCCTGCGGCGCCGATCAGCGCACTGCAGCGCGCATCGATGTTGCCCGCGGCATCGAGCGCGCCGATGACGACGCCGTCGCAGCCGAGCGCGGCACAGCTTTCGATGTCGCGCTGCATGGTTTCGAATTCGAGGTCGCTGTAAACGAAGTCGCCGCCGCGCGGGCGGATCAGAACGTGGATCGGCAGGCGCACCCGCTCGCGTACCAGGCTGATCTGCGCGTGCGTCGGCGTCAGCCCGCCGAGCTCGAGCGCGGTGCACAACTCGATGCGATCGGCGCCGCCTTCCTGTGCGGCAAGCGCCGAAGCCAGCGAGTTTGCCGCGATTTCGAGCAGCGTCGGTCGCGCCGGTGCCATGTCAGTAGATACTCGAGGACGGCAGTAGCGCGTCCTGCTTGCGCGTGTCGCAGACCGCGTAGCTGAAACCCTTCTGCAGCGCCCACGCACCGGCCACGCCATGACGGTTCAGCGCGAGAAAGCCAACCTGGATTTCCTGCGCCGTTTTCGGCTTGCGCCGGGCAATGCGCAGCACCGCTTCGCGACAGGCCTCCTGTGGCGTGCGGCCCTGGCGCATCAGCTCGACGACGAGGAAGCTGCCGGCGTTGCGAATCACTTCTTCACCGACACCGGTCGAAGTCGCCGCGCCGACTTCGTTGTCGACGTAGAGACCGGCGCCGATGATCGGACTGTCGCCGACGCGGCCGCGCAGCTTCCAGGCGAGGCCGCTGGTCGTACAGGCGCCGGCCAGATTGCCGTGTGCATCGAGGGCGAGCATGCCGATCGTGTCGTGATTGCCCTGACTGCCGGGTGCTGTCGACGGTTCGTACGCGCCGGTCGGCTTGTACTGGCCTGACTTCAGGAACTCGCGCCAGGCGTGTTCGGATTCCGGCGTCAACAATTCTTCCCTGGTGAAGCCCTGCTCGAGCGCGAACTGCAGCGCGCCGGCGCCGACCAGCAGCACGTGCGGCGTCTTCTCCATGACCCGCCGCGCGACCGAAATCGGGTGGGCGATGTTTTCCAGTGCCGCGACCGCGCCGCAGCTGCCGTCTCCGTTCATTATGCTGGCGTCGAGGCTGACGTGGCCGTCACGATCGGGATAGCCGGCGCGGCCGACGCTGTGATTCTTCAAGTCGGCTTCCGGCACCCTGGCGCCGGCCTCGACCGCATCGAGCGCTTTGCCGCCGGCGACGAGAATGCTCCACGCCGCCTGGTTTGCGACCACGCCGAATTCCCAGGTCGACACGACGCGCGCTGCGGGTGTCGTTACATGGGACCTTTCGCGGGCAGCACCCAGCGCCATCGAGGTCGCGCCAAGCAGCGTCGTACCCAGGAATGTCCTGCGATTGGTCATTGCCAGCTCCGGAAGTTGGCGAGTGGAAAAAACATGGTGGCCGCGAGCGCGCCGCCGTCGCAGTGCCGAAGACTATCAGATGGGACGGACCGCGCCGCTGGACGAAATTCGTGCGCGCCGGTCGAAACGGTCGATGCTTCGCAACGCGGGCGGCGCCGATGGCGAGCGGCGGGTTCGGATGGTGTGGCTATGGGTGGACTCGAACCACCGACCCCAGCATTATGAGTGCTGTGCTCTAACCGGCTGAGCTACATAGCCATGCGGCGAGCGGTTTTGGCTCGCAAGGGGGGCGTGATTGTTCGGATTGCGCGGCGCCGTGTCAAGCAAAACGTCGTTTCCAGGGTTGCCGGATCGGTCCCGCGCCTTGCCCGAGAGGCGTTCGCTGTGGAAAAATCCAAGGCGATGACTCTGGAGCATGGTTGTGATTGACCCGGATGGCTACCGGCCGAACGTAGGCATCATCCTGCTGCACGCTGACGGGCGCGTGTTCTGGGCGCGGCGCGCTTTTCGCGATGGCTGGCAGTTTCCGCAAGGCGGCATGAACAGCGACGAGACGCCGCTCGAAGCGATGTACCGGGAACTGCACGAGGAAACCGGTCTTGAGCCCGCACATGTCGAGGTCATCGGCGCGACGCCGGGCTGGCTCAAATACCGCCTGCCGCGCCGTTTCGTGCGTCGCAACGAGCGCCCGGTCTGCATCGGCCAGAAGCAGGTCTGGTTCCTGCTGCGCTTCCTCGGCGACGAATCGCTGCTGCGCCTGGACGCCACCGACACGCCGGAATTCGACCTGTGGCAGTGGGTGGACTTCTGGTATCCGGCCTCGCACGTCGTCGCCTTCAAGCGCGAAGTCTACGAACGTGCCCTGCGCTATCTGGCGCCGCTCGCCGGTGGCCCCATCATCGCCGACCTCGACGAAGAGGCTGCGGAAGTGGGTTGAGTGCACGGCCGAAGCGGATGCCTCGGCGTCAACAAAATTGGCAAATCGTTGATTTAAATTCAGAAATTCCAGATTTTTGTGCCGCTCGGCGGCGGCACCGGTCACCGGTACTGAAAGTTGTTGACAATCATTCGCATTTACAATCAAATGAGGTCATCGACCTCCGGTTCCGCGCCATGTACGTCTGCATCTGCAACGCCGTCACCGACAAAATGATTCGCGCCGCCGCCGCGGCGGGCGCGAAGAGCCTGGACGATCTCGCGCGCATGACCGGCTGCGCCGGTGGATGCGGCAGCTGCGCCGAGCTTGCCGAGGAAATGCTGCATGCCGTCCGCAAGCCGCAACCGCTTGCGTTGAATGTGTTCGCGCAGGCGGCCTGAGGCGACACACCACTCGCGACGCCCGGCGCCTTTCGCGCCAGACAAAGCCGCTGCGTTTCGCCGCCTGCAACGGGCGCGCTATAGTCATGTCGTCGACAGCCAGGAGGTGGTGCATGAAGGGCGAAAGCAAGGTCATCGGCCATCTCAACAAGGTGCTACTCAACGAATTGACGGCGATCAACCAGTATTTCCTGCATGCGCGCATGTATGCGAACTGGGGCTACAAGGAACTCGCCGAACACGAGCACAAGGAATCGATCGACGAGATGAAGCATGCCGATCGCCTGATCGAGCGCATCCTGTTTCTCGAGGGCCTGCCGAACCTGCAGCAGCTTGGCAAGCTGCTGATCGGTGAGACGCCGCACGAGGCGGTGCGCTGCGACCTCAAGCTCGAGCTGGCCGCGCATCCCGACCTCAAAGCCGCGATCGGACACTGCGAAAAAGTCGGCGACTACGTCAGCCGAGAGTTGTTCGAGAGCATTCTTGCGTCCGAGGAAGAACACATCGACTGGCTGGAAACGCAACTGGGCCTGATCGACCAGCTCGGCGAGACGAGTTACCTGCAGACCAAGCTGCGCAGCTGACGGCGCGCGCAGGCGCCATCAAGCGGCACTCGAGAATCTTCGCTTCGCTGCAAGCAGCGCTCTGGCGCGGCTACGCGCGCACCTTGGCGATCAGTTCGTTCAGTGCCGCGGAAACCTGCTGATATTCGCGCTTGAGTTCGTTGACCAGCACGACCGGGTCGCCGCCGAGTTCGCCGCTGCGTGCGCCGTGTTCGAGGCGCTTGGCCAGCTCCGCCAGGCGGATCGCGCCGAGATTCGCGCTGGTCGATTTGAGCGAATGCGATGGCGCGATGATGCCGTCGCGCTGCCCCTGCGCGGCGGCCTGCTCGAGCAACGCGACCGCCTTCGGCGTGTCTTCAAGGTAGATGCGCACCAGATCGGTGAATTCGTCGCCCATCACGTCGATCAGGTCGCTGATCACGTTCGCGTCGAGCGTGCCGTTGGGCGCCGCCGATGACGAGGGAATAATCGTGGCTGCGGGTGCGAGCGGTATCGCCGGCGCGATGGTACGCGCGGCGGCGGCAACGAGCGGCTTGGGCGTGGCGCCGCCGCCGACGGCTGCGGCCGGGACGCTGCTGCTGCGCTTCTTGCCGTCCAGCCATTTGCGCAGCGTCTGTTCGAGGCGGGCACGATTGAGCGGCTTGGACATGTAGTCGTCCATGCCGGCATTGAGACATTTCTCGCGGTCCCCGGCCATGGCGTTCGCCGTCATGGCGATGATCGGAATGCGGGCAAGGCCGGCCCCGGCTTCCTTCTGGCGCCGCAGGCGCGTGGCCGTATAGCCGTCCATGATCGGCATCTGGCAGTCCATCAGCACGGCATCGAAGGCGTCCTGGTCGAGTGCGTCGACAGCTTCCTGGCCGTTCTCGGCCACGCTGTAGGTGATGCCATGGAGCGCCAGCAACCGCTGCGCCACCTGGCGATTGACGGCGTTGTCCTCGACCAGCAGCACATGCCCCGACAGTGGCTGCAGTTCCACGTCGGGCGCGACAATCTGCACCTGCGGCGCCGCGCTCGCCGCCGGCCGGGCAAACGTCGCGGCATGTTCCATGCCGGGCTCGACGACGTCGAGCAGACGCTTGAGCGCCTCGACGAGCTCGCGCTCGCTGAAGCGGCGCGGCACGGCGAGCGCACGCTTTTCCGCGGCGATCTCCGGCGGCGCGTCGCGATCGACCAGCACGAACAGCACGCGCAGCGATTCCAGTGCCGCGTCGCTGATGCTGCGCAACAGCGCCTGCGGATTGCCCGACACGGTGTTCATGTCGACCACAAGCACGTCGTAGGCCCAGCTTTCGCCCATGCCCGACGAGGAGCGCAACTTCGACAGCGCGTCCGGCACGCTGGCTGTCGACAGGTGCACCATGTTCCACGCGCTGAAATAGCCGTTCAGGCGCTTGATCGTTGCGCCGTCGCCGCTGAGGACCAGCGCGCGCGCGCCGCGCAGCGTGCGGCGCACGTGCTCGAAGTCGCCGGGTGCCTTGAGGAATGGCACGCTGAACCAGAACACCGAGCCTTTGCCCAGTTCGGAGCGCACGCCGATCTTGCCGCCCATCAACTCGATCAGGCGCTTGCAGATCACCAGGCCCAGCCCGGTACCGCCGTGGATACGCGTCGTCGTCGCGTCGGCTTGCGAGAACGCCTGGAACAGCTTGGCCGCGGCTTCCGGCGCGATGCCGACGCCGGTGTCCTTGACGACGAACAATATCTCGCTGTGGCCGCGTGTGTCGCCGCGCTTGCTGATCTGCACCGCAACGGTGCCGCGCGGCGTGAACTTGATCGCGTTGCTGACCAGGTTGGTCAGCACCTGGCGCAGACGCACCGGGTCGCCGCGCACGGTCAGGCGCACTGCCGGGTCGATGTTCACGCTGAAGCGGATGTGCTTGGCTTCGGCGTTCTTCTCGAACAGGCGCTTCACCGAGTCGGAGATCTCGCGCAGGTTGATCACGACCGATTCGAGCACGAGCTTGCTCGCCTCGATCTTCGAATAGTCGAGGATGTCGTCGACGATGCGCAGCAGTTCGCAGGCCGACTTGTACGCCGTCTGCAGGTAGTCGTACTGGTCGGGCGTCAGCGGCGAGGACAGCAGGATGTCGAGCAGCGGGATGATGCCGTTCAGCGGCGTGCGGATTTCATGACTCATCGTCGCCAGGAATTCGCTTTTCGACAGCATCGCCGCTTCGGCGGTCAGCTTGGCCTGCACCAGTTCGGACTGCATCGTGCGCAGCTTGTCGACCTCCGCGTTCAAGTCGCGCACGCGCGGATCGGTGATCTCGATGGCGGGGCTGATGCGCACAGCTTCGACTACCGGCGGTGCCGGCTCCACCGCGCAACGCAGACCGAACCAGGTACCCAGAGCCCCGGCGATCAGCAGCGGCGCGATCCAGACCGCCTGTTCCGCCGGCAGCACGATCAGCATCGACAGTCCGATCGCAACGACGAGGATCGTGCTGATCTGGGCGACCAGCGGAGCGGCTTCGCGCCAGCGCGCCTGCCAGGACGCGGCGGAACCGGGATCCTGCGCGCTCATCCGGCAAGGACCGTGGCTTGCGCGTGCGATCGTTGCGCGCTAATGGATCGACGCGGCATGGAAATCGAAGCTGAGGTCTTGTCCGGGTTGTTGCACAAAATCCCCCTGGATGAAATCGACGCCGGCGGTCCACAACAGCGCGGCGCTCTGGGCGTTTTCGATGCGCGGTGCAATCACTTCCATGCGCTTGGCGTGCGCATGCGTGACGATCTCGCGCAGTTCGTCGCGTATCGCCGGGGTACGAAGCCCCTCTTCGGCGTAGCGCGGGCCAATCTTGACGAAGCTCGCCGGAATCTGGTCCAGCAGCTGGAACGCGACCGCACTGGCTTCGAAGGCCGACAGCGCGACGTGCACACCGAGCCCGCGCATTTCGCCGGCGAACTCGGCCAGGTCGTTGAGGTGCGCCTGGGCGTCGGCCATGCGGAACTCGATCGCCAGCTGGTCGGCGTCGAGGCGGCGTGTTTCGAGCATCTGCCTGAGCCAGATTCGATGCTGGGCGTCGCCGGCGGTCTCGATCGACTGGTTGACGAACAGGCGCACGTTGCGCTGCTGGCGCGCACGCTCGGCCAGCACCAGCAGGCAGCGAGACATGACCCAGCGATCGACTTCGGCGATCAGGCCGTCACGCTGCGCAATCGGCACGATCTCGGCCGCGGTATACAATTTTCCGTCGCTGCCGGCCAGACGCAGCAGCGCCTGGAACTGCTCGACCTCTGCGCCCTGCAGTGCAACGATCGGCTGGAACAGCAGCTGGAAGCTGTCGGCCTTCAGGGCGCTGCGAATCTCCTCGCCGAGCGCCTGGAACGTGCCGGCAGGCGCGGCGGCTGTTTCCGTATGGAAGATGCCGACATGACCGCCGCCGGGGCGGCGCGCATCGGCCATCGCGCGCTCCGCCGCGTTCAGCATCGCGCCGACTTCGCCGAGGCGCGCGGCAAAACTGCAGATGCCGAACGACAGGCTCAAGGTATAGCTGCGGCCGTCCTGGTCGAAGGATTCGCGCGCCGTGCGGTCGCGCAGCTCGGTCGCCAGACGCACCAGCGCAGTCTCGTCACCCTGCGGGCACAACAGCAGGAAGCTGGCGTCGCCATAGCGCGTCGCCAGATCGGCCGGGTCGACGTGCGCCGCCGCGAAGGCGCCGACCTGGCCGAGCAGCGCATCGAACGCGAGCATGCCGATGCGTTCGCGCGTGCGCGCGGCGGAATCGATTTCGAAGTACATCAGGCCGCCGAGCATTGCGCTGGCGTCGTCGCGGGTCAGCATCGCATTGATCTGGTCGATCACATGCGCGCGCTGGTACAGGCCCGAGACCGGATCGCGCGGATTCTGGCCGGCACCGCGCCGCTCGAGCTGGCGCGCGCGCCGCACGCGGTTGGTCACGGCCGAGATCAGGTGCTTGGGCCGGATCGGCTTGGCGAGAAAGTCGTCGCCGCCCGAGTCGAGCGCCTCGAAATGCTTTTCCTCGTTCTGCTCGCCGGACAGGAACACGATCGGCGTCGACACGAACGCCTCGCGTTCGCGGATGATCGAAGTCAGTTCCATGCCGTCGCAGGCCGGCATGTACAGGTCCATCAGGATCAGCTCGGGCCGGAACGCGTCGAGCTGGTCGAGCGCTGCCAGCGGATCGGTGACCATGCAGGTCGTCATGCCGGCCTTGCGCAGGATAGACTCGGCGAAGATCGCCTGCGAGCGGTCGTCTTCGACGATCAGGATGCGGTACGGATCGGCGCTGTCCGCCGCGAGCAATTCGGCGATGCGGCCGGTGACTTCTTCGGCCTGGGCCGGCAGCGCGACGAACGCGTCGGCGCCGGCGCGCATCGCGCGCAGGCGTACCGGCAGTTCGCCGGAGGTCGAGAAACTGAGCAGGGCCAGCCGATGGCGCGCGCGTGAGCGCGTCGACTTGACCAGCGCGCCGACCGATTCGAGCGCGCTTTCGAATGCCGCATCGACGATGACCAGGTGCGGTGGAAACGCACCGAGGATCTCGTGCAGGTGCTCGACATTGTCGAGTATCGTCAGTTCGTACAATCCCGCCGAATCGAGTCTCTGGTCGATTTCGCTGGCCAGCGGGTTGCCGTCGCTGAGGTGATAGACCTTGCGCTGCTCGGTGGGGCGTGGCGCTGCCGGCACGTGCGGCTCGGCTTTCGGTGGCGCGCTTGCGCTCGCGGTCCGAGCGATCGGTGCGGGGCGCGCGACGACCGGAACCTGTACGGCGACCGCGTGCGGCGGCACCGCAACCGGCGCCGGCGGCATGGCGACCGGCACGCGATGGGCTGCCGCACTGGCAGCGGCTGCAGCGGTAGCTGCGGAAGTCGGTGGCGGCGCTGCGCGCGGCTTGGCAGGGATCTTGATCGGCGTTGCCGGCGCGGGTGCTGGCGCTGTGGCGGCCGGCGGCGGACGCGTGAAGCGACGCCAGTAATCCGAGGGTGGTGTCACCAGCAGCGGAAAATCGACGCGTTCGCGCGCGACCGGGGCTGGCGTGGTTGGTCCGGCGCCGCGCTCGCCCTCGGCCGGGCTGCCGCCCAGGCTGGCGATCAGCGGTTCCAGCGCGCGCAACCGATTGGCAAACGTCTCGGTCTGCCCCGCGTCCGGTACCGACACCTGCGTGACGAAAGGTGCGAGGAAGCGTTCGATCGAGAACAGGTGTTCGCCGATGTCGAGCAGGCCGTAACGCCCGCAGGCGCCGGCCAGCGGCTGGATTTCGCGAAACAGCAGGGTCAGCGCATTGATGTCCCAGCCATGCCCGCACAGGCGCTGGCCGCGCTTGCGCAGCATGTCCAGGCGCTTGGGCAGATGGCGCAGGAACGCCAGGCGGAGTTCCGCCGTCTGCTGGGTGTCTTCCTGCTGCTGCATCGTTCAGTGCTTCGCGCCCGGGCCTGGCAATTTACTATACCAGCGGGCCTGCGCAGCCACCACCGGCGACGCCCGCCCGTGCCGGCACAAAGAGTACAAATATACAAGTACAGAAGCACCTGCCGCGTCCACGCAGCCTGCCCCACGCTTCACGGCTTTACCACGACCAGGATGACGATGGCGATCAGCAGCAGCGCCGGGATTTCGTTGAACACGCGCAGCCAGCGCGACGAGCGCGTACACGTTCCCGCGGCAAGCTGGTTCTTCAGCCGGACCAGAAACGCGTGGTATCCGATCAGGCAGGCAACCAGCAGCAGCTTCAGGTGCAGCCAGCCCTGGCGCAGGTAGGCCGCATCGTGCAGCGCGAACCAGAGCAGCGTCGCAACGCCGAAGGCCAGCGCCAGCGTGCCGCCGATGTTCGTGATGCCGAGCAGGCGCCGCTGCATGATCTCAAGCTGCGCCTTGACCTCGGCCGAACTGGCCTCGACGTGGTAGACGAACAGGCGCGGCAGGTAGAACAACCCGGCAAACCAGGTGACGACGAAGATCACGTGCAGGGCCTTCAGCCAGAGCATCGGGCGATCGCATGGCGAATGGGGCGCCGAGTATAAGCCCGGCAAAGTTTCGGGCAAGCCGGCGACGGCCCGCTTGCGCAGTCCGCCGTCCGGGTGGCGGCGGACGTCCCGACATTGCGGTCATCGATGCTGCGGGCAGTCAGGCCGACGGGGGTTCGCAAGATCGCCCGGCTGCCGGCATGCCGTCGCCGCCTGCCGATGCACGGACGAGCATATCGACGATGCCGGCGGCGGCGTATCCGCCATGCTGTTCCGCCAACGTGAACGGGTTGCTTGACCTGGTCTTCCCCGCGGGGCTATAAGGCCGCTCCCCTTGTCGAGAGCGCGGGCGATTTAGCCTTCCCAGCATGGTGTATGTCCCGCCGCCGCCTCTTCTCGTCGTTCGCTCGCACGATCCTGCCGGGCGCTGGCGTGCCGTTGCGTTTGCCGTTCTGGTCTGGCTCGTGTCGGTGGCGCTGGCCACTGCCGCGATGGTTTTGCTGCGTGACCACTTCGCCGCCGCAGGCGACGCGGCAGCCGGCGCGAAGGTGAGCCGCGAGGGGGCGAGCTTGCTGCAGCGTATCGCCGTGCTCGAGCGTTCCGAGCAGGTAGCCCGGGCCGCGAACTCCGACCTGCAGCAGATGCTGCGCGACCGCCAGGAACAGATTTCGGCGCTGCGTGCGGACCTGGGCTTCTACAGCCGGCTCACCGGCAGCAGTACGCCCCGCGAAGGCCTCGCCGTCCAGGCGGTGCACCTCGAGCCGGCGCCCCAGGCCAGAGTATATAATTTTACAATTACGCTGACGCAGAACCTCAAGGCCGGCCAGCTCGCCAGCGGGCGCGCGCACGTCGGCATCGTCGGTATCCAGGGCGGCAAGCTGGCGACGCTGGCCTGGAACGAGCTGGCTTCGGACCAGGATCGCGAAGGCCTGGCGTTCTCGTTCAAGTATTTCCAGCAGCTCAAAGGCGCAGTCATGCTGCCCGAAGGCTTCATGCCGAACCGCATCCACGTCGATGCCGACGCGGGCGGCGACATGGGGCGTGCCGAGCAGGATTTCGCCTGGTCCGATGCATTGACCACCCCGGAGGCCACCGATGTTCAACAGTAGCAAGAGAGAATCGCGCAACGGCAACGGCAATTCGGAGTGCACCTCGCTGATTGCGGCCGGGACCGAAATTCGCGGCGACGTCCAGTTCAGCGGGCGCCTGCACATCGACGGCAAGGTCGAGGGCAGCATCCGTGCCGACAGCGCCGACTCGGTCCTGACGCTGTCCAACCATGCGCAGATCGTTGGCGAGATCCAGGCACCGCACATCGTGATCAACGGCGCCGTCACCGGCGACGTGACGGCCGGCGAGCGGCTCGAGCTTGCCGGCAACGCGCGCGTCGAGGGCAACATCTACTACAAGGTGCTCGAGATGTCCGCCGGCGCTCAGATCAACGGCAAGATGGTGCACCGCGCCGAGCCGCCACGGCAGCTGTCAGGACCAGATACGGACGCGGCGCGGACTTGATTTTCCATGCAGCGCCGCAAAATCGGACAATGGATTCCGGTCCGCCCGGACCGCTCGAGTCGACGATGAACACCACACCGGACTACCAGACCGCGCTCGACAACCCGCTCGTCTTCACCGACGCGGCGGCGCGCAAGGTGCGGGAACTGATCACCGAGGAAAACAATCCGAACCTGAAGCTGCGCGTGTACATTTCCGGCGGTGGCTGCTCCGGCTTCCAGTACGGCTTCACGTTCGACGAGGACAGCGCGGAGGATGACCTGGCCGTGGTCAATGCGGGCGTGACCCTGGTCGTCGATCCGTTGAGCCTGCAGTACCTGATGGGCGCGGAGATCGACTATTCCGAGAGCCTGCTCGGCGCGCAATTCGTGATCCGCAACCCGAACGCCAAGACCACCTGCGGCTGCGGCTCATCGTTTGCCGTGTGACGCCGCCCGGGCGGCGCGCTTCAGGGTCGGTGCCCGCTGCCAAATGACCGGCACCGATGAGATAATCGCGCATCGATGAGTTCCCACCTGCGCAGCCGCAACAACACCTTTGCCCAACTCGAGCTGGAACGCTTCGGCGAACAGCGCGCGGATGCGGCGTGGCTCAATGCACGTGTTTTTTCCGTGCTCGCGCGCTTCCTGGTATTGCGCGACGACGGCCGCGTCCTGGTCACGGCCGATACCCGAACGTTGCGCGAACTGACCCTGGACGAGCGCAGCCGGCTCGCCAGCGATACCGATCCGACCTACCTCGGCCAGGCCGACGGCGCCGACCGGTTCCTGCTGCGTCTGGACGCCGGCCACGCCGATGCGCTTGCCGCCGAGCTCGGCGCGCAATTCGCCAACCTGCGCCATGCCGGCCGCAGCTGGCCGGCGTTCGAAGCGGGCCTGTTCGCCTATGCGCTGGGCCTGGCCAACTGGCAGGCGCGCACGCGCTTCTGCGCGAACTGCGCGGCGCCTCTGATGCTCGAGGCGGCTGGTCACCGGGCCAAGTGTACGAATCCACAATGCGGCATGGAACATTTCCCGCGCACCGATCCGGCGATCATCGTCATCGTCGAATATCGCGACGCCTGCCTGCTCGGCCGCGGTCCGCGCCTGCCGGCCGGCCGTTTCACGACGCTGGCCGGATTCGTCGAGCCGGGCGAGACGCTGGAAGACTGTGTCCGGCGCGAAGTGTTCGAGGAAGCCGGCGTGCGCGTCAGCGCCTGCGACTACCATTCCTCGCAGCCGTGGCCGTATCCCGGTTCGATCATGCTCGGTTTCACCGCGCGGGCCGACGATCCGACCATCGAGGTCGGCCCGGAGCTGGCCGAGGCGCGTTGGTTCACGGCGGACCAGCTGATCGACGGCCTGCGTTCGCGCCAGCTCGTGGTGCCGCCACGCGTATCGGTTGCCTACCGCCTGATCGAACATTGGCTCAAGCAGGCCTCCGGCGTGGCGCTGGACAGCGTCAGCAATGATGAGCCATTTCTGCCCGGACGCGATTAGTTTCTTGCCATGGGTCAGTTGAAGTCCTTTGTGTCACGAATTCGTTCGCGCTGAGCGTGGCGAGCGAAGGCGAAGCCAATTGAGGTCCCTTCGACTTCGGTCCCAGCGGCCTTGCGCTCAGGACGAACGGATTCAAACGGACTCCAGGCGTTTTGCAGTCCGGCCTCGAAGCCAGCCGCCACGCTGATACAATCGGCATCGAGCACACGCATCACGAGTCGGACATGACCATCGCATTCATCGCCATATTGCTGGTGCTGCTGGTTGCCCACGGGGCGCCCGATCTCGCGCGCTGGCGCGATTTCGGCTGGCTGCGACGCTGGCAGGAGCAGATCGGACGCGCGGGCGGCGACGTGTTCGGCCTGCTGTTGTGCGTCGGCGCGCCGGTTCTGGCCTGCGCACTGCTGCAGCTGGCGCTGCATGGCTGGGTGCTCGCGCTGCTGCGCCTGGCGTTTGCCGCCGTCGTGCTGTTCTATTGCTGGGGCCCGCGTGACCTCGAGCGTGACGCCGAAGCAGTCGACAAGGCGCCGGACAGCGATCAGCGTCTTGCCGCCGCGCAGGCTCTGCGCCCGGATGAAGCGCAGCAGCCGTTGGCGTTCGCCGGTGCCGACCTGGTCGAAGCGACGTTTTTCTCCGCGCTGCGGCGCTGGTTCGGTGTGCTGTTCTGGTTCGCGCTGCTCGGGCCAGCCGGCGCGCTGCTCTACCGCCTGATCCAGTTGCTGGCGTTCGCGCCGGCGTATGCCGAGGGCCGATCCGATGCACAGCGTGACCTGCTTGAACGCACCGCACGCATCCTCGACTGGTTGCCGTCGCACCTGATGGCGCTCTGTCTGGCGCTCGTTTCCGATTTCGATGCCGTATTCAAGACCTGGCGCGACTACCACGCCGCGAACGGCAAGGGTTACGTTTCGCTCGACCTGGGATTCTTGAGCGCGATCGCGCGCGCCAGCGTCGATGCCGATGTCGCGGCCGACAGCGATGGCGAGACCTCCGCACGCAATCCGCGCGTCGCGCTCGACGACGCGATGGTGCTGGTGCGGCGCGTCCTGATCGTCTGGCTGACGATACTTGCCTTGGTCGTGCTGGCAGGATGGTTTGCTTAGAGCGTTAGGAGGTTAGGAGTTAGGAGTTAGGGATCCAGCGACGCTTGCCCCTCACCCCTCACCCCTCGCCCCTCACGCTCTTCACCACCCCCTCACGCCGCATCGCCGCGAAGTTCGCGCACCTTCGCTTCCAGCGCTTCAGCGGTTGCCTCCGATGGCGACAGCGCGGGAGCGGCGACGAGGTCGATGCGCGACCACGGCCGCCGCGGCAGTCGCATGCGACCGAGTGCCGAGTCGGCGCGGCTGAAGATGCTGCCCCACAGCCCGCGCAGCGCCAGCGGCACCACGGGCACGGGGCGTTGTTCGAGAATGCGTTCGACGCCGGGCCGGAAACGCTGGATCGTACCGTCGCGCGTGATGCCGCCTTCCGGGAAGATGCAGACAATGTTGCCGTCGGCCAGTTCCTTGTCGACCTCGGCGAAGGCGCGCTCCATCAGCGCGGCATTTTCCTTCTTGCCGGCGATTGGAATCGCCTTGGCGGCCTTGAACACGTACTTGACGATCGGCGTTTCGAAGATCTTGTAATACATCACGAAGCGCACCGGCCGGCGCACGCAGCCCATGATCACCAGCGGATCCATGAAGCTGACGTGGTTGCAGACGAGCAGCGCCGGGCCATGCTCGGGAACGGCGTCGAGTCCGTGCGTGCGGATCCGGTACAGCATGTTGATCAGCACCCAGTCGACGAAGCGCAGCAGGAACTCCGGCACCAGTGTATAGATGTAGATTGCGACGACGGCGTTGAGCAGCGCGGTCGCGAGCAGCAGGCCCGGAATGCTCACGCCGACCTTGTTCAGCAGGATCGCCGACAGCGCTGCGGCGACGACCATGAAGAGCGCGTTGAGGATGTTGTTCGCCGCGATCACACGCGAGCGCCGCGCCGGATCGCTGCGCGCCTGCACCAGCGCGAACAGCGGCACGATGAAAAATCCGGAGAAGATCGCCATCAGCACCAAGTCGATCAGCACGCGCCAGATGTGCGGCTGCCCCAGCATCGCCGCGACGCCGAGGCCAAGTGGCCCGCTGCCTGCCGGATGCGCGAAGTACAGGTCGGCGCCGAAAATCGTCATGCCGATCGAGCCGAACGGCACCAGCCCGATCTCGACCTTGTGGCCCGACAGGCGTTCGCACAACATCGATCCGACGCCGATACCGATCGAGAACAAGGTCAGGATCAGCGTATAGACTCCCGGGTCACCGCCGAGCACTTCCTTGGTGTAGTTCGGCAGCTGGGTGAAGTAGATCGACCCGTAGAACCAGAACCACGAGATTCCGAGGCAGGACAGGAACAGGGTGCGGTTGCCGCGAATGTAGCCGAGGTTGTTCCAGGTTTCGCTGACCGGGTTCCAGTTGATCTTCAACTGCGGCTCGGCCGGCGCGGCAGGCGGCATCGCCAGCGCGCACGCGAGGCCGATCAGCGCGAAGCCGATCGTGGCCGCGCCGACCAGCCAGGCGCCGTAGCCGTCGACGCGGATCAGCGTCGAGCCGAGGATCGTGCCGAGCAGGATCGCCAGAAACGTGCCCATCTCGATCAGGCCGTTGCCGCCGACCAGCTCGCGTTCACCGAGCACCTGCGGCAGCAGGCCGTACTTGAGCGGCCCGAACAGCGTCGAGTGCAGGCCCATCATGAACAGCATCGCCATCAGCAGCGGGATGTTGCGCGTGACGAAGCCGGCGCAGGCGACCAGCATGATCGCGATCTCGAGCACCTTCACGAACCGCGCCAGGCGCGCCTTGTCATACTTGTCCGACAACTGGCCGCTGGTCGCCGAGAACAGCAGGAACGGCAGAATGAACAGCCCGGCCGCAAGATTAGTATAAAAGTTCACATCGGCCGCAGTCAGCCGGGCCGTCAGGAAGGCGACCAGGATCACCAGCGCGTTCTTGAACACGTTGTCGTTGAACGCACCGAGCGCCTGGGTCAGGAAAAACGGCAGGAAGCGCCGCTCACGCAGCAACTGGAACTGATTGGTGCCGGCCATGGTCTCTCCCCGAAGCGCTGGTGCGAGATTAGCAAACCTGCGCCAAGGCAGCCGACAATCATCGGCTGCGATCGCCCAAATCGACCGTTCGGCTGGTTGTCGGCGCCCGGCGCGATTAAACTGGTGGTCTGTAACACTCGAAGTGGAACTAGGATCGAGCGAGCCGCTTCAATTCGAGTGTTACGGACCACCAAAACCTGATATCACGCCGGCATGTGACCCTGGCCGGCCCAGACTGCGATTCCCATGAACCTGAAACGATGCCTGTACGGCGCCTTGTGCGCCGGAATGCTGTTGCTGCCACCGTTCGCCGCAGCCGACGCGCTGATGAAGCCGGTACCGGTGCCGGACGCCTCGAAGCTGCCGGCGAGCCAGGCCACCGAGCTGACCAGCAGCCGCGCCGAGTTCGACAAGTTGCACACGCAGTTGATCGGGCCGCCGCTGGCCCAGGCCTATGCCGACATCGGTGCGCTGTACGCGCGGGCCGGATTCAAGGACGTTGCCGCGATCGCGTTCTACGATGCCACGCAAGCCGATCCGCACGACGCGCGCTGGTTCTACCTGCGTGGCGTCATCGCGCGCGAGCAGAAGCAGAACGCCGATGCGCGCGCGAATTTCGAAGCTGCGCTGGCGATCGACAATATCTACCTGCCGATCAGCTATCGCCTGTCCGATACGCTGGTCGACCTGGGCGATCTGGACGCCGCGCGCCGCCTGCTCGAGGCCGTCGTTCGCGAACATCCGGACCAGGCCGCTGCGGCGGCGATGCTTGGTCAGGTGGAATTGCGGCAGAAACGTTATGCCGAGGCGGTGAAACACCTCAGCGATGCGTTGAAGCTCGAGCCGGCAGCGAATGGGCTGTACAGGCCGCTTGCCGAAGCCTATACCGGCCAGGGCAATACACAGGCCGCGCAGGATGCACTGGCGAAGGCTGGCAGCGCGACGCCGAGTCTTGCCGATCCTCTGGTCGTCGGTCTTTATGGCAGCGGCAACGCATCGGCCAGCGGCACGCCGCTGCAGCAGGCGCAGCAGCTGGCTGTTGCAGGACACCTCGATCAGGCACGCGCGAAACTCGGCGACGTGTTGCGCGAGCATCCGGACGACATCGATGCGCTCGCGCTGCAAGCGCGCGTGGAGGCATCGTCGGGAGACCCACGGCTTGCCCGCGCGGCCGCCGACAAGGCGCTGAAGGCTGCTCCCGATAGCGCGGCAGCGCTGTTTGCCAATGGCCTGGTCCACGAATATGCGGGGCAGGACGACCTGGCCTATGCCTTCTATCAGAAGGCCGTGCGCGTCGATGGCAAGATGACGATCGCACGCCTGCTGCTGGGCAATGCCGAGATGCGACGTGGCCGCTACGCGCAGGCCGCCGAACAGTATCGCCAGCTGGTGGTGCTGCAACCCGGCGAATCAAAGGCACAGGCGCATCTGGTCGCCGCCGAGGTCGCGGCAGGGCAGTGCACGCGCGCGCTCGCCGACGTGAGCGCGACGCAGGGCCGCAATGCCAAGGACGGCGATCTGATGCAGGTCTTCGTTCGTCTCGCCAGCACTTGTCCCGGTGCCACGCCCGAGGAGCGCGACATGGCGCTCGACTATGCACAGACTCTCTACAACCAGCGTGCCGCGGGCAGTGACTCCGCGGCGCTGGCGCTGGCGCTGGCAGCGCACGGCAAGTTCAAGGAAGCGCAGCAATATCAGGCCGAGGCGATTTTCGACGCCGTGCGGCGCGGCGACAAGGATGCGGCCGACATGTATCGCTCGACGCAGGCGACCTTCGTCGCCGGCAAGGTGCCGGACCGGCCGTGGCCGGCGCGACACGCCTATTTCAAACCGCCGATGCTGACGCCGGTGCAGCCCGCGCCGGTGCCGGCCAAGCCATAGGACTTGCGTGCCGGCCACGGACGGCCACGCGGATGCGGCGTTGCGCAGGCACCTGCATTTCGCCACCATGAGCCATGGGGAAGCATGAGCGCAGAGCACGCGGCGCACAGCGCGCGTCAGCGCGCGCGCCGACGGCGGCTTGGCAATTCGTCATCGAGCGCGAACGCGCGGCCATTGGCCGTTTCAACGCGGCGATGCAGCAGACGCTGCGGACACACGTCCCTGAATCGGCGTTGCGCGCATTGCAAGTGTCCCTCGACGAACTGCTGACCAATGTCATCATGCACGCCGAGCAGGCTGCCGGCCCCATCGAGGTCGAGATAGAGCGAGTTGCAGACTCGCTCGATACGACGATCGGCTACATCGCCCGCGAATTCGATCCGACCGCGTGGAAGCCGGCCGCGCGCAGTGCGTCGGTCGCGACAACGCGCATCGGCGGCCTCGGCATCGTGCTGGTACGCTCGCTGATGGACGATTTCCGCTACTCGTACGACGACGGCCGCAACGTGGTCAGGTTGCGCAAGCGGTGTTGAGGAGAAGAGCATGAGGTGTTAGGGTGTCAGGTGTGGGGTGGATGCTCTTCTCACTCATCACTCCTGACTCCCATCCGCCGGCACGAGTTGCGAGACGCGTGCTTTTCCTCATCCTGACCCCTCACTCGGGACTTCTGTCTTCATCCAGCGCCTCCGCCGCGCTGCAACGCGCGATACGCGATGTCGCGCCGGTAGAACATACCGGCGAAATGAATGCGCTCGGCGACACGATAGGCGCGCGCTCGCGCCTGCGCGATGTCGGCGCCGAGCGCACAAACGGTCAGTACGCGGCCGCCGCTGCTCAATACCTTGCCGTCGTCCAGACGAGTCGCCGCGTGGAATACCTTGGTGCCGGGCTCGTCGGCGGCATCGAGGCCGTCAATTGCATCACCGGTACGTACCGCGCCCGGATAGCCATGCGCCGCCACGACGATGCCGAGCGCCGGCTCCTGACTCCAGCGCGCGCGCGCCTGGTCGAGGTTGCCGTCGAGTGCGGCATCGATCAGATCGACCAGATCCGATTCCAGCCGCATCAGGATCGGTTGCGTTTCCGGATCGCCGAAGCGCACGTTGAATTCGAGCACGCGCGGCGCACCATCGCGGCCGATCATCACGCCGGCATACAGAAAGCCGGTGAACGGCGCACCTTCGGCGGCCATGCCGGCGAGCGTCGGTTCGATGACCTCGGCGATGATGCGCTGCTCGACCGCCGCATCGACCACCGGCGCCGGGGAATAGGCGCCCATACCGCCGGTGTTCGGCCCGAGGTCGCCGTCGTCGCGGCGCTTGTGATCCTGGCTCGTGGCCATCGGCAGTGCGCGCGTGCCGTCGCAGATTGCGATATAGCTTGCCTCTTCGCCGTCGAGGAACTCCTCGACCACGACGCGCGCCGAGGCCGCGCCGAGCGAACGCGCGCCGAGCATGTCGTGCAGGGCCTGCTCGGCATCCGCGAGCGTCATTGCCACGACCACGCCCTTGCCTGCAGCAAGGCCATCGGCCTTGATCACGATCGGCGCACCGCGGCTGCGGTGTGCCTGCTCGCGCACGTAGGCCAGCGCCGGGTTGAGATCGGTGAACACGGCGTAGTGCGCGGTCGGAATGTTGTGACGCGCGAGGAAATTCTTGGCAAATGCCTTGGAGCCTTCCAGTTGCGCGGCGATGCGGCGCGGTCCGAAGCAGCGCACGCCGGCGGCGCGGAAGCGATCGACGATGCCGGCAACCAGCGGCGCTTCGGGACCGACGACAGTCAATGCGATCTGCTCGCGCTGCGCCAGCGCCAGCAGGCCATCCAGATCAGTTGTCGCGACATCGACATTGCGTACGCCCGGCTCGCGCGCCGTGCCGGCGTTGCCGGGCGCGACAAGCACCTCGCTGACGCGCGGCGATTGCCTGAGCTTCCAGGCCAGCGCGTGCTCGCGGCCGCCGTGGCCGATGACGAGGATTTTCATGAAGATCGTGAGATGTGAGACGTGAGAGGTGAGACGTGCGGCGCCGAGGATATTGAGGAAGGGCTGCGCGATGCCAGCTGCTGCGGCAATGGGCACGCACAAGGATGATCCATGTCGCGGTGGCTTTTTACGTGTCTCGTCTCACGTCTCACGTTCCCGCTCAATGGCGAAAGTGCCGCACGCCGGTAAACACCATCGCCATGTTGTTCTCGTCGGCCGCGGCGATCACTTCGGCATCGCGCATCGATCCACCCGGCTGGATCACGGCGCGAATGCCGGCCGCGGCTGCGGCATCGATGCCGTCGCGGAACGGGAAGAACGCATCGGACGCCATGACACTGCCCTTGACGTCGAGGTTGGCCTCGGCCGCCTTCATCGCCGCGATCTTCGCGCTGACCACGCGGCTCATCTGGCCTGCGCCGATGCCGATGGTGCGTCCGCTGCGGGCGTACACGATCGCATTCGACTTGACGAACATCGCCACGTGCCATGCAAACAGCAGGTCGTGCAGTTCGGTCGCGTCCGGTACGCGCTTGCTGACCACCTTCAGGTCGGTGAGCATCAGCGTGTCGCGATCCGACTCCTGCACCAGCACGCCTCCGGAGATGCGCTTGAAGTCGAGCGTCGGTTCGGTCTGCTGGCTCCAGAGGCCGCAGGCGAGCAGGCGCACGTTGGGCTTTTTTGAAAAAAGGGAAAATGCCGCATCGTCGACTTCCGGTGCAATCACCACCTCGACGAACTGGCGTTCGAGGATGGTCGCCGCCGTCGCGCCGTCGAGCGCCTGGTTGAAGGCAATGATGCCGCCGAACGCCGATACCGGATCGGTCGCGTAGGCGCGGTCGTAAGCTTCCAGCGCGCTGCTGCCGAGCGCCACGCCACACGGATTGGCGTGCTTGACGATCACGCACGCCGGCGTCTTGTGGAACGCCTTGACACATTCGAGCGCAGCGTCGGCGTCGGCGATGTTGTTGTAGGACAGCTCCTTGCCCGCCAGCACGCGTGCCGTCGCGACAGTCCCGTCCGGTGGCTGCGATTCGAGGTACAACGCGGCGGTCTGATGCGGATTTTCGCCATAACGCAATTCGGCGCGCCGCGTGAAACTGAGCTGGAGCTGGGGTGGGAACGGGTTGGCATGGTCGGTGTTCATGTGCGATCCGAGCCAGTTCGCGATCAGTCCGTCATAGCGGGCCGTGTGCGCAAAGGCCTTGGCGGCGAACCGTCGGCGCAGGCCCGCCGTCGTGCCGCGGCGCTCGCTGAGCATCTGCAGCAGCTCGGCGTAGTCGGTCGGGTCGACGACCACGGCAACGTGATCCTGGTTCTTCGCCGCCGCGCGCAGCATCGCCGGTCCACCAATGTCGATGTTTTCGATCGCCTCTTCGTGGCTGCAATCCGGCGCCGCCGTGATCGCCTCGAACGGATACAGATTGACGATGAGCAGATCGATCGGCTCGATGCCATGTTCCTGCATGACCTTGGCGTCAACCTCGCGGCGCCCGAGCAGGCCGCCGTGGATGCGCGGATGCAGCGTCTTGACGCGCCCGTCCATGATTTCGGGAAAGCCGGTAACTTCGCTGACTTCGCTGACCGCGAGACCGGCTTCACGCAGGGTCCGTGCCGTCCCGCCGGTCGAGATCAGGCTGACGCCCAGGACACCGAGGCCGCGGGCGATATCGACCAGTCCGGTCTTGTCCGACACGCTGATCAGCGCGCGCCGCACGGGTTGCAGGTCCGAGTCGTCCATCGCCTTGGGTCGATCCGCTAGGGCGCGGATTATACGCGCCGCAGACGCCAGGGGCATCGGTCAGGTGCGCAAGCGGGCGCTGCGACGGCCGTGCCGACGCGGCTGGTCAGCCGATGCCGTGCAGGCAAAGCTTCTTGCGCAGCGTCGCTCGATTGATGCCGAGAGCCGCGGCAGCCTTGCTCTGATTGCCGCCGGCCCAGGCCAGCACTTCGCGCAGCAATGGCGTTTCGACTTCCTGCAGCACCAGATCGTAGAGCCCGTCGGGCATCTGCGAATCCAGATCATGCAGATAGCGACGCACGGCACGCGTTACGCATTCGCGCAGCGCGGGCTGCAGGGTCGACTCGGATACCTGTTCGGCACGCAGGGCAGCGACATTCACGACGGCGGATTTCCCCGATGGGTTCTTGCTTCCTTGATCCGCTGCCGACGCATGGCTTGGCAAGCGGGTAGGAATTGTAGCGCCGTGCAATCGACTTGATAAGTGCTGTCGGCAATGTTTTGCGTGCTGCGACGCACAGACTCGAAGGCGCCCATGCACTTGCGAGGCCATGCTGGTATTTCGCATTAACTATGTCGCCTTTCCTCTTGCGAGACATTGCCGCGAGCCGCCGCTCCAGAGCCTCGTTGCGCGCCAGCCGGTCAGTGGAACTTGAATTCGAACGCGACCGCGTTTTTTCCGGGATCGGCAACCTCGAACACGAGCGCTGTCGTCGATCCGGGCGTCATGCCGCCGGCGATCGTGCGTGCGTCGCCGAGATATTCCTGCGGATGAAAGCGGCGCATAGCGACGCGGTTCTCGTCGAGGTCCGACAGGACGATGTCGACGTCGGGAAACGCCTGCGCGAACGCGGCATCGTTGCGCAGGCTCGCCGAGATGATCAGCGCGTTGGCGACGGATGGATGCCGGCGGATATCGCGCGACAGCAGCGCCAGGTGCGCAGGATCATGGCGCAACGGCAGGCGGCAGCCGAGCGTCGTGCAGGCGCGTTCGAGCCACGGGCGCACACGCGCGTCATCGAGCAGCAGCCCGCGTTTCGCATAGCCGATCTGGGCGAACAGGCTGAGCGCCAGCACGGCCGCGCCCAGCAGCCACGGCCAGTTGCGCGCCGAGCGGTACGCCGTTGCCGAATCACGCGCAAATGACGGCGTGGACGGGCGCGAAGGCGCTGGCCGGCGCATGCGTTCATCGGGATCGAACAGCAGCGCCTGTTGCGATCCACCCGGCCGCAATGCCGGCACGACCAGTTGCGGCGGCACGCTTTCGACATTGTGCAGCGGCAGCAGGTCGAATGATTCGACCGGCAGGCCATCGGCGAGCGAACGCAATACGTCGAACGTCGCCGCGCAGTGTCCGCAGCGCGCGCTGCCGTGACCTTGTCCGATCAGCTCGGCCGCGATCTTGTAGATCGTCAGGCACTCGGGGCATTGGGTGTACATGGCGCGATTTTAGCGCAAAGCCACCGTGCCCCTGCGGGCCTGTGCCGGCGGACTAGTCGAAGCCGTTCGCAAAAATCGAATCCGGATTGACGCTGCAGTAAGGCGAGGGCGCGGTCAGGAACGGTGCGTAGTTGACATTGTTCGCTGCCGAATCGCCGCTGCCGTTGGGCGCCGGGCCGTCGACCGCGCCCCACCAGTTGCCGACGAAATCGGTCGAGATCACGGTCGGATTCGAGGCGATGTTGACGGCGACGCCGCCGGCCGCATTGCCCTGCACGCAGTTGTCGGACGAATCCAGGGTCGCGCCGCTGCTCCCGACCATGGTCTGGTTCAGGAAAACCGGCGTCTGTTCGTTTGAATCGGGTCCCAGGCGGATGCCGACGCCGAGCCCGCCGGTCGTGATGTAGTTGCGCGCCACCAGCATGTCGGCTCCGAGCATGTCAATGCCGACGGCATTCGCGTTGCCGGTGAACCCAGTCATGCCATCGGCCGCCACGCCGATGAAGTTGCCGACGAGCGCGGTATTCTGGCTGCCTTCGAAATTCTGGATGCCGATGCCGGTGGTGTTGGCGACCAGATTGCGGCAGTTGTCGGCAGCCGTGTTGCCGTCGCAACCGATCACGGTGCGGGTAGCCTGGAACACGCTGACGGCGATTCCGGAACCGATCGGGATCGTGGTCTGCCCGTCGCCGGCGACACCGATGTAATTGCCGGCAAGCGTGTTGTCGATCGAGTTGACGAATTCGACGTTGACCGACGTTGCCGACGGGCTGCTGGAAATGCCGATGATGTTGCGCCGGTGCTCGGGTGGGCCATCGCCGCCCGGATCGCCGATCTGCAGGCCGGCAACGCCGTTCGCGTAAATGCCGAATGCCGACGGCATCGGCGTGACGCCGCTGGCATCGACGCCGATATAGTTGCCGGAAATTACTGTGTCGGCACCGCCGGCATCGACGTAGATATTTGCCTTGGTGTTTGCGGAAATCAGGTTCGGCGACCACTGTGTGGAAGAGGCCATGCCGATGGTTGCACTCTGGCCATTGATGTAAATGCCGTAGTAGTTCGGATCGGCGATGGTTCCGGACGCGTTGGTTCCCGCGATCGAGCAGCCGACGCCGACGTCATTGGACAGGATCAGGAACCCGGCCTTCTGGTTCGTGGAGAAACCCGAAATGGCCAGTCCGCTGACACTGCTGAAATCCGAACCGAAGCCGAAGGTCAGGCCGTCGATTGCAAGCAGCGACGGGTTGGTGATCTGCACACGCAGGTTGGGAATTGCAGTGCAGGCCGCGCCATTCTGGACAGTCGCATCGATGCTGATCAAATGCGTGATCGGCGGCAGCGCGCTGGTCAGGGCGATCACATGCGTCTCGCCCGCGGCGGGCGGAATCGCGAACGACACGGATGACTCGCCGCTGTTGGCGCTGGTGCATTCGTGATAGTTCACCTGGTTGTTCACCGCGGTGATCGCTTCGCGCAGGGAACACACGCCGTCGCTGTCGTTGTCCGCGTCGTTGTCGGTATTCACGACGAAGTCAGCGAACGCGGGAACGCTCGCCAGCACCATCAAGGCGGCGATCGTACTTCGAAACAAATGCGAAACGACCATGTTGCATCTCCCTAACGATAATTTTCGACTGCGTGCATTGCCGCGATTACAAATGCCCGTTGCGCGTCATACTACGAAGCGCACGTGAACCGCGGTCTTACAGCGAAAATCAGCTGGGATTCAGATTCGCGACGCGCTGATGCGCATCCATTCGTCGCGTCGATCGACGCGCAGATCGATGAACCACTGTGCATAGTGCGACAGCAATTCAGCCTCCTGGCCGTGCAGGATGCCCGACAGCACGAGGCAACCTTTCACTGGCAGGCAGGCGGAAAATTTTTCCGCCAGTTCGTGCAACGGGCCGGCGAGGATATTGGCGAGCAGGATGTCGACCTGCAAAGATGGCGCTGCATCGGGAAGGTGCAGTTCCAGTCGATCGATCACGCCGTTGCGTTCGGCATTCATGCGGCTCGCAATGAGCGCCTGCGCGTCATTGTCGATACCGATCACGCGTGCCGCGCCGAGCTTGAGCGCCGCGATCGCGAGCACGCCGGAGCCGCAGCCGAAATCGATGACGGTCTTGCCGACGATATCGGCCGCATCGAGCCATTCGAGACACAACGCCGTCGTCGGATGCGTGCCGGTGCCGAACGCTAGACCCGGATCGAGGCGCACGATGACCGCATCGGCGCAGTCGTCAGAAGGCTCGATATTCCACGGATAGATCCACAGGCGCCGGCCGAAACACATCGGCTGAAACTGGTCCATCCAGGCGCGCGTCCAGTCCTGCTCCGCCACCTCACGAAACGAAACCTGCACCGGTGCCAGTTCGGGGACCAGATCGGCAAGACCGTGCAGCAGTCCGGCGTGATCGGTTTGCGCGTCGAACAACGCCTGCACTATGACGCTGGCCCACAGCGGCGTTTCGCCTACGCCGGGTTCGAAGATCGCGCGTTCGTCCGGCGTCTCGGCGTCGGCATCCTGCAGCGTGATCGACAACGCGCCGAGATCCACGAGCGCGGCTTCGACGCGCTGCTGCTGTTCGGCGGCTACGGTAAGGGAAAGCTCGAGCCAACTCATGAAGCAGGAAACGCGAGCCGTGAACCGTGAGCCGTGAGCGGGGTGCCGTGCGGTGAGCGCCGCGGTCTTTTCGGCTGACCGCCCACGGCTGACGGCTCACGCGTCATCCGAGCGCCAGCGCATTCTCGCGCGCCTCGGAGATGCGTTTTTCGAGGTAGTGAATGTTCTGCCCGCCCTGCTGGAAACCGACATCGGCAAGGATGCGCTGCTGCAGCGGGATGTTCGTCTTCACGCCGTCGATGACCAGTTCGCCGAGCGCGATGCGCATGCGCGCGATTGCCGTGTCGCGATCGCGGCCGTGCACGATCAGCTTGCCGATCATCGAATCGTAGTTCGGCGGGATGCGGTAGCCGTCGTAGATGTGCGTGTCCACGCGCACGCCCGGGCCGCCGGCGGAATGGAAGCGCTTGACCATGCCCGGCGACGGCATGAACGTGTTCGGATCCTCGGCGTTGATGCGGCATTCGATCGAATGGCCGGTCAGGCGGATGTCGGACTGGCGTATCGACAGCTTCTCGCCGGCCGCGATCATCAACTGTTCGCGCACCAGATCGACGCCGGTGATCATCTCGGTCACGGGATGTTCGACCTGGATGCGCGTGTTCATCTCGATGAAGTAGAACTTGCCGTTCTCGTAGAGGAATTCGAATGTGCCGGCGCCGCGATAGCCGATGCGCAGGCAGGCCTCGACACAGACCTTGCCGATTCTCTCGCGCTGTTCCGCGGTTATGCCTGGCGCCGGTGCTTCCTCGACCACCTTCTGATGACGGCGCTGCATCGAGCAGTCGCGCTCGCCGAGGTGGATCGCCTGGCCCTGGCCGTCGGCGAGCACCTGGATCTCGACATGGCGCGGGTTCTCGAGGAACTTCTCCATGTAGACCTGATCGTTGCCGAACGCGGCCTTGGCTTCGGACTTGGTCATCGAGACGGCGTTGCTCAAGTGTGCCTCGGTGTGCACGACGCGCATGCCGCGCCCGCCGCCGCCACCGGCCGCCTTGACGATGATCGGATAACCGATGTCGCGCGCGATGCGCGCGTTCTCGGCCGGATCGTCGCCCAGCGGGCCGCCCGAGCCGGGCACGCACGGCACGCCGGCCGCCTTCATTGCGCGGATCGCTTCGACCTTGTCGCCCATCAGCCGGATCACGCTCGGCGTCGGGCCGATGAAGATGAAACCGGACTGCTCGACGCGTTCGGCAAAGTCGGCATTCTCGGACAGGAAGCCGTAACCGGGATGAATCGCCTGCGCGTCGGTGACCTCCGCCGCCGCGATGATCGCCGGCGTGTTGAGGTAGCTCTCGGATGCCGGCGCCGGACCGATGCAGACCGATTCGTCGGCCAGCCCGACATGCTTGAGATTGCGATCCACGGTCGAGTGCACCGCGACGGTCTTGATGCCAAGCGTGTGGCACGCGCGCAGCACGCGCAGGGCGATTTCGCCGCGATTGGCGATGACGACTTTGTCTAGCATAGGGGCGAGGGTCGAGGGGTGAGGGTCGAGAGCAGGTGAGCGTGGAGGTTGGGCGGCTTTGCTCCGCTCGCCCCTCGCTCCTCGTCCCTCGTCCCTCGATTCATGTCAGCCGATGACAAAAAGTGGTTCGTCGAACTCGACCGGCTGGCCGTTGCTGGCGAGCACGGCGACGATCGTGCCGGAGATGTCGGCTTCGATCTGGTTGAACATCTTCATAGCCTCGATGATGCCCAGGGTGTCGCCAGCCTTGACGCTCTGACCGAGCTTGACGAATGGCGCGGAGTCGGGATTCGGCGACAGGTAGAACGTGCCGACCATCGGCGAACGCAGGACGTGTCCGGCCGGCATGTCCTTGTTGCCGTGCGCCGGGACTGCGGATGCTGCGGTATCGGCAGTGCTCGCGGCGCTCGGGCGTGGCGCCTCGGCGTGGTGCGCGTGCGCAACCGGCGCGGTCGTCTGTGCGACCGCCACACCCTTGGGCATGCGGCTCAGGCGCACCGACTCTTCTCCCTCCTTGATCTCGAGTTCGGCGAGGTTGGAGTCTTCCAGAATGTCGATCAGTTTTTTTATCTTGCGAAGGTCCATGGTGGCCCCTGTAGTGGGTCAGGTAACACGTGCGGAAAGGTTTGGAACGGATCAGTCGCCGGACTGCAGGCGCTGCATGGCGGCGTTCAGTGCAAGGCCGTAGCCGATCGGGCCCAGGCCGCAGACCATGCCGATGGCCAGGTCGGTGAAGTAGCTGTGGCGGCGAAACGGTTCGCGCGCGTGGATGTTCGACAGATGCACTTCGATGAACGGAATTGCGGCGGCAGCCATCGCGTCGCGCAGCACCACCGAGGTGTGGGTCAAACCGCCGGCATTGAGCAGAATGAAGGCCGTGCCGTCGGTCCGCGCGCGATGGACGCGCTCGATCAACTCATGTTCGGCATTCGACTGGAATGACTCGACGGCATGACCAGCCGCGGCACCTCGCCCTGCCAGATCGGCGTCGATCTCGGCCAGCGTGGCTCGGCCATAGATCTGCGGCTCGCGCGTTCCGAGCAGGTTGAGGTTCGGTCCGTGCAGGACAAGTATCTTCGCCACGGCGGGCTCATCGGCGCCGGCGAGCCCGGCTCAAGGCGCGCAAGTGTGCGCGTGGCGCCCTTCGATGTCCAGCACGATCGTAGCAATATCGCCGGCGTTAGTCGGAAATTGCAGCAAATCTGCAAACTTGTACGCCGTACTCCGGATGCTACAGGTGCGGCTTCAACCAGTCCGTGAGCGTGGCCTGGGTAAACGAGCCCATGCGCTGGTCGATTAGCCTGCCATCGCGGCCGATCAGGACGCTATAGGGCAGTACACCGCGTGTATCGCCGAAGATGAGCGCAGGATCGACGCCGTTCGTCGCATCTATCAGGATCGGATATTGGACAGGGCTGTCTTTCAGAAAGCTCCGCACAGATTCGGTGTCGTCGATGGCAACCCCGACCACCTGCAGGCCTTTTTCGGCCCAGGCGGCGCCGGTACGGTCCAGCAACGGCATTTCGGTCCGACACGGTCCGCACCAGGTCGCCCAAAAGTTGACGAGAACGAGGCGGCCGTCCCACTCGCTGAGTCGACGCGGCTTACCGTCTGCGTCCGGTAGTTGCAGATCGCTGCGCGGATCGCCCGGATGCAGCACGGTCACGCCGGGCGGCACGGCAAGTAGCGGGCCGCGCTGCTGGTACCAGCCTCCTGCCAGCAAGCCAAGCGCGGCGCCGATGATCGCGACAGCGACGATGAAAAGGTTTGAACGACTGAGCATGGTCTGACGAGCTTACGCGATTAGCCACCAGCGGCGAAAATCCGCGGCTGGCCGCGTGGCGGGCGCCGGTTTCAGCCGGCGGCGGCGACGACGCGCTTGAGGAATTTCGCGGCATCTTCCTCGCCGGTCAGTTTCAGTTCGTGCTTCTGGCTGCCATCGGCACCGAAGAACAGCGTATCCGGCGGAGCGACGATGTTGAAACGCTTCATCAGCGCCTTGTCGGTATCGTCATTGGCAGTTACATCGGCCTGCAGCAGCACGAATCCGGCCAGTGCCGACTTCACGTCCGGTCGTGAAAAAGTAAACTTTTCCATCTCCTTGCAGGCCACGCACCAGTCGGCGTAGAAGTCGAGCATCGCCGGCTTTCCGGCCGCCTTTGCCGCAGCCAGTTCGCGATCGAAGTCATCGGCCGACTTGATGCGCTTGAACGGCAGCGCATGGGCGGCAGTCGTCGAATTGTTGCCGCCGCTGCCAACGCCGATGCTGCGCAGCGGTTGCAGCAGGTCGTTCGACCCGGCCGCGGCGCCGACCAGTTCGGCCGCGCCGCCGATCAGCAGCACGATGCCCAGCGCCTTCCACAGCCGGCGCCAGCCCGAAGCGTCGTCTGGCAACCGCTCGAGCGCGCCGAGATAGACCGCGCAGGCGACGGCAAGGATGCCGCCCATCAACATGATCCAGACCGCATCGAGAACGCGCGACAACATCCAGATCGCCAGTGCGAGGAAGGTCACGCCGAACACGGCCTTGACTGCATCCATCCAGGCGCCGGCCCGCGGCAGCAGCTTGCCGGCGCTGGCGCCGAACACGAGCAGCGGCGCGCCCATGCCGAGTGCAAGCGAGAACAGGGCGGCGCCGCCGAACACCGGATCGTGTTCCTGCGCGATGTAGATGACCGCGGCCGCGAGCGGCGGCGTCACGCACGGTCCGACGATCAGCGCCGACAGCGCACCCATCACGGCGACGCCGGCGAGCGAACCGCCGGATTGCGTATTGCTGACATTGGCGATCCTCGATTGCCAGGAGCTCGGCAATTGCAATTCGTAGAAGCCGAACATCGACAGCGCGAGCAGCACGAACAACCCGGCGAAGCACCACAGCACCCATGGCGTCTGGAATGCCGCCTGCAGGTTGTTGCCGGCAAGACCGGCGATCACGCCGGCGATCGTGAAGATCGCCGCGTTGGCGAGCACGTACACCAGCGAAAGTATCAAAGCGCGCTTTGTGGAAATGTTGTCACCGGCGCCGGCGATGATGCCGGACAGGATAGGAATCAGCGGAAAAACGCATGGCGTGAACGCGAGACCCAGGCCGAACACGAAGAACCAGAACAGGCCGGCAAGGTGCGAGCCATGCAACGCGTTCTGCACGCTGCGCTCGTCGCTGCCGACGTCGCCCGTGGCGCTTGCGGAAGCTGCGGGTCCCACCGTGCCGGCGGGCAGTTCGACGCGAGCACTCTGCATTGTCACCGGATAGCAAACGCTGCCTTCGAGGCAGCCCTGAAAATGCGTTTCGACGGTGACGCTCTTCGCGCCGGAATCGGTTCGCGCGACCGGCAGCGGAATTTCGACCTGGTCGAAGTACACGGTCGTGGTGCCGAAGTTTTCGTCCTTGTGCTGCTTGCCGGCCGGCCAGCGCGGCGCGCCGAGCGTCATGCCGGCGCCGTCGGCGAGCGTAAAGCTGGTCTTGTCTCGGTACAGGTAGTAGCCCTTAGGCATCGTGAAACGCGCAAGGATTTCGTTGCCGCTGGTCGCGATCGCCTCGAACACGAACGCCTTTTCGGCGGGCAGAGGCTCGTTGCCGGCCAGCAGTGAGGCGCCGGCTGCCGATGCCTTGCCGAGCGCAGCGGACAGATCCGGCGCGGCGCCGGAAGCCGCTGCCGCGCCGGGCAGCGCGACGTCGAGTTGTACCTTCTGCGGCGGAAAGCAGATCTTCGGGTCGACCTGATGGCAGCCCTGGTAGCGCAGTTCGAGCGCGACCTTCGTCGCGCTGGCGGGTGCGGTCAGGTGCTGGATTGCGACGAAGCCATGGTGATAGACCTCGACGTCACCGAGAAACTCATCGTGTTTCTTTTCGCCGGCCGGCAGGTCGAGTGCGCCGAGGCCGATCGCAGGATCGGTGCTCTTCGTCTTGATGCGGTCGCGATACAGGTAGTAGTCGTCAGCGATCTTGAAGCTGATCTGGATCGTCGAACGGTCCAGCGCCCTGGTTTCCGCCTGGAACGCCTGTTCGACCGGCAGCAGGTTGTCCTCGTCGGCAGCATGGCCGGCGATCGCGGCGAGCAGGGCGAACAGTGCGCAAAGCGTGGCATTGAGTCGGGTCATCGGCAAATTGTTGCAGAGTTATCGGTAGGAATGCTTTTCGTCGGTGGCCGCACCCGTTGCAGCCCCGGGCATCCACGACCGGCGCTGGTTCAAGACGGTACGCAAGCAGACCGGGCATCCCGTCCCGGAATTGCAGGAAAATCGCTAATTCCCGGTTTCGGCCCCGATCCACGCCAGATACGGTGCGTGCCCCAGCGCGATATCGACCGCGATCACTTCCGGGAGTTCATACGGATGCAGTTCCACGATACGTTCGCGCACGGCGTCGAAACGTTCACTCGTCGTCTTGATCAGCAACAGGCATTCGCGCTCGTGCTGCAGCTTGCCTCGCCAGCGGTACGTCGACGTGATGCCCGGAATGCGATTGACGCATGCCGCAAGGCGCTCTTCGACGAGAGCCGACGCAATACGCTCGACAATGGCTTCATCCGGACAGCCGCACAGCACGATCAAGGCGCTCATGGTCGCAGTATTGCACCGCGCCGGCGGAAATTCTGCTCAGTCGCAAGTACCGGCGACAATAAAGGTGCTGCAAGAATGTGAGCGGAACTCGAGCGTGCCTGCGCAAAGTAGATCGTGCCGCCAGGCGCCATATTCGCCATCGCGTCGCACAGAGAGCACGAACTGCTGCAGTCGCCCCCGGAAGAATCGCTCGGAATATTGACCGTGAACGTGTCCTACACAGCGGCTTGTGCGACCGATATCGCGCACAGCAAGAGACCAACGAACAGGGCTGGCGCGCTGGCGCACGACAGCGCGGATGAGCAGACTATTGGCGAGCCGCATGAGATTTCCCGGTGACTGCGATGTTCGAAACGTCATCAGGTAAGCGCCGTCGCGGCCGCGTTCACGTCATCGAATTGGTCTGCGTGAGCGGTTGGTGCGATGTCTTGAATTCCCCGGTTGCCGGTGCCACTTAGCACCCGTTGCGCGTCTTGGCCTTCTCAAGGGGCCATTTCATCGCTAAAATTGGCACTCACTAGGGTCGAGTGCTAGCGGACCTACTGGTATTCTTTATCAATCAACTACTTAAGGAAGGCGTTATGAAGCTTCGTCCTTTGCATGACCGCGTAATCATCAAGCGCCTGGAGGCCGAGACCAAGTCGGCCGGTGGCATCGTCATTCCGGATTCGGCGACCGAGAAGCCGATCAAGGGTGAAGTCGTCGCCGTCGGCGCCGGCAAGATTCTCGAAGACGGCAAAGTCCGCGCCCTGGCCGTCAAGGCTGGCGACAAGGTGCTGTTCGGCAAGTATTCCGGCACCGAGGTCAAGGTCGACGGCGAGGAACTGCTCGTCATGCGCGAGGAAGACCTTGTCGCGATCATCGAAGGCTGAGCGGCCGACGCTGATCCCAAAAGTATACAAATCCCAACGCCGTCATCCCGGCGTACGCCGGGATCCATTTTGATCCGTGAGCAACAGTCAAGATGGATTTCGAAGCTTCCGCCGGAATGACGATCAAAAGCAAAGCATTCGAGGAAATAGATCATGGCAGCCAAAGAAATCCGTTTTTCCGAAGACGCGCGCGCGCGCATGGTGCGCGGCGTGAACGTGCTGGCGAACGCCGTCAAGGCGACGCTGGGTCCGAAAGGCCGCAACGTCGTGCTCGAAAAGAGCTTCGGCGCGCCGACGATCACCAAGGACGGCGTGTCCGTCGCGAAAGAGATTGAACTGGCCGACAAGTTCGAAAACATGGGTGCACAGATGGTGAAGGAAGTCGCGTCGAAAACATCCGACGTCGCCGGTGACGGCACCACCACCGCGACCGTTCTCGCCCAGGCGCTGATCCGCGAAGGCCTCAAGGCTGTCGCCGCCGGCATGAATCCGATGGACCTCAAGCGCGGCATCGACAAGGCCGTCATCGGCGCCGTGGCCGAGCTGAAGAATCTGTCCAAGCCGTGCTCGACGTCGAAAGAAATCGCGCAGGTCGGGTCGATCTCCGCGAACTCCGATTCCGACATCGGCGACCTCATCGCCAAGGCGATGGACAAGGTCGGCAAGGAAGGCGTGATCAC
>DASXKR010000026.1:0-78009 GCA_036496665.1 Rudaea sp. | reverse complement strand
GAGGGGATGGCGGCGAAGCCGCCGACTTCGTCGGCTCACCCTCTCCCCAACCCCTCCCCCATCAAGGGGGAGGGGCTTTGAGAGCGCGTAGCTGAGACTCGACGCTAATTGGGTCCCCTTGAAGGGGAGAGCTCTAACGCGAAGCGCGCATTGGTTGCAGGGCTGAGTTCTTCAGTCAGCATCGATAACGCCTGTCTGAGCTAGGCTGCCGCAATGATCCCTGCGGCAAAAAACCAGGCGGAAACAATCCAGGTGAAAACGCCATGACCCGCAGCGACGTTCTGATCATCGGCGCCGGGCCGACCGGTTTGGTGCTGGCGCTGTGGCTGGTCAAGCAGGGCGTGACCGTTCGCATCATCGACAAGACGGCGGAGCCCGGCACCACCTCGCGTGCGCTCGCGGTCCAGGCGCGCACGCTCGAACTTTACCGTCAGCTGGACCTCACCGATGAGGTATTGCAGCAGGGCCACAGGGTTGCCGGCATCAATCTGTGGGTGTGGGGCAGGAAGGCGACGCGAGTATCGTTCGAGACCATCGCGGAAGGTCTGACACCCTACGGACCTTTCGTCTTCCCGCAGGATCTGCACGAGCGGCTGCTCATCGCGCGTCTTGAAAAACTGGGCGTGTCCGTCGAACGAAACACGGAGCTGCTGCGCTTCGACGAGACCGGCGATGGCATTGCCGCGACGCTGCGCGGTTCGAACGGTGTCGAAGAAACGTGCGAAGCCAGCTATCTGGCCGGCTGCGATGGCGCCCGTTCCATCGTCAGGCAGATCATCGGCACGGGCTTCCCGGGCGGCACTTATCAGCAGGTCTTCTACGTTGCCGATGTCGATGCCGCCGGACCCTCGGTGGATGGCGAGCTGCACGTGGATCTCGATGAAGCCGATTTCCTCGCGGTGTTCCCGATGAAGGGCGAAGGCCGAGTCAGGCTGATCGGCACGGTGCGCGATGAGCGCGCAGAACACGCCGAGAACCTGACATTCAAGGATGTCAGCGGCCGCGCCATCGAGCACATGAAAATCGACGTGAAGAACCTCAACTGGTTCTCGACCTATCGCGTCCATCACCGCGTGACAGAGCATTTCCGCAAAGGGCGTGTCTTCCTGCTCGGCGACGCGGCGCATATTCACAGCCCGGCCGGTGGCCAGGGCATGAACACGGGCATCGGTGACGCGATCAACCTCGCGTGGAAACTGAAAGCCGTCCTGGCTGGGCAGGCGACTGGCGCCATTTTGAACACCTACGAGACCGAGCGCCGGGCGTTTGCGCTGAAGCTCGTGGCGACCACCGACAAGGGCTTCACGCTCGCGACCGCCGAAGGGCGCCTGGCGGACTTCATTCGCACCCGCATCATTCCGATCGTCGTGCCCGCGCTATTCAAATTCGAAGCGGCGCGGAAGTACATGTACCGTGCGGTATCCCAGATCTCGGTGAACTATCGCGACAGCGCGTTGAGCCAGGGCAAGGTGGGACATCTCAGAGGCGGGGACCGGCTGCCATGGGCGCCGGCGGCGGACGCGGATAATTTCGACACGCTGCGGATCATCGGCTGGCAGCTGCACGTTTACGGAACTTACAATCCCGATCTGGACGCTTGGTGCCGGCAACACGATCTTCGCGTCTGCGTTTTTCCGTGGAACGCGACGTGCGAAAGATCGGGATTGTCGAAAGATGCGATGTACCTGCTGCGGCCGGATAGCTACATCGCATTGGCGGCGGACAAACAGGATCCGGAGGTCGTCAGAAGCTATTTTGCGGACTGCGATCTGACTTCTGGAAGCCGTACCGATTGAACGGAATTGCAACAGCGGGAATCTTGGCGGGTGGCGGCCCAGTTTGAAATCTCGGCGCCTTCGACTGAGCAAGTAGGTGGGGCATCTTCTCCCACCCAAACCCTTCCTTGAAACGGAGGGCCTTGAAGACGGTTGCTATCTTCAGAAAGCGGGACGCACTCTAATGCCTTTTCATGCCGTTCCGCACGCCCGCGAAATAAAACGTTTGTTTACAAACATTTTAACCTTGGGTGTCTCGACAGGGCTTGATGAATTGTATGTTATTGGACGGAAGATCCAAGACAACACCAATGGACGGAGGAGATGGCAATGTCCACGAACATATTGAGAGGCACGTCTCTGCTCTTGAGTTTTTCTGCGTTGATGGCGACAGCCGTTTCGGGGTACGCGGTTCAAAGCTGGGAGAAGATTCTTGCCGCCGATTATTCCGATCGGCAGCTTGGAAAAGATACGTACAGCGTCAATTTCTCCGACACGCAAGTAATAGGCGAGGGGCAACTGCGCGACCTGATGGCGCTGCACTGCTCGGAACTGGCGCTTGCCAATGGCTATGGGTATTTTCGTGTTGTCGATGGCCATGACGCCACGGGCACTGCCGTTCTGACTGTGCGCGGTTATCCCAGATTTATGGTCTCGCTTCATTTTCCGACACGCGCCGCGACAATTCAGTTCCGTTCGGCCAAGGAAGGACCGCAAGACATCGATGCGACGGAAGCGACCAAATTGCTTCGCGAGGAATACGATCTGGCCAGGCTCAATTGATCGACAGTTACAGTAACAGGCGCATTCGCCCAAGTTCGTGAATCTGATTGGCGCCGGACGGCCGGTCGAAACTTTCAATCGACTTCATCGAGTAGGCGGCCCGCTATCGTCGTCAGCATGTCGTCAGAATGTCGTCAGCCTGTTGTCAGCTAGGCGCTGTTCGCAACGCGGGGAACCCAGCGCAGGCTGAGAAGCCAAGATTTGGTCGAGCATATCGGCTGCTCGGTTTGGCGCCGGCAGCGGCATTGTGCCGACAGCAGGCCAAATGCCTACACACGGCCAACGACATGGATCGATCGCTTGCACTGCTGCGCGCGTCCGGCAGCGGCGGTATGCTCGCCGGGCGCCATCGTGATTCAATCCGCTTACGGTCTGGCACCGAGGACATATGAGCCGCTTGCTTCGATTGGTTGTCACGCTGGCTTTGCTGGGCGGCGCTGTCGTATCCGCATCGGCATACGCCGTCGCCGACGGCTATTTCGACCCTGACTGGGCCGGCAGTGGCCGCATTGTTTTCCCCGGAAATTTCACCGACACGCTCGCCAACTCGCAGGTGCGACAGACCGTTGTCGAAAGCAACGGCAATATTCTGCTGGCCGGGCTTGCCGACCATAATAACGGTATCTATTGGTGGCTGGGCGAGTTGTTTGCAAATGGACAATTCGTCCCGACCTTTGGCCCCTCCGACGGTAGCGGCCGCACGACGTCGTGCCAGCTCGGGTTTGCCTGCGCGCCCGGAGTCGTCGAGTTCCCTGAAGCGATACTGGTCCAGCCTGACGAGAAGTACCTGCTGCTGTCGAGCCATAAAGTGTGGCGAACGACAGCGCACGCGCACGCATTCGACGTCGCGGCTGTCACCGGTGGCACCGGATACGTTGCCAACAACTATCAGATCAACGATGTCCAGGGAATTTTCAACGCGCCGACCGGTATGGCGCTGCAGCCGGACGGAAAAATCCTGCTCGTCGGTACGGCGGTCTACAGCGCGGCCAGCACGTCGGCAGTATTCGGCGTTGTTCGCCTGAACGCCGACTTGTCGCTGGATACCGGTTTCAACGCCATCAAGGATGGCTTGGGGGTCACGTTCGCGGGCGGCGTGGCGATCCCGGTGGCAGACGACGATACGTATGAGCTGTCGAGCGCTATCCTGCTGCAATCGGACGGCGGTATCGTGCTCGTGGGCGCGGGTGAGACAGCGACAAATTCGGTGCGGCTGGAAGCGGTTCGCCTGACTGCGAACGGCTCGCTCGATCCGGATTTTGGTGTAGGCGGCAAGATGGCCCTCGCCTGGTCCGGCGGGAGTCTCGCGGCGAGCCAACTGACAGCTTTGACGGACCGGGCGGGCCGCATCGATGTTGTCCCCGGTCTGCCGGGCTCGGGGATGCTCGTCGCACGTTTGACCGCTGCCGGATCCGCGGACGCGACGTTTGGCGACTCGGGCTTTGCATTCAATGATGCGCCCCAGTTGCCATGCACGTCCACGGGAGCGACGGCGCTAGCAATCGACAGTGCGGGACGCATCGTTGTTGCGGGAGCGTGCGATAACAATATCGGTATCGAACGCCTGCGCGGTGACACCGGCGCGCTCGACACGAGTTTTGGCGTCGGCGGTTTCGGCCACGGCGTTTTTGAAACGGGCGACACGGTGAGTGTCGCAAACGCGATAGTGATGGACCAGAGCGGCCACCCGATCATCGCCGGGCTGACGGCGACGACGGTTGCATCGCAGCAATTCGCTGGCGTCGCGCGTCTGACCTATGACCTGATCTACACCAATAATTTTGAAGAAGCGCCGCGCGGCTGCCTGCCGCCGGACTGCAATTGATGCGCGCACGCCAGGTTCGCAACTCCTTCACCAGGAAGGCCGGCCGGCACGATCGACATTTCCGACTTTCGCTTTTCGCCGAAAACCCTTCACGTTGCTGACAAATTTCTTCGGCCACTCGACTTTAGTCGCACTCCACTCCGACTTTCGCTGCCCTGAGCGCCGTCTTGCCCTACGATGGGTGACGCGACTCGCGATGCTTCCCGGTGAAGGCAATGGATGCGACCGAACTACTCGGCTATTCGGCAGCGCTGCTCGTACTGCTGACCTTCTCGATGAAGACCATGGTGCCGCTGCGCGTCGCCGGCATCCTGAGCAACCTGTTCTTCATCGCTTACGGCTTCTTCACGCACGCCAATCCGATTCTGATCCTGCATGCGATATTGCTGCCGCTCAACGGCCTGCGCCTGGTACAGATCCTGTCGCTGGTGCGCCGCGTCGAAGACGCCTCGCGCGCGGCGGGTGAAGCGGACCTGGAATGGATGCAGATGATTTCGAAGGATCGGGTGATCAAGACCGGCGAAATCCTGTTCAAGCGCGGCGATGTGGCCAACAGCATGTACTTCGTGCTCACCGGCCGGTTTCGCATCAACGAGCTGGGCGTTGATGTCGGGCAAGGCGAAATCATCGGCGAACTGGGGCTGCTGGCGCCGAACAAGGCGCGCACGCAATCGGCCGAGTGCGTTGCCGATGGCCGGATCCTGGAGATCACCTACGATCGCGTGAAGCAGCTCTACTTCCAGAGTCCCAAGTTCGGCTTCTTCTTCCTGCAGCTCGCATCGCGCCGGCTGTTCGAGAACCTCGAGCGGCAAGATCGCGAGTTGGGGGCGTATAGGGCGGGGCAGACAAGGATCACCTGAGATCGCAGCCCTTCGGCGCGGAAAAGCCCTCCCCTTCAAGGGGAGGGTTGGGTGGGGATGGTGTTGCGGGACGCGTGGATCGAGCGTCGGCTCAGGCCGCGGGCGGCGGCGCGCGCTGCGCATCGCAGGTTACGTTGGTGTTCCAGTCGGCGAAGCTTCCCTTCGGGTTGTCCTGCCACGCCCACACGTGCATTTCGTAGAACGCCGGCAGGCCGTAGCGGTTGGGTTCGCCCACATAATTCAGCAAGTGGCCTTCCAGGCTCGGTCCATTCGGTACCGTGCCGGCGAGGGCGATGAACTCGACGCCGACAAAGCGCAGCGCACCGTTCGGCATCGGCTCGTAGATCAACGCTTCGGGTTCTTCCGCCTTCAGTACACCGTCGCCGAGGCGATCGACCAGGACAAAGTGCACGCCCATCGCGCCTTCGCTCGGACCGCTGACGCACGGGGTGGCCGGCACGAAGCCTTCGTTGATCGCGACCTGGACATCCCAGTAGCGCGAAGTCGCTGCGCGTACCTTGTCGACCAGCGGTGTCGGACCCGGATTCGGTTTCGACGTTGCAGCATTCGCCGTCATCGCCAGCGGAATCGCCAGCGCCAACGAGATCAACGCCAGACGAGCAACAGTGCCGTGCGGCTGCCGCACATTCGGGCCGGAAAGGCTTCCCGCAACGCGGCGCGCAGTGAACGGCGCGCAAAGTGTGCCGACGAGATTCTTGAAAGGCAGATTCATGGTCATTCTCGATTTCCCTGGCCGGCGCAATGCCGGCTTGTTGGTGGAGTAACGGATCGAACGTTGTCGCATGCCGGAAAATTGGCGTGAGGTGTGATGGCCTCACCGCGTACAACGAACTTTGTTTGCGAGTTACGACACCTGTGAGGTACGACACACCGCCCGGACTTCGATAAATGTCCCGACCCTCACCCCAATCCCTCTCCCGAGGGGAAAGGGGCTTGGGTACAGGCACGAGCGAATTGCGCGCCGGTATTCTTTTCCTTCTCCCTCCGGGAGAAGGTGGCGCGAAGCGCCGGATGAGGGTCCGCACCCGCCGTGCATCGATGAATGCGACAGTACGGCGAAGGCCCGACCTCACAGCAAGCACGCTAATGGCAAGGGCGCGTTGCCGCACACCAATGACAAGCGTTTGCGTCCGGCGTGTTGCCGACAGCGCGATGCGTGCGCGCGCCAGCATTTCTTTCCTTCTCCCTCCGGGAGAAGGTGGCGCGAAGCGTCGGATGAGGGTCCGCACCCGTCGTGCATCGATGGATGCACTGCGCGCCAGTGAAGCGGGTGTCCTGCCGCATCCACCTTGACCTGTTTTCACCATGACGCACGCCGACGTCGATCTTCGTTGTACGTGCACACCTGCGATATCCGCAATTCTGAAAGGAAAAACCATGCCCCGTTTTGCGTGGATTCGTTTGCTGTGCGGAACAGCGGCTTTGGGCGCGGCCATGATCGGTTCGGCGCGCGACGCTTCATCGTGCCGTGCGGCCGGCTCGAAGTCTTGCGAGATGCAAACATTGCAGCAGCCCATCGCTGACACCGGCGCGGATCTGACGGTTCACCACGCGTTTCCACCCGACGAAACCTTCGATGAGTCCAATCCACCGGCACTGCCGACCGGGTGGGGCAATTTCACAACCTCGGCGGCGACTCCCGGCTGGTATGTCGCGCAAGACGCGCCGTTCAATGCGACGTTTGCCGCGCACGCCACCGACCCCAGCGGCGACGACGCACAGCCAATGAGTACTGCACAATCGGACAGCCAGCTGTTCTCGCCACCGTTCCTGGTGGTGCATTCGGGCCAGCTGACGTTCGCCCATCGATTCGGCCTGGAAACCCACTACGACGCAGCGATCCTCGAGATCAAGATCGGCACCAGCGCAACCAGTCTCGGCAGCGGGCCTTATACGGAGATAAGCGCCGCCGGCGGAGAGTTCGTCATCGGCGGTTACAACGGCACGCTGCTGCCGGGCGCCACGCCCAATCCGATCGAATTCGAGTGCCACGTAGCCGATCCGCTTGCGCAGTGCCTTGCATGGACCGGCGGCAGCGGTCCCGACGGCGACGGGCAAAGTTATTCGGACGTGGTAGTCAATCTGCCCGCTGCGGCGGATGGCAAGCTGGTGCAGCTGCGTTGGCGCCTCGGCTCCGACGGCAATGGGCCGCCTGGCTATCCGGGCTACTGGCTGGACAACGTCCACGTCGATGTCGGCGAAGTTGTCTTCGGCGATGGGTTCGATGTGCGGCCAGATTAGTCCATGCGACTTGGAGGGCGTGACGGTGCGCAGCGACGCTTGTTGTGGAGGCCGAAGCATATTTTTGAACACGAGAAGATCATGCAATTTGTAAAGCACATGCTGATCGCGGGATTGGCGACCGGCGCAATCGTTCCGAACATGGCCGCGGCTTGTTCGGCCTGCGGCTGCACGCTCAATTCCGACTGGGCCAGCCAGGGACTGGCGGCAAGCGGCGGCTGGCGTTTCGACGTGCGCTACGACTTCTTCGAACAGGATCAGCTGCGCTCCGGAACCGACAGCGTGCGGCGATCGGACCTCACTTTTCCGACCGATCAGGAAGTGCAGCAGAACACGATCAATCGCAACACCACGCTGGCGCTCGACTACAGCCCGAACAAGGACTGGGGCTTCACCGCCATGCTGCCGTGGTTCGACCGCTCGCATGCCACCATCGCCGAAGGCGACACCGAGGTCTCGACGTCACACGACAAAGGTATCGGCGACCTGCGCCTCATCGCGCGTTACTCCGGCTTCGATGCGCAGCGCGGCACCGGCGTCGAATTCGGTATCAAGCTGCCCACCGGCCAATTCAACAGCCCGTTCGCCAGCGGCCCACAACAAGGCCAGCTCCTCGATCGCGGACTGCAACTCGGCACCGGCACCACCGACCTGCTGCTCGGCGTATACAAATTCGCCACGCTGACGCCGGACTGGGGTTACTTCGCACAACTGCAATTGCAGCAACCGCTGAACTCGCGCGAGGACTTCAAACCCGGCACCGGCGTCAACCTGAATCTCGGCTTGCGCTATACCGCCAACGCAACCTTCGTACCGCAAGTGCAGATCAATGCACGTGTCGAGAAGCGCGAGCAGGGCGCAGAAGCCGACATCGAAAACAGCGGCGCGACGTTGGTCTACCTGAGCGTTGGCGGCACCTGGAATATCTCACCGCGGTTGTCAGCCTATGCGTTCCTGCAGGCGCCGATGTATCAGCGGGTGAATGGGTTGCAGATTGAGGCGACGCAACTGGCTTCGCTTGGGGCGCATTATCACTTTTGAGGAGGTTGAAGCAGTTTGCGAATCGCCGACTGGAGTTCCACACAGGCTCTCCGCCTCGCGCGCCGACGCCTTTGCTCCGTCTAACTCTCTGAGCTAGATGCGTATCCGCTAGTAAGGTCTTATAAGATGGGCGTAAAAAAGGGACCGTCCGGCAATCACGGCTTTGCTGCATCTGATTTGACCTGCTTCGTGATGACGTCCGCTTCGAGCCAGCCACGCCACTGATCATAAAGGGGGCCACTGGTGAGCTTATAGACAACTTTCATGGACTTGCCATCAGGCGCGATGCTCGTCGACACGTCCGACACCTTGGTTGCACTCTTCGATATAAACTGCTGGTCCACGATGACATATCCTGGCTTGGCAACGAATACTTTTTCAAAGGCTTTCGTCGTCGGCGCGACGTTCATCGCGGAATTGAGCGTTTCGTCAATCTTGTAAGTCACCTCGTCGAAGGCCACCTTTGTTGTTGGGGACGCCACCCCTGCAGCGGACAGAAATTCGCCCACCAGATTGACGGGTATCGCACGGTTGAGTCCACGCATTGCCACAGCATTCGCATTTGAAACCAGCTTGTTGGCGCCACCCCAGACGAAGGCTACTACTTCCCCTGACTGGTTGAACACGGGTCCACCGCTAGTGCCTGCGTCCAAGTTCATGCTTGTCAGCCATGAACCTTTCGGTCCGCTGCGCGCGCTAAGTGTGCCGGCGTCGGAAAACCATTCCTCTTGCCCGGGAAATCCAAGCACATAAATCTTGTCCCCATCCTCCAAAGCCCAGGGGTTACCCACCTTGACGGGCTTTCTGGGCTGCGCGGTGTTCTTGAACTTCAAGAGCGCAACGTCCAACTGTGCGTTCTCGAAAAGAAGTTCCAACGATTCAAGTTGAGCTTCTCTGCTTTCTGGAGCGCCAGCAATTTTTACATCGATGTCGGCCCCGGCTGCCACAACATGATCTGCAGTCAGAACGTAACCCGAATTGTTTAGAATGAACCCGCTTCCAGTTTCAGTAGTTACCGCCCCGGTCTGTCCGTTGACCTTGTCCGCGCGTATGAACACCGTTGCTTTTCTGTACGCCGCATTGACCTCAGCCAGAGACATTTCTCCAGTGGCATTCAAGCATCCGCTGAAGGCCACGCCAAGAACAAAAATCACGAATTTTGCGACTGGGGGCGTCTGTTTCGATTCGGAGAAGGCATGCCACATGTCGCCCGTATCGAGAGTCGCACTCATTGGGCTGCTCCAGAGACTCCATAGAGCGTCCTTACAGCTTCAATATCAAGTTTCGAAAGGAATCCGTCGTTGTTCCAACGCTTGTTGCAGTAGTTCATGACGGAATCCTCGTCATAGGGGGTCAGCAGCTTGTCCGGATCGTTGCCCTGAGATTCCTTCCGACATTCGCCGGGAGCGTCCGGTCTATTCTGTTCGTGCGTGAAGCCTATGGCGTGCCCGAACTCATGAACGGCTATCGAGCGCACGCAGTTCTCATGCTCGGTTGGACTGATGCAAACTGGACTCCAGTTGTGGAATGTGAAATTCAGTACCATCCCTGGTGACGTTCGTGGCAAGAGTTTTCCCAACCCGTTGGTGTGCGGACCTTCATCGTTGGCATAGATCCGTATGCCAGCAAAGGCTGACTTCGGGCAGTTCCCCCAATTGGTGAATTTCAAGGCAGACTCTTTCTGCCAGGTTTTTTCGATTGAATCCTTCACCCATGCAATCTCGTTGGCCGGTGCGGCTGTCTGATTTTCCCAGCACACGGGTATCGTCGTCGTATCCCATTTGGCGGCGTTCACAATCGCGCCGTACTCACTCAGCAGCTTGTTAGGGCTCCTGGCGATGCTGGGATCGATCGCGCTATTTCCTCCTTTGGAGGCGATCTTTTTGTGAAAGTCATCCAGCCCTGCGGGCCCCATCAGGGATGTTCCCGCTGTCGCGACCAAACAGGACATTGCGCTGAGCAATACTAAAATCGAACGTCTCATGGCGGCACCTCCTGTGTTCGACCCAATTTGGGCGTTGTTCCCGCCCAATCCTTCCGCGCCCGAACCGATCTGGCGGACTCGATCTCCTATAGAGAGTGACGCCAGTAGGGATTGTCTCAGCGTCGAAAACTTGTGCGGTATTGCACCAGTCAGTGCACGGCGCACGCTTTTGCCAGCACGTTGATCGCATCGTCGCGTGGGTGAGGCGAGAGCCAGGGTCCCGATTTCGAAGACGCAGTGCAAGGGAACGCCCCAAGTCGGTGAGACAAACAGTGCTGATGGGTCTCTCTAACTCGGAACGGGACAGTCGGATGTCCCGCCGCTGACAATGAAGGCCAGGGGGAGAAATGGGTATCGTGAAGATCCGCCCGAGCGCCGGCAACCTAATGCTCGCTGGTTCTGTCACCGCTGCACTGCTGATGCTATCGGGATGTCAAGTGTTTCAACCTTATGTCATCCCGAATCATTTCAATGAGGTCGGTGGCAAGACCAACCAGTGGTGCGGCTCGTCGAATGCCTCTGTCGACGAGGTTGCCTACGCTCGTAGCATCGAGCGACAGCTGTCGTGTTTTGCCCGCCAGCATGCGGAATTCGCGAGCGCTGTAGGCTACACATTGATTCCGCTTGCAGCGCTCGTCGCGTACCAAGGCTTCACACAGGCTAATCCCCACAACATCGCGGCATTGTCAAGTGCGGGGTTTGCCGCCTACGGAATTGCAAACTATCAGTACAAACCACGCGACGTTATCTATCTTGCCGGTGTCGCAGCGGTGGACTGCGCGATACAAGTTACAACGCCATCTATCTTGTCACCTAGCCAAGTTGCGGATCTCGATGGGCGCTATGCGACTTTCTCCCGGCAAATGCAGAGCGTCTTCGAAGACGTGGCAGCCGCGAACGATCGGCTTACTCGTGCAAACGACGCACTGGTCGATGCGCGGTTGCAGCGCGCAAGCATCAAGACATCGACAGACAAGAAGGCACTACTGGATGCCCTGGACAGCGCGTTAGATGCCGTTGGTACGCTCCTATCGGCAGACTTGGCGGCCCTCGCCAGCGCGAATGACGCCGTCACGCTGTTACCGAAGAGATATGTCACGGTAAAAGCAACCGATGCCCAAGTCCGAAAGGAGCTGGCGTCGACCGCGGAGTCGATCGTCAACTCGGTAAACTCTCAGATTGCAACGATGGTACCGAATCCAGCATCGCTGTCATCCATGCTCTCATCGCTCAAACTGCCAGCCGCAGCACAGCCGGCAGCTGCAACGACACCCCCTGCTTCGGGGGCTGCTGCGAATGACAAGATTGCCACAGCCGCATCCGCGCTCCTGGCCTCGAAGGCCAAGGTGAAAAGCGCTGGTAACGCTGCTGCCGCGCACGGTCTTGCTCCGCCAGATCCGGCCGATGACGTACTGCGTGCCCTCGACTCTGCACGCTCTCAAATGGCGGTGGCCGAACTCCTCATTTCTCGTGCCAATCAGAAGTTAGCTCCACTCGGAGCGTCGCTCGACGCTATTACTGCTCCGACCGGCCTTGACAAGCTCTACAAGGACTGCGCGATCGACGTCAAGGTGAAGGTTCCGCTTTCGATCGCGGTTCCCAAAGACGGTGTCACGGTGCAGAGCGGTGGCCAGGCTGTAAGTATGCCAATTACAGGGGGTACCGGAAAATACAGTCCGGTAGTCGTCAATCCTCCAGCAAAGGGCACGTTGACTGCAGACATCAAACAAGGCTCCGGCAATTCCAGTGTTTTGTCGCTACAGGCCAAGGATTTCGCCGAAGACGTCAACGGTATGATCGTGATCGTTCAGGACGAAGGAGCCAGCGCTGCACAGGTGCCGGTTAACGTCAAACATTGAACAGCAAAGCGCCGCCCTCACCTATCCCGCCTGCATGTGCTGCATTCTCGCTCCTGATTGCTGAAGCGGCCGCGGCACAGGCAGGTGGGGGCGACCTCGCACGCCAGAGGATAGAGGTGAATGAGACGCTCTGAGCGAGTACTGGATTAGGAGTACCAGCGAGAGAGGTGAACAGGGGGAGTAATTGATGTCGACGAATCCAAGGTGTCGCTGTTGAAACGATTGCGCCACGACATTTGTGAAAGTCGTGACGTCCCGCGGGGAAGGCCAGTGACGGCAGCGCAAAATCGGCGCATGATTTTGGAGCAGACCCGGGCGTGAGACAACCAGCCGCGCAGCAACACCTTGATTCAACGCGACGCATCAAACGGTAAACGGAAACCGGCGTCGCCCGCGCTGCGACTGACAGGGACTGTCAGTCCCGGCTGCCCTTCAAGTCTCTCTAACCAGGAAGGAGAGTTGCCATGTCATGCACTTGCTTCATCGTGCCGGCGGACGTGTTGCGGAAGCTGGCACAGGACAAAAAGCTGTCGGCGCGCGTCCGCGATGGCGCCGAGAACACGGCGAAGGTCAGCACCGAGGTGCGCAAGTTGCGCACGCAAGCGGTCGCGCTGACGGCCGCGACGAATCCGATGGGGATTGCGCCGGTGGCGCTGGCGAAGTCGCCGGCGATCACGGTCTACGACTGCAAGCAGCTGCAGACGCTGCCGGGATCGCCAATCGCGAAGCCGGCCAATTCGTCCGATGCGACGGCGAAGCGCACATACAAGGAAACCAAGGCGGTCGCGACGTTCTACAAGAACGTGTTCAAGCGCAATTCGGTCGACAATGCCGGCATGACGCTGATGTCGTCGATCCATTACGGCAAGAACTACGACAACGCGATGTGGAACGGCTCGCAGATGCTGTACGGCGACGGCGACAATCAGTTGTTCGTCGACTTCACGCTCGGCAATGACGTGATCGGCCACGAGCTGACGCACGGCGTCACGCAGCACAGCTTGCAGCTCGGTTACTCGGGCGACGCCGGCGGCTTGAACGAAAGCATTTCGGATTGTTTCGGCTCGATGTTCCGCCAGTGGCAGGCGAAGCAGACCGTCACCTCGGCGGACTGGCTGATTGGCGCGGACATCATCGGCCCGGCGGCGAAGAAGAAGGGTTATACGTGCCTGCGCGACATGGCCAATCCGGCCGCGTCGCATTGCCTCGCGCCACAGCCGACCAACTATTCGCAGCTCAACCCCGGTACCGATCCGCACTACGCCAGCGGCCCGCCGAATCTGGCGTTTTGCGCGGCCTGCAAACTGGTTGGCGGCCGCAGTTGGGAAACGGTCGGACAGATCTGGTACCGTGCCCTGACCGGGTTCGGGCCGAGTCCGAACATGTCGATGAAGGATTTCGCCAAGCGCACCCGGCAGCTGGCTGCGCAGATGTACAACGCCACTGTCGCCGCGGCTGTCGACAAGGCCTGGAAACAGGTCGGACTGTGATCCTCGGGAATCGCGACGTTGCCGAAATCCACTGACGATCGCTTGACGATTCAACGCCTCGGTGGCCTCGGCGGCTTCAGCCTGCCCGGTTCGCACATCAAGAGCGGGGGAGAGCTCGCGCTGTCGCAGCTTTCTCCCGTCGACGCCAAGGCGCTCGATGCGTTGTTCCGTGGCAGCGCGAAATCCGCCGCTGCCGTGAAGCCCGACGGCTTCACCTATCGCCTGACGCGCACGATCGGCGGCACGCCAAAAACGATCGACGTGCCGGAAGACCAGGTGCCAATGGCGGTGCGCAATGCGGTGAAGGACACGCTTGATTGATTATCTGCAGCGATCGTCAGCGCATTTCGGACTTCGCATGTTCGTGGCGTGAGACTAGTTTGTGTCGGCAAATGAACTTTACCGACGCATGAATTGCTCTTAAGCCGCTCCCCCTTGATGGGGGAGGGGATGGGGAGAGGGTGACGCCTGCGTAGCAGGCGCCTGCGGCGCCTCCCCTCTCCCGCCGCGCTGCGCGCGTCGACCTCTCCCGCGAGGGGAGAGGTGGATTGTGTGGATGCAAAGTTTCTTGCGGAACGCGATACAGGATTGCCAAATCGATCGCTGCAGGTCACCTGAATCGAGGACCGTGTTGCCCCGCGGGGTTGCCTGCGATCAGCCAGCCACTTTCGACAATTGCACCGCGCTCGTGTTTGCTCCGCACAGCACGATGCCAATCCGCTGCCCCGGCTTTGTTTCGAATGCGCCGCTCAGCACAGCCGCCAATGCCGTCGCGCCACCGGGTTCGACGACGACGCGCAGATTTTTCCACAATGCGTACTGCGCCTGGATGATCGCTTCTTCGCCGACCAGCAATGCGCAGTCGACGAACTGTTGCGCCAGCGGAAACATCAGTTGCCCGACCTGCTTCGGCGCAAGCGAATCGGCGGCGACGCCGCCGGCCGGTGCATCGACCGGCGCGCCGGCTTGCAGCGCCATTGCCAGGGTCGGCGCCTCCTTCGGCTCGACTGCGATGAGGCGCGTGTTGCCGCGATACCACGCGGCCATGCCGCCGATCAGTCCGCCGCCGCCGACGGCGACGAGCACGGCATCGAGGTCAGGCGCCTGCGCCTCGAATTCCGCCGCGACGGTGCCCTGGCCAAGCAATGTTTCGACCTGGTCGAACGCATGCACGCGCAGCGCGCCAGTGCTCTCTGCGAATTCGTCGCTCGCCACGAGCGCATCCGCGTAGCGGTCGCCTGCGATGCGCAGGTCGGCGCCGTAGTCGCGGATCTGCGCGATCTTTGCGGGCGAGGCAACGGTCGGCACGAAGATCGTCGCGCGATGCCCGGTGCGCGCAGCGGCGAACGCGGTCGCGGCGCCGTGGTTGCCGCCCGATGCGGCGACGATGCCGACCTCGGGAATGCCGCGCGTCAGCATGTTCGTGAATGCACCGCGCGCCTTGAACGAGCCGGCGTGCTGCAGGAATTCGAGCTTGAGCACCAGCGTGACTCCCTCGAGGCCGAAGTCCGCGCCGTCGACTTCGATGACCGGCGTGCGCCGGACCAGCGGCGCGATGATGCGATGTGTCGCTGCGATGTTCTCGCGCTTGAGGGCGGGATTGATCACCTCGGTTCCCGAAAGTCTGTTGGTTGCCTAGTGTAGTGGTTCGTGCTGCTTCACTTGAGCCCCAAGTCCATCGAAACGCTCAGTCCCTCCCGTGAACCTCCAATTCGTACGCTCTTGCACCTCCCATTCTGCGCCCGAGCTTTTTTCGAAGCGCCAGTGCCCTCTCGCGCGAAGCGCTGGAGCCCCTCTCCCGGAAGCAACTGTGCCCCTCTCCCTCGGGAGAGGGGTTGGGGTGAGGGTCGGGATATTTATCAATGTCTGGGCGAATGCCGTGGTACTTATCAAACGCACGGCGGGTGCGGCCCTCATCCGACGCTTCGCGCCGCCTTCCCCGGAGGGAGAAGGGAAGAAATGCGCAGCGCGCAATTCGCCTCTCTCCCTAGACTAGAGGCGCCTGAGCCCTTGCTCTCCTCGAAGCGCTCCGGAGGAAGAAGGAAGAACTCACCTGTCGCGCGCGTGCGGCGAAAGGAATGCACAGTGCGGCGAAGCGAAGTGGTATCGCATACGCCCGAGGAAGCGGCCCTTCCGCCACGTCGTTGCTCTGCGACACGCTCGAAGCCCGTTCCGCGCGCGCGCCGCCGGTACAGCTGCGCACAACGGAACGCAACATCCACAACGCGTGAGGATGCCAACGTGAATGCAATCGAACGATTGGGAATCCGAATTCTTGCAAGTGCAGTGATCGCCGCCTTCGCTGCAACGCTCGCCAGCGCCGCAGACGCGCCGACGGCCAGCAGCGCGCCCGACAAGTCAACGAGCGCGGTGCGCGACGGGCAGCACGACTTCGATTTCGAGATCGGCACCTGGCACACGCACGTCAGGCGCCTGTTGCATCCGCTGACTGGCTCCACGACATGGACGGAGTACGACGGTACGTCGGTCGTGCGCAAGGTATGGGACGGTCGAGCGAATCTCCTCGAGCTACGCATGGAGGGTCCGGCCGGACACTTCGAAGGCCTGTCGTTGCGCCTGTACAACCCGCAGGCGCACCAATGGAGCCTGAATTTTTCCAACGCCGCTGCCGGCACGATGGCGACGCCGACGATCGGCGAATTCAAGGACGGCCGCGGCGAGTTCCACGACCAGGAAATGCTCGGCGAGCGCGCGATACTCGTGCGCTTCGTCATTTCCGACATCCGCGCGGATTCGGCCCACTTCGAACAGGCCTTCTCTTCCGACGGCGGCAAGACGTGGGAAGTCAACTGGATTGCCACCGATACGCGGGTCAAGGGTCGCGCCGCGAGTCCGGGAACTTAGCGCCAACATCCGCCGGCTCCGACGAACCCCGCAGCCCCTGAATTCCGGCGGAAGGACGATGCAGGACGTTTCGACCTCGCTCGCTGCGCGAGCTACGCTCAAAGCAAACGGTCGGGTGACGCCAAGTCAGCTGCAAATCCGTGCTCGATGCCTCGTTGCAAGTCCGTTGCTTCAAGTCCGCTCGCCCTGAGTGTAGGCGCGGAGCGCCGGAGTCGAGGGGTTACGCGACGTTTCGACTTCGTTCGCTGCGCGAGCTACGTTCAACGCGAACGGTCGGGGAAGTGCTGTCGGGGGCCTTCGGGTTGTCGATCGGGCGCTCTCTGCCAGGCGAGAACCCGAACGACCCTTACCAATCGCACAGGCAGCGAGCGCGGAAAGCTGTTATTGGTTGTGTGATGGCGCACCACACCCGTCGTCGGCGGCTTCCATACCGAGGTCGACATGAAGAACATTTCCAGGCGTGAATTCCTCAGCATAGCCGCATCGATCGGCGCGGTTGCCGCGTTGGCGCGCAATGGCGAGGTGCTCGGCAAATCGAAACTGATCTGGACCGAGCGGCGTGATCTGTATCCGGAAGGGGTCGGGTCGGGTGATCCGCAGCCCGACAGCGTGCTTTTGTGGACGCGGCGCCCTGCCACGGATGCGAACGCGGTCGTGCACTTGACCTGCGAAGTGGCGGCAGACGCGAAGTTCGAGCGCATCGTGACGACGGCAAAGGCGAAATTGACCGCGGCGTCCGACTTCACCTGCCGCGTGCTGGTCGGCGGACTCGAGCCGGCGCGCGAATACTGGTACCGCTTCACCGACGACGAAGGCGGCGGCAGCCGCATCGGCCGCACGCTGACTGCGCCGGCCGACGACGATGCGCGCGCGGTGCGCTTTGCGTTCGTGTCGTGCCAGAACGCGAACTATGGCGCGCAAAACGCTTATCGGCGCATGATCTTCGAGGACGCGAAGGCCGCACCCGAGGATCGGCTGGGTTTTGTGCTGCACCTGGGCGACTTCATCTACGAACTGGTCTGGTATCCCGAGGAACGCCCGGATTACTACGATCGCAAGGTGCGCGATCTTGTGCGCTATGCCAGCGGCGAGAAGCATGAGGATTTCCACATCCCGACCACCGTCGACGACTATCGTGCCGTGTATCGCGCATACCTGCACGATCCCGATCTGCAGGATGCGCGCGCGCATTTTCCATTCGTCGCAATCTGGGACAACCACGAGTTCAGCTGGCTCGGCTGGCAGAGCCTGCAGACGTTCGACGGCAAGACCACGCCGCAGCAGCGCCGCAAGGTCGCCGCCAATCAGGCATGGTTTGAGTATCAGCCGGCGCGCATCCGCAAGCCGACGGCGGGCCTCGATCATTTCGACGGCCCCAAGGTCGACGATGTCGCGATCGAGAAGTTCGACGAGCATGGCCTCGGCATCGAACCCAACAATCTTGCCGCGCTGAAAAGCCTGACCGGCTACCGCGCGCTGCGTTGGGGCAGACATGTCGACCTGATCATTACTGACCAGCGCAGTTATCGCTCGGATGACCCGCTCGGGCACGACGAAGCGGGCGCATTCACGAGCGAGGATTTTCCGCAATTCGTCGACGAGCCGGCGCAGCGTATTCTCGATGCCGGGCGCAGCGCGAACGGCGGCAAGCCGCCTGTGACGATACGCTTTGGCGACAAAGATGTGGCGAATTTCGCCAGGGATTTTCCGGCGCAGACGATCCTCGGCGCGCAGCAGAGAGCCTGGTTCCTCGAACGGCTCAAGGCATCACGCGCCACCTGGAAAATCTGGGGCAACACGACCGGCACGCTCGACATGCGCGCCGACCCGCAGAACCTGCCGTCCGCCGCACCGCGCTGGCCGGGCAGCGGCTATGCCGGATTCGGCGGCGGCGATCATGGCAGCGCCTACGTCGAGCGCGCCGAGATCTACGATTTCATCGCGCGTCACGGCATCACCGGCTTCGCCACGGTTGCCGGCGACCGCCACAGTTTCTGGGCCGGGCGCGCCGCGAAGGACCTGCCGCCGCTGCAATTCACGCCGGTCGGCGTTGCCTTCATCACCGGATCGCTGTCCGCGCCGGGTGTCGTCGAATCGCTGGAACACAAGTTTCCGAAACAGCATCCGCTGCGCGCGTTGTTCCTTGCCGACCACGGCGGAAAGCAGGAGCCAGCGATCAATCTGCTGCTGCATCACGGCGTGCGCACATGTTTCGAATATGCAAAGAGCGGCGATATCGCCAAGGCCAAGGCGCTGTCGAATCCGCAGCTTTCGCCGCACGTCGATTTCGTCGACATGGGCGGGCATGGCTATTCGGTGGTGCGTGCGTCGGCCGAGCGCCTCGACGTCGAGTTCGTCTGCATCCCGCGCCCGATCGAACGCAGCAAGACCGATGACGGCGGTCCGCTGCGCTATCGCGTCGTGCACAGCACGGCGTTGTGGGCGCCGGGTGAAGCGCCGAAGCTCGAGCGCAAGATCATCGAGGGCGACGTCGATCTGATGACCTGACTTCGAACTGCGCGCGCAGAACGTTTCCTGCCCCGGCAACGCGAATGCCTGAGCCGCCCTCCTATCGGAATAACGCCGCTTCAGGTAGCCCCTCCCGGACCAATTAGCGTCGAGTCTCGGTTGTACACCTCTCCCCTTGCGGGAGGGGTTGGGGAGAGGGTGAGCCGACGAAGTCGGCGGCTTCGCCGCCATCCCCTCTCCCGCAAGGGGAATGTTATACTTGACGTACCCAAAATAGGAGAGTAATATTTCAGCCATAGGAGAAAACCTCATGGCCTCGATACTTAACTCCGATCACTTTCACAACGAAGAATCCGCCTACGAATTCGTAGAAAAGCGCATCTGGCCGAATGGCCCGGTATGCGTTCACTGCGGCTGCTATGAGCGTGTCAGCAAGATGGGCGGCAAGAGCACTCGCTTTGGAACCTATAAGTGCTACGACTGCCGCAAGCCCTTTACCGTCAAGGTTGGAACCATCTTCGAGGGAAGCCATATCCCGCTGCGCCTGTGGCTGCAGGGGATATTCCTGATCGCGTCCAGCAAGAAAGGCATTAGCTCCAATCAACTGCATCGCACCTTGGGAATAACCCTCAAGTCCGCATGGTTTATGAGCCATCGCGTACGCGAAGCGATGCGCGCTGGCAAACTCGGCCCGCTCGGCGGCGAAGGTAAATCGGTAGAAGCCGACGAAACCTTTATTGGCGGCAAGGAAAAGAACAAACACCGCAACAAGCGCGACCCGAAGAACATCGGCGGCATGGGCAAAGAAGTCGTGTTCTCCCTGGTCGAGCGCGGTGGCGCGGTCCGTTCGCAGCAGGTGCCGGACGTCACCAGCAAGACTCTGGCTCCGATCCTGCGTGAGCAGTTGCACCCAAAGACCACCCTCATGACCGACGAAGCGGGTCAGTACCGCGCCGTAGGCAAAGAGTTTGCCGGTCACGAAACCGTGAATCATGGCATCGGCGAGTACGTTCGTGGTGGCGCGCATAGCAACACCATCGAAGGCTATTTCTCGATCCTCAAGCGCGGAATCATCGGCACTTATCACCATGTCAGCTCGAAGCATCTGAAACGCTACCTTGCCGAGTTTGACTTCCGCTACAACAACCGCATCGCGCTTGGCGTTGACGACACCGAACGCGCAGAGCGCTTGCTGCAAGGCGTGATTGGCAAGCGGCTGACTTATCGGACAGCTCCTCAAGTGTGAAGAATGGCGCAAGCGAGTGAGGCGACGTGGACAAAAAGCGAAAGCCTGAGCCGGACGACAAAGAGCAGTCCGCGCGGTTTGTTGATGCCGCGAAGAAAATCGGCGCTGATAGGAATGGTTTGGCATTTCAAGAGGCAATCAAAAGAATTGCTCTTCCCAGGAAACGGGCGCGTATTCAGACTCGCTCTTCGGGCGATAAATAGCTCCCATTCCAGCGATCACATTATTTTGAGCGTCCAGACCATCCCAAATCGCTGCATTGTCGGCAATAAAATTCACCGTGCGTCGTCCGAATCTGTGATTTGTCATGAATAGCCGAATCGCGAACGCCACAGCGTCTGCCACCTGCAATAATGGCGCGCCCTGTTTGTCAGCGAAGTGGATTTGATCCACAACCGCATCGAATGGATGACGCCCAAGCTCAGGGACAGTGCTTGGAGGATTTTTTAAAACATCGGGAGTCTTCGCAAGCCAGCGGCGCATTTCGCTGACATTTTCTGCCACCACCGTGGCAACTTCGCCGTCGTACTTGTCCTTGATGAAGTCGTTCGCGCGTTTCAGGCAAAGCGCGAATGCTGAATGGTGCCTAGTATCGGCATCAGTCACGCCATCCTGTCGGTAAAAACCGAACATTATGGGGATATCGAACTTGCGCGGGATAGACAGAACTCTCTTCAGAATCGGAATGCGCCGCTCTGCCGGCCAGTTCTTTCTATCGAGGACTTTGCCGCCAGAAAATAATTCGGTCGCGTGGAATATAAAGTCTTCTTTCAGGCCATATCTTTTCCGTAGAAAGGATAAGTACTGATCAACATTCCGCCACTGTTTATCGGGGTGGAAAATGGCAGCCGCGACGACTGCAACAGGTTCATTCCTAGATGTGCCAGCCTCGTCCAGATAAATGAGCCGCACCAGAATTCCCTCGCGGAGCAGCCCTCCAAATAGGGCTCGCGCACTCATGCTACTCCCCTTGGGTACGGGAAGTACAACATTCCCCCATCAAGGGGGAGGGGCTTTGAGAGCGTTGCCGAGACTCGACGCTAATTGGGCCCTTCGGAGAGAGGGCGGGGTTGAGGGTCGGGGAATTTTATCGAAGGTGGACGGCAATCGACACACAGGCGAACTCGATCCTCATCGGCCCCGCCCGCATGCGCTGCGTGCGAGGCAGGAATGCTCGACGTGTGCTCGTGGCGCACGCAGATGGGGCACGATCTCCCAATGGGAGAAGGGAAGACGGTCCACCTCGCCGCTCCAGCGCCGCGTAACCTGCGTGACTCAAATCGTCAAAACGATCTTGCCGACATGGTCGCCACTTTCCAGGTGTGCGTGCGCGGCCGCCGCCTCGGCGAGAGGAAACGTTCGGTCGACGATCGCGCGTACCTTGCCGGCGGCGATCCACGGCCAGACCACGCGTTCGACTTCGCCCGCGAGCCGCGCCTTTTCGTCGGCGCTGCGCGGGCGCAAGGTCGAGCCGGTGATCAGCGCGCGCTTCATCATCAGCTGGCGCACCGGCACTTCGAGTGTGCTGCCGCCGAGTGCAGCAATGTATACAATGCGGCCGCCGGTCTTCAGCGCATCGAGTGTCGGGGAAAAGTAGGGGCCGCCGACCATGTCGAGCGTGACGTCGACACCGCCGGCAGCCTTGCCCAGCGCGCCGAAGTCCTCATGGCTGGCGTCGACTGCGATATCGGCGCCGAGTTCGCGCGCCTTCGCGCACTTGGCGGCGCTGCGGGCTGTTGCGATGACTCGTGCGCCAGCGGCTTTCGCTTGCTGGATCGCCATGACGCCGATGCCGGACGTCGCGCCATGCACCAGCAGCGTTTCGCCCGCCTTCAACGCGCCGTGCTCGAACACGTTGGCGTACACCGTGAACGCGGTTTCCGGCAGTGCGGCTGCAGCGATGAAGTCGAGGCCGGCCGACATCGGCAGCGCATGGCGCGCATCGACGCAGGCGTATTCGGCGTAACCGCCGCCGCCGAGCAACGCGCAGACGCGATCGCCCTCACGCCAGCGACCGGCTGCGACGACGACTTCACCGGCGACTTCGAGGCCGAGCGTCTCGGGAGCGCCGGGCGGCGGCGGATAGTTGCCGCCGCGCTGCAGCAGGTCCGGGCGATTGACGCCGGCTGCGCGCACACGAATCAGGATTTCGCCTTCGCGTGGTGTCGGCAGCGGAACCTGCACGCTGTGCAACGCGCTTGCCGGTCCGGCGCCGCCTTCGATCGCGATGGCCATCATCGTTGCCGGTAGCATGCTGCGGTCTCCTCGCCGGTAGGATAGCGGCGTCTCGCGGCATGATTGCACGAGGCGAGGATGGCGGGGAATCGATCGCGATCCGGTTGGTTGCCTGCGCTCGCACGCTGCACCGGCGCGAGCGCCGCGCGACGTTCACTGTCAAATGGACGGGCGGTATCAGTATGCGGCCATCGCCCGGATCAGCTTGCGCGAACGCCACTTGATGAAGTCCGACGGCTTCGTGCCGAAGCGGCGATGGAAGGCGCTGGTGAAGTGACTGTGGCTGGCGAAGCCTACCTGGACGGCGATGTCGCCGATTTCGCCGCCGGAGTCCTCGAGCAGGAACAGGCCCTTGCGCAGGCGCAATTCCTGGCGGTAGTCGCACAGCGTGAAGCCGGTCGCGGCGTGGAAGATGCGCGACAGGTGCGTGGGCGAGCAATGCAGTTGGCGCGCAAGATCGGCCAGCGACAGGTCGGTCGAATATTCGCGGGCGAGCGCGGCTTTGGCGTCCTCGATGATCTGCAGGCGCCGGCGTTGGCATACCGGACGCGGGCGCCGGCGCGCCTTGCGCGAGTAACCCCAGAAGTCCATCGAATCGGCGACGACGCTGCCGATCAGGCGCGTTGCCGCCTCCTCGATCTCGAGCGAGTTGAGGTCTGCTGCCGGATCGGCGGCAGCCGAGAACAGTTTGCGTTGGGCGAAGAACACTTCCGGTCGCACCGGCGCGAATGGGTGCGGGAACAGATGATCGTCGCCGACGGTTTCGTCCGGCAGCAGGTCGGCGCAGAGCGTGCGCAGCAGGCCCGGCGCGACAGCGAGCCAGTCGCACTCGTCGCCTTCGCTGCCGATCGCCTCGCGTGAATACGATCCGCCGATGTTGTAGAAGCTGACGTGATTCGGCGTGGCGACTTCGGCGCGCCAGTCGTCGATCTTCATGCGCACGCTGCTGCGATGGAACGTGATGTAGGCACAGGTGTGCGGGCCACCGCCGCGCAGGAACTGCGGGTGTTCCTGCGGACACCGGTGCCGGCCGAGCGCGACCGCCTGCGTCATGCGCAGGATTTGTTCGACCGGCGTGATGTCGACGCGCAGGCTGCCGGCGTCCGGAAAGGTACCCTGCTGCGGGTCGCTGGCATCTGTGTCGAATTCGCCATTGGCTGCCGGTTGCCAGCGCTGCCAGCTGTCCGGCTGAACGACCGGTGCGTGGCCTGTTCGCCGCAGATCATTGGTCAAACTCTGCATCTGCTTAACTCCGCGCGTTGCGTTTGGCCGCTACCAAACTCTTGTCCGTTTGGTCCGCGTGCAGATTTGCACCACACCCGTGATGGCGGAACGACTTTGTAACCAGCGGTCGTCACCCAAGTACGAACGGCTTCGTCTGTGTATCGAAATGGCGCCCCCATCGCGAGCGGATCCTGCGGTCACATCCGCAACATCCGCATACGCGCGCCGGAGCGCCGCCGGAGCGCCGGTGAACTCTCCGCGGACGGCATGTACCGGATCGCATCGGGTCATTGCTTGTGGAGCCTGTTGCGGAGAGAAACAGGCTAGCGGGCCTGCGCCGGTTGCGCTTTCACAAAGCTGCCCTGATGCGCGTCCATCTGGCCCGAAGGGCGCTGCGGTGCGACAAATGAGCAGAAATTGGCAAACGCCGTGATGCTCCACCAGCACACCGCGCGACGGATATCAGGAATTTGCGCACTTGCTTGCGATCCGCGTCATTGAACGCCGGGCGCGTTTCGCTACTATGCTGGGCAGCCCATGGCGCGCGCGTGCAATGCGCTACAGAACGCCGCGCACGCAGCCGCCGCGTCGTGGCCGAGAAATTCAAAGGGGACGGTGCGTCCGTGTCGATATTCCTGCGCGTGATCCGCTATTGGGCCATTGCCGCGTTGCTCGCCAGCGCGATGATGTTGTTCACTGCGTTCCAGACGAACATGCAGTTCCTGCTGCGCGGGCAGGACATGAGCTTTTTCAGCTCGATGCTGTGGAGCGCGGTGATCTGGTACACGTGGGCGTTCGTCGCACCGCTGCCGATCATGCTGGCGCTGCGTTTTCCGATCGAACACGGCCGGCCCGGTTTCGCGCGCAACGTCGGCCTGCACCTGGTACTCGGTGCCTTCTGCATCGGCGTCCATGCGGTCATCGCCGCGGCGATCATGCACCCGTATCCGGAACGCTTCGGCCTGCTGCCGGAATTCGGACCGGCGGTCATCCAGCTGCTGGCAATGCAGGCGCACTGGGGGTTCCTGAGCTATGTCGCGATGATCGCGCTGGTGCATGTAACGATCTACGTGCGTCGTGCGCAGGAAGAGGCGCTGGCGCGCGAGGAACTGCGCACGCAGGCGGTCTCGGCCCAGCTGACCGCGCTGGCGCGGCAGATGCAGCCGCATTTTCTTTTCAATGCGCTCAATGCGCTGGTGGCGATGCTCGACGAGGGCTCGCCGGCGCAGGTCTTCACGATCCGCCTTGCCGACATGCTGCGCATCCTGCTGCAGCGCGGCGATCGCGCGACGGCGACGCTGGGCGAGGAACTGGCGCTGGTCGAGGCTTATCTCGACATCGAACGCGCGCGCCTGGGCTCACGCCTGCAGACCGACATCCGCATCGCCGATTCCGTGACCCAATGTCTGGTGCCGGCCTTCATCCTGCAGCCGCTGGTCGAGAATGCGATCACGCATGGCATCAGCCGCATGCTCGAGGGCGGCGAGATCACGGTGCGGGCGCAGCGCGAAGCCGACGACATCATCATCGAGATCAGCAATACCTGCGAGCCGGGGGACGGCGAAAACGAAGCCGCCGACGGCATGCAGCTCGCCCTGCCGAACTGCCGCCGCCGGCTGGCCCTGCTGTACGGCTCGAGTGCGCGCTTCTACGCCAGTTTCGTCACGCGCAACCTTTTCCGCGCTTCGATCATCCTACCGGGTGACGCTGCGGCGGCGCTGCAACCGACATGAGACGACTTGGGGTTCTGGTAGTCGAGGACGAACAGCTGGCGCGCGAGCGACTGGCGCGGCTGATCGCGGAACAGGCCGAATTCGACCTCGTCGCCGCGTGCGGCAACTGCGCCGAGGCGATGGCCGTGCTGGCGGCGCGGCCGGTCGATATCGCGCTGCTCGACATCCAGATGCCCGGCATCAGCGGCATGGAGTTTTCCGAACGCCTCAGGGACGCCGGCAGCGGCACGCCGATCGTCGTGTTCGTCACCGCGCACAAGCGGTTCGCCTTCGATGCCTTCAAGGTGCACGCGGCGGATTATCTGCTCAAACCGTTCGATCGGGCTCGACTGGAAGAGGCGCTCGGCGTCGCGCGCGAGCGTCTGCGGGCGCGCGAAGCGATCGGCCTGGCCGAACGCATCCAGGCTGTGGTGGGCGAAGCGGCCGAACCACGTGTGACGGCGGACCAGAAGTCGGCTGCGTCGGGGCGCTTCGTCGTGCGCGAAAACGGCCGCTTCCTGATCGTGCGCAGCGAGCAGATCGACTGGATCGAAGCCGATGGCCGCGACTGCGTCCTGCACTGTGGCAGCAAGCAACACGTCGTCGACGGGCCGCTGTCCGAACTGGCCGAGCGTCTGTGCGCCGAACCGTTCGTGCAGGTCAGCCGCTCGGGCCTGGTCAACATGGACAGCATCGCGCAGCTGCAGGAGATGTTCAAAGGCGACCTGGTCGCGGTCATGAAGAATGGCCAGGAAGTGCCGGTCAGCCGCCGCTTCCGCACGCAGGTGATGGAACGCCTGGCCGGTTGATCCGCTTCGCTTCGGCGAGGCGAAAAATCCCGAAGGCAGGTCTGCGCGGCGCCGCGCGAAAGAATCCGTTCGCCCGCGGATCGAGTCCGGGCAGGCTCTTAGCGCAGGGTCACCGCGCCGAAGTCGAAGGATCTGGCGTAGCATCGCCTCGACGGTTCGCAAAGCGGCGCGCTGCGCAACGGTCTCCGATGCGGTCACCGGACTTCCTCTGGCTCTGGAAATCGCTCCTTCAGTGGTCGTTCCGGAATTGTCCTCGACACTTGCGCTGAAGCTCGCATCCCGCGACGCAAGCGCACGGAGCCGAACCATGAGGATTGTCCGTTTCCGCCTCGCCGGAGACCGCCAGACCGCCGACGCCATGATCGTGATGCTGCACGAAATGGACAGGGTCGATCGCGTCGAGGAAGTGGCGGACCAGATGCATGCGCGTGACGACACCAGTTCGCTCGGGCTGGCCGATGACAATGGCGGCGGCAACGACTTCCACGACATCGAGGTGCACGTGCTCGACGCGAAGTCCGCGACCGACGTGCGCGACCGCATCGAGCTTGCCGGCCGCGAGTTCAGCGCCACGCTCGAATTCGTCGATGAATTTTGAACGGATCACGCCGGCACCGCGCATTTTGCACGAAGCGGCACCCTGATCATTGCCAAACGCACGGGGCCCGCTTCGACGCGTGCGGCAAACATCAGCAAAATCAGGCTGCGCCGCCAACGTCGTGCGGCTGGCACATATAGTGCTGAACTGGAGATTCCCGGCGAGCGAAGTTCGAGGGCAGCGCATGAACAAGATCGGCAGCGTGATGACAGCGGACGTAAGGCTTGCGAGTCCGGATCAGACGATCCGTGACGCCGCGACGATCATGCAGCAGTCCGACGTCGGCAGCCTGCCGGTCGGCGACGCGGATCGTCTGATCGGCATGATCACCGATCGCGACATCACGCTGCGCGCCGTCGCCGTGGGCAAGGACGCGATACGCTGGCGCGCGACGTGATGACCCGGAGCATCCGCTACTGCTACGAGGACGACGACGTGCTCGACGTCGCGCGCAACAGGTCCGAACTGCGCGTGCGCCGACTGCCGGTCCTGAACCGGCAGAAACGTCTGGTCGGCATCGTGGCCCTGAGCAATATCGCCAGCGGCGGCACGGAGAAAGCGCGCGACACCTTGCTCGAAGGCGTCGCGACGCCGCATTGAACTGGCGCCATGTGACGCCCGGCCGGGCGCAGCGCGGGGCGCCCGCAATCGCCGGTTGCAAGCCGCCGGGCTCGGCGTCACGCTTGCGGAGCGGGGAGGAATGCGCATCCTGTTTCATGTTTGCATCCGGACGCAGACACTCATGGCGCGCGCAGCGCGCAGCGAATCGGCCCGATATCGAGTAGCTGAATGACCATCACGGATTCCAAACCCGACTTGCGCCCGCCGGCACGGCCTGAAAAGTCGCGGAGGCTGCCGCCGAGCCTGTCGCTGCTGTTTCTGGGCGAGCTGTTGGCGGTCATCGCGGCGGCAGCCATGGCCTACGGCACCTTGAGGCAGACCAACGACGCGTCGGCGGCCGGCTCGCATGCGCTCGAAGTGCAACGCGCTGTATTGAACGTCAGCGCGGATCTGACCGATGCCGAAACCGGACAGCGTGGCTACCTGCTGACCGGCGAGCAGACGTATCTCGACCCGTACAACCGCGCGCGGAGTCAGTTGGCCGGCAGCCTTGCGACATTGCGCGACCTGGTCAAGGGCAATGCGCAATCACTGGCGCGGGCCGATCGAATCGCGAGTCTGAGCGAGGAGAAAATCGACGAGTTGAAGGTGACGATCGAATTGCGCCGCGCCGGCAAGTCCGAACAGGCTCTGGCGCTGGTCGAGACCGATCGCGGCAAAAACTTGATGGATCAGATTCGAGCCGAGCAGGATCTGATCCAGGGCAACCAGGACGATCAGTTCCGCCAGTCGCAAGCGAGCTGGCAGCAGGCGGCGAAGCAATCCTTCGTCGTGGCGCTCGGCAGCTCGCTGGTGCTGTTCGTGCTGATCCTGATCGGTGCGACCGTGATGTCACGCGACTACCGCGCGCGCGAACTGCAGATATGGGTGCGCGTCGGCCAGGCAAGACTCGGCCAGAAGCTGCAGGGCGAACAGCGCCTCGAAACGCTGAGCGAACGCGTGCTCGAGTTCCTGGCCGGCTACCTCGATGCGAAGATCGGCACGCTGTACGTGCAGGAACGCGACGGCCGTTTCCGCCGCCACGCCGGATTCGCCCTCTCCGGCGACCAGCGCAGCGATGTGGTGCGTCCTGGTGACGGCCTGCTCGGCCAGGCCGCGCGCGAAAATCGCGTGCTGCGCATCGACACGTTGCCGCAAGGCTACCTGACGGCGGCCTCGAGCCTCGGCTCCGCCAGCCCGGTGGAATTGCTGATCCTGCCGGCGTCCGTCGACGGCGTCGTGCAGGGCGTGATCGAGCTCGGTTTCCTCGAACGCGTTTCCCAACACCAGGAAGAATTGCTGACACGCGTCTCCGAACAGCTCGGCGTGGCGTTGCGCTCGGCCAAGGACCGCGACCGCCTCGAGGAACTGCTCGAGGAAACGCAGCGCCAATCCGAAGAACTGCAGACCCAGCAGGAGGAACTGCGTGTCGCCAACGAGGAACTCACCGAGCACGGCGACGCGCTGCGCACCTCGCAGGCGCAGATGGAATCGCAGCAGGTCGAGCTGGAGCAGACCAACGCGCAGCTCGAAGAACAGACCCAGATGCTCGAACGCCAGCGCGACGACCTGGTCGCGGCGCAACTGGCGCTGACCCAGAAGGCGGCCGAACTGGCCAGCGCGAGCGAATACAAGAGCCAGTTTCTCGCCAACATGAGTCACGAGCTGCGCACGCCGCTCAATTCGACGCTGATCCTCGCCAGGCTGCTGGCCGACAACAAGCCCGGCAACCTGACTGCCGAACAGATGAAGTACGCGCAGACGATCGCCTCGGCCGGCACCGACCTGCTCGCGCTGATCAACGACATCCTCGACCTGGCGAAGATCGAAGCCGGCAAGATCGACGTGGTGGTCGAACATATACACCTGGGCCGTACGCTCGACGTTCTGATCAAGACGTTTACTCCGGTCGCGCAGCAGGCCGGACTGACGTTCACTGCGACGCTCGCACCCGGCACGGTCGACCACATCGACACCGACTCGCGCCGACTCGGGCAGATCCTTCGCAATCTGCTGTCCAACGCGATCAAGTTCACGCCGAGCGGCGGAGTGACGCTGCGCATCCTGTCGAGCGACGAAATGGTCACGTTCGAGGTCAGCGACACCGGTGTCGGCATCGCGGCCGAGCAGCAGCAGGTCGTGTTCCAGGCATTTCGCCAAGCCGATGGCAGTACGCATCGCCGCTTCGGCGGCACCGGCCTGGGCCTGTCGATTTCACGCGATCTGGCGCGCCTGCTCGGCGGCGGAATCGGCGTGCGCAGCGCGCAGGGCGAAGGTAGCGTGTTCACGCTGACCTTGCCGAAGGCCTACCGCGGCAAGCCGGAACCGGTCGCCGCGCTGGCACCGCCGCCGGTCGAGCGGCGCCGCTACGAGACGACATCGACGATGACCGCGCCGGCACTGATCCAGGTCGGCATCGAAGACGATCGGACGCAACTGCAGGCGGACAAGCGCCTGATACTGATCATCGAGGACGATACGCGCTTCGCCGAGATCCTGCGCGATATGGCGCACGAAAATCAATTCCAGTGCGTCGTCACGCACACCGCCAAGGATGGACTCGATGCGGCGGCGAAGTACAAGCCCGGCGCGATCCTGCTCGACATCAACCTGCCGGACCAGTCCGGCCTGGTCGTGCTCGACGAGATCAAGCGCCAGCCGGCGTTGCGCCATATTCCGGTGCACATCGTTTCTGTCGCCGATCACTCGCACGAGGCGCTCGCGCGAGGCGCCATCGGTTATGCACTCAAGCCGGTAAAGCGCGAGGAGATCATGGAGGCATTCCAGCGCCTCGACGCGAAGCTGTCGCAGGTCATGCGCCGCATCCTCGTGATCGAAGACGATCCGGAACAACGCTTGATGATCCGCCAGTTGCTCGGCGGCGCCGACATCGAGATCGTCGAAGTCGACACCGCCGAGGACGCGGCGCAGCGACTCGCCAACTCCACGTTCGACTGCATGATCCTCGACCTGTCGCTGCCCGATGCCACCGGCCTGGAGCTGCTCGAGCGCATGTCGCAAAACGGCGACCTGTCGTTCCCGCCGACCATCATTTACACCGGGCAGGCAGTGACGCCGGAGCAGGAGCAGTCGCTGCGCCGCTTTTCGCACTCGATCATCCTCAAGGGTGCACGCTCGCCAGAGCGCCTGCTCGACGAGGTCATGCTGTTCTTGCACCGCGTCGAGTCGAACCTGCCACCGGAAAGCCAGCGCATGCTCAAGGCGGCGCGCAGCCGCGAAGCGGCGCTCGAGGATCGCCGCATCCTGATCGTCGAGGACGATGTGCGCAACATCTTCGCGTTGTCGAGCGTGCTCGAGCCGCTCGGCGCCAAGATCGAGATCGCGCGCAACGGCAAGGAGGCACTGAATCTGCTCGACGCGCGGCCTGCGCGCGGCAGCGGCGCGATCGACCTCGTGCTGATGGACATCATGATGCCGGAGATGGACGGCTTCACGGCGATGCACGAGATCCGCAAGCGCAGCGAATGGTCGAAGCTGCCGATCATCGCGCTGACCGCCAAGGCGATGCAGGACGATCAGGAAAAATGCCTCGCTGCCGGGGCGAACGACTACATCGCCAAGCCGCTCGACGTCGAGAAGCTGCTGTCGCTGATCCGGGTCTGGCTGCGCAAGTGAGTTCGATTCTCGCCATGCCGGACCAATCCGACATCGAGATGCGCCTGCTGCTCGATGCGATCTACCATCGCTATCACTTCGATTTCCGCGCCTACGCCACGCCGTCGCTGAAGCGACGTCTGCGCGCGGCGATGCAGCGCTTTCGTTGCGACACGTTGTCGCAGCTGCAGGACCGTGCGCTGCACGAGCCGGCGCTGTTTCCGGCCCTGCTCGACTATCTCACCGTGCACGTCAGCGAGATGTTCCGCGATCCGTCCTATTTTCGCGCGTTGCGCGAAACCGTACTGCCGGTGCTGCGCACCTATCCGTCGCTGAAGGTCTGGGTTGCCGGCTGCAGCGCCGGCGAGGAGGCCTATTCGATGGCCATCCTGCTGCACGAGGAGGGCCTGCTCGCGCGCTCGCTGATCTACGCCACCGATATCAATCCGCGCGCCCTGCAGCGCGCCGAAGCCGGCGTGTTCGATGTGGCGTCGATCGCCGGTTTCACCGACAACCACCGCCGCTCTGGCGCCCCGGTGTCGCTGTCTGACTACTACATGGCGGCCTACGACTCGGCCGTGTTCAACAAGGCGCTGAAGAAGCACATCGTCTTCTCCGACCACAGCCTGGCGACCGACAGCGTGTTTGCCGAGGTGCAACTGGTCTCGTGCCGCAACGTGCTGATCTATTTCGATCGCGGCTTGCAGGAACGCGCGATCGGCCTGTTCCGCGATTCGCTCTGCCACGGCGGCTTTCTCGGCATCGGCTCGAAGGAGTCGCTGCGCTTCTCGCGGCACGCGGACGCGTTCGCCACGGTTTCGGCCGAGGACCGCATCTATCGCCTGCAAGGTGCCACCGCATGAACGCCCCGATTGCCGGGCAGCGCGGGATGCGCGACATCCGCGCGATCGCCATCGGCGGTTCGGCCGGCGGTGTCGAGGCGCTGGCCGAGTTGCTGCCGGCCCTGACGGCCCGCGGTATGCTGTCGATATTCGTGGTCGTGCACCAGCCGCGCGATCGCTCGAGCCTGCTGCCGGGAATCTTCGCGTCCCGCTGCGCGTTTGCGGTGTGCGAGCCCGACGACAAGCAAGTCGTGCGGCCCGACCACATCTATTTCGCACCGGCCGACTACCACATGCTGGTCGACGCCGGTCCGCGCATCAGCCTGTCGGCGGATGACCTGGTGCATCATTCAAGACCGTCGATCGACGTGCTGTTCGAGTCGGCCGCCGACGTGTACGCCGAGCACCTGCTGGCGATCGTGCTGAGCGGCGGCAACGAGGACGGCGCCGACGGCGCGCTGGCCGTGCGCCGCGCCGGCGGGTTTGTCGTGGTGCAGGATCCGGAGACGGCGCGCGTGCCGATGATGCCGCGCAGCGCCCTCGCCAAAGTCGCCGCCGACGCGGTGCTGCCGGTCGCGGAGATTTTCGCGCTGCTGAATGAATTATGCGAAAAGGAAATCGTCGATGATCGCTGATGAATCCGCTGCGCGCATTGTCGTGCGTTGCCTGATCGTGGACGACCTGGAGGCGAACCTGCTGTCGCTTGCTGCGCTGCTGCGCAGCGACGACGTCGAGGTGATCACCGCGCGCTCCGGCGTGGAAGCCCTGGAATTGCTGCTGGCCAGCGACGTCGCACTCGCGCTGATCGATGTGCAGATGCCGGAGATGGATGGCTTCGAGCTGGCCGAGCTGATTCGCGGTTCGGAGCGCACCCGGCACATCCCGCTGATCTTCGTCACCGCCGGCGAGCGCCAGGAGCGACGCATGTTCGAAGGTTACGAGAGCGGCGCGGTCGACTTCCTGTACAAGCCGATCGACGCGCAGATCCTGCGCAGCAAGGCCGAGGTCTTCTTCCAGCTCGATCGCCAGCGTCAGCAGCTGGCGCGCGAACTGGAGACCAAGAGCGAAAACCTGCGCCTCAACGAGTTGTTTCTCGGCGTGCTCGGCCACGACCTGCGCAACCCGCTGACCACCGTATTGACCAGTGCCGAATACCTGCGCCAGTCCGACGATCCGAAGATCGCCAAGTTCGGCGGCTGGATCCACGCCAGCGGCGAGCGCATGAGCCGGCTGATCGAGGACACGCTCGACCTGGTGCGCATGCGGGTCGGCGGCGGCATCCAGCTGCATGCCGCCGCGATGGACATGGGCGACGTCGTCGGCCGCATCGTCGACGAACAACGCGCCGCGCATCCCGATCGCCAGTTCACCTTCCAGCGCGACGGCAATCTGTCCGGAATCTGGGATGCCGATCGCGTCGCGCAGGTTGCATCGAACCTGATCGGCAACGCGGCGCGCCACGGCACGGCCGGATCGGCGATCACGATCGACGCGCGCGGCAGCGATTCGGCGGTGGTACTGACGGTCGCGAACCAGGGCTCGATCGCGCCGGAATTGCTGCCCTGCATTTTCGACCCGTTCCGCGGCACGCGCGACCGGCACCGCGGCCGCTATGGCGGCCTCGGCCTGGGCCTGTACATCGTGCAGCAGGTCGTGCTGGCGCACGGCGGTCGCATCGACATCCGCACCACCGACGACACGACCACATTCATCGTCGACCTGCCGCATCCTGCTGCAGGCGGCGCGAGTGGCCCGAAACGGCGCAACGCGGAAATTTGACCGGCATCGGCCGACCACTTTCGGCCGTGGAAAAAAATCGCTGGCCATGTCGCCGACGCACGCTGCCCACTAAGATAGCGGCATCGAGCACTCGGCCGGAGGCAGGTAGATGAAACGGGTCGTGATCGCACTGGTTCTGCTGGTCGTGTCGAGCGTTGCGTTCGCACTGGACGAGACGGTCGTCGTCGATGCGGCCGCGCCGACGCGACCGTTTGCGCATTTCTGGGAGCAGATGTTCGGCTCAGGCCGCGCCGTGCTGTCGCTGCGCGAGAGCTATCGCAACGACCTGCGCCAGGTGAAGCGTGCAACCGGCTTCACCTACGTGCGTTTTCACGCGATCCTGCACGACGATGTCGGCATCTACGACGAGGACAAACACGGCAATGCGATCTACAACTTCTCGTGGCTCGACCAGATCTACGATGGCCTGCTGGCCAACGGCGTGAAACCGTTCGTCGAACTGAGCTTCATGCCGAAGAAGCTGGCGGCGAGCAATATCGCGCACACTTTCTGGGACCATGCGAACGTCGCGCCGCCGAAGGATTACGCGAAATGGGACGCGCTGATCGCTGCGTTCGCGCGGCATCTGGTCGAGCGCTACGGGATCGATGAAGTCGCGAGCTGGTATTTCGAGGTCTGGAACGAACCGAACCTCGACTTCTGGGGCGGCAGCCCGCGCCAGGCCACGTATTTCACCCTTTACGACCACACCGCGCGCGCGCTCAAGGCGGTGAGTCCGAAACTGCGCGTCGGCGGGCCGTCGACCGCGCAGGCGGCCTGGGTTGCCGCGTTCATCAGGCATTGCAGGGAAAACGCCGTGCCGCTCGACTTTGCTTCGACTCATGTCTACGCCAACGATTCGCCGCGCGATGTGTTCGGCACGGACGAGCCGATTGCGCGTGACGCGATGGTCTGTCGCGCGGTCAGGAAAGTGCACGACGAGATCAAGGCGTCGGCGCTGCCGGATCTGCCGCTGATCTGGAGTGAATTCAACGCGAGCTTCCTCAACGAACCGGAGGTCACCGACGCGCCGTACATGGGACCGTGGCTGGCCGACACGATCCGCCAGTGCGACGGCCTGGTCGACATGATGTCGTACTGGACGTTCTCGGATGTTTTTGACGAGCAGGGCGTGGTCAAGACGCCGCTGTACGGAGGCTTCGGCCTGATCGCCGAAGGCGGCATCCCGAAGCCGGCATTCAACGCCTTCAAGCTGCTGCACCGGCTCGGCGAGCAGCGTCTCGACGTGGCGTCGGATCACGTGCTGGCTACGCGCAAGGCCGATGGCTCGCTGGTGCTCGCACTATGGAACTACGCGGCGCCCGGACGGAATAACGATGCGCCGGCGACGATCACGCTGCAGCTGAAAAACAGCAAGGCCAGCCGCGCGCTCGTGTCGCGTGTCGACGCGACGCATGGCGACATGCATGCGGCCTATGCCGCGATCGGATCGCCGCGCTATCCGACGCCCGTGCAACTCGAAGCGTTGCGCGCGGCCGCCGAACTGCCGGCGCCCGACGCCGTGCCGATCAGGGACGGAATCCTCGCGATCACGCTGCCGGCCCACGGTCTGGCCCTGGTCGAACTGCAGCAAGGTGAAGGCCTGAAGTGAAAACCAACGTGTCGAAATCGGCGTGCTTGGCATGACGAGAGCCGGCTTCGCGATGGCGGTCCGCCTCGGCATGGCCTGCCTGCTCATGGCGACGGCTGCGCGCGCAGCCGATGGCGGCGCAGCGGCGCGCAGGGCGGGCGAGCGCCTGGCCGGCCAGTCGACCGTTCGCATCATTGTGACCGACAGCGGATTCGTGGCGTCGGACCGGATTCCGGCCGGCCTGCGCCACATCATTTTCGAAAATCGCGGCAAGGAGATTCACGAGGGCATGCTGGTGGCCTGCCGGATGGCATGCGCGCACAGGATTATGTCGCCGCGGTGAAGGGCGGAGCGTTGTTTCCGAAAGGTGCACGCGACTATTCCGGTGCTGCTCTGACTTCGCCGGGCGAAACCACGGAATTGTGGGCGCGTCTGGATCCCGGCAACTACATCGTGATCTGCTGGAATGCCGATCATGCGCGAACCCGTAACGTGCATCCGTTTGTCGCGACCGCGCCGGTGCGCACGACGACGAGCCTCCGCCGGCCGATGCCGTGTTGCGCCTGGTCGACTTCCGCTTCGAACTGGCGCCGGCGCTGCACAAGGGCACGCAGGTGATCCGCGTCGAGACGATCGGGCCGTCGATGCACGAGGCGGATTTCTATCGCCTGCTCGACGGCAAGGTGCTTGCCGACCTGATCGAATGGCGCCGACAGGATGGCGTCGGCGTCGCCCCGGGGTCGCACTCGGCGGCATGCTCGACAGCCATGACCTGTCGCGGACGGTCTGGCTGCGCCGAACCTTCGCGCCCGGTCGCTACGTGCTCCACTGCGAGATGCCGTTGAGTGCCGACGCGCAGGCCGGCAGCCAGTATGCGACTCATGCCGATGCGGGCATGGTCATGGCGTTCGATATAGCGGACTAGCTTCGCATCCAACGGCGTATCGCAGCCGAGCTGCCAGGTCGCCCGTAGTCAATCATCGCGGTCCCGGCAGCCAATGGGCATGCCGAACCGGCGCATCTCCTCCGAAACAACGGCTGCCGCGCCGCACGGCAGTGCGCACTTGCGTCGGCCTGCCGCTCATTGCGGCGGGCATCGTCGAAACGGACAAATTTGGTATAGCGACGCGGCGACCGACAGGGCCACGATGCGGTCGCGGGAAAAAACACTTGCGCAGTTGCGTCGACACACCTTGCCGACCGAGCCGGGGAGCGCTGCATGACTGCGGCCATGCGGGCGCCAGTGTTCGCCTTGCACCGATTGCCGTCGAATCCGTCATCAACAAATACATTGGGGACCCCATGAAACAGCGAGCACTCGTATCGTCCATCCTCGTCGGTCTGTGCGCTACCTTCTGCGTTGCCACGACCGGTGCCCAGACCGTCGATCCGGGCACCCCGGATCAGGGCAAAAAGGATGAAGCGCAGACCTTCGAGACGGTGACCGTGACCGGCTCGCTGATCCCACGCGCGCAAATCGAGACGGCCTCGCCGGTCATCACGATCACGGCGGCCGAACTGCAGCGCGAAGGTTTCAGGAATGTTTACGATGCACTGCGCTCGCTGCCGCTGGCAACCGGCCAGGTGCAGGACAACCAGAGTACGAACAGCTTCACGCCGGGTGCGACCACGGTCAGCCTTCTCGGCCTGGATCCGAGCTTCACGCTGGTGCTGATGAACGGCCGTCCGCTGGCGGACTACCCATTCCTCTACAACAGCAGCAGCAACTTCACCGATCTGAACACGATCCCGACGTTCCTGATCGACCATATCGACATCCTGCCCGGCAACCAGTCGGCGATCTACGGCTCGGCCGCCATCGCCGGCGTCATCAACGTCGTGCTGAAGCAGAAGATCGACGGCGTGACGCTCGACTACCGCGCGGGTGGCTTCAGCGATGGTGGCGGGGCGCAGCAACGCTTCCAGATCGCGGCGGGCCATTCCTGGGGCAAGCTCGACGGCATGTTCGCACTCGAGCTCAACAATCAGAATCCGGTCTACGCGTACCAACGCTCGTACACCAACGATCTTGCGGACGATCCGTTGCTGCACGGCGCGCCGCCAGTCGCGCAGCGCGACCGGCTCGAACTCGATCCGTTCACCGGCTACGTCGATCCAGGCAAGGCAACCTGCGATGCGATCAGCAACCTCAACCGCGGCGACGAAAGCTATCGTTCGCGACCCGGTCTCGGTTTCTACTGCGGCAGCACGAACAATGTCGGTTTCACATCGTTCCTGAATGGCGAGAAGTCGGCGAACGGCTACGCGAGCCTCAAGTATCAGTTGAACGACAGCACACAGCTCTACGGCGATGCGTTGTTCGATGTCCGCAAGGTCGTCTACGAGGTCGGCGGCACGTCATTCTGGGCGACCGGGCCGAATTCGAATACTCCGACCTACGTCTACGATCTCGACTCGCAACATCTGGCATTGCTGCAACACCTGTACGCGCCGGAGGAACTCAACCACGAGGCGGACCAGACCGTACTCGAGCACAGCTACATCGTCGACCTCGGTGTGCGTGGCGCGTTCGGCAGTTCGAGCTGGAATTACGATGCCTACTACCACCGGTCCGGCTACGACGCCGATTCCAAGGCGCGGCGTCTGTTGAACGACAAGGCCAACGCGTTCTATCTCGGGCCGCAGGACGGCGTCGATCCGTTCGGCTACGGCTATCCGGCCTACCACATCCGCCAGCAGGGCCACTTCTGGGGCGCGACGACGCCGGCCGAATTCCTGTCGATCTCGGATGTCAACCGCAGCGACTCGAGCACCTACACGCAGGTCGGCAACCTCACCATCACGAACACCGACATCTTCGCGCTGCCGGCCGGATCGGTGGGTTTCGCCGGCGTGCTCGAAGCCGGCAACCAGTACTGGAACAACCCGGTCGACCCGCGCATCACGAACGGCGACTTCTTCGGTTCGGGCGGCACCTCCGGCCAGGGTACGCGCGACCGGCAGGCTGCGGCCGCAGAGTTCAATGTGCCACTTTTCAGCATGCTGACCGCCGATGTCTCGGGACGCTACGACCGCTACAGCGTTTCCGGCAGCTCGCAGGGCAAGTTCACCTACAAGCTCGGATTGGAATTCCGGCCGATCGACACGCTGCTGCTGCGCGGCAACTATTCGACCGCGTTTCGCGCACCGGACATGGGTTACGTATTCTCCGGCGGCTCGATCTCGTTCGTCACCGTCGACGATGTCTACAATTGCCGCAAGGCGCAGGGCGACAACTACGCGGTGTGCGCACCGCCGTTCGCCTCGAACAATATCCAGAATACGACCAACTCGAACCATGACCTGAAATACATCACGGCGAAGTCCTATGGCGCCGGCGTGGTCTGGTCGCCGACCACGAATTTCAACGCCAAGGTCGATTACTACCACGTCAAGCTCGGCAACGAGGTCGCGACCTACAGCCCCAAGACGATCCTGGCACGCGAGGCGGACTGTCGCCTCGGCCATACCACGAGCGGCGCGCCGGTCGATATCAACTCGCTGTTGTGCCAGCAGACGCTCGCCGAGGTCAGCCGCAATCCGGCCAATTCACCGATCGGTGCCGGCCTGCTGAACGGCGTGACGACGTTCCCGCTGAACCTCGCCAACGAACTGGTCTCGGGCATCACCGCGAATGCGCAATACCGCATAGACGCCGGCGGCTGGGGTAGCTTCACGTTCGGCGCGGATTACAACACGACGCTCAAGCACGTCCAGCAGCAGTTCCCGACCGATCCGGTCGACGACCTGCTGCGCGACCGCAACTACTACGGTCCGTTCAAGAGCATCTTCAGCGGCAACCTGACCTGGCGCTACGGGCCGTGGAGCACGACCGTGTACGGCATCCGCTACGGCAAGACCTTCAGCTGGGATGGCCAGTCCATCATCGCGCCGTGGATGATCTACAACGCAACCGTCCAGTACAACTTCAACGACGACGCGGCGATTACGCTGATCGGCAACAATATCTTCAACTCGCGGCCGCCCTTTGATGCGAGCTTTGGCGGGCAGGTCAACTATCCATTTTTCAACGTCTTCAACTACAACGCGTACGGTCGCCTGCTGATGGTCGAGTTCAACACGCACTTCGGCGGCGGCAAGCAATAACGCCATCGCGAGGCGCGAGCATCGGGTCGGGCCGGTTTCCCCGACACGACCCGATGTGCTTCGCGGCTGCTCCAGCAGGCGCGCATCTTTCTGCCGCCAGCGAGCCGGAACGTATGGCCGTACCGATGAGGTGTGGACGGTGAATCGATCGAACGAGCGCAGCAGCCGCGTCGCCGACTGACACTATGTGGTAATACCGGATAGCCGCACGGGCTATCGATGGCCGAACACGAACAGCACCAGCCACAACGCCAGCACCGTCGCAACCAGCAGCGAAAACGCCGACGTTTGCCGCTTCGGGCGGCTGGGTGTGGAACAGGAGGCTGGCCGGTCGTCGCCGGAGCCTGCGCCGGAAGACCTTGATGAGCCGCGAAAAAAACGTTGTCGAGCCGACAGCATGCGCCCCGCGGCCCAGCCCGCCGGCGCGCCGGTTCGGTGTTCGCCGAAATTTGCGGTCGGCCCTGCCATCAGTTGCGCGGAGCGGCGCGAGCGTCTGAAGTCCATCGGGTTGCCTCCATCTTCACTGATGGACGACAGCAAATTGCGTGCCGTCGGTGCGGCCTTGCGAACCGGCTCGGCAAAAATGTAGCTTCGACTCATCGCCGCGAAGCGTAGCGCGAGGGCGAATCTTTGGACACTTCGGCGGATTGCGCCGCGCCCGCGAAAGGCTACTTCAGCAAGCCGTGCCGCAGCACCTCCGCGCGCGCGGTGTCGGGGCTGGAAATCATGCGCCTGCCCGCACGTGCCAGCGCGGCGATCGCGATCGCGCCGGCGATCAGCGCGACATAAAGCGTCGCGATGCGCCACAGCAGCAACGCCGTCGCCAGGCTCGTTGCCGGCACCCACCCGGTCAGCGTCGCGGTCAGTCCGAGCTCTGCGCCGCCGGCGCCGGAAGGAACGCCAGTCCAACTCGCCGCCTGCAGCACGAACACCTGCAACAAAAGCACGAGCGGGAACGCCACGGAATGGCCGAGCAGCAGCAGCGCGAGCCAGAGTATTGAGTAGCGCGTCAGCTGCTGCAGCGCGGTCAACGCGAAGATGTTGAACAGGAACCTGGGGCCGCCGGCCTGAACCAGCGCTGCATCAGCGCGCAGGGTGGAAAGGAAGGCGCATGCAGCCTGATGTGCGCGGCTCAGGCGCGGCCAGCGCTGCCCGAAGGAAATCCCGGCAAACCACTCGCCCAGTTTGTGTCGGCCAAGCAGCACGCTGACGGCGAGCAGCACGATTGATGCGCTGGTTGCGAACGCGATCGTGCTCAAGGCGTGCGGTGCGCCGGAACCGAGCGTGCTGGACACGATCAGGCAGAGCCCCGCGATTGGCAGTGCCAGAACGAAGAAGATCACGTCCATGCCCTGGTCCGCGGCCGTGATCGTCGCTGCGCCGCTGGCCGAAGCACCGGCGCGACGCAGGTAGTACAAGCTGGCGGCGTAGCCGCCGACGCCGCCGGGAGTGGTCATGAACGCGAAGTCGGTCGCCAGCGAAATGCCGAGCACGCGCGCAAGACTCGCCGGCACGTCGAATCGGCGCAACAGTATTTGCAACTTGATCGCGCGGCAGCACCAGCTCGCCGCAATCAGCGCGAGGATGGCCAGGTAGCCCTGCGCGGAAAAATGAAGAGTCGCCGAGAGCGCATCGCTGCCGCCGAGCAGTATCGGCGCGATGACGGTGATCGCGATCGCGCCGACGATGAGCCACCGGCCGGCGCGCCGCAGTCGCGGCGTTCGGTCGGCGCGACCGCTGCCGCCATTCATTGCGCGGAACGGGGCCGGGTCGAGCGGTAGCGCGTGCGCAGGACGATGTCCCACAGCGGCGTGGTCACTCCGAAGTTGCTGCCGGGGTGACAATGGTGGATGTGATGTGCGGCGGCCCAGCGCCTGGCGAACAGTCGGCGAAAACGGACGTGATGGAAAACCGAGTGCGTAAGGCCGTAGGCGGCGTAGCCGGCGGCGATGCCGCCGGTGAACAGCAGGGCGGTCGTCGTCGGCATGACGGCAGCCAGCAGCCAGGCCAGGGTGAACGCGACCAGCGGTGGTGCAAAGAACGGCAGTGAATCGTTCGCCAGCGGCTGCTCATGATGCTTGCGATGACCCTGTTCAAACAGTTCCACGCGGCCGTGGAACAGCCAGCGGTGAAAGCAGTACTCGACAAAACTGAACATCACCAGCCCCAGCACGGCGGTGGCGAGCGATGTGGCCGGCTGATTGTCGCTACGCATCAAACCCGCCGCCAGCAACGCGCATCCGGCCAGGATATCGGCGACCAAGCCGGCGCGCGCATTCGCGCGCGTGGTCGACAGCCAGGCGATCCGGCGCTGCGCTGCGTGCCAGAAACGTTGCGGCCGCTGCACTGTCGCGACGGATGGTTCCGGGGCGGCGGCAACGTCGCGCGTCTCGGTGCCGATGGTATCGCTGGCCATGATCTGGTTCCGCAGGCTTCAAGTCGGAGATCGCGCCGTCGGGTCGGCGTCATTTGCCGAAGCACACCGTCGCGTCCGGATCGCTCCTCGACTGCGTGCAACGCAGCCCGGAGTCTATCCGGTCGATGTTGCGATTGCCTCAACAGTTCGTGACGACCGCTCGATCCTATCGACAAATATGCCGTATCCGCAGGTTGCAGCTGCTGCGTGGGTACCGGAAAACAGTCGCCAGACCATGCCAGTCTTGCGCCGGAGCTCCGTTTGCCGCAGGCCTTGCGCGGCGCGGTCCGCTTGTCTACATCTTGTCGGCGCCGATCAACACGATGTCGGCGGGCCGTTTGGCGAACAGGCCGACGCAGACCACGCCGGTAATCTGATTCAGATCGGCCTCGAGCGCGACCGGATCGGCGATGCGCCAGTTGTGCACATCGAGTATCCAGTTGCCGTTGTCGGTGACGATCCCGTCGCGCCAGACCGGCTGGCCGCCGCGCCGCACGATTTCGCGCGCCACGTAGCTGCGCGCCATCGGGATCACCTCGACCGGCAGCGGAAAGCGGCCGAGCAGATCGACGCGCTTGCCGGCGTCGATCATGCAGACGAACTTGCGCGAGGCGGCGGCGATTATCTTCTCGCGGGTCAGCGCGGCACCGCCGCCCTTGATCAGGCGCTTGTGCGGATCGCATTCGTCGGCACCGTCGACGTAGACGCCGAGTTCGCCGGCACTGTTCAGGTCGACGACGCGGATGCCAACCTGTTGCAACAGCGCGGTGCTCTTGTCCGAACTCGACACGGCCGCCTCGACGCGGCTGCGGATCTTGCCGAGCTCGTCGATGAAGTGCGCGACGGTCGAGCCGGTGCCGACGCCGACGATGCTGCCATCCTCGACATAACCGATTGCCTGCTGCGCGGCGAGGCGCTTTTCGGCTTCTTTGTCCATGCCATATCCCCGATCGTCAAGTCATTCCAGCGCGAGCACGAAATCCCACTCGGCCTTGCTCACCGGTTGCACCGAAAGGCGGCTGCCGGGCCGCAGCAGAACCATGTCTTTCAGCTCCTTGCGCCCCTTCAGTTCCGCCAGCGAAATCACGCGCTTGAGTTTGCGCTTGTACTTGACGTCGATCAGGAACCAGCGTGGCGCGTCGCGCGAACTGCCGGTGTCGAAGTACTTGCTCTTCAGGTCGAATTGGGTCGGATCGGGGTACGCCGCGGTCGAAACTTCGGCGATGCCGGCGACGCCGGGGATCTCGCAGCTCGAATGATAGAACAGCACGCCGTCACCCTTGCGCATGCCGTCGCGCATGTAATTGCGTGCCTGGTAATTGCGCACGCCGGTCCATGGCTCGGTCTTGCGCGACTTGAGGTCGTCGATCGAGAACTCGTCCGGTTCGGTTTTCATCAACCAAAAATTCATGGGTTCGCACCGTTCGTAACAGGTAACCGTCGCCGAAACAACGCACCGTCGCTGCAGCCCTCAGCCCTAAGCCCTCAGGCCTGTTCCGCAGTCGATCAGTTCGCGTTCCGTCGCAATAAAATCCATTCGTATGTCCCAGTCCTGCGCCGGCAGCGCCGGCAGTTCCTGGAAACTGTAGCCGATGCCGACCAATACCGGTTGCGCCGGGCGTGGGACATCCTTGAGGAATTCGAAGCTGCGATCGTAGTAGCCGGCGCCGCTGCCGAGGCGCTGGCCGCAGCGATCGAACCCGAGCAGCGGCACGAGCACCAGATCGAGCGCGTCCGGAGCGATCAGGGTGGACGGACCGCACTGCGGTTCAGGGATGCCGTAGCGGTTCGGCGTCAGTGCGATTTCGCGGCGCCACGGTGCGAAGCGCAGCCTGCGGCCCGGTATCAGCACCGGCAGGTGGTAGTGCTGGCCGCGTGCCGCCAGGGCGGCCAGCGCGACGTTCAGGGGCACTTCGCCCGCAACCGCCCAGTAGCCGGCGACGCGCGAATCGACCAGAAAATCGGGCAGCTGTTCGAGCGTCGCCGCGACTGCGCTTGCTACAGCGATACGCGCGGCGGGTGCGAGCTCCTGGCGTTGCGTGCGCAAGCGAGCGCGCAATTCTTCGCGTTCGGTCATTTCCGGTCGCCACGATTCGATGAAAACGTCGTTGGCACAGGGATGTGCCAACGAATCGACGGTTTCTTCGTCGATTCGACAAGGGTGGCGCGGCTTTGCCGCGCCCGCTTGTTTTGAGAACTGCGGCGGAGCCTGTCCCGGAGTCGATCCGGGAATGCCCAGTTTCTCAAAATAATGCGTCCTCCGCGATGCCGGTGCACACCGAACGACCTTGATCCCTAGGATCAGGTGGGAAGGCTCGCTGGTCTTAAGGCTTTCCGCTCATGGCGGACATGCACACCGACATTCAGCACTGCCATCCCGGGGTCGTATATAGGAACAAGGCAATATGGTTGGATGCGCTGTCGCACATCGCAGGGGACGCGCGCTATTTTAGTCGCGGTGCGAGGGCGGCATCAAGCTTTGCGCGCAGTGCCTGCAGATGTTGTGCCACGACAGCCGACTGCGATTCAGAATTGTTTTTCGATTGCAGCAATTCATGCGCCATGTTGAGCGCGGCCAGTACCGCGATGCGATCGACGCTCTGCATGCGGCTGGCACCTCGCACCTCGCGCATCTTGCCGTCGAGATAGCTTGCCGCAGCGAGCAGGCCGGGACGCTCTTCGGCAGTGCAACCGACCAGGAATTCGCGATCGAGGATGTTGACGGTAACCGGTGTTGCTTCGCTCACGCGTTGTTCTCCAGCGAGCGCAATCGGGCGATCATCGCCTCGACACGCGAACGCGCCTGTTCGTTCTTGGCCAGCAGATTGGCGCGTTCGGCCGACAACTGTTCCTGACTGGCGCGCAGGCTGCGATTCTCTTCGGTCAGGCGGTGACACAACTCGAGCAGTCGGTCGAGTTGTCCGCCGATCTCGCGCAGCTCGGTCAGCATGTCGTTCCCCTGGGACATGGCCAAACTATAGGCGGGCGCCGTCAGGCGGTCAACGCGCGGTGCGACGAAGCGGTGAGTACGGCCGCTGCGCGGCCTCGTGAGGTCGCCGCGGCGCGGCTCGTGAGGTCGAATCGCTGCGCGATTCTCGTCAGGTCGGCGGCCTTCGCTGCCTCGTGAGAATCGGCGTGCAGGCCGCACTTCCTGCGAGCGCGCGTAGCGCGCGACCTCACGCCTTACGAGCGCGCATAGCGCGCGACCTCACGAGGCCGCGGACCGGCCGTCCTCACGCCCCTATGCCACGACCTGCCCGGAGCGTTGGCCTTCGAACAGGGTCAGGAATGTATAGCAGGCATCGGCCTCGAGCGGCCGTGCGAACCAGTGCCCCTGAATTTCGTCGCAGCCCTGGCTGCGCAGGTACTGCAGTTGTTCGACCGTTTCCACGCCTTCGGCGACGACGTCGAGGCCGAGCGAATGCGCCATCGTGATGATCGTCGAGGTGATAGCCGCGTCTTCCGGGTCGGTCGTGATGTCGCCGACGAAGGCCTGGTCGATCTTCAGCGTGTCGATCGGCAGGCGCTTGAGGTAGCTCAGCGACGAATAGCCGGTGCCGAAATCATCGATCGCCAGCGTCACGCCGATCGCCTTGAGTTCGGTCAGCGTGCGCACCGACTGTTCGGCATTGGCCATGACCATGGTTTCGGTCAGCTCCAGTTCGAGACGTTCGGCGTGCAGGCCGTGCACCTCGAGGATCTGGCGCAGGCGTACCGCCAAATCGGCGCGCAGCAGCTGCAGCATCGACAGGTTGACAGCCACCTTGAGCTGCGTGAAACCCTGGTCGTGCCAGCGCCGAAGCTGGGCGCACGACGCGTTGAGCACGTACTCGCCGATCGGCACGATCAGGCCGGTTTCCTCGGCCAGCGGGATGAATGTCACCGGCGGCACGCTGCCGAATTCCTCGTTGTTCCAGCGCAGCAGTGCCTCGACGCCGGTCACGCGGTTGTCGACCAGCGACAACTTTGGCTGATAGACGACGTGGAATTCATTGCGCTCGAGGCCGCGCCGCAGCGCGGCGATCAGCGTCGCGCGCGAACGCGCAGCGGCGTCCATCTCGGCGGTGTAGACCATGAACATGTTTCGACCGCGATCCTTGGCCTGGTACATCGCCGTATCGGACGACTTCAGCAGTTCGCCGGCGTTCTGGCCATGATCGGGAAACAGGCTGACGCCGATCGAGGGCGAGATCACCACGTCCTCGCCGGAATCCAGATGCAGCGGCACGATGAAGGCCTCGAGCAGCTTCTGCGCGACGTCCTCGGCCTGCTCCGGGCAGGCGAGATTTTCCAGGACCACGGTGAACTCGTCGCCGCCGAGGCGGGCAACCGTGTCGGTCGGCGCGATGCAGGCGCGCAGCCGCGCGCCGGCCGCGCGCAGCATGCGGTCGCCGGCGGCGTGGCCCATCGAATCGTTGACGTGCTTGAAGCGGTCGAGATCGAGGAACAGCACCGCGACGCGCCGGCCGCTGTGGCGCCCGCGCAATATTGCCTGGCCGAGACGCTCGCTGAGCAGCGCACGGTTCGGCAGGCCGGTCATGGTGTCGTAATTGGCCAGATAGCGCAGTTCCTGTTCGGCACGCTTGCGGTCGGTGATGTCGCTCATCACGCCGACATAATGAGTGCGCTCGCCGACGGCATCATTCACGACGCTGATCTCGAGCCAGCACAGGAATTCCTCGCCGTCCTTGCGCCGCTGCCACAGTTCGCCGCGCCAGTGGCCGTCGCGCATGAATGCTTCGCGCATCGACCGGTAGTGATCGATCGGATGCTTCGTGCTGTTGAGCAACTCAGCCGACTGGCCGATCACCGCCTGCTGTTCGTAACCGGTCATGCGCGTGAAGGCGCGGTTGGCCGAAACGAAGCGGAACTCCAGGTCGGTGACGCAGACCGCTTCGGTCATGCTGTCGATGACTTCCGCGGCGATGCGGCGTTCGCGTTCGGCGGCGCGCGATGCGGTGACGTCGCGCACCGTGCCGGACAGGCGCAGCGGTTTGTTGCCGGGGTCGCGATCGACGATCCTGCCGCGCACGAACACCCAGCCCCAGCCACCGTCCGGCCGGCGCAGACGATGCTCGGACTCGAACTGGTCGCGCAGGCCGTGCAGATGGTCGCCCAGGCGCTCGGCGACGACGGCACGGTCGTCTTCGTGCACGTGTTCGTCGATCCAGACATTGGCCGGCTGCGGGCGGGCGGTCGGCGCCGTGCCGATCAGGTCGCCGGCGCCGGTCATGCGGATTTCGTTGCGGCGCAGATCCCAGTCCCAGAACTCGTCGCCCGATCCCCACAGCGCCAGGCGCAGGCGGCTTTCGCGTTCGGCGAGCGCGCGGTTGTGCGCCAGTTCGGCACGCCGGCGATGGGTATACAAATAACGCAGACGCTCGATCAGCATCAAGGCGAGTGCGCCGTAGAGCGCAAACATCAAACGCGTAGCCCACCACGGCGGATCGACCACGAGTCCGACCGTGGCGGAGCGTTCGTTCCAGGTGCCGTCATGATTGGCGCCACGCACTTCCAGGCAGTACTCGCCGGCCGGAAGGTTGGTGTAGGTGGCGTCGTGGCGCGTCCCGGCCTTGACCCAGTTGTCGTCGAATCCCCACAGCTTGTAGCTGAATTCGTTGTGGCCCGGCGCCGCGTAGTCGAGTGCCGCAAACTCGAATCGCACCACGCGCCCGACCTGCGCCAGATGCAGATCGCCGCCGACCGGCGGCAGCGGCGTGGTCTTGCCGTCGACCTGGATGCTGGTCACGACGACCGGCGCGCCATAGCGGCTGAAGCGGATGTCGGCCGGATCGAACAGGTTGACGCCTTCGGAGCCGCCGAATGCCAGCATGCCGTCGGCGAGCGCGTAGGCCGAACCGGCGTTGAACTCCAGACCCTGAAGGCCGTCTTTCGGTAAAAAGCCGTGGACCAGCTCGTGCTCGGGATCGAACGACGCCACGCCGCGGTTGGTGCTGAGCCAGAGTGTGCCCTTGCGGTCTTCGAGGATGGCGAAGACCGTGCTTCCGGCGCTGCCGTCGCGCAACGTGTAGTGCGTGAAGCGGCCAGCGAGCGCGGCATCGCCGTCGACCCGGTTCAGGCCGCTGCGCGTGCCGATCCACAGCGCGCCGTCGCTGTGCTGATGCAGGGCCAGCACCGTGTTGTCGGATAGCGATTGCGCGTCGCTGTTGACATGGTGGAAACTGCGGATCGCCTGCAGGTGCGGGTCGTAGACGCTCAATCCGCCGAGCGTGCCGATCCAGATGCGTTCATCGCGATCTTCGAGCAGCGCCAGGATCGTATCGTGCGCAAGCCCGGCGTCACCGCGTTCGGCACGGCGGAAAAATTCCCAGCGCGCGGTGTTCGGCCACCAGCGCGCCAGGCCCGCATCGGCTGTGCCGAACCAGATGCTGCCGTCGCGCGCCGGCAACAGCACGTTGACCGCTGCGGACGGCAGGCCCTTGCCGTGCTCCGCATCGACCGGCATCGCGCGCGCGTGGCGCCGCGTTGGATCGAGTTCATAGGCGCCGCGGTCCGAGGCAAGCCACAGTGCTCCGTCGCCGGCGCCGCGAACGTCGTTGATGGCGCCCGGAGCGATGGCGCCCGGTGTCGCCTGGGCCAATGGTGCATTGAATGATTCGAAGCGCCGGTTCGAGCGGTCGTAACGCTTGAGCCCGGCACTCTGCGTGCCGAGCCAGAGGTAACCGTGCTGATCCTGCCAGATCGCGCGCACGTTGTTGCCGGCGTTGACCGACGATTCGTCGTTCCGATCGGCGATGAAGCCGAAGCGCGCGCCATGCGGGTCAACGGTCGAAAAGCCGCGCGTCGCGCCACCGACCCAGAGCAAGCCGGAGCGATCGGCGAACAGCGCCGTCACGCTGTTTTCGGGCAGTGAGCCGGGCATGTCGTAATCGTGTTCGATCGCCTCGCTGGTGCCGGTTGCCGGATCGAAGACGATGAGACCGGCGCGGTTGACAGCGAGCCAGAGTCGGCCCTGCGCGTCCTGTGCGATCTGGCGCACGTCGTGTTCTCGCTGCGCGGTGAGATCCTTCGGCCAGATGCGCTCGCCGGCGTCACTGAGCGCGTCGATCCGGTACAGGCCCGCCGGTGTTCCGACAAACAGCACCCCGCCTTTGCCGATCGACAGCGTCGAAGCAGCGACAACACTGGTGGTCGCAACGGTTTCGGCGCGCGTGCCATCGGCGGCAATGCGCACGATGCCGATGCTGGTTGCGGCCCAGACCGTGCCGTCGCTCGCCACTGTCAGCGTGGCGACGCGGCGCTCGCTTTGCAGATCCGACGCAAAGCTGTACACGATGCTGCGCCGACCCGATTCGGTGTCGATGCGTTCGATGCCAGCCGCATTGCCGAGCCAGACGGTCTGGTGCCGGTCGAATGCCAGCGCCGTGATATTGCCGCGCCGTTCCCGGTCCGCTGCGTCGGCAGGCAGCGCATAGGCAGTCGCGCTTCCGGACTCCGCATCCAGCCTCGCCAGATTGCCGCTGCTGCCGACCCAGATGCGCTCGTGCGCGTCCTGCGTGATCGCGCTGATGAAGCTCTCCGGCAGACTGGCCGGATTGTCGGCCTCGTGCTGATACAGGCGGTACCGATAGCCGTCGTAGGCATTCAGACCGCCCTGCGTGGCAATCCACATGTAGCCGGCATGGTCCTGGAACAACGCGTTGACCGAATGCTGCGCGAGGTTTGCTGCACTGTCGTGGCTGTCGAAGTAGTAGCGCCGTTCGCCGGAATGTGCAGAGGCGGCCAGCCCGAGCACAGCAAGGGCCGTGACGAAACGGCGTGACCGCATCCTTGCAGAAGTCGTGCGATCGGTACGGTTCGGCATTCGGACGAAGGCTGCAGGGGCTCGGCGAGGCGGGTGCTCCGGCCGCAGTGTAGGCAAACCGACGCACTGGCGCTATACGCCGGGCATGTAGCGCGCTGCTGGTACAATACGAGATCGAACCTCAGACCTTCGCCACGTGACAGCGAACCTGCCCATCACGCATGCCCAGCTCGGCGAACTGCTGACCACGCTGCAGTTCGGCGTGGATCCGAGCGATCTGCACGGATCGCTGACCGGCTATCTGTGCGCGGGGGGGCACGCCGACTCGCGCGACTGGCTGAGCGCGCTGCAGCTCGAAACGGACGAAACCGAGGCGGCGGCGGCGGCGGGCGCCAGGCCGCTGTTGCAGCTTTTCCTCGAGTGTTCCGCCTGGCTCGACGACCCGGACCTGCGCTTCGAGCCGTTGCTGCCGGCGACCGATACGCCGGTTGACGTGCGCGCCGACGCGCTGGTCGAATGGTGTCGCGGCTTTCTCGGCGGCATCGGCCTTGCCGGCAGGGCCGATGCCAGCGTCCTGTCGTCCGACGGCGCGGAAATCCTGCGTGACTTCAGCACGATCGCCGCATCGCACTTCGAATACTCCGACAATGAAGAGGACGAAAGCTCTCTGGCCGAGGTGATCGAGTTCATCCGCGTCGGCGTGCTGTTGCTGCACACCGAACTGGCCGCGACCAGCGTGCCGGCTAAGGCGACGGTGCATTAGAGAGCGGGGAGAAGGGAGAGGGAGAGGGGAGGGGAAAGAAATGGAACCACGCGGACAGACGAGGTGCAGAAAGTGATCAGACAAGGCAACGATTTTCAGGTTCGCGGCGGCTTGTTCGATCGCCGCGGACGCTCTTGCTTTGCCTTCTCCCCTCTTCCCTCTCCCTTCTCCCGCTTCGCCCAATGATCGACCCCAGGGAATACGCGCGCCGCCGCAAGCAACTGATGCGCATCATCGGCCGCGACGCGATCTGTATCGTGCCGGCGGCGCCGGAACGGTTGCGCAACAACGACAGCCACTATCCCTACCGGCAGGACAGCGATTTCCATTACCTGACCGGGTTCGGCGAACCCGAAGCCGTCCTTGCGTTGATCCCGGGACGGCCGCACGGCGAGGTGATCCTGTTCTGCCGCGAGCGTGATGTCGAGCGCGAGGCGTGGGATGGACCGCGCGCCGGCGCCGAGGGCGCGGTCAGCGCCTTCGGCATGGACGATGCGTTTCCGATCGCCGACATCGACGACATCCTGCCCGGCATGATCGAGGGCCGTTCGCGCGTCTACTATCACTTCGGCCGCGACGCCGAGTTCGACATCAAGCTGATCGGTTGGGTCAACCACGTGCGAGCGCAGGTCAGGCGCGGCGCGCGCGCGCCGCACGAGTTCGTCGCTCTCGGTCACGTGCTGCACGACCTGCGCCTGTACAAGACGCGCGACGAACTGCGCGTGATGCGCCGGGCGGCGAAGATCGCGGCCGAGGCGCATGTACGCGCGATGCGCAACGTACGGCCCGGCATGAACGAGCATGAGATCGAAGCCGAACTGCTGCACACGTTTCGCCGCCACGGCGCCGTGCCGTCGTACGAGCCGATCGTCGGCGGCGGCGCCAACGGCTGCGTGCTGCACTATCGCGCCAACAACGCGACGTTGAACGACGGCGACCTGCTGCTGATCGATGCCGGCGCCGAGTACCAGTGCTACGCGTCGGACATCACGCGCACGTTTCCGGTCGGCGGTCGTTACTCGACGGAGCAGCGCGCGCTGTACGACATCGTGCTGGCCGCACAGCGCGCCGCGATCGCCGACGTGCGGCCCGGGCGGCCTTTCAACGCCTACCACGAGGCAGCGGTGCGCACGATCACTGCCGGGCTGGTGCGGCTGGGCCTGCTCAAGGGCAGCGTCGACAAGAACCTCGATGCTCACGCCTACCGGCGCTTTTACATGCACAAGACCGGTCATTGGCTCGGTCTCGACGTGCACGATGTCGGCGACTACCGGATCGACGGCGAATTTCGCGAGCTCGAGCCCGGCATGGTGGTAACGGTCGAGCCGGGCATCTACATCGCACCGGATGCCAGGGGTGTGGCGGCCAAGTGGCGTGGCATCGGCATCCGCATCGAGGACGATGTCGTCGTCACGCGTGGCGATCCGGAAGTCATCACTGCCGGCGTGCCGACCGATCCGGACGAAATCGAGGCGCTGATGGCCAAGTCGAAGGTTCCGGGGAAGGCGAAGGCGAAGACAACGGCGAAAGCCAAAGCGAAAGACTGAACTGCGAAGAACACGAAGAACACGAAGGAAAAGCAAGACAACGAAATCCTGCTCCCAAAAATACCCGGGAAGTCTCCGACCAGGAGGATTCCTCCACGCCGCCGCCTTGGCGCGCCGCCTCATTTGCGAGAACGCACCAGCACGCATTCACATGAATTCGCTCTTCCTTCGTGTTCTTCGTGTTCTTCGTGGTTCAATCTTCGCTCTGCTCGCACTGGCACCCATAGCAGGTGCGCCCGCGACGAAGCTGGTCCACTACGGCCTGTTCGGCAACCTGCACGTCAGTGCGCCGGCCGGCGAACCGAAGCGCACGATCGTTTTCATCTCGGACAGCAAGGGTTGGGACGCGCGTGCCGAAGCGCTGGCCGCGGCGTTGAGCGATGACGGTTCGCTGGTGCTCGGTGTCGATCTTCCGGCCTACCTGCTGGAAATGCTCTCGATCGACGACAAATGTTCGCTGCCCGCCGCGCACATCGAGGAAATGAACGACTGGATGCAGCGCTACAAACAGCTGAAGAATTTCGCCAATCCGGTTCTGATCGGCGATGGCACCGGCGCGACCCTGGCCTATGCGATCGATGCGCAGGCGCCAAAGGGTACCTTCGCTGCGCTGCTCACGCTCGGTTTCGACTACAGCTTTCGCCTGCCCAAACCGATCTGCGCCGGCGATGCCGGCAAGCCGACTGGGCCGCCCAGCGACGGATCCTATCGCGTCGTCCCGGTCAAGTCGCTGCCGAATCCGTGGCTGCCGCTGCCATTCGCGCCGCAGGCACGCAAACCGGGGCCGCCGGGCGCAATCGAGGCATTGCTGAAAAGTATAGAATTGGACGTGACCGGGCTGCCAGCGGCTCCTGCGCCGGGCGCAGGCGTTCCGGCCGCGGTCGATTGGCTGACACAGGCACCCGAGAGCGCGGCGCCGTTGCCCGGGGACGTCGCCGACCTGCCGCTGATCGAGGTTCCGGCGCAGGGCACGCCGGTCAAGCGCATCGCCGTGATCCTGACCGGCGACGGTGGCTGGGCCGGGCTCGACATTGCGGTCGCCGACCAGCTGGTGAAGCGCGGCATTGCGGTCGTCGGCCTTTCATCGGTCAAGTATTTCTGGCAGACGCGCAAGCCCGGGGAGGCTGCCGACGCATTGGCGCGCATCATCGGCCACTATGGCGCAGCGCAGCCGGCCGCCGACTTCGTCGTGATCGGCTATTCGTTCGGCGCAAGCCTCGCGCCGGTTGTGATCAACCGGCTGCCCGACGCCGCACGGGCACGCGTCGCTGCACAGGTGCTGATCTCGCCCGACCCGGAAGCGGTATTCGAGATCCACGTCGGCGACTGGTTCGGATCGACCAAACACGAAGGCGCGCTGCCGATCGCACCGGAGATCGCGCGGTCCACCGTGCCGGTCATCTGCGTGCATGGCGCCGACGAAGGCACCGACAGCTTCTGCAGCAAACTTGTCGGCAAGCCGAACGTGCGCCAGCTCGAACTGCCTGGCGGCCACCATTACAACGGCGATTACGACAAGCTCGGTGCCGGCATCGCCGCCAGCCTGCCGCCGCGGAAGGAATGACTGGGCGCGTTCGACCTCGATCAGATGCGAAAAGAATTTTGTACGCGGATTACGCGGATCAAAACGGATAAAGCAGATTGAACAGAATTGCTTTTGATTTATCCGCGTTCATCCGCCTTCAAGTTTTTCTTGCGTGGATCATCCGCCGCTCAACAGGCGGCGGTAGCCGCCCGAGACCATCGCGGCGACGTCGATCAGCAGGCCGGGCACCCACAGGCCGCGCGGATAGGCCAGGTAGGAGCCGGTCCATTCCGGCTTGAACTTGTCCTTGTAGCGTCGTACACCTTGGTAATTGTATAAACTGCTGCCGTAGCGGAACGCGAGCGAGGCGAGGCGCTCGTTGAAGCGCGCGTACTGGTTGTCGCCGACGCGCGACAACGGCGCCATGCCGAGGCTGAACGTCTCATAGCCTTCCTGCTGCGCCCACTGCATGACCTTGGCGAACAGGAAGTCCATCGTGCTGCGCGGTGCATCGCCGACGTGGCGCATCATGTCGAGGCTGGCGGCGTCGTGCGGCCCGTACGGCGGCACCAGGTTGGCGAATGCGATCAGTTCGCCGGCGCGGCGCACCAGTGCAACCGGACTGGCTGCGAGGTACTCGGCGTCGAAGCGGCCGAGCGAGAAACCCTTCTCGGCCGAACCCTTGTAGGTGAGCCAGGTATCGGAAACACGCTTGACCTCGGCCAGCACGACCGAATCATGCGGCGGGCTGGAAATCTCGAACGTGATCTGTTCCTTGGCCGAGCGGTTCACGGCCTGGCGCAGGTCTTCCCAGCGCTTGCCGGCGAGCGAGAATTCCTCGAGCCGGACGATCGCCAGCTCGCCGAGCTTGAACAGGTCGAAGCCGTGATCGTGATAATGCGACAGGTCCGGTTCGAACACTTCGTAGAATACCGGCACACGGTCCTGTGCGTCGGCAAAGCGGCGGAAATCGAGGATCGCGCGGTCGATCGCCGCTTCCGGCCCGCTTGGCGAGCCGAGCGCGACAAGGCGGTTGCGGATTGCGCCATAGGCGACCACGGCCTGGTGATCGGCAGCCCAGAACAGATGCTTGTCGCGCATGAAAGTCAGGTGGGCAAACTCGCCGCCACCGTGCGCCTGGTACAGCGCGCGCGCCTGTTCGAGTTCGCCGCGTGCCGGCAGCGTCAACTGCGGCCGGCGCACCGAGAAGACCTGCCAGATCAGGTACAGGATCAGGCCGAGCACGGCAGCGGCGAGGCCGCGTCCGATGCGCGACGTGTGCTCGCCGAAACCGACGTAGAACAGGTCGAACGAATCGTCGCCGAGTACCTGCGCCACGCCGATCGCGAAGAACACGAGCACGCAGATCAGCAGGCCGGCATACCAGCCGAATGTGGTCGCCGAGGTCAGCGTCATGGCGCGGCGCGTGAAGGCATTCTTGCGCGTGCGCAGGAGCACCGCGACGGCGAGCAGGAACAGCGCCTCGCCGAAATGCAGGCCCTTGGTGATCGCCAGGATCGCACTGATCAGCAGCAGCCACAGCACCATGCGGTACGCAACCGTCAGGCGCCCATCGATGCCACGCGCCAGCCCGAGCAGCAGCACACCGGACAGGATACTGAACCAGTTCGAGCCTTCGACCGCGAGGATCGGCACGTTGGCGCGCACGACCTCGACGTGTTCGATGATCGACGGAATCGCCGCGGAGGCAAGCTGCATCGCGCCGGCGCCGAACGTGAGAATCGCCAGCACGCGCATACCGAGGTCGCCGAGCATCGCGAACGGCAGGCCGAGCACGCCGAACAGCGGATGGCCGGCCAGGCGTGCGCGCAGCCGGTTCAGCAACGGCAGGCGCTGGGTCAGCATTTCCGATCCGAGGTACACGCCGCCGAATAGCGGCAGCAGATAATACGTGATGCGGAACAGCATCAGGCCGGACAGCACCGATGCCTTGTCGTAACCCGCTTCGCTCAGCGCCAGCAGCAGCAGACCATCGACGACACCGAGTCCGGCCGGCACCTGGCTGACCAGGCCGAGCACGGACGCACCGGCGAAGGCGCCGAGCAGCAGGCCCGGTTTGACGTGCTCGCCGGACAGGTAGATGCAGGCATACAGCGTGGCCGCCGCGAGCAGCCAGTCGACCAGCGACACGATGGTCAGCTCGATCTTCAGGCGCAGCGGTGGCACGCCGATATCGGCCGGCAGCCAGCGCATCAGCGGGCGCCGCGTCGTCAGGAAAAAGTATAAAGGTAGATAAAGGGCAAAGAGTACCAGCAAGACGCCGGCGATCCAGTGCTGCGGCGTACCGCTCGACATCGGCAGTGAGCTGGTCACCAGCGTGACGGTGACCAGCAGCGACAAGCCGGACATCAGCGACAGCGCCTGCATGCCGATCAGTGCCGCGGCGCGCGACAGCGGCACCTTGTGCGAAGAAAGGCTCATCAGGCGGACGCTAGCGCCCATCGCGCCTGACAGGTTGAGCGTGTTGGCCATGCTGTTGGCGACGAAGGCCAGGCGCAGGAACTCGCGCGCCGGCAGCTCCAGCCGCAGCCAGCGGCCGATGCGCCAGTCGACCAGACCGGTGAACGCCACTGCGAACAGCGCGAGCGCGCCGACGCCGAGCATCGGTAGTGTCGGCACGTCGAGCAGCGTCTTCTGGATGTCCGGCAGCGGAAATTCATCGAGCTCGCGCCACAGCAGCCACGCGACCAGGGCGAGGAACGCGGTCGGGATCAACCAGCGCAGCCGCGACAGCGCGCTTCGCCGGATCGGTTCACCCGCTTCGCTCGCGGCGCTGGTCTGGCTCATGTTCGCATCCTTGTGCCGGCTGTCGCTCAGTGCGGCAAATCGGCGACGTGCGCCGCCTGCGCCGCATCGAGCAGGTCGAGCAACCCCTGTCGATACTGCGGCATCCAGTTGCGCGGCACCGAATAGCCGTGGCCGACCTTCGGCAACATCACGACGCGACCGCGCTCGACCTGCTTGACGAAGGTCTCGGTTGCCGGCGGATTGCAGACCTGGTCGATATCACCCTGCAGCACGATCCAGGGTGACTTCACGGCCGGGACCGTGTTGAACACGATGCCGTACGGCGGCTTTGTCTTCTTTTCGGCGGTCAGTCCGGCGCCCTGACAGAATGGCTTGTGAATGATGAGATCGGGGCAGAAGCCCAGAGTCATCGCGCCACCGAAGCGCGTGTCGCCGGCCTGCACCAGCGCGGCGTACATGACAGTCGCGCCAGACGAATAGCCGATCAACACCGGACGCCAGTCCGCTGGCAGCTTGAATTCCGCCTTGACCTTCCCGGCGAGGTGATCGAGCAGGCCCGCGACGTCGCTGCATTCGCCGTCGCCGTGCTCGAGCCCCCCGAGGAACGCCGGCGTGCCGAATCCTGCAACCCAGTAACCGAGGTCGGTTGCTGCATGCGCCATGTCCCAGACGCCGAGATTCCAGTTGCCGTCGCCGGATGCGAACAGAGCCAGGCCGCGGGCCGCGCCGCTCGGCGCATACACGGTCACCTTGCCGAGGCCGGCGACATCGAAAATGCGCGTGGCTTTCGGATCATGCGCGGGCGGCTTGGCCTTGGCCGGCACCGATTTCGCTGTTGCCCTGGCCGCGGCGGCTCTCTTCGGCGCGGGCGCGGCCGTTTTGGCTGACCGGAACGCGCGCGGCACAACAGCTCCGCCAGATTTTGTGGAGTTATCCACTTGTAAATTTTGTTTACTTGTCGCCGCGGTCGGCGCCGGGCCCTGGCCCGCGCCGGGTTCCGCACCCTGCGCGGCATGGGCGAGGCAGGTGATGGTCGCAAGCATTGCCACGCGGTACATTGCCCCTTTGTATCTGCTGTGATGTCTGGACACTTTCGATATGCCGGACGCGCCGGTTCCTGGCTGCCGCTCCACGGCGAATGCGCGGATCGCGGGCGCGGATTATCGCATGCGCGCCATCATCCGGTGCGCTGCAACAGTGCCGCTTCGGTTGGGCTCAGCGCGGCGGATTCTCCGAATCGGCCGGTTGCTTCGCCATTTCGTCGGCATGCAGTTCATACCACATCGCGTTGAGGATCGCGAACGCGCAGGCCAGGCCAATGCCGAGGATCCAGCTGAAGTACCACATTGCAATACTCCTCAGTAATGACCCGCCGTCGAGCGGATGTGCTCGAGCGTGACACGCCCGCGCAGCACGCGATAGACCCAGCTGGTATAGCCGATCACGCAAGGCAGCAGAACCAGTGACGCCAGCAGCATCAGGCCCAGCGTGTGGCGGCTCGACGAAGCGTCCCACACCGTCAGGCTGCTGACCGGGTCGAGACTCGACGGCATCAGGAACGGAAACAGGGCAAAGCCCGCCGACAGGATCGTGCCGGCGCAGACGAGCGCGGTGGCGACGAACGCCGCCAGGTCGCGTCGCGCCGCTGAAAACGCCATGGCCGCGACAGCCGCCGCCAGGGCCAGCGCCGGCGCCAGCCAGAACACCGGGTGATCGGCGAACGAGGCAAACCAGTGCCCCTGGATCGCGACCTGTTTGAGCATCGGGTTCGACGGACCGTCGGGCGCCGCGGGTGAAAGCAGCGCAAATCCCGGCAGTCCGAATGCCAGCCAGGCACCGGCGGCTACATAGAGCGCCACGAACGCGATCGCCGCGATGCGAATCACGCCGCGCGCGCGCGCGGCGATGGCGGGATCGGTTTTCTGTGCGGCATAGGCCGCGCCGTGCAGCAGGATCATCGCAATGCTGGCCATCCCGGTCAGCAACGCGAATGGCGTGAGCAATCCGAGGAAGCCGCCCTCGTAGCTCATGCGCATGTCGCCGTCGAAGCGAAACGGCAGGCCGAGAAACAGATTGCCGAACGCCACGCCGAAGATCAGCGCCGGCACCAGTCCGGAAATCGTCAAGACCCAGTCCCAGCCATTGCGCCAGCGCAGGTCGGCGATCTTGTGGCGATAGCCGAAACCGACCGGGCGCACGATGAACGCGAGCAGCAGCAGGAACATTGCGACATACAGGCCGGAGAACGCCGCCGCGTAGACCAGCGGCCATGCCGCGAACACCGCGCCGCCGCCGAGAATGAACCAGACCTGGTTGCCCTCCCAGACAGGTTCGATCGTCTCGAGCAACACGCGGCGCTCGTCGTCGTCGTGGCCAAGCACGCGCACAAGCATCGCAACGCCAAGGTCGAACCCGTCCATGACGGCGAAGCCGATCAACAACGTGCCGAGCAGCGCCCACCAGATGACGCGCAACGTCTCGTAGTCAATCACGATATGCTCCGCTCACACTCAGGCTTTCGCCTTTGCTCGTCATTCCAGCGAAAGCTGGAATCCAGCGCCTTTGCTTTTTAAGTGCAAGGCTTCCACTCGCCTTCGGCGAGCGGGTTACTTTCTTTACTCCGGGCATCCTGCCCTTCGCCGCTACGCGGCCAGCTGCGCTGTTCGCGCCGCTCCTGCGGCGCAGTGCTTGTGCAAAGAAAGGTAACCAAAGAAACACACCCCCGGTGGCGCGCCTTCCGGGCATCCTGCCCTCCAGGTCCGCGAGGGTGCTCCGGGGTTCGCCGGATGTACTTCCGTGTACGTTCGGCGAACGGGCGCACATCGTGTGCGCCCTCCTTCGGACTGATCCTGCACACCCTCGCCGCGCCACAGGGGGCCCCATTTGGGCGGCATCCTGCCGCAGAAGCCGGAGCAAGAAGCTCCGTGGAATCTCAGCGCGTGTCGAGGTAGTGCAGGGATGCACGGATTCGTGGATCCCGGCGCCGTTCGCGGTGCCGAGCATCGCAGGCGACGGCGGAAAATGCCCGCAGGGGCGCGCGCACGATGCGCGCGCGTCGGCTGACAGTACACGGATGTACTGCCAGACGACCCCGCCGGCGCCGAGAAGCGCAGGAACACCCCGCCGCGCATGATGCGCGGCGGGGCACCGCGTCCGGTGCCTAGCGTTTTGGTTACTTTTGCGCACTGCGCCGCAGGAGCGACGCGAACAGCGCAGCTGGCCGCGTAGCGGCGGAGGGCAGGATGCCCGGAGTAATGGCAAAAGTAACCCGCTCGCCCGCAGGGCGAGTGGAAGCTCTGCACTTGAGGAACACAGATCAAACTGGATTCCACCTTTACTCGCGCCATTCTGGCGCTCGCCCTTCGGACCAGTCTCGCTGTTCGCGCGCGTTCCAGCGCGCGCAGTCGCCGGAATGACGAACAAAGAAGAAAAAGGCGGGTGAGGGCAACCCCATCCCCACCCAACCCTCCCCTTGAAGGGGAGGGCTGAAAGCCGCTTCGCAGTTGAAGCCGCGCGCGAGAGGCAGTCTTGCGCACGAGGCGGAGAAACCAGCGGCAAACGCATGTCAGGTGCCGACGGCATAGTCGCGCTCATCCGCCGCAAGCGGAGCCAGAGACGGCAGCGGCCACAGGCCGAGACCATCCGGCCCGCGCCGGACATACTTCGTCATCAGCATCGCGTCGATTACCGCGAGCGCGGTATAAAAAAGTACAAATCCCGAAATGGAGAAAAGTACCTGTCCCGCGGAAACGGAAGAAACACCCAGGGCGGTCGGCAGCACACCTTCGATGGCCCACGGCTGGCGCCCGTATTCGGCGACGATCCAGCCCAGTTCGATGGCGAGCCACGGCAGCGGCAGGCTCCACAGGGCGATCTTCAGGTAGCGGCGGCTGGCGTCGAGGCGTCGTTGCGAGGCGAGCCAGAACGACCAGGCGAACAGCGCGATGAAGTACATGCCGCAGCCGACCATGACGCGGAATGACCAGAACAGTACCGGTACGTTTGGAATGGTGCTCGCGGCGGCGCGCTGCACATCGGCGGCACTGGCCTGGGCCGGATCGGCCATGTCGCGCTTGAGCAGCAGCGCGTAGCCGAGATCGTGCTTGTTGGCGTCGAATGCCGCGCGTGCCTGCGCATCGTCCGGCTGCTTGCGCAGGCGTTGCATCGCCGCGTAGGCGATGCGTCCGCGCCCGATGCGCTGCGCCGCTTCCTCGACCAGCTGGTTGATGCCGGGCAATACGCCATCGAGCGAACGCGTGCCGATGATGCCCATGACCCAGGGTATGTGAATCGCGAAATGCGTCGTGCGTTCGGCGACATCGGGAAATCCGAATACGGCAAACGAGGCCGGCGCCGGCTCGGTGTCCCACATCGCCTCGATCGCCGCGAGCTTCATCTTCTGGTTTTCCGACACGGTGTAGCCGGATTCGTCGCCGAGCACGACGACGCTGAGCGCCGATGCCAGGCCGAAGCTCGCCGCGACAGTCATCGAGCGCTTGGCGAAATCGATGTTGCGTCCGCGCAGCAGGTACCACGCGCTGATCGACAGCACGAACATCGAGCCAAGCACATAGCCGGCGCTGACCGTGTGCACGAACTTCGACTGCGCCACCGGATTGAACATGACCTGCGTGAACGAGGTCACTTCCATGCGCATCGTCTCGAAATTGAATTCGGCGCCGACCGGATTCTGCATCCACGCGTTCGCGATCAGGATCCACAGCGCCGACAGATTCGCACCGACGGCGAGCAGCGTCGTCACGACCAGGTGCTGCACTCGGCCGAGCCGGTCCCAGCCGAAGAAGAACAGGCCGACGAACGTGGCCTCGAGGAAGAACGCCATCAGACCCTCGAGCGCGAGCGGCGTGCCGAACACGTCGCCGACGTAGTGCGCGTAGTAGGCCCAGTTCGTGCCGAACTGGAATTCCATGGTCACGCCGGTCGCCACGCCCATCGCGAAGTTGATGCCGAACAGCACGCCCCAGAACTGAGTCATGCGCTTCCAGACCTCGCGCCCGGTCATGACATAGACCGCTTCCATGATCGCCAGCAGCCAGGACAGGCCGAGCGTCAGCGGCACGAACAGGAAGTGATAGAGCGCGGTCAGTGCGAACTGCAGACGCGACAGCGTGACGACGTCGCCATCGATCATGGTGTCGCCGGCTCGGTCGTCGCGTTGCCGGCGATGTCAGACAGAACGCGCGCGCGCATCGCCGCGGGCGACGTATCGGCGCGCGGCTGCGATGCGACGAGGGAGAAATAAAGCAGGGTCAGCAGCGCGGCTTTGGCCAGCACGATCAGAGCGATCTCGAGACCGAAATGCCGCCCCGCGGCCGTGCGGAACCAGGAGCGATCGGATGGATGGACCACGGCGTTCATCGCGAGCGCAAGTATACGCCGCCGCGCGCTGAAGCGGGCCGCACGCTTTTCTCAGCCTGCAGCCGCGAAGGCGTCGCGGGTCAGGTTTTCCGGCTCGCGATCGGTGCAGGCGACATCGTCCTCGACGCGAATGCCGCCGTACTGACGGAAGCGCTCGACGCGATCCCAGTCGACATCGACCGCCTGCGGCTTGCCCTTGAGTTCGGCCAGCAACATGTCGATGAAGTAGATGCCCGGTTCGATCGTGGTGACCATACGCGGTTCGAGCGCGCGTGTCAGGCGCAGATACGGATGTCCGGCGGGCTTGTCGATGCTGCCTCCGCTGTCGTCGCGCTGGAAACCGGCCACGTCGTGTACCTGCAGGCCGATCAGGTGTCCGAGGCCGTGCGGAAAGAACACGCTCGATACACCCGATTCGACTGCGCCGTCCGCGCTCATGCGAATGAAGCCGTGCTCGCGCAGGATGGCCGCGAGCAGGTGATGCGCGTGCAGGTGCAGTTCCGGATACGACTGTCCCGCACAGACCTTGCCTGCGAGCACGCATTGCGCGCCGTCGACCGCATCGATCAGCGCCTGGAACTCGCCGGCACCGGTGCCGGCGTAGGTGCGCGTGATGTCGCTCGCGTAACCGTGGAAGCTGGCGCCGGCGTCGATCAGGAACGAATGCGCGTGCGCCGGCGGCGCACGATTCAGATCGGTGTAATGCAGCACGGCGCCATGCTGGTTCAAGGCGATGATGTTGCTGTATGGCAATTCGCTTTCGGTTTCATGCACTGCGCCGAGGTAGGCCATGTTGATGCCGTATTCGGATTGGCCGGCGCGGAATGCGCCCTCCGCGGCCCGGTGTGCGCGCGCGCCGAGCTTGCTCGCGACGCGCATCATCGCCAGTTCGTAATCGGTCTTGTAGGCGCGATGGTAGTGCAGGTAGTTCAGGACGACGTCCGGGTTGTTCGGCGCCGCGTCGCCGATCGTCGCGTTGTCCTCGCCGAGGATCGCACAGCGTGCGCTGTCCTGCGGCAGATGCGCGCGCGCCTGCTGCGCGTCGCGAATGATCGTGATGTCGAAGTGCTCGACCCAGTAACCTGCCGGCGCTTCCGGCACGACGTGCCAGTAGTCGTGCGGCTGAAGATAGATCAGCTCAGGCCTTTCGCCCGGCGTGTAGACCAGCCACGACCCCGGCGCGCGCGTGACCGGCAGCCAATGCTTGAAATGCGGATTGACGGCGAACGGATACGGACGATCGTCGAGGAATTCGTAGTGCGCCCGGCCGCAGGCGATGACCAGATGATCGAATCCGCCGCGCGCCAGTGCCGCGTCGGCACGGCGGCGCAACGTCATCAGGTGATCGGGATAGAGCCGGGCCAGCAGGTCGGACATGGACAAGGCGCTCCGTAACGCAAGGTATCTATTGTGCAGCAAATCGCCTGATCCGGTGCGAGCGGTGCGCGCGCAGAATCACGATCTTTCGATTCGACAAGCGGTTGGGTCGGCACCGCATCGGATGGTGCGCCGAGTGCCGTTCGGCGCAAGGCGGCGCAGCGCGAGGTCAGTAGGCGCCCGATTCTTCGTGCGCGTCGATCCAGGCGGCCAGGGCGGTGCGGTCGGCCGGCGCGATATCGATGATGCGGAACCCGGCCCAGTATTGCCCCGGAATGTTTGCCGGTTCGCTCCACTGTTCGTGCACGCCGATCTCGATCGGGCGTGACTGCGCCGCCGCATGGCCGGGCAGTTCGAAGGCGAACTGAAACAGGGCATTGTCCGGCAGCGCGCGGTTTGCCATCAGCAGCATGCCGTCCACCGACAGGTTGCCGATGTAACCGATCGCTTCGGCGGTGATGGAATTGGTCACCTGGATCGCTTCCGGCGCGTTCTTGCGGCGGGACCGGCGGTTTTCCATGGGTTACCTCGACGCAGCGAAAGCAGCGAGGGACGAGAGCACGGCCTGCAGGCTGCTGTCGAGCAGCGAACCGCGTTCCGGCGGCGCCAGTCGTGCGCGGCCCGCGACCATGTCGCGCGCCAGTTGCTCGAGTCCGCGTTCATCCACGCGGGCGCCGCGCTGATTGGTGAGCATGCAGCGCCCGGTCAGTGGCGAGAACCAGCTCAGCTTGAGCCGGGTCGGGTCGCCGCCGGGCATCTCGAGCCAGGTTCCGAACGCCAGCGCGCGCAGGCGCTCGAGGGTTTGGCTTTCATCGCCGGTCAGCGGTCGCGCCGGTGCCGCGGTGCGTGCCGGCATTTCTTCCGCGGCGGTCTCGCCCAAGCGCATCTTGCTCTTCATGCGCATGGCGAGGTCAGTTTGCGAGATCGCGTTGTCGTTGTCGGTGGCCTGCTCCGGGGCGAACAGGCGGTTGACGACGGCCTGTATCTCGTCATCGTGGTAGCCGACTTGGCTCAGGCCCGTTTCGATCTCCTCGCGCCAGCTTGCGGCGAGCGGCTTGTCGAGCATTGTCTGCATGGCGCCGCCGACCGCGATCAGCTGGTCGGCGACAGCCAGCTGCTTGCGATAAGTATCGCTCTTCTCTCCGTGGCGCAGCACGGTCAGCGCCAGCACGTCGGTCCATGCCTGTTCCAGCAGGGTGCGCAGCAGACGGCTCGCCTTGTTCGTCGCCAGACGGATCGTAATGGCGCGCGCGGCGGTGTCGCGTGCCATGGCCAGCTTCTCGCGGCCGCGACACGCTTCGAGCAGGCGTCGTTCGGAAACGTCGGCCTTGCGCGCCAGCGCACCGACGTGGGTCAGCAGCTCTTCGTTGACCTGATCGAACACGCGCATGTCGGTGTCGAACTCGGAATTGATGCGCTCGACGGCACGCTGCATGCGCTCGATCAGCGCATGGTCCGTTTCGCCGCCATCGTCGAGCCAGTGCGTCCCGGCATCGACGATCGTGTTGAGCAGACGCCGGGCGGGCTGATCGGCATTGAAGAAAAACCGTTTGTCGCGCAAGGCCACGCGCAGCACCGGCACCTGCAGCCGCGTCAGCATCGACTGTGTGCGGCCATTGGCGCGCGTCACCAGCATGAGCTGTTCGTACAGCAGCCCGACCAGGTCGATGGTGTCCGCGTCGTCGTCGTCGAGCCGCGGTGTCTGTCCAGCCGGCGTCGCATGGCGCAACTGGTTGAGCAGGTCCTGGCGCAATTGCGCGATCGTGCGCTGAACGACCTTTCCGCCGAGCATGATCGTCGGCGGCGAACGCACCTGCAGCACGCCAAGCGCCGACTGCAGGTCGCGTGCGCCCGGCTCGAAGGCGTCGGCGGTGCGCGGTGTCGGCATCACTCCCTGGTTGTGACGGCGCGCCTGCAATTGCTCGCGCAGCGCGGCGAATTGCTCCCCTTCGCGCGTTTCGTTTGGCATGCGCTGCGGTCTCTGTTCGCGAAGCGGGGCGGGTGCCGATGGCGAGGCCGGCCGACGCGCGCCGGCGACTTCGAAGGCGGCAAGTCCGAATCCGCCGACATCGACTTCGGCCGCGGCACCGCTGCGCGCGCGCGGCGGCGCGGAACTTTCGCGAGCAACTGGCCTGGCGGCCGCCGTCTCGCTGCCGGCGGCACCGGATGTTCGAGCCTTTGTCGTCGGCAGCTGCAGGTATTTGAGAATGCGCTGTTCGGCCAGATAGGTGTTCGCCGACGTGTACAGCGCACCGACGCCGCTCATCGCCAGACGGTCAAACGTCTGGAAGAACACTATGCGGTGGTCGAGCGGCAGGTCGAGCGCGGCGACCGCGTAGCGCAACGCCGCCGTTATTCTGCCCGGGCCCAGCGGCAGGGACTCGACGTCGAAGGCCGGGCGCGCGGCCAGCACGCCATAGCGGTAGCCGAGTTCGTAGAGCGCGACCGAGTGGCGGGTTTCGACGCGCGCAGCCATTTCGCGTAGCACCAGCGATTCGTCCAGCTCGTGCGATCCGACCAGCGACAGCTCCTGCCAGTCCGCAATGGCCGGCTCGGCCTTCTTTGTCGATGCGGTCGGTGCGGCGCGCTGGTCGAAACGGGCCAGGTCGTCTTCGAGCGACAACATCAAGCGCGGAGCCAGGTCGGCGCGCATCGGCTTGATGCGTCGCACCGATTCGAGGCAGCGGCCGCCGGCTTCGCCTACGCGCGGCTTGTTGGCCTGCTGGATCAGATTGCGTTCGAACTCGTCCAGCGTCGCCGCCAGCGAGCGCTCGAGCGCGACCCAGAACATGCCGAGCACGCCGTCGAGCAGCTCGCGCACGCGCGCGGGCAAATCCTGGCGGCTGGCCAAACTGGTCATCGCCAGTACATCGCCCGACGCCGAATGCTGGGTACCCGTGCCGCCCTGCGTCATGCGTTTCCGTCCCGATTCGACCCCGACCGCGGATAACCGATTCCATGCCCCGACCCCGCCCAGCCAATACTGCAGCGGACGCCGGAGTGAAGCAAGCACCTCACCCCCGGAACCGCGGCGAGGCTGCCCTAACGCGGCTCCCAGGACACGGTTACGAAGCCCGAACGGCCGGCCGTGTTGTAGCCATGCACCAGCTCGTAGTTGCGGTCGAACAGGTTTTCGGCGCGCAACCCGATCGCCCACGCGTTGCCGACCGCGTAGGTTGCCCGCAGGTTGACCAGCGCATAGCCGCCGAGCGCCTGGCCGCCGACATCATCGCGTTTGCCGCTGGCGACGAACTCGATGCCGGCATTGGCGCGCGCGCCGATGGCGGTGCCGAGCAGGCTCGACAGTTTCTGTTTCGGGCGGCGCAGCAACTGCTCGCCGCTGTCGCTGTTGCGCGGATTCTGCAAGCTCAGCGCGTTGTCGAGGGACCAGCTGCCGGAGCGCCAGTGATGGCTCAGCTCGACGCCGTCGATGGCGGCATGATCGATGTTGATCGCCTGGAACGTGCTGCCGCCGGAGAAGTCGATCAGGTCGTGCACGCGCGTGGAGAAGGCGCGGATGCCGATCCTGTTGGTTGCATCGGCGCGCCAGTCGAGTCCGGCCTCGGCCGTGTGCGAGCGCTCCGGATCGAGGCTCGCGTTGCCGGCGAAATAGCCGCCATAGCCGGGCGAAAACAGTTCATTGAGGTTCGGTGCGCGAAATGCCGTGCCATAGCTCATCGTCAGGCGCAGCGTATCGGCGGCCTGCCAGCCGATCGCCGCCGAGCCGGATGACGCGCCGCCGAAATCACTGTTGTGGTCGTAGCGCGCCGATACCTCGCCGTCGACGCTGCCGGCCAGCGCGTGCCAGCCGGCGAACACGCCGGCGTTGTCGCGCGCGACATCGTAAGGTGCGCCGAAGCCGGTCGTGTCGAGCGTTACGGCCCGTTCGTGCACCAGGTCGGTGCCCGCGACGATGTGCTGCATTGTGGACAATGCCACGTTATTGGTCCAGGACAGCTGCTCGCGTGTCGAACGGTAGGTGCTGCCGAACGCCGGTGTGTCGAGGTCCTCGCGCGAGGTGCCGACGGACAGGCGCTGGCTCCAGTCCGGAGACAGCGGGCCTTCGAGGTTGACGCCGATCGCCTGATCCAGCGTGCTCGAGTAGCCGATGCCTGGATCGCCGTTGTCGAAGCTCTCGCCGCCCTGGCTGCGGAACACGGTTGCCGACAGCGTTTGCGCGCCGAGACGATACGCGCCCTGCACGACCGCGTTGCGATTGTGGAAGCCGTTGTCGTCCGGATTGAAGATGCAGAACGGATCGTCCGGACCGTTGCAGATGCCGGCGTTGGTCGCCGAGAAGCCGCCGACGTGGCGCGCGCCGAACTGCGCGCTGAAGCCGCCGGCATCCGACCACTGGCCGATGCCGGCGCTGCCCTCGGCGTCGCGGTAGCTGCCGTAGCCGGCGGCAAGGCGCGCGCCGTCGAGGTTGCGCGTGAACACCTGGATCACTCCGCCGATCGCATCGGAACCCCAGTAGCTGGCGCGCGGTCCGCGCACGATCTCGATGCGCTCGATCGCGTCGAGCGGCAGGTTCTCGAACGCGAACGCGCCGGTGTTGGCCGACGCCACGCGCACGCCGTCGATCAGCACCAGCACATGGTTGGCGTTCGTGCCGCGCAGGAACACGCTGGTCTGTTCGCCGGCGCCGCCGCTGCGCGAAACGTCGACGCCGGCCTGCAGGCGCAGCAGGTCGATTAGGTCGTTGCTGGCGCTTGCGGCGATGTCGCTGCGCGTGATGACGGTGACGTCGGCGAGACTGGCATCGACCGTTTCGGCGACGCGCGTCGCGGTCACCTCGACGGTCGGTTGCAGCGGCGCATCGTCGGCGCGCGCTGACGACGCAACGCAGACGCCGAGACACGGCAACAGGAATGAAACAACTTTGGCGTGGGACACAGAACCTCCGAAACGCTCACCCGCGGTTGATGGCAAGGCGGAGGAAAGGTTTCGGTCGGTGCGCAGCAGCAGGAAAAGCGGCCGGCATGCCCGACCGTTGCCCGCCGCAACGCCTTGAGCTGGTGCGGCTTCGCTTGCGCGAACCGCATGCCGCAGGCCGGTCTCCGGGCTTGCAAGCGGCATCTGGCGATGCCGGTCCGATCGCCTTCCCGCGCTCACGCGCAGTGGCACAAAGATCGACCTTGACTTGCTTACCGTTGCGGGGGCAGCGCCGGAATTGCCCCACCTGCTGATCGATCCTGCTTTGATCGCAAAATCTGGCGACACAAGAACAATCAGTAGGTGAGGTCGCACCGGCTTCCCGTTTCACCTCACCAACGTGAGCGCCGTGAACCGATCGCGCTGTACTGCGATCATCGAAACACGCACACGAGGCAAGACACCTGCGACGGCGCGCAGTCTAGGCGCCGCTATTGCACGGCGCAAGTGCACACGCAATCACCCGTTGTCGGTGCTCGTGCCGACGTCGATCAACTCACCGTCATCGCCGACCTGCAGGGTGACCTCGATCGGCCGGCAACACACTGTGCAGTCCTCGACATAGCGTTGCGATCCGGCCGACAGATCGACGACGGTTTCGTAGCTTTCGCCGCAGTACGGGCACTGGATGGTGATCGTTTCAATCATGCGGTGGGCGAGCCGGGATGTGACGCGAGCTGCGGTGAATCGCAGCTCGCGCCGGCGAGCGCCTCGACAGGGATGTCGAGGCCGGTGCTACGCACCAAGGATGGTTCGCGTTGCGAGGCGGTTCACGCATCACGCGGGGCATTGTGCATGCGCGGCGTGCGCCCGGGCAGGAACGCGGCGACCACGTCGTTGAGAAAGCGCCGGCCGAACTCGGTCGTGCGCACATCGCCGGCCGCAACTTCGAGCCAGCCGCGCGCGATGGCAGCGCGCAACTGCGCATCGATCGCATCTACCGGCAGCCCGGTCGTCGCGGCGAAGGCGTCGAGCGAAAAGCCGCGATTCAGGCGCAGCGCATTGAGCATGAATTCAAATGGCAGCTGCTCGACCGCAACGAGGTCGTCGCCGCCGATGCGGCGTGGCGACGCGGCGTGCTCGAGATAGCCGCGTGGCGCGCGAACTTTCCAGCGCCGGTGGATTCGCAGCGCGCTTGCGCGCCCGAGGTTTCTCGTTTCGGCCGCGCCCCCCAAAGCTTGAGTCGCGAGTTCCGAATCCCCACCGAGTCGCGAGTCGGCAGTCCCCAGTCCCGAGTCCCCGGTCCCCAGTCCCGAATACTTCCCGTGCGCTCCGGCACCGATGCCAAGATAGTCGCCGAACTGCCAGTAATTGAGATTGTGCCGGCACTCACGGCCCGGCCGTGCATAGGCCGACACCTCGTATTGGGCCAGCCCCGCGTCGGCGAGGCGCTGCTGACAGGCCTCCTGCATGTCCCAAGCCAGATCATCGTCCGGCAACGGCGGTGGATTCGCGGCGAACGCCGTGTTCGGTTCCAGGGTCAGCTGGTAGTGCGACAAATGCGGCGTTTGCAGCAAAATGGCTTTGTCCACATCGCCCAGTGCGCCGGCAAGCGTCTGCTGCGGCAGCGCGTACATCAGGTCGAGATTCAGATTGTCGATACCGGCGTCCTGCGCCTGCCTGATCGCGCGTTCGGCCTGCGCGGCATCGTGGATGCGGCCGATCCGGCGCAGCGCGTCGTCGTCGAAGCTCTGCACGCCGAAGCTGATGCGGTTGACGCCGGCGCGCCGGTAGTCAGCGAACGGCCCGTGTTCGACCGTGCCCGGATTCGTTTCCAGCGTGACCTCCGTCCCGGCCGGTACGCTCAGGCGGGCAGCGACGCCGTCGAGTATGCGCGCGATGCGATCCGGCGCGAACAGGCTCGGCGTGCCGCCGCCGAAGAAGATGCTGGCCAGCGGCCGGTCCTGCGCGAGTGGCAGATCCTGGTCCAGGTCCTGCAGCAGTGCTGCGACGTAGTCGTCCTGCGGCAGCGTTTGCGGTGCATTGTGCGAGTTGAAGTCGCAATAGGGACATTTGCGCACGCACCATGGGATGTGGATGTACAGCGATAGCGGCGGCAGTTGCCGTTGCGAGCCGTCAGCCGTGAGACGTGTGCCGGAGAGCGATCGCAACGTCGTGCCATCGCCATGCTCTTCCGGCTCACGGCTCATGGCTGACGACTCACGGACGGAATCGACGCCGCGTCGCCGAGTAACACACGCAATTGTGCCAGCGCCTGGCCGCGGTGGCTGACGCGATTCTTGGTTGTGGCATCCAGTTCGGCGGCGCCACGGCCGAGCAGCGGATCGAAAAACACCGGATCGTAGCCGAAGCCGCCGTTGCCGCGCGGCGCATGCAGGACGCGGCCATCCCAGCGCCCTTCGGCGATCAACGGCGCCGGATCGTCGGTGCCACGCAACAGCACGATGACGCAGTAGAAATGCGCGGTGCGCGCCGGATCCGGGACGTCGTGCAGCGCGGACAACAGCCTGGCGATGTTCGCGGCAGCATCGCCGTGGGCGCCGGCATAACGCGCCGAGTACAATCCGGGCGCGCCGTTCAGCGCGTCGACGCAGATGCCCGAATCATCGCCCAGCGCCGGCAGTCCGCTGTGCCGCGCCGCATGCCGCGCCTTGAGCAGCGCATTCTCGATGAATGTGCTGGCCGTTTCGTCGGCCTCGGCAATGCCGAGTTCGGTTTGTGCGATCAGTTCCAGTTCCAGTCCCGCCAGAACCTCGCGTATCTCGACGAGTTTGCCGCGATTGCTGCTGGCGACAACGAGGCGTTTCATCGCGGGACCGCTACGCTCACGCTCACGAGCCGAGCGCCGCGCGTTGCTTCTCCAGGATCTCGCCGATGCCTTTGCGCGCGAGATCGAGCAGTGCGTCGAGTTCCTCGCGGCGGAACGCGTGGCCTTCGGCAGTGCCCTGCAGTTCGATGAAGCCGCCGCCGTCGTTCATGACCACGTTCATGTCGGTGTCGCAGGCTGAATCTTCCGGGTAGTCCAGATCGAGCACCGGCACGCCGCGATAGACGCCGACCGAAATCGCGGCGACCGCGCCGACGATCGGGCTCTTTTTCAACGCGCCGCGCTTTAGCAGATGGCCGATCGCATCGACCAGTGCGACGTAAGCGCCGGTGATCGCGGCCGTGCGCGTGCCGCCGTCGGCCTGCAGCACGTCGCAATCGAGCGTGATTGTGCGTTCGCCGAGTGCGGCACGGTCGACGCAGGCGCGCAGTGCGCGGCCGATCAGGCGCTGGATTTCCATCGTTCGGCCGCCCTGGCCGCCGCGCGCGGCTTCGCGCTGCATGCGTTCTTTGGTCGCGCGCGGCAGCATGCCGTACTCGGCCGTGACCCAGCCTTCGCCCTTGCCGCGCAGGAACGGCGGCACCTTGTCCTCGACGCTGGCGTTGCACAGCACGCGCGTATCGCCGAAGGCGATCAGTACCGAGCCTTCGGCATGCCGCGTGTAGTTGCGTTCGATGAGCACCCGGCGAAGTTCATCGGGCGCGCGGCCGGTGGGGCGGGAAAAATTCGTCATTGTCTGGGGTTGCTTTGAAGGGAGCGCAGTTTAGCAAGGGGCGCTGAAATCAGGGACGAGGAAGCAGGGGCGAGGGGCGAGCAGGAGAAGCAAGCAGTGGAGGGATTAAAGTTCGGCGCTAGCTGAGTGTCCGAAGCGAAATACGGTCGATTTGATCCGCGCGGCCGCTCTTTCTCCTCGCTCGCCTTTCGCTCCTCGTCCCTGCTGTTCCTAGTCCCTCACTCCCACATGGCATACTGCACGACCATGCCGAACCACGAAGGCCGCCCATGATCCGCAGCATGACCGCGTTTGCCAGCGCGGAATCCGACACGCCGTGGGGCGCGCTTGCCTTCGAATTGCGTTCGGTCAATCACCGCTACCTCGAGCTCAATCCGCGCTTGCCCGAAGAACTGCGCGCAATTGAACCGGCGCTGCGCGAACGCGTCGCGGCGAAACTCACGCGCGGCAAGGTCGACGTCAACCTGCGCTTCCGGCCGATCGACGCGGGCGCCGGCGAAATCCAGGTCGACCAGGCGGTGCTCGACAAGCTGGAGCGCGCAGCCGAACTCGTGGCGACGCGTTTTCCTGACCTGGGCGTCGATTTCACCGAGGTGCTGGCCTGGCCCGGCGTGCTCAAGCGCGACGAAGTCGACCAGGATGGCCTGCGCCAGGCGGCGCTCGACCTGCTCGAGCGTGCGCTCGACGACATGCTGGCGACGCGCCAGCGCGAAGGCGAGCGCCTCGGCGTGTTCCTGCGCGAACGACTCGAATCGGTAGCGCGCACGGTGGCCGAGGTACGTGGCTGGCTGCCGGATATCCGCACCGCGCTGCGCGCGCGCCTGGAAACGCGCCTGGCCGAGATCCGCCAGCCGGCCGACGCCGGCCGCGTGGAGCCGGGCCGGCTCGAACAGGAACTGGTGCTGCAGCTGTCGCGCATCGATGTCGACGAGGAACTCGACCGCCTCAGCTCGCACATCGCCGAGGCGCGGCGCGTGTTGGCGCTGCCGGATGCCGTGGGCCGGCGCCTGGACTTCCTGATGCAGGAATTCAACCGCGAAGCGAACACGCTCGGCTCCAAGTCGGTCGACCAGCGCACGACCCAGGCCGCGGTCGAGCTCAAGGTGCTGATCGAGCAGATGCGCGAGCAGGTGCAGAACATCGAGTGAGACGTGAGACGTGAGACGGGGAAAGCGTGCCAACCCCTCGCTCGGTGTGTCTGACCTCGGCTGAACGGGTTATCCGGTCGGCGTTCTCATTCGCCGCGATTACGCAAGGCTTGCGTTCTCGTTGTCTCCCCTCTCACCTCTCCCCTCTCACCTCTCACCTCTCACCTCTCACCTCTCACGTATAATCTGCAGATGACAGGCACTCTCTACATCGTCGCCGCGCCGTCCGGCGCCGGCAAGACCAGCCTGACGCGCGCGCTGCTCGAGCAGGAGCCCGGCATCGCGCTCTCGGTGTCGTACACGTCGCGGCCGCCGCGGCCAAACGAGGTCGACGGCGTGCACTACCATTTCGTTTCACGCGGTGTGTTCGAGGAAATGATCCGGCGCGGCGAATTCTTCGAGCATGCGGTCGTGCACGGCGACCTGAAGGGAACCGCGCGCAGTGCGGTCGAACGCACGCTGGCGCAGGGCAAGGACGTGCTGCTCGAAATCGACTGGCAGGGTGCGCGCCAGGTGCGCGAGCAGATGAAGGATACGGTCAGCATCTTCATCCTGCCGCCGTCGCGCGCGGAGCTGGAGCGTCGCCTGCGTTCGCGCGGCGCGGACAGCGATGCGGTGATCCGCCGCCGCCTGGCCGATTCGCGCGCCGACATCGCCCATGCGCAGGAATTCGACTACCTGATCGTCAACGACGAATTCGTCAACGCACTGTCTGAAATGCATGCCATCGTCAGGAACCGGCAATTGCGCTGTGAAGTGCAGTTGGGGCACCACGCCACGTTGCTTGCCGACCTGTTGCGTGGCGATTGAGGACAGCGCAGCGGACGCTGCGCGTTTTCGAGCCACGTGTGTCGCTGACGGCGCGCTTAACGCCCGCTACGCCATGCTTTCGCCGAAAGCGACGGTCGGTTAAGGTAGCGCAGCGTTGGCGCCATCCGCTGCCATCATTGCACTGAATGTCGAATATGAGCGCGAATCCTACGCGGCCAATGCATGCAAGTCCGAACGACGCGCTGATTGAAATCCGCGGCCTGCGCACCGTGCTCGGCGGCAAGACAATTTTCGCTGGCGTGGATCTGGATATTGTGCGTGGCCGGATCACCGCGGTCATGGGCCCGAGCGGCACCGGCAAGACGACGCTGATGCGCCATATCACCGGCCAGCTCGCGCCGGATGCCGGCAGCATCGTGATCGAAGGACGCGACGTCACGCGCATCGGCCGCGAAGAGCTGTACGTCTTGCGCGAGAAGATCGGCTACCTGTTCCAGAATTCGGCGCTGTTGACCGATTACTCGGTATTCGAGAACGTCGCGTTTCCGCTGCGTCAGCACCTGACACTGCCGGAAGAGCTGGTGCGCAACATCGTGCTGACCAAGCTTCAGGCAGTCGGCCTGCGCGGCGCCGCCGAGCTGATGCCGAGCGAGCTGTCCGGCGGCATGATACGCCGCGTCGCGCTGGCGCGTGCGATCGTGCGCGATCCGATGATCATCATCTACGACGAGCCGTTCGTCGGGCTCGATCCGATCGCGCTCAATCAGATCCTGAAGCTGATCCGCACCTTGAACGAGACGCTCGGCATCACCAGCATCCTGGTCGCGCACGAACTGGCGGCGGTACGGCGCGTGGCCGACCAGATCTACCTGCTCGCCGGAGGCAGGATTGCTGCGCACGGCGCGCCCGAGGAACTGGCACGTGGCGACACGCCGTGGACGCGCCAGTTCTTCAGCGGCGAAGCCGATGGCCCGGTGCCGTTCCATTATCCGGCGCCAGACTATGCCGGGCAGCTCGGGCTCGCCGCGGGCGGGGTCGAGGGCGCGACATCGGTCCCGGCGCACGACGCGCATCAGCCGGGGTCCGGCCCGTGAGTGCCGTGCGCCCGTCATCCTCCCGCGTGATGCTGGGCATCGCGCAGATCGGTGCCTGCGGCATCTTCCTGTTGCAGATCCTCGCTGCGATACCTCGCAGCGTGCGCTACCTGCGTGAAACGGTACGCCAGATCTGGTTCGTCGGTGCGATGAGCCTGACCATCATCATGACTTGCGGCCTGTTCGTCGGCATGGTGCTCGGCCTGCAGCTGTACTACGTGCTGTCGATCTTCGGCGGCACGGCCGCGCTCGGCACGGTCGTGTCGCTGGCGCTGTACCGCGAACTCGGGCCGGTCGTCACGGCGCTGCTGTTTGCCGGCCGCGCCGGCACCTCGATGACCGCCGAGATCGGACTGATGCGCGCGACCGACCAGATCGATGCGATGGAAATGATGGCGGTCGATCCGCTCGCCTATGTCGTGGCGCCGCGCTTCATCGCCGGCATCATCGCGATGCCGATCCTGGCCTGCGTGTTCAACGCGCTCGGCATCCTCGGCGCGCACCTGGTCGGCGTGTCGTGGCTTGGCCTCGACAACGGCACGTTCTGGTCGAATATGACCTCGAGCGTCGACGTGTGGAAAGACGTAATCAACGGCGTCTGGAAGAGCGCCGCGTTCGGTGCGGTCGTGACGCTGATCGCGACGTTCCAGGGTTACACCACGGCACCAACCAGCGAAGGCGTGGCCTATGCCACGACGCGTACGGTCGTGTTCTCGTCGATCGTGACGCTGGCGCTGGATTTCGTCATGACCGCATTTTTGATGTAGTGCAAAAAGATTGAACCACGAAGAACACGAAGACGAGCCGAGCGAAAGGGCATGGTGCGCGCAAGATGGACATCGAAGCAACTGGCGTCGTGAACACGATAAACCAGGTCGATAATCCCTCTTCGTGTTCTTCGCGTAAACGCATTTGATCCAGACGTTGGAAGCACGACTAATGGCACAACGACAGAGTTACCAGATCGGCAGCGGCCTGTTCATCCTGCTCGGCTTCGCCGCGCTCGGCTATCTCGCGACGCAGACGACTTCGATCGCGAACTACTCGCAGGGCGCGAGTTACGCGATCAAGGCGCGCTTCACCAATGTCGGCCAGCTCAAGCTGCGCGCACCGGTGAAGATTGCCGGCGTGCGCGTCGGCACGGTCAGCGAGATCAAGCTCGAGCCGGACAAGCTCGATGCGTTGGTGACTCTCGCGCTCGACAAGCGCTTCGACAAGGTCCCGGACGACTCTGCCGCGGCTGTGTTCACGAGCGGTTTATTGGGCGACCAGTACGTTGCCATCCAGCCGGGCGGATCGCCGGACGTGTTCAAGGACGGCGACGAGGTCGTGCTGACGCAAAGCTCGGTGCAGCTCGAGGAGCTGATCGGCAAGTATCTGATCGGTGGCGATGCCGGCAAGACCGGCGCCAAGCCGGAGCCGAAGGACGTGAAGTCCGATGCGCCGCCGAGTGGCGACAAATAGACAGCTGCCGACCGGTTCCTGGCGGCGCAGGCGCTTCACGCCTCCGAGTATCTGGCGCAGCGCGGCGGATCAGCGGTGATCGACTACTGACATCAAGCAACCGACAAATCACGATTGGAAACGACAATGCGCATACTCTGCAGCCTCCTTTGTGTACTTTTCCTCGCGACGGCTTTCCCGGCGCGTGCCGATACGGTACAGCCGAACCAGGTCGTGCAGAACCTGGTCGACGAACTCGGCAAGACCATGGAAAGCCGCCGCGACGAGCTGAGCAAGAACCGCGAGGCGCTGCTCAAGACGATCGACGGCATCGTGCTGCCGCACTTCGACATCGACTATGCCTCGCTCCTCGTGCTCGGACAAAATGCGCGCCACGCGACGGTGGAACAGCGCGCACGCTTCGCCAAGGCGATGTACAACTCGATCACGCATCGCTATGCGGAAGGGCTGCTCAAGTACACCGAGGGACGCGTGCGCGTGCTGCCGTTTCAGGGCGAACTGAATGAAAAACGCACGCTGGTGCGCACCCAGGTCGTGCTCGACGACGGCAAGGTCGTGCCGGTCGACTACGCGTTCCGCAAGACCGCGAGCGGTGAGTGGAAAGCCTACGATGTCATCATCGAAGGCATTTCCTACGTGACCAATTACCGCAACCAGGTCGCGGCGGAAATCGCCAAGTCGAGCCTAGACGAACTGACCACGCGTCTGGAAAACCAGGGCGCCAAGGCGCTCGAGAAGCTGGAGCAGCAGGACAAGAAATGAAACCGGCGCCGTATTTCAGCGTCGAGTCCGACACCCTCGGTACACTCAAGGTAGCGGGCGCGATCTCCTATGCGAACGCGGGCCTCGCCCTGACCCAGGCACCCGAGGCGACGCAGGCCGGCGCACCGGTGACCATCGACCTGTCCACACTGGAAGACGCCGACAGCGCAACGCTGGCGGTATTGATTGCCTGGAGTGCGCAGGCGCTTCGTCGCGGCACGCGGCTGAACTATCAGCGCGCGCCGCAGGGTCTGCTCAATCTCGCGCGGCTGTGCGAGGTCGACCGGCTGCTCGGCCTGGCCTAGGCGTTCGCCTCGTCGTTGCCAGAAGCAGGCAACGAGCCGGCACTGTTGTGCAGGGTGGCTTTCGGCCTACCGCCTCTTGCCGGTCTTCCCGGCGCACTTCAGCCGAAAGGCCACCAGTGGCCTGAAGCCGACTCTGCGACCGTGCGCCAGCCCGGTCGTCGCACGTGTTTTGCGCGGCCGACGATCGGTCAATTGCTGGTTTGGTCAGTTTCGGGTCGGCTTTTCCGGATCCGACTTGTGCTGCTGCTCGTATTTTTCCTGTTCCTTCAGCAGCGCATCGACATCAACGTCGTCGACACCCTGCAGCGACTGGATCGCCTCCATCGGCGGATTGCCGCGGTAGATCTTGTACAGGCGGCGCTGGCGATAGGCATCGCGATAGAACACGTACGGATCGTAGACGCCTTCGAGCAGGCCTTCGGCGTCGATCGCGCTTGAACGCAGCGTGACCAGGTAGGCCGCCGTCGGCAGGTACTGGGCCTCGAGATTGAAATCGTGGCTGCGAGCGTACCAGGCCAGCGGATCGAACGCGTAGCGGTCAATCGGATATGAAGCGATATCGCGGCCGCTGGTCGAGCCGATCAATGGCAGCACCAGGTACGGGCCTTCCGGCACGCCCCACTTGGCCAGCGTGACGCCGAAGTCAGTCGTGCTCGAATCGATGCTCATCTCGCTGGCCGGATCGAACAGACCCAGGATGCCGATCGTCGTGTTGATTGCGAATCGGCTCGTCGCCTTGAATGCTTCCTTCGGGTCGACCTGCAGCAGGTCGTTCGCGATCGTGATCGGCGATTCGATGTTGGCGAAAAAATTGCTGATCAGGCGGCGCGACGTATCGTTGGTAATCTCGCGATAACCGACCGCGACCGGCCGGATCGCGACCCGGTCAGCGACCTC
>DASXKR010000025.1:0-45910 GCA_036496665.1 Rudaea sp. | reverse complement strand
GGCTGCACGCTTGTAGACCGTTTGCAGCTCTACCGGGTCGTGATAACCCAGCAGACCCCACAACGCCATCGTGCCGAGGCGCGGCCAATAGGCAGACGTATCGTTGTATCCCGCCGTAATGCCGCCATTGGTTGCCTGGTTCGTCGCGATGTCGTTGATGATCGTCGCGCGATCGAGCGCATTGAACGTCGTCAATGAACGTGTGAGCTCACCGCCAATCAGCGCTTGAGTGCCGATATGGCAACTTGAGCACTTGTTGGTGTCGATCCACTGGTGCGCGGTCCCATCGTTATAGGTCACCGCCTTTTGAATAGCCGTTCGAATCAACGGCGCCAACGGATCGGTAATCGTTGCTTGTGTTGGATCGACGCCGGTCACATGGATATTGCCGTGCACTGCGCGAGTGCCAGCCAGAACCGTATCAGGGTTTACGGTGAATGTGGCTTGCGCAACGTTGCCCACATAAAGGCTGCCCGAGATGCTTCCCAATGTTGGGTCGATCGCGGTAATCGTCAGCTGGTAATTGCCGCCAGTTGTCGGCACCCAGCTGCCGAGGTCGACATTGGCCAATTCACTGCTCGCGAGATCCGCGATACTGGCGCCTCCGATGAAGGCAATCGCGCCGGTCTTGGCATCGGACACCGTGAGCTTCATTGTCTGCGCGGGCAACGTCACGTTTCCGTCGTTCTTGATTACACCCGTAAAATCGACGGCCTGGTTCAGCCCCGCTTGGAGTACCGGCGGATCTCCCGCAACAGTTCCGCTGAAATGGCTCGTGGGTGTTATCGAGAAAGGCGCGAACTGATTGAGTATCAGCGTGCCCAATGGATTCGACCTGCTCGGTGTATTCGGCACGACCAGCCGCATTTCGAACTTGTAGGCGCCGGGAGCAAACTGCCCCGTGTTCCAGCGTCCAAGGACGCCGAGGTTCTCGCCCGGCTGCAGGACTACGCTGCCAATGCTGAAGCCGGCGGTACTGGTCAGTACAGCGCTTCCAACGACCGCGTCGGTCGCATCGCGAACCTCGAGCAGTAAGGTGCCCTCGAATGGCGCATCGCCACCGTTCACCAGCGTGGTACTGACACTCAGATTGGTATTCGCGCCGGCGCTCATTGGCGCGACCGTGATCGGGCCGAGGGTTACGCTGGTCGTTTGTTGTGCGACCAGATGGAAATCCTGTGTGTAATCACCTGGCGTACTGAAAGTGACAGCAAATGTCTGCGCGACGTATCCGGCGGCTGAGACGTGAACCGTGAACTGAGTACCGATCAAGCCGCTCAGCTGATAGGTGCCCGTTGTATCGCTTGTGGTACTGGGCCCGCTATCGACGGCGATGATGGCATTGACAACTGCGTCGCCTTGACCACCCGTTACGGTCCCCTGCAATGTAGTAGTAGAGGGGATCGGTTGCAGAGTGATGATACCTACGTCGTTGACGCCGACGACCACACTGACGGCAGCCGTAACAGTCTGAAAGCCGCTGGCCGACACAGTCATAAGGTATGCACCGGCGGTCACCGGCGAAAAGGCGAACTTGCCGGTCGCGTCGGTGGTGTGCGTCACGGCGCTCAGTACGACGTTTGCCCCAACGATGGGCGCATTCGTGTTCCCGCTAACGACTACCCCTTGAAGCGATGTTGTCGGCGGCGTGACGCTTGTCGGATACATTGTTGGCGAGAACAGATAATTTGTGCTCGCCTGGAAGGCAACCGTTGCGGAAACCGTCTTGTATCCAGACAACGTAGCCGTAACCGTGGCAGACCCTGGATTGATCCCGAGAATCTGGTAGGCGCCACTGGCATCCGTCAAGGTCGACTTGGTGCCGACGGCTACGATCACGTCTTGCAGAAGCTGCCCCGTATTGTTCTTGACGAGACCACTCAGCGTCACGGTTGTCGAGATGGCAGAAAGTGCAATGGAGCCGATATTGAGCGTCTGCCCGGCCGAAACTGAAATGCTTGCGGTCCGCGATTGATAGCCGCTGCGTGAAACCTGGAGCGTATACGTCGCTGCGGGCACGCTGCTCAGATGGAAGGTGCCGTCGGCCGCGGTTGTTACACTGATGCCCGCGTTCTCCGCCAATCTGATCGAGGCCCCTGCTACCGGCTGGCTGCCCGCTTGATCGACGACGACGCCGATCACATCGCCGGTCGACGACGTAACCGGTGGCTGGTCCGCATACCACACGGCGCGAAGCGCCACCGCGGTGACGTAGGGATCGTCCGCCCAGCTACCGTCTGCTAACTGAGTTGCCCCCAAGGCGGAGATAAGTGGCGATAGTGCAGCGCCCTGATTTGCTTGTGCCGACAATGAGAGCAGCGCAAGCGCGTTGTCGAACGAGTCGCCATACTCTTGTCCGGCGTTACGCGCGCCAAGAAGCCAGGTCGCTGCCGTGGAAGCGATCGTCGTGCCTTGGCTTGGCCACAGGCCTGCAGCGAACAGGACATTCGCAGTAACGTACGCGGAGCTTTGATTGACGCCCCAACCCGCGTCGGAGAGCCTTGCGAGCGAAAGGTACGCGAAGCCATTCGCGGCAACCGCTGACGAAGCGTTGGCTGCACTTAGTGCTTGCAAGGCGATCGCGGTATCGAGCGCATCGCTTTGGTAACCGGGCGTAAGGCCCCACCCGCCGTCCGCATTTTGCCGGGCAAGGAGAGCTGCGACATCGGAAATACTTGCCTGACCCGCGGCTGCAGCGGCGAGGGCTCGGCGTGCTACGTATTCGGTGTCGTCATCGGCGTTGGCGGCGATCGCCGAAGCAAGAGCAGCAGGTGCCGTTGCCAGCTTGCATAGCGTCAGGAGCGTTTCTTCGCGACCTTGGAACGGGGTTGCGATCGAACTCGCTTCGTTGGCCAACGACCCATCGTTTTGGACTTGCGCAGCAAGCCAAGCGACGCCCTTTGTCGAATCCGGCGTTTGTGCCGTTGCGCTGGTGAAGCCAAAACCCAGAAATGCCAGACACGCGACCAACGCCCTGAAACGGGCCATCCCTTTGTACAGATCCATCTCGCCCCCAGAAGGCAACTTCTTGCAGTTACCGCGCCTCGGACCCCACTGCCAACCTTCCCTGATCCCTGGCACGCGTGACGGTGCTCAGCCTGCCAAGCGCGAAGGCGAAAGGCAACGGCGGGCGTGGGGCGTTTCTCCGCAATCGCGCTGAAACTAAGCGCGGCTCAGGGCGCCGAATGGGGGCGTAACAGGCCGAAAAAAAATACCTGCGATCAAGCTCCGGCCGCAATGAAAACGCTTCCATGCATGAAGGCCTGCCATCGGTTGCACGAATTTGCTATTTACACCTGTATAATCATGCAGGATTCATTTGAATCAGATAGTTGCGACAGCAGAAACCGAGTCACGCCGGCGCCCCCATAAGCGCTGCTAAACGAGCAGGGAGGCTTAATGAAATTCCTAAGCAATGCTGAAGGATCGGCCGGTCTTCTCGCCGATCGCATCCGCCAGGCGCGCAGAGCAGCGAAACTTTCGCAGGCCGAACTGGCCGATACACTGGAAGTAGCGTCAAGCGCTGTCGCGCAGTGGGAGAACCCGAACGGTACGACACCGCGCATCGAAAAGTTTCCAGCACTCGCAGATGCCGTCGATGTGTCAGTCGACTGGCTGCTTACCGGCCGAAGCGACAAGCGGCGCCAGCGCGTTGTCGACGAGCATCCGCCAGCCATTACTCCCGACTCGTTTGCGCGCGACATGGATGAAGAGTTGTTGCTGAAGCAGTTTCGGCGTCTGCCTGTCCGCATTCGTCGCCTATTCATGGGACTGCTGGCTGAGTTCGGTCATCGGCGCGACTGAATCGCAACACGCAAGGCCTCCGGCACAAGGCCACTTGACCTTCCAGCGCCACTGCATTCTCGACGCGATTGCCCGTCTTCAATGAATCAATACGCCACGGCAGGCGAAAGCGGACATGAGCGCGCCAATACGTCGCAGCGAACGCTGCGATTGCCTGGATGCATGTGAGGAGGAAGCCTGCCGATCAGCGCTCGCGCGAGAAATCCGCTGACGACGTTCGATCAGATCGCGCAATACGATTTTTCGCGCTGCCGCTGTTCCGGCGCGAAAGGACTCGATAGATGTGGATGGCTATGCAGCTTTCAAGTCGCGCGCCGGCAGCTGCAGCAGCTCTCAAGAATTGTCGAACGCGGCCGCCATCTTCGCGCGCTGTGCGGCGTCGGGCATTGCTCCGGAGCCGGCGGCGATGTTCTCGAGCAGGTGCGCCGGATTGCGCGTGCCCGGTATCACGCAAGTCATAGCCGGGTGCGAGATGATCCATTTCAATGCGAACTGCGCCCACGACGTCGCGCCGATCTCGGCGGCCAGCGGCGGCAGTTCGCGGCCGCGTACGCGTGTGAACAGCGAGCCGTCGCCAAACGGGCGATTGATCAGCACGGCAACGCGGTTGGCGAGCGCGGCCGGCAGCACGGTGCGATCGGCGTCGCGCTCCAGCAGCGAGTAGTTGACCTGGACGAAGTCGATCTTGCCGCTTTCGACGTAGCGGACCAGTTCGGCGTGCGCTGACGCGACCGAACTGGTGACGCCGACGTAGCGCACGCGGCCGTCACGCTTGAGTTGCGCCAATGTGGACAAGTGCACATCGACGTCGCGCAGGTTGTGCACCTGGATCAGGTCGATCGGATCGCGGCGCAGCAGCCGGAATGAATCCTCGATCTGGCGGCGCCCGGCCTCGGCGCCGGTGGTCCAGACCTTGGTCGCGATGAAAGCTGCGTGACGGGCATCGACTTCGGGCAGCAATTCGCCGACGACCGCCTCGGCCGCGCCGTACATCGGCGAGGTGTCGATGACGCGCAGTCCTGCGTCGATGAATGTGCGCAGCGTGTCGACGGCTTGCGCGCGCTTTTCGGCATCGCCGCGGAAATCGAATTCCTGCCATGTTCCCAGGCCGACGACGGGCAGTTTTTCTCCCGAACGCGGGATCGATCGGGTCAATATCGGCATCGGCGCAGCACCTGCCGGCATCGTGCGCGCAAGCAGCGCGCCGGCGCCAGTCATGAGAATCGAGCGGATGATACGCCGGCGATTGGCGTCAACGTGGAAAATGGCGGCGGCCTATCTGGTTGGCGTCAGCGCGCGAATATCTTGCACCGTTGCGTCGCGTGCCGCCAGTCGCAATCAAACGACATGCCGTGGCGCGCCTTCACTTCGGCGCTTCTGCCACTTGCCACCACGACGCGTTGGAGAAGGCCTGGACGAGTCTGTCATTTGAGCGCAGGCTGGATGGCGGACGCAGGATGCCGAAGCGAACAGCGAAGCTGGCCCGAAGGGCGCGCCGCGGGAGCAGCGCGTAATCCAGCCTCCAGATTGCAGAAGAGCCGGGTCCCGGCCTCCGCCGGGATGACGGCTCGTTCAGAGGTTCCCGGGTTCTTCAGACCCAGCCGAGCAGCTTCAGCGCGCGCACGAGGAAATAGGCCAACGCACCGGCGATCGGGATCGTCAGGATCCAGGCCCATACCATGCGCTCGACGACGGTCCACTTGATCGCGTTCAGGCGCTTGGCGCAGCCGACGCCCATGATCGCGGCGGAGACGTTGTGCGTGGTCGATACCGGGATGCCGAGCGCCGAGGCGGTGACGATCACGCTCGACGAGGCGATGTCGGCGGCCACGCCGTTGATCGGATGCAGCTTGACCATCTTGTGGCCGAGCGTACGGATGATGCGCCAGCCGCCGGCCATCGTGCCCATCGCCATGACGACGGCGCAGGTCGCCTTGATCCAGGTGGCGATCTCGAACTGTCCTTTTGCATCGGCGTCGATGCGCAGAAAGTTCAGCCACGCCGGCAGGTGATCGAGCGATCCGGCGCTGGTCGCACTGGCCAGCGCCAGCGCGATGATACCCATCGTCTTCTGTGCATCGTTCAGGCCGTGCGAGAAACCCATGAAGCCGGACGAGAATATCTGCACCTTGGCAAAGATGGCGTTGACGATGCGCGGCCGCGATGCGCGCTGGATCGCGCCGCCACGCGACGAAAGAAATGACAGCAACGCGAACAGCAGACCCATGATCGTGAAGCCGAGCACGAATCCGGCGGCCGGCGACACGACCATCGGCAGGATGACCTTGTTGAGGATGCCCTTGCCGAGCCACCAGTGTTCGCCGGGAATCGACCAGACGATGGCGTGCCAGTTTTCGCTGGCAGCGGCAAATGCAGCGCCGCACAGGCCGCCGATCAGCGCGTGCGACGAACTCGACGGCAGGCCCAACCACCAGGTGATCACGTCCCAGATCGTCGCCCCGAGCAACGCGCAGATCAGCAGCTCCGGCGTCATCGTCACGACACCGCTGTCGATTAGGCCGGATGAAATCGTCTTCGCGACCGCGGTTCCCCACATCGCGCCGAGCAGGTTGGTGAACGCGGCCATCAGCACCGCCTGTCCCGGACCGAGCACCTTGGTAGCGACCACCGTCGCGATCGAATTGGCCGTGTCGTGGAAGCCGTTGATGTACTCGAAGACGAACGCGACCAGCAGCACGGTGAAGACGAGGGTGAGGCTCACTCAAAGTCCTTGGTGAGAGGTGAGACGTGAGACGCGGGGCGCCACAATCGGCAACTGCCCTTGCCGTGCTTCGTCTGGATCGCGAATGCGCAGATCGGCATGCTTACCCCTGACGTGAGAAGTGAGACGGTAGTCGAAATGTGGTCATTTCTCACATCTCACGAATTCTTCAGCACAATCGCATAGATCACGTTGCCGGCATCGCGGCACCGGTCGATGGCTTTTTCGAGCAGCTCGAACAGGTCCTTGCGCAGCAGCAGGCGCGAAGGGTTCTGCTCGTTGGAGAACAGGTCGCCGTAGAGGGAGAGGATCAGACGGTCGGCTTCGCTTTCGATCGCCTGCATGCGGTCGTTGAGGTTTTTCATCTCCTCGATGCGCATTCCCCTGCGCAACTGGCCGACCATTTCTACGATCACGCCGGTCGCCTTCTCGAGCATCGCCGCGCGCGATGCGTAGTCGACGTCCATCAGTTGCTCGGCGAACAGGGCATAGCGCTCGGCGAATTTCTCGACGGTTTTTGGAATCTTGTACAGCGCCGCCGAAAGCGCCTCGATGTCCTCGCGCTCGAGCGCCGTGACGAACGTGTTGACCAGTTCCTGGCTGATCTGGCTCATCACTTCCTTTTCGCGGCGCCGCGCCAGGCGAAATTCATCGAGCGACGGACTGGACGACTTCTGGTTCAGCATTGCGATCAGGGCGCGCGTGCTCTGCCGCGCCGCGTCGGCACTCGCTTCGAGCAGCCCGTAGAACTTGTCGCCTTTGCCGAAGATGGTCTGGAGTGAAAACATGGTCTGCCCCGGTTGGAATCGTGCGACCCGGCGCTTCGGGTGCCGGCGAATATTACCGTTTTGTTACATTTGCGTGTGAGCAGTGAGAGGTGAGGAGTGAGGAAAAGCGCGATTCAGCACGACGCTCCCAGCACTGCCATTTCCTTCTATCCTGCTTGATTCCATTACAACTTTCGCCGCTTGCCGCCATCCGGAATCACCTCGAAAGGCATCCCCTCACCTCTAACCCCTCACTCCTAACGCTCCTTGTCATAAATCTTTAAAACTCGCCGCGTAGCCTGCACAGCGTCAACGAAAGGCTGTGGCGCGGCTTGGGGACTACGTGCAGCGACCGCCGCCTCCGCTTTCACATCCTACGGAGGTTTCACATGTTCAATCGTTTTCGTCAAACGCTGACTGTTCTCGCCGCTGGGACGGCGCTGACCATCGCCGCCGGTACCACTCAGGCCGCGACCGACATCACCGGTGCCGGCTCGTCGTTCGTCTATCCGGTATTGTCGAAGTGGTCTTCGGCTTTCAGCGAGAAGACCGGCAACAAGATCAACTACCAGTCGATCGGCTCCGGCGGCGGCATCGCGCAGATCAAGGCCGCGACGGTCGATTTCGGCGCGTCGGACAAGCCGCTCGACGCCAAGGATCTCACCGAGGCGGGCCTCGGCCAGTTTCCGGTCGTGATTGGCGGCATCGTGCCGGTAGTCCACATCGACGGCGTGCAGCCCGGCGACCTGAAGCTTACCGGTCCGGTCCTGGCGGACATTTTCCTCGGCAAAGTGCAGAAGTGGAATGACAAGGCGATCGCCGAGCTCAATCCCGGCGCCAAGCTTCCCGAGACGCTGATTACCGTCGTGCACCGCTCCGATGGCTCCGGTACCACGTTCAACTTCACCAACTACCTGTCGAAGGTGAGCCCGGAGTGGAAGGAAAAGGTCGGCGAAGGCACGGCCGTGTCATGGCCGACCGGCGTCGGCGGCAAGGGCAACGAAGGCGTCGCCGCCTATGCCAGGCAGATCAAGGATTCGATCGGCTACGTCGAATATGCCTACGCGCTGCAAAACAAGCTGACCTACACGCAGATGCAGAACCATGCCGGCAAGTGGATCAAACCGGACAAGGCCGCGTTCTCTGCTGCCGCCGCAACGGCGGACTGGAAGAGCGCGAAGGATTTCAACCTGATCATGACCGATGCTCCGGGCGAAGCCGCTTGGCCGATCACCGCAACGACGTGGGCGATCATGTACAAGACGCCGAAAGACGTCGCGCACGCCAAGACCGCGTTCGAGTTCTTCCAGTGGTCGTTCGAACACGGCCAGAAGGAAGCCGATTCGCTCGACTATGTCGCGCTGCCGGAGTCACTGGTCAGGCAGATCGAAGCCTATTGGAAAACCGATTTCAAGAGCTGAAGTCCATGCGATGCGTCATCCCCGCGCTCGCGGGGATGACGGCGGATGGCAGTCGCTCACCGTGTTCCCGTCCCCTCCCCAACGTCGGGATTTCATGCGCGCATCGGCAACGGTGCGCGTCCTTTTTTCCGGCCAGCCCGAAAACATGTACAGGTATACATTGACGTGCCCGAGTCCGCCACCACCGCCAATGCGTTGATGCCCGCCCCGGTTGATCTGGTGCAGCGCACGCGCCGCGATGCCCGCGCCGAGCGCGCGTTTCGCGCCATCGTCGCAGGCGCCGGCTGGTTTGTGCTGATCGCGCTGGTCGCCACAGCGCTTTCGATGCTGTGGGGCGGGCGCCAGGCGTTTGCAACGTTTGGGTGGAGCTTCATCACCAGCACCGACTGGGACGCCGTGCAGCACAAGTTCGGCGCGCTCGTGCCGATCTACGGCACCCTGGTCACCGCGCTGATCGCGATGCTGATCGCCGTGCCGGTCAGCTTCGGCATCGCGTTGTTCCTGACTGAAGTTGCGCCTGCCTGGATGCGTGGGCCTGTCGCGGCCGGCATCGAGCTGCTGGCCGGCATCCCGTCGATCATTTACGGCATGTGGGGCCTGTTCGTGTTCGTGCCGTTCATGGCCGCGCACATCATTCCGTGGCTCAACACGCATCTCGGCCATTGGCCGCTGATCGGCGCGCTGTTCAGCGGGCCGCCGCTCGGCATTGGCATGCTGACCGCCGGCATCGTGCTCGCAATCATGGTCATCCCGTTCATCACCGCAGTCATGCGCGACGTGTTCCTGACCGTGCCGGCGCGCCTGAAGGAGTCGGCTTACGCGCTCGGCTCTACGACGTGGGAAGTCGCATGGGACATCGTCCTGCCGTACACGCGTACGGCCGTGATCGGCGGTGTCTTCCTCGGCCTCGGCCGCGCGCTCGGCGAGACGATGGCGGTGACCTTCGTGCTCGGCAACTCGCACCAGTTGAGTGCATCGCTGCTGATGCCGGGCAATTCCATCGCCGCGACGCTGGCCAACGAATTCACCGAGGCCGATTCGGACATCTACCGGTCGGCACTGATTGCGCTCGGCTTCCTGCTGTTCCTGGTCACGTTCGTCGTGCTGGCCGCCGCAAAGTACATGCTGATGCGGCTGGCGCGCAAGGAAGGTAACTGACATGGCCGCATCGATGGAGACACTGTATCGCCGTCGCCGCCTCCGCAACGCGATCGCGCTGACGCTGTCACTCGTGGCGACGGCGTTCGGTCTGTTCTGGCTCGTGTGGATATTGTGGACCGCACTGTACAACGGGCTCGCGGCGATGAATCTCGCACTGTTCACGCAGATGACACCGGCGCCCGGCGAAAGCGGCGGCCTGCTGAACGCGTTCTTCGGCAGCGCCGTGATGTCGTTGCTGGCGATCCTGATCGGTGCGCCGATCGGCATCGCGGCCGGCACCTACCTGGCCGAATACGCACGCAAGCAGGCGATCGGCGAGACGATCCGCTTCGTCAACGATATCCTGCTGTCGGCGCCGTCGATCGTGCTCGGCCTGTTCGTCTACACGATCGTGGTGCGCACGATGGGCCATTTCTCGGCAATCGCCGGCGCGCTCTCGCTGGCGCTGATCGTCATTCCGGTGGTCGTGCGGACCACCGACGAAATGCTGCAGCTCGTGCCGTCGGCGATGCGCGAGGCGGCGCTGTCGCTCGGCATTCCGCAATGGAAGATGACCTTCCAGGTGCTGTATCGCTCCGCTGCGCCGGGCATCGTCACCGGCGTGCTGCTGGCGCTGGCGCGCATCAGCGGCGAGACCGCACCGCTGCTGTTCACCGCATTGAACAACCAGTACTGGAATTCGGACCTGACCAAGCCGATGGCGAGCGTACCGGTCGTCATATTCCAGTATGCGATGAGCCCGTACGATTCCTGGCACTCGCTGGCCTGGGCCGGTGCGTTCATGGTGACCGCGTTCGTGCTGCTGCTGTCGCTGGTTTCGCGCGCACTGATACTGCGCAACAAGGTTGCAAACGACTGACCACGCCGGTGCGATTGCGCGCCCGTGATTCGGAGCCCGAGGATGCTGATCGTGAACGATTCAACCCCCGCCGCCGCTGCACCTGTGAGCCCGGTTGCCGCCACCGAGTCGCCCAAGCTGATCGCGCGCGACCTGAAGTTCTTTTACGGCGATTACCTGGCGCTGAAGGACATCAACCTGCAGATCGCAGAGCACCATGTCACGGCGATCATCGGGCCGTCCGGTTGCGGCAAGTCGACCCTGCTGCGCGTGTTCAACCGGATCTACTCGATCTATCCGAAACTGCGCGCGGAAGGGAAGGTGCTGCTCGACGGCGAGAACATCCTCGATTCCCGTTATTCGCTCAATCGCCTGCGCAGCAAGGTCGGCATGGTGTTCCAGAAGGCGGTTCCGTTTCCGATGTCGATCTACGACAATGTCGCCTACGCGATCCGCCACTACGAAAGACTCGCGCGCGCCGACATGAATCGTCGGGTCGAGGAGGCCCTGCGCCAGGCGGCGCTGTGGGACGAAGTCAAGGACAAGCTCAAGCAGAATGCGCTCAGTCTCTCCGGCGGTCAGCAGCAGCGCCTGTGCATTGCGCGCGCTGTGGCATTGAAACCCGAAGTGATCCTGTTCGACGAACCGACCTCGGCACTCGATCCGATCGCGACCGGAAAAATCGAGCAATTGGTCGAGGAGCTCAAGCAGCATTACACGATCGCGATCGTCACGCACAACATGCAGCAGGCGTCGCGCGTTTCCGACTACACCGCCTTCATGTATCTCGGTGAGCTGATCGAGTTCGGCGAGACTACGATGATCTTCGAGAATCCGAAACAGAAGATGACCGAGGATTACATTACGGGGCGCTACGGATAGCGCTCTCGTAGGATGGGTTAGCCGCGCAGCGGCGTAACCCACCGAACGTATGGCGTTCCGGGCGCCGCTTGCACAACCCTTGGTGGGTTACGCGGCATGGAGCGCCGCTAACCCACCCTACAAGGCCTCGCAATGTCCGATCACATAGTGAAAAGCTTCGACTCCGAACTGACCCAGCTGACCGAGGCAATCACACGCATGGGCGACCTGTCGCAGACGCAGCTTGCCGGCGCGCTCGATGCGCTGCTGTTGCGCGACACGGTCGTAGCCGCGCGCGTCGTGCGCGACGACTTCGAGGTCGACGAAATCGAACGTGAACTCGACGCGCGGGCTATCCGCGTGCTCGCGCTGCGCCAACCGATCGCTCGCGACCTGCGCGAGGTGCTCAGCGCGCTGCGCATCGGCATCGAGTTCGAGCGCATCTGCGACTTCGCAGCGAACATCGCCAAGCGTGCCATCGCGCTGAACGCGCGTTCGCCGGACGACTGGATCAACGAACTGGCCGAACTGGGCAACCTCGCACTCAAGCAACTCGCCGCCGTGGTCGCGGCGTTTCGCGAACGCGACGCCAACAAGGCGATGCAGGTCTGGGCACAGGACGAGGCGATCGACGACACGCACACAGGAATCTACCGGCGCCTGATCGACTACATGAAGGCCGACCCGTCGCGCGTTGCGATCGGCGCGCACCTGTTGTTCATCGCCAAGAATATCGAACGCATCGGCGACCACGCGACCAACATCGCCGAATCGGTGTATTACCTGATCACCGGCGAAATCCTCGCCGGGCCGCGGCCCAAGGGTGACAAGTCGAGCCTGGATCAGGTCGACGCCGGCAGCTGATGAGCAAACCGCGGCCGTGACCGCGAATGGGACCGAAGGCTGACCCTGGCCGCGCTCGTCAGATCGTGCGCGCCGAAAATGACACAGGCGAACGCGCCCATTCACGCTCCTGGGCCAGGGAGCAGCGATATCGGGTGGCGGATTCGCCGCCTGCGGCGACGATCGTCTACACTGGACACTCCCACGCCGCCCACGCCTGAATGACCTTTACCGTCATCCTCGTCGTCTTTCTCGCCTTTCTGAATGGCTTTTTCGCGCTCAGCGAAATGGCCTTGATGACGTCGCGCAAGTTCCGCCTGAAGCAGATGGCCCTTACCAGCCGGCGCGCCCAGATCGCGCTGACGCTGGCGCAGACGCCCGAACGCTTCCTGTCGACCGTGCAGGTATTCATCACCCTGATCGGCATCGGTACCGGCACGGCGCTCGGCGCCAGCATCGGCGAGGACATCGCCCACCTGCTCGTGAAATTCGACGCGCCCTGGCTGGTCAAGTACGCGACGCCGGTCGGCGTGGTGCTGAGCGTGGCCGGCATCACTTTCGCCAACATGCTGTTCGGCGAACTGCTGCCGAAGCGCCTCGCTCTGGTCAATCCGGAAAAATTCGCGGTTGCCACAGCCATTCCGATGCGTGTCATGACCAGCATCGCCGCGCCGTTCGCATTTGTGCTGATCTGGATCACGCGCACGCTGCTGCATCTGTTCGGAGCAGACAAGGCGAGCAACGAACGGGTCAGCGAAGAGGAAATCCGCCTGCTCGTTTCGGAGAGCGCCGAGCAGGGCGTCATCGACACCGACGAGCGCAACATGGTCAACCGTGTGCTGCGCCTGGGCGATCGCAGCGTTGACAGCCTCATGACGCCGCGGCCGCGCATCGCCTGGCTCGACGTCTCGGCGCCGCTCGATGAAAACCTCGCAGTGATGTGCGAAACGCGGTATTCACGCTATCCAGTCTGCCGTGGCAGCGACAAGGACGTGGTCGGTATCCTCGAACTCAAGCAGCTGGCTGACCGCCTCGGCTCGCAGCAGGTGGACCTGTTCCGCAAGCTTAGCAAGCCGCTGTTCGTGCCGGCGGCAGCGCGCGGCATGGATCTGCTCGAGGAATTCCGCGACGCCGAATCCACATTCGCGCTCGTCGTCGACGAGTACGGCGACATCGCCGGCCTGATCACGCTCAACGATCTGCTCAGCGCGGTCGTCGGCAAGGCCGCGACGCCTTTGGTCGAAGCCGGCGCGTCGCCGATCGTGCAGCGTGACGACGGCAGCTGGCTGATCGATGGCGCGCTTGCGGTCGACGACCTGCGCGAGCTGCTCGGTGGCGGACAACTGCCGCGTGAAGCCGACGATGACTACCACACCGCGGCCGGCATGCTGATCGCGCAGTTCGGTCGCATCCCGCAGGTCGGCGAACACTTCGATTGGCGCACCTATCGTTTCGAGGTCGTCGACCTCGACGGCGCACGCGTCGACAAGATCCTGGTCGTTCCGCAACGCGAAACAGCAGCGGCCGAAGACGACACCGGCTGATATGGAGCACCCCTACCGCGCAGAGTGCGATCGTCTCACGTCACGTCTCACGTCTCACGTCTCACGGCCTTTTGCTAGCCGCGCCATGCGTTGCGCATCGTCGAGAATACCGCGCAGGATGCGCACCTCACGCTCGTCCATGTGCGTGCGCAGGAACAATCGACGCAGGCGCTGCATGATCGTGCGCGGCGAGCGGCCCTTGTGGAAGTCGATGTCGTCCAGCGTCTGTGCCAGGTGCGCGAAGAAGTATTCCATCTGCTCGGCACTCGCCGGCGGGTCGGACCTGGCAGGCGCATCGGAATCCACCGGCGACGGCAATTGCGCGAGGCGCAACTCGTAGGCGACGACCTGGACCGCCTGGGCCAGATTCAGCGACGAGAAATCCGGATCGCTCGGAATGTGCACGGCCGCGTGGCACAGCTTGAGCTCGTCGTTTTCAAGCCCGGTGCGCTCGTTGCCGAACACGATGGCGATTTCGCCCTCGCCTGCTGCAGCTTGCACGCGGCTTGCCGCCTCGCGCGGGGAGAATTCCGTCAGCGCGACGCCGCGCCGCCGCGCCGTGCAGCCAAGCGCCAGCGTGCAGTCGGCGATCGCTTCGATCAATGTCGGCACGACGATGATGCCGTCGAGAACGTCGGTCGCGCCGACCGCCAGCGCCGTCGTCTCGGCATGCGGGTAGTCATGCGGCGCGACCAGCACCAGCCGCGTGAAGCCCATCGTGCGGATTGCCCGCGCCGCGGCGCCGATGTTACCGGGGTGCGAGGTGCGGACGAGGACGAAGCGGAGCGAGGGGCGAAGGATGGGGAACGAGGGGCCAGGGTCGTCCTCGACATCCGATGATATTGTCTCAATGCTTTTCACATTCGCATTATCCGTGACGACAGGCCTTCGCTCCAATGCATCTGCCGTTGCAGCTTCTGTTCCGGCACTTCGCTCGCTACGCTCCCTCGCCCCTAGTCCCTGCCTTTATGCTACCCTTCGCGCCCCGCCGGCCAGCCCGGACGGCGTTCTTTATCAGCTGCGAATCGGAGTTCCACCATGGCTCGTCCCGCCGTCAACGTTGCGGTGCGCGCAGCACGCGCTGCCGGCGCGATCATCCTGCGCTACATGAACCGCATCGACAGCCTGAACGTCGAGGAAAAGTCCAGCCTGGATTTCGTCAGCGAGGTCGATCGTCAGGCCGAGGCCGAAATCGTCCGCGAACTGCGCCGCGCCTACCCCGACCATGCAATTCTCGCCGAAGAAGCCGGGGCTTCGGGCAAGTCGAACAAGGTCTGGGTCATCGATCCGCTCGATGGCACGCACAACTATCTACGTGGTTTCCCTCATTTCTGCGTCTCGATCGGTTTTCTCGACCATGGCGATCCGGTCCATGCGGTCATCTACGATCCGCTGCGCGATGAGCTGTTCACCGCAAGCAAGGGCGACGGCGCGTTTCTCAACGATCGGCGCATGCGCGTAACCAAGCGCGAGAATCTGGCCGGCGCGCTGCTCGCCACCGGCTTTCCGTATCGCCAGCGCGCCCACCTCGACACTCAGCTGGCGATGACGCGCGCGCTGCTGGCCGAAGCCGAGGATATCCGCCGCACCGGCTCGGCCGCGCTGGACCTGGCCTATGTTGCCGCCGGCCGTATGGATGGCTTTTTCGAGATCGGCCTGAAGCCGTGGGACATGACCGCCGGCTGCCTGCTGGTGCGCGAGTCCGGCGGTCACTATTGCGACTTCGTCGGCAATGCCGGCATTCCGGCCAGCGGCAACCTGATCGCCGCCAACCACCACGTCACGGCGGCCATAGTCCGCTCGATCGCACCAGTGCTTTCAGCCGAATTGCGCTAGGAATCCGCTCCGGCTCGGAGCGGCAGGCTCCGGTCGGGGCCTTTACAAGCGTTTGCACACATTTCACGGGACCGGAGTACACTCGTTCGTGCAATTCGGGGGGAATTGCGTGTGATCCCGATGAACGACAACCTGCAGTTCGCCGCGGAGCCGGTCGCCGAGACGGCGGCTCCCTGGCATGTACTGGTCGTCGACGACGATCCCGAAGTGCATGAAGTCACGCGACTCGTGCTCGGATCGTTCCGCTTCGCCGACCGCCCGATCGATCTGATCAGCGTTGCGTCGGCCAGCCAGGCATTCGACCGGTTACGCGCACGGGACGACATTGCCGTCGTGCTGCTCGACGTCGTGATGGAATCCGAGCAGGCCGGGCTCGAGCTTGTGCGCCGCATCCGCGAAGAGCTGCACAACAGTTTCGTCCGCATCGTGCTGCGCACCGGCCAGCCCGGACAGGCGCCCGAGCACGAGGTCATCGCCGCCTATGACATCAACGACTACAAAGAAAAGACTGAGCTGACCGCGCAGAAGCTGGCGACGACGCTGTACGCCGCGCTGCGCTCGTACCGCGACATGCGCACGATCGAGGCGCAGCGTCAGGGTCTGGAGCGTGTGATCGATGCGTCGGCGCAGGTATTCTCGCACCAGAACGCGCGCGAGTTCGCCACTGCCGTGCTCGACCAGCTCGGCGACCTGGTCAATTCGCAGCGGGGCGCGCTGCTCTGCGCGATCGAACACCCGGGCGAGTTGCTGTCCCACTTCCGCATCGCCGCGGCGACCGGCGACTACCGGCATCTGGCCGGCACCAATGCCGACGAGAACCTGCCGTTGCCGCTGGCCAAGGCGCTGCGCGATACCTACCGGCGCAAGAGCCACCACTTCGGCGACGATCATTACATCCTGCATTTCACCGACCGGCAGGACAACGAGACGCTGCTGTTCGTCGGCCACGGCGGAGACCTGACCGCGCTCGACCAGCGCCTGGTCGAACTGTTCTGCACGAATGTCTCGATCGCGTTCGAGAACCTGCATCTCGCCGACGACCTGTTCGACTCGCAGCTCGAGATGGTCTACCTGCTGGCCGGTGCCGCCGAGACCCGCTCGCAGGAGACCGCCAACCACGTGCGTCGCGTCGGCCTGCTCGCCGAACTGCTCGGCCGCGCGAGCGGCCTCGAACCGGCGCTGTGCGAGCAGCTGCGCTACGCCGCGCCGTTGCACGACATCGGCAAGATCGGCATTCCCGACGCGATCCTCGGCAAGCGCGGCGCACACACGCCGGAAGAAGCCGCGATCATGCGCACGCATGCCGAGATCGGCGCAAAGTTGCTCGGCGACTCGCGCCGGCCGGTTCTGAGCCTGGCCGCCGAAATCGCCCGCAACCACCACGAGAACTGGGACGGCAGCGGATATCCGGGCGGCCTGGTCGGCGAAAAGATACCGATCTCCGGGCGCATCACGGCGGTGGCCGACGTGTTCGATGCGCTCGGCAGCCGGCGCTGCTACAAGGAATCGTGGACCAGCGATCGCATCCGCACCTTCATGCTCGAACAGCGCGGGCGCAAGTTCGACCCGACCCTGATCGATCGCCTGCTGGCGCACTGGGACGAAGCCCTCGCCATGCGCGCCTCCCTTCCCGACCGTTGAGGCGGTCGGCGAAACGCCAAGGGCGAAAGACAGCCGCGAAGGCACGAAGGCCACGAAGACAGCAAATGAGTTTGCCGGCCGCGGCGAAACGAGTGCGAAAGTCGGAACGTGTGCCCTCTAAAATAAGAGCGCTTCGCTGATCTTCGTGATCTTCGTAGCCGTCTTGTCCCTCTTTTCAGTCGATCACGACGGTGCCGGAAGGACGATTCGGAACAGCACGCCCTGTCCCGGCGCACTGACGCATTCGATGCTGCCCTGCAGCGATTGCGTCACCAGGTTGTAGACGATGTGCATGCCGAGGCCGGAGCCGCCCTGGCCGCGACGCGTCGTAAAAAACGGTTCGAAGATGCGGCTGCGCACGGTTTCGTCCATGCCGCGGCCGTTGTCGCGGTAGTCGATGCGCACGACGACCTCGTCACGGCGCACGTCGATGCGGATGCTTCCGGCTGCGGGGCGCTCCCGACCGTCTGACTCCGCGGGCCCTTGCCGGCTATCCGTGGCCTCCGGCGCACCCGGGAGCCTGCCCGGCGGCCGCTCTCGGCCATCCATGGCGTCCACGGCACCTGGGCTCCTGTCCGGCGCGAAGCCGTGGGTCAGCGAGTTCATGACGAGGTTGGTGATGATCTGGTAGAGAGCGCCGGGGGCCGTTTCCACAATGATGGTTTGTGGACAATTCAGCACGATGTGGCAACCGGAGCTCTTCACGCTCGGGCCGAGCGTGGTGATGATCTCGTCGAGGTTTACACCCAGATCGACGACCCGGCGTTCCTGGCTCGACTGGTCCACTGCCACCTGCTTGAAGCTCTTGACCAGGCGATCGGCGCGCTGCAGGTTGCGCAGCACGATGTCGGTGCTCTCGCGCGCGCTACCCTCGAACCGCTCCAGCGCGCTGCGCGTCAGCTGTCCGTCAGCGATCAGGCGCGACAGCCGGCGTGTCTCGTCCTGCAGATGCGAGGCGGCGGTCACGCTGATGCCCAGCGGCGTATTGATCTCGTGCGCGATGCCAGCGACCATGCCGCCGAGCGAGGCGAGCTTTTCCGTCTCGATCAGCTGGCGCTGGGCCAGCGTCAGTATGTCGAGCGTGCCGCGCAGCTTCAGGTTGGCGTCGCGCAGATCGGTCGTGCGCTGTTCGACGCGTGATTCGAGTTCCTCGTTCAACGACCGCAATGCTTCCTCGGCCGCCTTCAGATGATTGATGTCGTGGTTGGTGCCGCTGATGCGCACGGCCCTGCCGTCGGCGTCGCGCTGCGCGCGGCCACGCGTCAGTATCCATACCCACTTGTGCTCCCGATCGAGCGTACGGTAGCTGCACTCGAAGGTCGGCGTCAGTCCGCGCACGTGCGCACGCAGCGCTGCTTCAAATGCCGGAATGTCGTCCGGATGCATGAACGGCGCATAGGCCAGCATGGTCTGGTCGGTCGCTTCGCTGTTCACGGCCAGGTGCTCGAGCCGGTTTTCGCGCACCATGCGCCCGCTCGCCAGATCGACGTCCCACAGCTCGCTGCCGCTGCCCCACAGCGCGAGCTTCAGGCGCTCGGCGCCGTGGCGCATCGCGTCCTGCACCGCCGCGCGGCGGCGCAGCGTTGCGCGCGCGCCCAGCCACGCCAGCAGGGCGAACAGCGCCAGCGCACCGGCATAGACAGCGTAGGCCAGCGGCGAACGCCACGGCGCCGGCAGAACCCGGATGTCGACCGGCGCCGAACTTTCGATCCAGTCGCCGCCCTGCGGGCGCACGCGCAGGTGCAGTCGATAGGCGCCCGCAGCCAGGTCGGTATACGTCGCCAGGCGCCGCGATGCGATCGTTTCGATCCACTGTTCGTCGTGGCCGTCGAGTTTGTAGGCGTAGCGCATCGATTCCGGATCGGAGTAGTCGAGCGCGCTGAATTCGAACGTGACGTTGTCCTGGTCGTGATTGAGAACGACCTTGCCGCCATGACCGAACCTGCCGCGCAGTGGCGATTCGGCACTGTCGCCGGGACCGGCCGGAACGTTGCTCAGCAGCAGCGCCGTCATGAGCGGATGCGGCGTCGGTGGTGGTTCGATCGCGTGCGGATCGAGCACGGTGATGCCGTCGAGCCCGCCGAACGCGATGCGTCCGTCCGGCAGGCGCGCCACAGCGTTGACCCAGTAGCCGCGTTGCTGCGCACCGTTGCGCACGCCATAGTTGAGGATGTGCGGCTCGCCGCCGGTGGCTCGCTCAATGCGGCTGATTCCGGATGTCGTGCTGACCCAGAACACGCCGGGTTCGGTCTCTACGATTGCCCCGATGGCGTCGCTCGCCAATCCGTCGCGCGAGTCGATTGCCTCGAAGCGTGTGCTTGCACCCTTGCCGACGCGATGGTCCAAGCCGCCACCCTGCGTCCCGATCCACAGCTCGCCGTGCGAATCCTCGGCCATGACCGAGGCGACATCGGCGCTGAGCGAGCTCGGATCACCCGTGCGCGAACGGAAATGTTCGAAGCGACCGCTTTGACGATCGAGGCGGTCCAGGCCGGCGGTGCGATAGGAAACCCAGAATTCGCCGTTGCTCAGCTCGCGCATGCTGTTGACGGCGTCGCCTGCGGCGCTGTAAGGGTCGGCCGGATCGTGCCGGTGATGGCGAAACCCGCTGCAGCCCGCGCAGCGCTCGTCGAGGCCGGCATCGGACGTGCCGACCCAGAGCGTGCCGGCGCTGTCCGCGCTGACGAAGAGCAGCCGGTCGCTCGCCAGGCTCGCCGGGTCCGTTGGGTCATGGCGCAGGTGCTCGAAACCGCTGCCGTCGGCCTTCAGGCGGTCGAGGCCGCCGCCCATCGTCGCCACCCACATGCTGCCGTCGCCGGTACGCGTGACGTACTGGACGAAATCGTGGGCCAATGAATCGGGCTGCGCCGGATCGTGCCGATAATGCCTGAGCGCATCACCGGCGAGCGTAAGGTGCAGCAGCCCGCCGCTCGGCGTGATGCCGCACCACAGCGTACCGTCGGGGTCGGCGCTGATCGTCAATGCCGACTGCAGCGGCGTAACCTGCGTCCCTTCCGCGACGCGGTCGATCAGCGCGAGTGCGCGAGTGCGCGGATCGTAGATGCTGAAGCCATTGGTCCACGAACCGGCGAACAGCAGTCCGTTTCGTTCGCGGATCAGTGCCGCCAGGCGGTTTGCGGCGATCGTGTCGCTGCGCGTGGCATCGTGTTCGAAACGCGTGAAGCGCCGATGCGTCGCGTCCAGGTGCGCCAGTCCGTGGCTGTTACCGCCGATCCACAATCCGCCGTCGGCTTCGGCGAGCAGCGTGCGCAGTTCGTCGTCGTGCAACGTCGTCGCAGGGTCGGCCTTTGCGTCATGCCGGTAGTGGTCGAGCAGATCACCGCCGGCATTGAGCCGGTAAAGGCCCGACGCGTCGGTGCCGACCCACAAGTCGCCATCGGGCGTCTGTGCCAGTGCATAGACGTCGAGCGGTTGCTGTTCGCCGGCGCGCACCTCGACCAGCGCCTTCGCATCGGTCGTGGTGCGATATAGTCCTTCATACGTACCGATCCAGATCGTGCCGTCGCTCGCCTGCAACATCGCACGCACCATGCGCAGGCTGGCCGATTCGCCCAATGGGGTATCGACCAGGCGGTGACGCACACGATCGACCCACTGCAGGCGGCCGTCACCGTTGGCCACCCAGATCCGGCCGCCACGGTCCCGCAGCAAGGCGGTCACCAACTGCGACGGGACGGTGCCGTCGGTTGACTTGGTCGACGCATAGGCAACAAAGCGGTCGTGCGTCGGATCGTAGCGATCCAGACCGCCGGCCTGCGTGCCGATCCAGACGCTGCCGTCCGCATCGGCAAGCAGGGCCCAGACATGATTGTGCGAGAGCGTCGTCGGGTCGTTGCGGTCGTGCTTGTAGACGCGAAAGCTGTAGCCGTCGAAGCGGTTCAGACCGTCCTGAGTGCCGATCCAGACGAAGCCGTCGCGATCCTGCACGAGGGCGCGCGCGGTTGCCTGCGACAAGCCGTCGCTCGGCGTGTAGGTACGAAAGCGCACCTGACGCGCTCCGACCCCGTCCTGGGCGCGGGCGACCATCGGCAGGAGCAGAAAAAAAATCGTCGCAAGGCCAACGGCGCGCGCAAGCACGCCGCTACCCGTCGCTGGCCGGCCCCCCGAGGACATGACGGCAGGTTAGCGCGCAGCCGCAGTGTCAACAAGGGCTGTCCAGTAGACGAGACTGCCTGTCTGCCGTCTCCGGCCGCGCCTCCACCGACCGAAGACCAATCCGGCCTGCTGGAAGCTGTTCCGCCGTTACGGTCGGCGCGCGAGCTCCGGATTGTCGCGCGTGACCGGCATCAGGTCCTTCTTCGAAACACCGAGCCAGAGCAGGATCGGATTGGCGAAGAAGATCGACGACAGCGTGCCGATGACGATGCCGATGATCATGGTCAGCGCAAAGCCATGCACGACCGGACCGCCGAAGAAGTACAGTGCGACCATCGTCACGCCGGTGAACAGCGCGGTGATGATCGTTCGCGACAGGGTCGAGTTGATCGCGCGGTTGAGGATCTCGACTGGTTCACCGCGGCGCGAGGAGCGGAAGATTTCGCGCACACGGTCGAAAACGACGACCTTGTCGTTGATCGAATAGCCGACCACGGCCAGCACCGACGCCAGCACGGTGATGTCGAATTCATGCTGGGTAATGGCGTAGAAGCCGACCGTCAGGATCGTGTCGTGGAATTCACTGGCGATCGCGGCGATGGCGAAGCGCCATTCGAAGCGCAAGCCGATGTAGATCATGATGCCGATGATCACGAACAGCACGGCGATGATGCCGTCGCTCTTCAACTCGTCGCCGACCGTCGCGCTGACGAAGTCGGTGTGCTTGATCTTCGCGTCGCTGCGTTTGGCCTGAAGCGACTTGAGCACTTCGGCGGCGAGCTGATCGTTCTTGGTCTTGGACTCTGCCGCCGCGGTGTTCGTGTCGGCCTTGATCTGCCGGTTCTGCAGTTTGATCGCCACCTCGTGCGCACCGGAACTGACCACCTGCGCGTCGGCGAAGCCCGCATCCGCCAGGGCGGCCCGAACGTCGCTGACTTCGACCACGTCGGCATACTGGGCTTCGACCAGCACGCCGCCGGTGAAGTCGAGCCCGTAGTTGAGGCCCTTGACGAAGATCGCAGCGAGCGCGATCACGACCAGCACCGCCGAGATGGTCATGCTGACCTTGCGCCAGCCGAGAAAATCAATGTTGCTGTTGGGATTGAAAACTTCCATCGCGTTGAGCCTATTCGAGCTGAGATTACCGCATGAAAATACGAAAGCCGCGACACGAAGAACACGAAGGACCGCGAAGAACACGAAGAAAAATCAGATTGCCCCGCTTTTCTTCGTGTTCTTCGTGTACTTCGTCAATCTTTCGCCTTCCCTGCCTGACCACAAAGTCTACGAAGCCTTCGCGCCGCGCGCGTAGCCGCCCCCGACCGCGAGGCCCTTGAGTTTCTTGCGCCCGCTGTAGACCAGATTGACGATCGCATGCGTGACCGTGACCGACGTGAACATCGAAGTCAGGATGCCGATCAGCAGCGTCACGCCGAAGCCGGCGATCGGACCCGAGCCGAATACCAGCAGCGCGAGCGCGGCAAGCAAGTGCGTAACGTTCGCGTCGAGAATCGTCGCCCAGGCTTTTTCGTAGCCGGCGCGGATCGAGGCCAGCGGCGTCGAACCGTTGCGCAATTCCTCGCGGATGCGTTCGCAGATCAGCACGTTCGCATCGATCGCCATGCCGAGCGTCAGCACGATACCGGCGATCGCCGGCATCGTCAGCGTAGCGTGGAAGATCGACAGCACCGCGACCAGCAGGATCAGGTTGAGGATCAGACCGGCGTCGGCGATCAAGCCGAAGATGTGATAGTAGATTGCGGCAAGGACGAGCACGGTCAGCAGGCCGAGGATGACGGCCTTGACGCCCTTGTTGATGTTGTCCTGGCCGAGGCTCGGGCCGATCACATGCTGCTCGATGATGTCGGCCGGTGCGGCCAGGGAGCCGGCACGCAGCAGCAGCGCGAGCTCGGTCGCGTACTTCATGCTCTCCAGGCCGGTGGTGTGGAAGCGGTTCGAGAACACGCCCTGGATCGTCGCCGCGTTGATCACCTCTTCGGTGATCTTGGGGGGCGCCACGACTTCTTTGCCGTCGACGATCTTGGTCTGCGGAATGCGTTCGATGTAGACCACACCCATGCGTTTGCCGACGTTCTGACTGGTGAAGTCGAGCATCTTCTTGCCGCCGGCAGCATTCAGATGCACCAGCACGGCAGGCAATCCGGTCTGCTGGTCCGGCTGGGCGGACGCGTCGACCAGTTCGTCGCCGCGCGCGATGACTTTCTTGCTCAGGACGATCGGAATCGGCTTGCCATCCGAGCCGAGCTGCTTTTCGTGGTACAAGCGCGACTCGGGCGGAACCGCGCCGGTCTTTTCGGCCTCGTATGGATCGGTCACGCTTTCATCCACGGCGCGCCATTCCAGCGTCGCGGTCGCTCCGAGGATCTTCTTCGCTTCGGCCGTGTCCTGCACGCCGGGCAGCTCGACAACGATGCGGTTGGTGCCCTGCTGCTGCACGATCGGCTCGGAAACATGCAGCAGGTTGATGCGCGTGCGCAGCGTGGTCAGGTCGCTCGTGATGATGCTGCGTGCCTGCTCCTGCAGCACGCTGTCGCGCACTTTGGCGACCAGCGCGAAGCTGTCGGCGCTGGTCGTGCCGTCGCTGATTTCCAACGGCGGCTGGGCGCCGAGTTTTTCCGCCTGATTGACTTCCTTGGCAATGACGTCGCCGGCGGACTTGCGATCGGCTTCCGTCTTCAGCGTGACGACGATGCCCTGCGCACCCGGATTGACGGTGCCGCGGATGTTGGCCTTGTGCAGTGCCGCGCGGATGTCGTCGACATAACGTTCGGACATCTTGTCGAGCGCGGCCTTCTGGTCGATTTCCATCAGGAAGTGCACACCGCCCTGGAGGTCGAGGCCAAGCGGCATCGCGTTGGCGCCGATCGCGGTGAGCCAGCCCGGCACGGTCGAAGCGAGGTTCGGTGCGACGATGTAGCTGTCGCCGAGATCGGCTTTCAACGCGTCTTGCGCGGCCAGTTGCAGGTCGGGATTGGCGAAGCGTGCGAGCAGGCGGTCGCCCTGCAGGTTGACGTCGCGAAAATCGATCTTCTTGGTCTGCAGTACGCCGAGGACTTTCTCCTTCAGCGCCTGGTCGACTTTCGCGTCATGGCTGGCGGAGATCTGCACCGCCGGCACCGGCGGAAACACGTTCGGCAACGCGTAGACGAAGCCGAGCAGGATCACTACGGCGATCAGCGCATACTTCCACTTCGGAAAATCATTCATAAAAAACTACTCTTCGGCCGCAGGCGGCGTGGACATCTGTTTTGGGAAAGTACGGCCAGGCAATGCCGTCATCCGGGCATCGCGATCATCGCAGATCGCAGGAACTCAACTCGACTTCAGCGAGCCTTTCGGCAACACCAGCGAAATCGCGCCCTTCTGCAGCTTTATCTTGACGCCCGCGGCGATTTCAAGGGTGATAAAGGTATCGCCGATGTCTTCTATCCGGCCGGCCATGCCACCATTGGTGACGACTTCGTCGCCCTTGGCGAGCGCGGAAATCATGTTGCGCTGCTCCTTGGAACGCTTCATCTGCGGGCGGATCAGCATGAAGTAGAACACGCCGAACAGTACCAGCAGCGGCAGGAACGACAGCAGCGGATTGGGCTGGGCGGCCGCGCCGGCAGCCTGCGCATAAGCGCTGGAAATCAGAAAATCCATAGAAGTCCGTGTTTTATGGGCCGGACGCGGACGCGGCCAGCCTGCCAAAAGACCGGCGATTATGCCATGGCCGACGCTGCCATGCACCCTTCTGGGCTACTGGAAAATCAATAGCTTGAACCACCGAGAACACGCAGAACACGGAGGAAGAGCGAATATCATGGCTGTGCGGCTCAGTGTTTTCGCCCTCCGAGCGCCCGACAAGGGCAGAAGCTCCGCGCTACGAAGAAGCAAGGCAGCCGTGAGCATCCTGGTCTGAATTTCCTCTCTCGATCTTCTCCGTAGTTCTCCGTGATTCAGTCTTCTTCTTGCTGACCGAATATCAGTCCGCGAACGAGCCGGCCGCGATTTGCGCATAGAACGAGGTGGTGAAATCGGCGAGTCGGCTTGTGGCGATCGCCTCGCGCAGGCCGCGCATCAGGTCCTGGTAGTAGTGCAGGTTGTGGATCGTCGCCAGCATCGGCCCGAGCATCTCGCCGCATTTGTCGAGATGGCGCAGGTAGGCGCGCGAGAAGCCGCTGCGGCAGGTGTAGCAGGTGCAGGCTTCATCGAGCAGTCGCGTGTCGCGTTCGTAACGCGCGTTGCGGATGCGCAGCACCCCGGCCCGGGTGAAGATGTGCGCATTGCGGGCGTTGCGCGTCGGCATGACGCAGTCGAACATGTCGATGCCGCGTCGCACTGCCTCGACGATGTCCTCCGGCCGGCCGACGCCCATCAGATAGCGCGGGCGCCCGGCGGGCAGCAGCGGCACCGTTTCTTCGAGCGTGCGGTTGCGCTCGGCTTCGGGCTCGCCGACCGCGAGGCCGCCAACGGCATAGCCGTCGAAATCGATGTCGATCAGGCGCTGCGCAGATACTTTGCGCCATTGCGGAAATGTCCCGCCCTGCACGATGCCGAACAACGCATTCGGCGGCCTTGATTCCGCTCGATTCAGCTCGTCGAAAGCTCGGCGCGATCGTTCTGCCCAGCGCAGCGATAGTTCCATCGATGCGCGTGCCTGTGTTTCCGTCGCCGGATAGGCTGTGCATTCGTCGAAGATCATCGCGATGTCGGAATCGAGCACGCGCTGGATGCGCATCGATTCCTCCGGCGACAGGAACACGGGCGAGCCGTCGACCGGCGAGGCGAAGCTGACACCTTCCTCCGTGATCTTGCGGCGCTCGGCCAGCGAGAACACCTGAAAACCACCCGAGTCGGTGAGGATGGGTTTGTCCCAGCCGATGAAACGGTGCAGGCCGCCGAATTCGCCGATCACGTCGAGCCCGGGCCGCAAGTACAGGTGGAACGTGTTGCCGAGGATGATCTCGGCGCCGACCTCGAGCAGCGAGGCCGGCGTCATCGCCTTGACCGAGCCGTAGGTGCCGACCGGCATGAACGCCGGCGTCTGGATCGTGCCGCGCGGCAGTGTGATGCGGCCGCGGCGCGCGGCGCCGGAGGTGGCGAGGAGTTGGAATTGGAGGGAGCTCATGAGCTCGTCATGCGGACGAATCGATGCAGGTCTTCCCTTCTCCCATCGGGAGAAGGTGGCGCGAAAGCGCCGGATGAGGGTACGAATCCACCTGGCTCCATACTTTTACCGACCCTCACCCCTGCCCCTCTCCCGATGGGAGAGGGGTCAAAACCGGCCTTGCCGTTACCCCGCGGCAGAATCAGCATCGCATCGCCGTAGGAAAAGAACCGATAGCGCTGCTCGACCGCATGGCGGTACGCGTCGAGCACCAGCTCGCGTCCGGCGAAACTCGACACCAGCATCAGCAGCGTCGATTCGGGCAGGTGGAAGTTCGTGATCAGCGCGTCGACCGACGTGATGCGGTAGCCCGGGAAGATGAAGATCTGCGTCTCGCCCGAGAACGGCTGCACTTCGCCGCTGCGGCGCGCGGCTTCGAGCGCGCGTACGACCGTCGTACCGACCGCAATGACGCGACCGCCAGCGGCGCGCGTTCGGCGGATATTCTCGACCAGTTCGGCGCCGACGTTGAGCCACTCGCGATGCATGACGTGGTCTTCGATGCGCTCGCTGCGCAGCGGCTGAAATGTTCCGGCGCCGACGTGCAGCGTCACGTAGCCGAAATCGACGCCATTTGTGCGCAAGCTGTCGAGGAGCGCGCGGTCGAAATGCAGCCCCGCGGTCGGCGCCGCCACGGCGCCCGGCGCGCGCGCGTAGATAGTCTGATAGCGCTCCGCGTCGGCAATGGCGGCCTCGCGCGCAATGTACGGAGGCAGCGGAATCCGGCCGAGGCGCGCCAGCAGTTTCTCGACCGGCTCGCTGCCCTCGAAGCACAAGACATAGAACTCGCCTTCGCGCCGCAGCACACGCACGCTTGTGCCGTCGTCCAGCACGATCGTGCTGCCGTCGCGCGGCTTCTTGCTGACGCCGATCTGCGCGAGCGCCTCGTGTGTATTGAGCACGCGCTCGATCAATATCTCCGCCGCGCCGCCGGTCTCCTTGCGTCCGTAAAGGCGCGCCTGCAGCACGCGCGTGTCGTTGAACACGAGCAGGTCGCCGGCGCGCAGATACTCCGAAAGGTCGGTAAAACGCCGATCGGAAAAGCGCTGCGCGACAGCATCGACGACAAGCAGGCGACTCGCCGAACGTTGCGCCAGCGGCTCCTGTGCGATCAGTTCGGCCGGCAGGTCGTAGTGGAAATCGGATTTTTTCAACGAGGGCTGAGGGCTGAGGGCTGAGGGCTGATTATCGCCGAAGGCGACCCAACACCGTCATGCCGTCATATGCGCGGGTGCCCAAAGCGCGGTCGCGGATGCAATCGTCCGGGTCGGCAAATGCTGTGCGGATCAGAAAACTGTCGCCCTGTGCCGCTTCCCCAGCCAGCCAAGGGCCTGCAATGCCGCCATGGCCACCGGAGTATCATCGCTGTCGAAGATGCCTGTTGACCGGCGTGCGGCCGACGGAATCCCGATCCAGCGAGAATGTGCCGATGAGCGAACCCGGAACGTCAATAGAAGCAGCATCGGCCGCACTCGTGCAGCTCAGCGCGCTCGAGGCGCGCGTGCTGGGCTGCCTGATCGAGAAGGCGGCGACGACTCCGGAGGGCTATCCGCTCACGCTGAACTCCGCGCAGCTGGCCTGCAATCAGAAGAGCAGCCGCGAACCGATTATGAATGCCGAGCTCGGCGCGGTCGGCCAGGCTTTGCGTGCGCTGGAAGACAAGAAGCTCGTACGCGTCGTGCACGGCGCACGTACGCTGCGCTACGAACACACCGTCGACGCCGCACTGAACCTGACGACGCGTTCGCGCGCGGTGATCGCGCTGCTTCTGCTGCGCGGACCGCAGACTCAGAACGAGTTGCTCGCGCGCAGCGAGCGCCTCGCCGACTTTCCCGACAATGCGATGCTCGGCGACATGCTCGAGCGCCTGATGAATCGCGAACCGCCTCTGGTCGTGCGCATCGGTCGCGCCAGCGGCCAGCGCGAGGATCGCTACATGCACCTGCTGTCAGGCCCGGTATCGATCGAGACGCACATCCCGCAGGCGCCGCGCACGCGCGCTTCGGACAGCAGCGATCGTCATACCGAGCTCGAGGCGCGCGTCGAGGCACTGGAGCGGGAAGTTGCCGAATTGCGCGGCAGGCTCGCGTCGGGTTGAGGAACAACAGGTTCTTGGCCCGGATGCAGCGAACGGGGTCCGCGATTCCGAAAAATTCGCCGCGGGGAGGAGTCCATATATGGGCTACGGTGGCTGCCGTCGCGTGTACTCCGCCACGCGATGCGCTTCAACATATCGCGCAAGCGGTCGCTCGCAAGCAGCCGTCCCTGGATATCTTCCGTTCGGCATCCTGCCTACCGGTAGCCCACCGCGCGCGATGCCATTACTCGCACCATCCATGGTGCTCGGTCCAGTCGGCCTGCGGCCTCCTTCTCACGCGGCGCATGCGATGCGCTTCAACGCATTGCATCAGCGCGCCTCGTTCGACCTCCGGGCCAGCTCCGCTGTTCGCGCGCGGCTCCCGGCACGCGCAGTCAAGGCATCGCGCAGGCGCCGCGGGCTACAACCAGCCCTTCTGCCTGGCGAGACGATACGCTTCGATGCGGTTGCCGACGCCGAGCTTGCCGATCGCCTCGGACAGGTAGTTGCGCACCGTGCCCTGCGACAGGTGCAACTGCTCGGCGATATCGGCGGCGGACAAGCCTTCGCCGGCGAGGCGCAGGACCTGGCGCTCTCGATCGTTCAGCGGATCGTCCCCCGACCATGCCTCGAGCGCGAGCTGCGGGTCGATCGCGCGCCCACCGCGAACTACCTTGCGCAGCGCCTCGGCCAATTGATCGGCTGGCGCGTCCTTGAGCAGATAACCGCTGACACCGGCGTCGAGTGCACGGCGCAGGAAACCCGGCCGCGCAAACGTCGTCAGAATCACGACTTTGCATTCGATGCCCTTGTCGCGGATGCGCTGCGCGAGTTCCAGTCCGGTCAGCTTCGGCATCTCGATATCGGTGACGACGACGTCGGGCTTGTCCTGCCCGATCAGCCCCCAGGCTTCCTCGCCGTTGGCCGCGCAGCCGATCACATCGAGATCGGATTCGAGCTTGAGCAGCGCCGACAGTGCGCCGCGCACCATCGCCTGGTCCTCGGCGATCACAACGCGGATCACGGCGTGCGGGTTGGCATGCTGCGCTTCATGCGGTGAGAGTGCAGAGAGGTGGCTTCGATGTCAAACCGCTTCGACACTGCGGAGCACTCCTCACTCCCCACCCCTCACTCCCTCACTCTCCACGTCTCACGCCTGCTGCAACTGTACCGAAGGTGCCGGCACCAGGCTCTCCTTTGGCAGCGGCATGCTCGCCGACACCGTGGTGCCGCGGCCGCGCTCGGATTCGACGCGCAATTCGGCGCCGATGCCGGACAGGCGCTCGCGCATGCCGGTCAGGCCGTTGCCGGGCACGATCGCACCGCCGCGTCCGTCATCTTCGATGCGCAGCAGGAGTCGGCTGGCGTCCGTGCCCAAGGTGATGCGCGCGCGGGTCGCCTGGGCGTGGCGCTGAATATTCGTGACCGCTTCGCGGGTGGTCATTGCCAGCACTGTTTCCACTTCGGCCGGCAGGGCGACCTCGGCAAGTGCATAATCGAGCCGCACACCGTTCGACTCGAGCAACAGTTTTGCCGATGCCAGTTCCGCCGCGAATCCGGCGGCGCGGATACCCGTCACGGCACGACGCACCTGGGCCAGTGCATCGCGCGCAACGCGCTCGACGTCAGCGATCTCACGGCGCGCGCCGAGCGGGTCGCGCTCGAATAACCGATTGGCGAGTTCCGATTTCAGCGTGATCAGCGACAGCGTGTGCCCAAGCAGGTCGTGCAGGTCGCGGCCGATGCGCTCGCGTTCGGCCAGCGCGGCGAGGCGGCGCACTTCATCGTGGCTGAGTTTCAGTTCAGCATTGCGCTGCTGGTTGCGTCGGTAGACCAGGTTCATGCCGCCGACGACCGGTCCAACGACCAGTGCGCTGGTGCTGTAGATCCACGGAAAACCGAGCAGGTACCACTCGATGGCGAACAGCACGAGCGACCCGACCATCAGGCGCACGGCCGTTCGCAGGTTAGGCACGAAGGCGAGGAATGCGCAGGCGTAGATCAGGTAGGTCTGGCCGCCGGAATTGAACGGCGTGACGAGATAGCCGAGCGCGGCGATTGCCAGCGCATACCACAGCACGGTGTCGGACACGCGGCGATGGAACGAGCGGAAGTACAACACGGAGAAGATCGCGAGGCTGATCCAGGTCGGCCAGAACCAGTTCGGGAACGCGTCTGCAGCGAACAGCGGCGTGATCGGTATGAACACGGCCCAGACCAGGTTCAGCCAGGCGTAGGAGCGCATCTCGCTGACACTGGCGAATCCGGCGGCGCGGCCGCGTTCGATTTCGTTGTCGCTTGGATTGAAGCGGAACAGCATCGTCATGCCTCCAGTCGATGCATGTTACGCCGCATGGCCGGCGTGGCCAAAATCCACGGCAGGAGCGATCGGGGTGTTCGCCGGCGGCGCCAGCGACTCGATCAGCACGAAAGCGATCAGGCCAAACAGGAACAGTACGGAACGCACATAGATTGCACGCATGTCGGCTCCATGGATATCGACGCTGCGCGGGGCAACATGAGGATTGGCGGCCGGCGTCATGATGCGCGCGCCAGCCAGCGTCGTGCGATCGCGAAGCAGATGATGGTGAATCCTGCGAGTGCGATCAGATGCGGGACGGTGGCGCTGCCGTCGCCGTGGCCGATCGTCGCCAGCGAAAGCTGCGACAGGTGATAGGCGGGCCACAGCGGCGCAATCGAGCCGATGAATGGCGGCAGCATCGACAGCGGCATCCACAATCCCGAGAGAAATGCCATCGGCAGATAGATCAGGTTGACCATTGCCGGTGCACCCGACGCATTCGCGCGGCTGCCGATCATCAGGCCGAGCGCGCAGAACGGCATTACGCCCAGGGTTGCGATTGCACCTAGCAGCAGCCACTGCCCCGGCGCAAGGCGCACGCCGCCAAGCCCGAATGCCATCAGAGCGAGTACCACATAGATGATCAGCGCGAACAACATCGCCATGATGAGTTTCGCCAGCAGGTAGGCGCCCGGCGGCATCGGCGCAACGCGCTTGAGTGCCAGCCAGCCGCGCTCGCGTTCGATCGCAACACCGACGCCGAAGCCGAACAGTGACGGAGCCATCACGCCGAACACGCTGTAGGTCGCGAACAGGTAGTGCGCCGCATTGTCGCTGCCGCGATTGAGCAGCAGGCCGAACAGCAGATAGAACATCGGCGGAAACAGCAGCGTCGGGAAGGCAAAAGCCGGGGTGCGCAACACGCGCAGGAATTCGTACTTTGCCTCGAGCAGGTAGGCGCGAGCGGAATTGCCCGCCGGATAAATCACGGTGGCGGCAATCGTGGCGTTCATCAGGCGGCCTCCCTCGTGATTTCGACGAATGCTTCGGCCAGGCCGGCGCGCTGCACCTCGAGCTCGCTCAGGTCACAGTCCTCGAACAGCAATTGGCGTACGACGGTTTCGGCAGCATCGGTCACGATCTCGATGCGCTCGCCGTCGCGCGCGACGCTGCGTACTTCGGGCCACAGCGAAACAACCTCCGATGCCAGTTTCGAAATGCAGCGGATGCGGCGCTGCGCGACACGCGCGCGAATCTGCTGCACGCTGCCGGCGGCGACGATCCGGCCTTTCGCCAGCACGTTGACCCGGTCGGCGAGGGCCTCGGCCTCTTCGAGGTAGTGGGTCGTCAGCACGACCGCGCAGCCCTCGGCGACCAGCTGGCGCATGGTCTTCCACAGCGTCGCACGCGCCTCGACGTCGAGCCCGGTCGTCGGTTCGTCGAGAAACAGGATCTCCGGATTGCCGCAGATGGCCAGGGCGAACTGCACCCGGCGCTGCTGCCCCCCGGACAACTTGCCGTAGCGGCGCAGGAGCAGATCGGAAACGCAGGCCAATGCGACCGTGTCGGCAACGCTGCGCGGCCGCGGGTAATAACTGCGGAACAGCTGAATCAATTCGCCGACGCTCAGGCTGTCCGGCACGCCGCTGGTCTGCAGCATGGCGCCGATGCGGCGGCGGGCGGCGAGAGACTGCGGCGCCTCGCCGAACAGCTGCGCGCTGCCGCTGTCCGGCTGCAGCAGGCCGAGCAGCAGCGAGATTGCCGTGGTCTTGCCGGCGCCGTTCGGACCCAGCACCGCAAGAACCTCACCGCTTCGAACCTCGATCGATACGTGGTCGAGCGCCAGCACGGCGCCATAACGCTTGCTCGTGCCGTCCAGCCTTGCGATTGTTTCCGTCGTCGTGTCCATCGCGGCCTCCATCGCAGCCTCCATCGGGATGGTGCAACAGTACGCCCTGCCCCGCCGCCTTCGCAGTCGCGCTCGTCACGATCTATGGATGACGAATGTCAGGTAGGTGGATTTGTATCAAAGTGGCTCCATCGACGGTCAACATGACCGGTCCCTTCACATACCAAATGCGCGTGCTAAAATTTCGCCCAAGCTGGATTCACTGCGTTCTGCCGCGGCATGTGGCCTGTAATACGTAAAGTGGAAGTAGGATCGCGAAGAGATCGGCCGTCAAGACAAGGTGCTCGGAGGAAACCATAGTGGTGCTATGGCGACGACGAGCGCCGCAGGATTGGCGGTCGAGATCGAGCGAGCCGCTTTCAATTCACGTATTACAGGCCACTAGATGCCGCGGCGGATCCATTACGATTTCGAGGATTCGACATGTCGCTGATCAGCAAGCTCGATGAAATGCGCCGGTTCGGCGGCGCCATTCGCACCCATGGCCTGGTCGATGCGGAAGTCGTGCGCCTCGCCGGTGAATATCCGGAACTGGGTGAAGCGATCGATCACGCCCATGCGCTGCACCAGGCGCTGCGCAGCGAGATGCCCGACCTGCTCATGCTTGACGAGGACGCGCAACTGGCGCGCGTGCAGGGCGACTTCATCAACTTCTATCCCGAAGACGCGATCAACCCTTACGTCGCGCTGGCCGCGCGCGGCCCGTGGGTGGTCACGCTGAAAGGCGCCGTGATCCACGATTCCGGCGGCTACGGCATGCTCGGTTTCGGCCACACGCCCAAGGCGATTCTCGAAGCGCTGGCCCGGCCGCAGGTCATGGCCAATGTCATGACGCCAAGCATCAGCCAGCTGCGTTTCACGCAGGCGCTGGAACGCGAGATCGGCCACACTCGCGGTGGCTCGCCGTTCAAGCATTTCCTGTGCCTCAACTCGGGCTCGGAGTCGGTGTCGCTGGCCTGCCGCATCGTCGACGTCAACGCCAAGCTGATGACCGAGCCGGGCGCGCGCCATGCCGGCCGCGCGATCAAGCGCGTCGCGGTCAAAGGTGCATTCCATGGCCGCACCGAACGTCCGGCCCTGTATTCGGATTCGTCGCGCAAGGCCTACGTGCAGTATCTGGCCAGCTTCCGCGACGAGCGCAGCGTGCTGACGGTCGAGCCGTACAACGTCGATCATCTGCGCCAGATATTCGCCGATGCCGACCGCAATGGCTGGTTCATCGAGGCGATGTTCCTCGAACCGGTCATGGGCGAAGGCGATCCGGGCCGCGCGGCGACGCCGGAGTTCTGTGCCGCAGCGCGCGAACTGACCCGCGCGCACGGCGCGCTGTTCCTGGTCGATTCGATCCAGGCCGGCCTGCGTGCACACGGCGTGCTGTCCGTCGTCGATTACCCCGGCTTCGAAAAGTTCGACGCGCCGGACATGGAGACCTACTCCAAGGCGATCAACGGCGGCCAGTATCCGCTGTCGGTTCTCGCGGTCAGCGATCAGGCTGCGAAATTGTATAAGAAGGGAATCTATGGCAACACGATGTCGGCCAATCCGCGCGCGCTCGACATCGCCTGCGCCGCCCTGGCGCAGCTGACGCCGGCACTGCGTGCCAACATCCGTAAGCGCGGCGCCGCGTTTCTCGATCGCCTCAACCAGCTCAAGGCCGAGCTGCCGGGCCTGATCACGAAGGTCCAGGGCACCGGCCTGCTGTTCTCGTGTGAACTGGCCACCCAGTTCAAGTGCTACGGCGCCGGCAGCACCGAGGAATGGATGCGTGAGCGCGGCTTCGGCGTGATCCATGGCGGCATCAACTCGCTGCGCTTCACGCCGCATTTCGCCATCACGGAAGGCGAAATGGACCTGCTGATCGACGGTGTGCGCCAGGCTCTGCTGCACGGCCCGCGCGTGAGCGAGCCGGCACGCGCCGCTGCCGCTGCCTGAGTCCGGCTGCTGGACAAGCGAAAGAAAGCCGGCCACAAGCCGGGTTTTTCGTTTTGTGCGGCTGGTCGCGCCATTGCGCCGCGAAGAATCCGCGTTCCACCTACCGATCGGGTAGGAAATCTCTGACAAGGGACTCGGGCCCACCGTGTCATCATTTGTGCACCGCGGCTACGCTTCCGACATAGCGCGGGCGTAGACTGGCAGACTGAACTTCCCTGACCCACCACAGCACAAGGAGATGACACGATGAAATTCATGCAACCGGCAGTACTGGCTCTGGCCATCGCGTTCGGTGCCACTTCCGCGTTCGCCGCCGACCCCGCGCCGGCAAAGACGTTGACGCCGCAGCAGCAGAAGATGAAGGACTGCAACGCTCAGGCTACCGGCAAGACCGGCGCCGAGCGCAAGACGTTCATGAGCACTTGTCTCAAGGGTGGAACGGCGGCGGCGGCTCCGGCTGCACCGGCAATGGCGGCGGCGCCGGCCAAGCCGATGACCCAGCAGGAGAAGATGAAGTCCTGCAACGCCGACGCCGGCACGAAGCACCTCACCGGCGATGCACGCAAGACGTTCATGAGCACCTGCCTCAAGGGCAATGGCAGCGGCGCCGCGGCACACTGAGTCGTTTCCGCTAGCGCAGGGCCGGGCCGGAAACGGCCCGGCTTCATTTCCTGCAAAGTGCACGGCATTCGTAGATGGCGGACGCCGCCGGCCGCGTCAAAAGGCAGTGCTGACGGACAGCACAAAGCGTTCGCTGTGATCGTCGATCCCGAAACGGCGGTATTTCGGGTCGCTCCAGTAGTGGCTCAGGTCGAACACCCATCGATCGAGGCGCTGCGAAATGCCGGCGCGCCCATACCAGTAGCTGTTGCTGCCGATCCAGAACTCACCGCCATCGACCGCCGCACTGGTCTGACGCGTCAGCGGCTGCACCAGCCATGCCTCGGCGGCATGTGTCGAGGTGCCAGTCCCCAACCCATGCGGGCTCCACGAGAACGACGCGCCGACGCGCTCGAACAGGGCGATACTCGCGCTCGTCTCCACCCAGTTGTGCGCATCGGGACCGGGGTATTCGTAGCCCGTGGCGAGGACGCGTATGCGGCACTGCGAACCGCAGCCGAAATCGAATCCGGTATACAAATTCAGTTCGACATGGTCTGGCACGCGGCGCTGGTAGAGCCACTGCCGGTCGACGTTGGCGGCCCAGGCACCGACGACGAAGGTATCGTCGAAACGGCCCTCGACGCTGCCCTGGAAACTCGGGCCGGAATCGAGCAGGGAGACGCCGCGAAAGATGTAGTCGGAACCGATGCTGCCATAGCCGGTCCAGTCGGCCGCAGCAACAAGGCTGGAGGTCAGACATAGAAGGATCGTTGCGCCGCAGCCCACGACAGGGTGCCGGAGACAAGCGCCCACACCCGCCCTGGCGATGGCCTCGGGCGTTTGGGTACTGCGTCGATCATGGTTGCGAACTGGTCCCACGCAGTCCCCGCTGACGCGCCGCCGGTAGTCGCGGATGCGCGCAGACCATAACCGAAAACAACAGTGCGCCGCCAGTTTGGCGGGCGTGAGAAAAAATGTGCGTTGCAGGCGCGTCGATTGCGCCGGGACGACCTCGCGCCTAGCGCTGTGCGAGCTGCGCGGCTTCGTCCTTCAGTACGGCTGCCGCCGACAATTGCGGACGCGCGGTCAGCAAGGCCCGCACCTGGCGTGGATTCAGGCTGCGGTCGAGCGAACGCATCAAGGCAACGACGCCGCTGACGTGCGCACTCGACAGCGAACTGCCCGAGCCGTAGTCATAGCGGTCGCCGGGAAACGTGGTCAGCACGTCGATTCCGGGCGCGCGTATCGCGTTGGCGGGCCACGGCGCAACCCCTTCGGACGTGGCAACTGCGACGACGGTCGGCACCGATGCCGGAAACCTGTCGGCTATGTCGGATGCGGGCGGTGCCGCGACGACGACGGAAATTCCGCGTGCTTCGGCGCGGGCAAGCAGGCGTGCGAGCAACGGATCGTCCGGTCCGGCGAGACTGAGATTGATGATGTCGACCTGGCTGTTGACCGCATAGTCCAGTGCTTGGGCGAGTGTATAGCTGTCGCAGACCGCAGGCGCATCCGCCGCAGCACCAGCCCGACATGCGCGCAGGTCGTCCAGTTCCGCCATGGGCGCCACGCCCAGGATGCCGGCGCCGTTGGCTCCGCGCGCGGCGATCAGACCGGCGACCTCGGTGCCGTGGGGCGCGAGTGGACCGGAAGTGAAATCGCGCCGGCTGCGCACGACGCCGGCCAGGTCCGGATGATTGGCATCAATGCCCGAATCGATGACCGCAACGCGCACGCCGGCGCCGCTCGACATGGCGTGCGCGGCGTCAACCTCGAGCGTATCGAGCGCATGCTGGAGTGGACGGTACGGATCTGCGTTGTGCGTCAAGGTGCGAAACTCGCGCATCGGTTCGGCACTGTCGACGCGTGGATCATGCGCAAGGCGCGCGGCAACGGCCTCGGCATCGCTGCCGCGCGCGGTCGCAAAAACCTCGCAATGCACGCCCAGCGTACGCATCGGCCAGCCTGAAACACGCGTGATCGCGTATTCGGCGGCGAGCGCGTCGAGCAATGGATCCGCGCCGGGGCCGGCACCATAGCTGCTCGGACGGCGGTAGTGGTCGCCGGCGTTGCCCAGCAGGCTGTCGACCGCGTCGTAGCGGATCGTGACCAGCAATCTCGTGCCACCGCTGTCACGCACGCCGCCGGTCGAAGCACAACCCGCCAGGGCGATGAAAATCAGCAGCAGGATGAAGCGCGCGCGCATGCGGATCAGCCGTGCTGGATCAGCGCGGAACCACCGCGACGAAGCGCAGGCGCGGGTCGGCGCGCAGACGCGACTCGACCGACGCACCGGCAGCGCGGGGCACGGCGATCAGCGCGACGCCGTATTCGGACGGTCCCTGCAGCACGCGTACGCCCGGCACACCAACCAGTTGTTCGAGTTGCTCCGCATCGACGCCGGCAACGACGTTGACACGGTACAGAACGCTGTCGGCCGGTGCCGCCGGCAGCTGCGCCGGCGTGGTCAACGTATGGAATCGCCCGGCGCGTTCGCCGGCCCGGAACAGCCCAAGCCCCGCCGCGACCATCAACAACGCGGCGGCGGCCAGCGACAGCGGCATGAACCAGCGCGGACGGCGTGGCGCCGGCGGATCGAGGCGCGCATACAGCCTGCGCAGATTCATCGCCATGTTCGTGGCCATGATCGGCTCGTCGGCGACCGCGCCGTGCAGCACGCGCAATTCGCGCGCGTGCCGGTTGGCATCGAGATCGCTGGCAAGCAGCGCGCGCACCGCCTCGTTCTCGGCATCGTCGAGCGTACCGTTTTCGTACCAGGGCAGCAGTTCGTACAGGTCTTCCTTACGACTGGCGGTGTTCATGACCTCAGTCTCCAAGCAGTTGTGTGAGCAGCGGACGCAATTTTGCGCGCGCGTGGAACATACGGGATTTCACCGTGCCGACCGGAACGTCGAGGATCTGTGCGGCCTCTTCGTACGACCGGTTGAAGAAAAATGTCAGGTCGACTACCGCACGGTGTTCCGGCGGCAGCCGCATCACGGCCTGGCGAATCGCCGAGTGCAGTCCTTCGCGGTCGAGCGCGTCGGACGGCGGCTGTTCGAGTTCCGGCAGTTCGTCCATCACTTCGGGTGCGCGCAATTCGCGCGACAAGGCCTTGAGTCCCTTGCGATAGGCGATGCCGAAGATCCAGGTCGACGCTCTGGCCGCTGCACGGTAGTCGCCGGCCTTGCGCCAGATGACGATCATCGTATCGTTGATGACGTCTTCGACCAGGTTCATGCGGCCGGTCACGCGCAGGACGAACCGGAACAAGCGGTCGTAATAGCGCCGGTACAGCCGCTCGAATGCCGCGCGGTCGCCCAGCGCGATCTGCGACAGGCAGGCAATATCCTCGCCATCGTCGCCGGATCCAGCTGATTCCTTGACCTGGAACCTGTCGCGCTGCAACTTCATGATTCTCCGCAATACAACCGCCCGGACACTGTGTCCCCGGAGCGGCCCGCAAGGTTCACTTGCAGACCGGAAGCCAGCGATTCCCATTGCGCCGGGCCTCCATTCAGCCCGAGTAGCGGTCGGTGGCGGACACCAGTTCGTGGGTGATGCCCGGTTCCAGGGCCGAATGACCCGCATCGCCGACGATGCGCAGCTCGGCTTCCGGCCATGCTCGGTGCAGGTCCCAGGCACTGCGGATCGGGCAGACGACATCGTAGCGGCCCTGCACGATCACCGCCGGAATGCGCTTCAACTTGTGCGCATCGCGCAGCAGCTGGTCATCAGCGTGGAAGAAACCGCCGTGGACGAAGTAGTGGCACTCGATGCGCGCGAAGGCGAGCGCAAATTCATCGCTGCCGGTCGAAGCGATGTAGTCCGGGCTGGGCTTCAGGAAGCTCGTCCCGCCCTCCCACATCGACCAGGCTTTGGCTGCGGCCAGGCGCACGCCCGGGTCGGGACTGGTCAGCCGCCGGTAATAGGCACCCATCAAATCGCCGTGTTCGACTGCCGGAATCGCGGCGAGGTAGTCCTCCCAGGCATCGGGAAAGATCGCGTCGCAGCCCTTTTGATAAAACCATTCCAGTTCCCAGCGTCGCAGCATGAAAATGCCGCGCAGGACGAGTTCGGTGACCCGATCGGGGTGCGCCTCGGCATAGGCCAGCGCCAGCGTCGAACCCCACGAGCCGCCGAATACCTGCCAGCGTTCTATGCGCAGTTGGTCGCGGATGCGCTCCATGTCGGCGACGAGATTCCAGGTCGTGTTGTCGGCCAGTTCGGCATGCGGCGTCGAGCGTCCGCAACCGCGCTGGTCGAACAGCACGATGCGATAGCGCGCCGGATCGAAGAAGCGTCGCGATTTCGCGTTGCAACCGGCGCCAGGCCCGCCATGCACGAACAGCACCGGCTTGCCGTCGGGATTGCCGCACAGCTCGAAGTAGATCCGGTGCAGCGGCGATACCTGCAGGTAGCCCGAGTCGTACGGTTCGATTTCAGGATAGAGCGTGCGCCGCTGTGCAAGTGCGTCCATTTGCCGTTCCTTTGAAGCTGGAATTCCAATTCTCCGTCGCCAGCGCGGAAATGTCACATTGCCGACGAAGATCTCTGCCGCGGATTGCGCGGATTCACGCGGGATAAAAGCGGATCGGGAAAACGCTTGTACCGGCACATTCTCTATTCCTGATCCGCGCTGATCCGCGCAATCCGCATCCAAAATGCTCTGCCCGGGAACGAAGCATGCTTTCCGGCGCTTGCCGGACCGCGAAGGCGCACGTCAGAATGGCGCATGGGGCGCATGGCCGTCACGCATCACGATTCACCGCTCGGGCGCTGGACGCGTGTGCTGTACTTTCCGGATGCGCCGCTGGCGGCGCACGTCGACATGTTCTGGCACGTCAGCGGGCGTGCCAATTTTTCCCGTGACCGTCGCCTGCCGACCGGCAACGCGCACCTGCTGTTCAATCTCGGCACGCCGCCGACGCTGTTTCCTCGCGACGCCGACGCCGCGGCGCGCTCGTTTCCGACCTGCTGGATTGCCGGGCAATGCGAGAGCTACATCGAAACGGGATCGCACGGCGCAACCGCCTTGCTCGGCGCCCAGTTCCGCAGTCACGGCGCCTGGCGCCTGCTGCGCCTCGCCCAGCATGAGTTGCGCGACGAGGTCGTCGAACTGGAATCGCTGCTCGGCGACCGGATCCGCGCCCTGCACCAGCACCTGCTGGATGTGCAGAAGCCGCAAGCCTGCTTTGCACTGCTCGAACACTGGTTGCTCACTCTGATCGAACGGGGCGGCGCCATCCATGCCGGCGTGCGTGCCGTCGGTGAGGCAATCACTGCCGGCAACGGCAGAGTCGACCTGCGCGACCTGAGCCGTCGCACCGGCTTCAGCCGCGAGCACCTGATCCGGCGTTTCCGCGAGCAGGTCGGCCTGACGCCGAAGGCCTATGCGAACATCATCCGCTTCAATCACGCGCTTGCCACAGCGCATCGGCACGACGCCAGCTGGGCGCAGATCGCCCACGACTGCGGCTACTACGACCAGGCTCACCTGATCCGCGACTTCCAGCGCTATGCCGGACGCGCGCCCAGCAGCCTGCTGCAGGACCGCCGGCCCGATCCGGCAAGTGTCGTCGTCGACTAGCGTCGTCGTGCCGTCTGCGAACATCAATTTTATCCAAGCCCGCCCGGCTGCCTTGCGCTAGTCTTTGTGCACCCTGCGGAGACCCGCCATGCTTGAATCGTTGATGTTGTTGTCCGCGCTCGCGCTGAACGCCACGCCGGCCGAAGTCGAAAAAAATCCGCTTCAGCCGCTGCAGTTTCTCGTCGGCCACTGTTGGGCCGGAGATTTTCCGAACGGCATGGGCAAGGATACGCACTGCTTCGAGCCGATGTACGGCGGCAAGTTCATCCGCGACAAGCACGTGCTCAAGGGCAAGCAGGGCGACTACCTCGGCGAGACGACCTACGCGTTCGATCCGCGTGCGAAACAGATCGTCTACTGGTACTTCAGCAGCGACGGCGACATCGATTCGAGCAGCGTGCTGCCGGTCGCCGATGGCTTCGATTTTCCCGAACGCCACCTGACCCAGCCGCAGGATCTGACCATGCGCACGCACTGGAAGCGCGTCGGCAACGATCGCTACATCGCGATCAACGAAAAGAAAACCGGCGACGGCGCATGGCAGACCGAATGGAAGGTTGAGTACGTGCGGGTCGGGGCGTCCAAGAACCCTTCAAACGGGAAATAGCGGCGTGTCTGCTCCACTGGCAGGTCACGTTCTGTGGACCAACACCATTCCCACCCAACCCTCCACTTGAATGGGAGGGCTGGAGCGGCGCCTCCCAACGCCGTCATTCCAGCGACTGCGCGTGCCGGGGCGTGCGCGAACCGCGAAGCTGGCCCGAAGGACGAGCGCCAGGACGGCGCAAGCCAAGCTGAAATTCGGCTTTTCCAGCTCCTTGCATCCGGTTCAAAAAAACTCAATTGCACGTTGCCGAATTGTCGAGTGGAAGAACCATCTCAGAACCAACCCTTCAAGTGCTCGAATCTAATCGAACAACTTGCCGGGATTCATCAGGCCGAGCGGGTCGAACGCGGCGCGGATACTGCGCATCAGCGTGATCTCGGCGGCGCTGCGCGTGCCTTCCAGATAGGGCTTCTTTACCAGGCCGATGCCATGTTCGGCGGATATACTGCCGCCGTGCCGCGCGAGCGAATCGGCCAGCAGCTTCGTGACGCGTTCGCACTGGGCAAGAAAGTCGGCGTCGGGGAGTTCCGCAGGCTTCAGCACATTGATATGCAGGTTGCCATCGCCGATGTGACCGAACCAGACTACGTCGAACTGCGGATATTCGCGCGCCAGCAACGCCTGCATGTCCGCGAGGAATGCCGGCACTTCCGACACGCGCACGGAAATGTCGTTCTTGTACGGACGGTGCGGTACGAGGCTTTCGGTGATGCCGTCGCGCAATTTCCACAATGCCGCAGCCTGCGCGCTGCTCTGGCTGATGACGCCGTCGCTGACCAGGCCTTGCTCCATGCATTGCTCGAATACGTCGAGCGCGGCCTGCTGCCGAACTTCGGAATCGGCGTCGAACTCGGTCACGACGTAATAAGGAGAGTCGGCAGCAAACGGCCGCTGCGCTCCATGAGACGCAACATGGAACAGCGCGCGATCGGTGAAGAACTCGAACGCGCTCAGCGTCAGATGCGCGCGACAGATCGCGAACACCCGCATCAGTGCATCCATGGCCGGCACGGCAAACAGCATGACCTGCGCGGCCGGCGGCGCGTCGGTCAGCTTCAACGTCGCCTCGACGATCATGCCCAGTGTGCCCTCGGCCGCTATCACCAGATGACGCAGGTCGTAGCCCGATGAATTCTTGGTCAGGCCACGATTCAGATCGAGCAGATCACCATTGGCCGTGACCAGTTTCAGGCCGGCAATCCATTCGCGCGTGTTGCCATAGCGGATCACGCGGATGCCGCCGGCGTTGGTCGCGATATTGCCGCCGATCGTACATGAACCGCGCGCGCCGAAATCGACCGGATAGATCAGTCCGTGTTCGCGTGCTGTCTTGTGCACACTCTCGAGCACGATGCCGGGCTGCACGGTCAGGGTACGATCGACCGCATTGAAATCGAGTACCTTGTTCATGCGCTCGAAGCTGACGACGAGTTCGCCGTGCGCCGCGACGGCGCCGCCGGAAAGGCCGGTGCGGCCGCCGGACGGCACGAGCGCGATGCGCCGAGTCGATGCCCACCGCGCGATGGCCTGCACTTCCTCGATACTGGCCGGCAATGCAACCGCAAGCGGCGCCGGTGTCCAGCGCCGTGTCCAGTCGCAGCCATAGAACTCGAGGTCCGCCGGCGCGGTCGTCACGCGCACGTCGGGGGCGCAGTCGGCGAGTTCGGCGAGGCGGGAGTCGGTCATATGCGGCCGGTTTCCTATCAGTCGAAAATCCCGGGCGACTTTCAAATCGTCGTCATTCCGGGATGACGCTGTTCTTGAACAGGTCGAGGCGTCTGGCTCGCAGCGTGCCATCAGCACGCCCGATCGTCCAGTGCTGCGGTGCCGCAAATTGCAGGAAGTTCTGGCATAGTTGCGCTTCCCGTGGGGCTGCGTCGCTGCCATGAAAACCTCGTATCCGAAGCAAGACATCAAGGTTCTGCTGCTCGAAGGTGTCAGCCAGACGGCGCTCGATGCGCTGCGTGCGGCCGGCTATTCGAATATCGAGTGCCATGAAAAAGCGCTGCCAGAAGGCGATCTCAAGCGCAGCATCGCCGACGCGCATCTGGTCGGCATCCGCTCGCGCACGAATCTGACGGCGGATGTGCTGAACGAAGCGCGACGCCTTATCGCCGTCGGCTGCTTCTGCATCGGCACGAACCAGGTCGATACGGGAACCGCGGAATCGCTTGGCGTGCCGGTGTTCAACGCGCCGTACTCGAATACGCGCAGTGTCGCCGAGCTGGTCATTGCCGAGGCCGTGATGTTGGCGCGCGGCATTCCGCAGAAGAACGCGCTGTGCCATCGCGGCGGCTGGATGAAATCCGCGGCCGGCAGCATCGAGGTGCGCGGCAAGACACTCGGCCTGATCGGCTACGGTCACATCGGCACACAGGTCGGCGTGCTGGCCGAGTCGCTCGGCATGCAGGTGCTGTACTTCGACATCGAGGCCAAGCTTGCGCTCGGCAACGCCCAGGCGGCGAAAAGCCTCGATGAGTTGCTCGCTCGCTCCGACATCGTCAGCCTGCACGTGCCGCAGACGCCGGAGACGAAATGGATGATCGGCACCAAACAGCTGGCGACGATGCGCGCCAACTCGATGCTGATCAACGCGGCTCGCGGCACAGTCGTCGACATCGATGCGCTGGCCGCCAGCCTGAAGTCCGGCCATCTGTCCGGCGCCGCGATCGACGTGTTCCCGGTCGAGCCGCAGGGCAACAACGACAAGTTCGTCTCACCACTGATCGGCATGGACAATGTGATCCTGACCCCGCACGTCGGCGGCAGCACGCTCGAAGCACAGGACAACATCGGCCGCGAGGTCGCCGCCAAGCTGCTGCGCTACAGCGACAACGGCAGCACGCTGTCGGCGGTGAATTTCCCCGAAGTTTCGCTGCCGGGCCATCCGAACAGCCAGCGCCTGCTGCACATCCACAGGAACGTGCCCGGTATCCTGTCGCGCATCAACGAGATCTTCTCGCGCGAAAGCATCAACATCGACGCGCAGTTCCTGCAGACCGATGCCAAGGTTGGCTACGTCGTCATCGACGTATCGACTTCGGCCGAGCATGCCGGCGAGCTCAAGGATGCGCTCGCGGCGATTCCCGGCACGTTGCGTGCGCGGGTTCTGTACTGAACGAAGAAAATGCGGTTTGGGTGCTCTTGAAATCGAACCTCGGTTGCGAACGCAGGATTTGACGAGTGCGGCCCTGGATGGCCGCTTCTTGATCCTGGAGGTGATTCGAAGAATCGAGAGCGAATAGCGGGTAGCTTTGTCTACGGGGCGGCGATCAGGACGATCGCTGAAGCAATGAAGAGTGCGGCCGTGGATGGCCGCTTGTTGATCTTCGCGGTCGGCGAGCGATGACGCTGAAGTTCGTCGCGGATTTCGTCCAAGGCGGCGATCATGGATGATCGCTGAAGTAATGAAAAGTCCGGCGATGGATGGCCGATTCGTGATCTTCGCGATCAGGGACGATCGCAAGAGCAATGGTCGGGGCGGCGGGATTCGAACCCACGACCCCCTGCCCCCCAGGCAGATGCGCTACCAGGCTGCGCCACGCCCCGACCGGGCGATTGTGTAAGGAAGAATTGTAGCAGACGCCCCGAAGGCCGGCGACGCGCGCCCGGCAGTCAGTGCCGCAGGATCTGCAGCACTTCCTCGAGTTCCATGCGCACCTGGCGCACGATCTGGTTCGAGATCGAGGTTTCCATGCGCGCCTGCTGGCCTTCCAGCCGCTGGCGGGCGCCGGTGATCGTGAAGCCCTGGTCGTACAGCAATGACCGGATCTGGCGGATCATCAGCACGTCGTGGCGCTGGTAATAGCGGCGGTTGCCGCGGCGCTTGACCGGCTTGAGGTTCGTGAATTCCTGTTCCCAATAGCGCAACACGTGCGGCTTGACGCCACACAGGTCGCTGACCTCACCGATCGTGAAGTAGCGCTTTGCCGGGATGACCGGCAGTTCGCTGTTACTGCCTTGATCCAGCATACGATTCGACTCTGACTTTTAGTTTTTGGCCGGGGCGGAACGTGACCACGCGACGGGCGGAAATCGGAATCTCCTCGCCGGTCTTCGGGGTGCGTCCCGGGCGCTGGTTTTTCTTGCGCAGGTCGAAATTGCCGAAACCCGACAACGTCACCTGCTCCCCTTTCTCGAGCGCGTCGCGGATCGCGTCGAAG
>DASXKR010000024.1:0-1812 GCA_036496665.1 Rudaea sp. | reverse complement strand
TTCGCGACGACGCCGGCGCACGCCCTGGCGCTGGTGGAAAACATCGTTGCAAGCGAGCAAGGCGCGATCCTGATCGATGCCGTTGCAAATCAGAACCAGTTTCTCAATGGCCTCGCGGACAGTGGCTGGACCGTCGAGCGGCCGTTCCAGCGCATGCGTTTTGGCCGCGCCACCACGCAAGGCGCCGAATTGCCGTTTGCCGTCGCCGGCCCCGAATTTGGATAGACCCATGCATCACAGCGAAATCAAATCCGAGGTGCGGCGTCTGATCGCCGACGGCACCGTGCTGCCCGCCCATCCCCTTGCGCTCGACGCCAACCGCAAGCTCGATCGTCTGCATCAGCGCGCGCTGACGCGTTACTACATCGATGCCGGCGCGGGCGGGCTCGCGGTCGGCGTTCACACCACGCAGTTCGCGATCCGTGACGTCGGCCTGTACCGGCCGGTGCTGGAGCTTGCGGCCGAGACCGCGGCGAATTGGACAAAGCGCCCGCTAGCGCTGGTCGCCGGCCTCGCCGGGTCGACCCAGCAGGCGGTGAGCGAAGCCAGGACTGCGCGCGGCATCGGCTATCACGCCGGGCTCCTCAGCCTCGCCGCGATGAAATCGGCCAGCGAGGACGAGATCGTTGCGCATTGCGAGAGCGTAGCGAAGGAGATCCCGCTGGTCGGCTTCTACCTGCAGCCTGCGGTCGGCGGCGTGATCCTCACCGCGAATTTCTGGCGGCGCTTTGCCGAGATCGACAATGTCGTCGCCATCAAGATCGCGCCGTTCAACCGCTACCGCACCCTGGACGTGCTGCGCGGCGTCCATGCCGCGGGCGCGCTCGACCGCATCACTCTATATACCGGCAATGACGATCACATCCTGCTCGACCTGATGCTGCCGTTCGATCTGCGCGAGGCTGGCGTCACGACGCGCACCCACATCCGCGGCGGACTGCTCGGTCACTGGTCGGTGTGGACGCAGAGCGCGATTCTGCAGTTCGAGGCGTGCAAGGCCGCGCGCAACAAGCCGACCGTGCCGGCCGACCTGCTGGCGCTCGATGCCCGCGTGACCGATTGCAACAGCGCCTTCTTCGACGTCGCAAACAATTTCCAGGGTTGCATCGCCGGCTGCCACGAGGTGTTGCGGCGGCAGGGCCTCATGCAGGGCATCTGGTGCCTCGATCCGCATGAAGGCCTCAGCCCCGGACAGTTGCAGGCGATCGACCGCGTCTATAACGAGCACGCCGATCTCAGTGACGATGACTTTGTCGCCACGAACTTGCAGAAGTGGCTGGCATGACGCCCTTCATCAGCCTGCGTAACGTCCGCAAGGTCTATCGTACGGGCAACAGCGAGTTCCTCGCCGTCTCCGACGTGACCATGGACGTGCAGGAGGGTGAGCTGGTGTCGCTGGTCGGGCCATCCGGTTGCGGCAAGACCACCGTATTGAAGATTCTTGCCGGACTGCACGGCGCCGACGGCGGCAGTGTGCAAATCGGCAATGCCGCGACGCTGTTCGATCCCGGCCGCGACATCGGCATGGTGTTCCAGCAGGCGCTGCTTTTGAAATGGCGCACGGTGATCGACAACGTGCTGCTGCCGGCAGAGATCGTCGGCCTTCCGATCAAGGCGGCCCGTGCTCGCGCCCGCGACCTGCTCAACCTCGTCGGCCTGTCCGGATCTGAGGACAAATATCCGCAGCAGCTCTCGGGCGGCATGCAGCAGCGCGCCGCGATCGCGCGCGCCTTCATCCACGATCCAAAATTAATCCTGATGGACGAGCCGTTCGGCGCGCTGGACGCGCTGACCCGCGAGCAGATGAATCTC
>DASXKR010000023.1:0-31665 GCA_036496665.1 Rudaea sp. | reverse complement strand
CTGGGGCGATCCCCACGTTCCAAGGCCCGAAGCACCCGTTCTCGCAGATCCTGGGAATACGCGTCCACCCTGTCCCTCCCGTTGTGAAGGAGGAGTAAGTATATTCTTTTTATGTAAATACTTAAATCAAAACTGCTCTAGTCTAGCGTCGGCAAGGCTACTCGCTGCCTCGGCAATTTCCCGCGCGGGCCGAGCGACCGCGGTCCGCGCGAGCCGAAACCCTGATCAGTTGCCGAACGAATCGGCGACGATCTGCCGGTACCAGCGCTGGCCGAGCTGCGCTTCTTCGTGCGGCGACGGCGCGCGGGTCGGTGACGGCAGCGGCAGCGAACGGATCTCTCCGTTGTCGACGCCGAAGCGGCCGCGGATCGCCAGCGCCTCCTGCCGCGCCAGCATGCTGTAACAGACACTGTCCAATTCGGCCGGCGCCGGTCTGTTGCCGGCGAGCAGCGCGACGATGGCAGCGGCGCAGCGCTGCGCCTGACTGTGGGCGGCCGATGCCGATTTCGGCATCGCACCGGCAATGCAGGCATCACCGATCACGTGCACGTCCTTCGCCAGCGTCGACTCGAACGTCTCGGCGACGACCGGACACCAGCCATGTCCCGATGCCAGACCCGCATCGACGGCAAGTTGGGCCGGTGCCTGCGGCGGGATGATGTTCGCCACGGCGACGCGCCGGGCGCCGCGCGATGTATACAAAGTTGATTTATCCACATCGACGCGTTCGACCGCTCCACCGTCCGTCGAGGCGATCCATTCGACCAGGTCGGGATAGCGTGCCTTCCACGCATCCTCGAAGATCTGCTGGCGCGGAAAGTGGTTGTTGGCATCGAAAATCAGGACCTTGGAACGCGGCTTGAATTGCTTGAGCCACGCCGCGATCACCGTGGCGCGTTCGTACGGGCCGGGCGGACACCGCATCAGGCCGGCCGGCACGCTGATCGCGACGACTCCGCCATCGTCCATCGCGCGCAACTGCGCGGCCAGCACCACGGTCTGGCGGCCGGGGAGCCACGCGTGCGGCATGTGCTGCGCTGCCGCCTCGTCGTAGCCTTGCGGCCTGTTCCACAGGAGACGGATGCCCGGGGCAACGACGACGCGGTCGTAGCGCAGTTCAGCGCCGCTTGCGAGCGCCACCTTGCGCGCCGGCGCGTCGATCGCCATGACCCGGTCGCGTACCACGCGTACGCCGGCGCGCGCGAGACCCGCGCGAGACAACGTGATCGAGTCGATGCTGCGCCAGCCGACCAGCGCCGCATTGCTCATCGGGCCGGTCACGTAGCTATCGTCAGGATCGATCAACGTCACTTCGATCGACGGATCGAGCGCGCGCAATGCCATTGCGCAGCCGGCACCGGCGAAACCGCCGCCGGCAATCACCACGCGGGAGCGAACCGATGCCGCGCGCGACGGCAAGGCCGCCGCCACCGCGGCGAGTGCCGCGGCATGCAGGAAGTCGCGGCGCGTTTGGCGCGCTTCCGGTCCGCGGGCAATCACTCCCACTCCAGCTCCTGATAGGCGCGCGTGACATTGTGTGCGTGCGCTGCACCCCACAGCAACCAATACGACCGCTCCTCCGCTGCAACATGCGCGACGGCATCGCTCATCGATTCACCTCTGGCAATCGCAGCGCGAACGTCTTTGGCGAGCGACCGCAAATAGCGCCGCTCCGGTACCAGCGCGGCGGCGAGATCGGTTCCGACCGGGCCATGGCCGGGCACCACGTGATCCGCATGGACCTTCGCCAGCGTATCGATCGCGGCAAGCCAGCCGATCACGCTGCCGTCGAGCGCCGGGATGCGCTCGCGAAACAGCAGGTCGCCCGTGAACATCGTGGATGAGGCTTCGTCGATCACGGTCAGGTCGCAATCGGTGTGCGCCTTCGGCCAGGCCTTGAGGCGCAACTTGCGACCGCCGAGATCGAGTTCGAGCGAATCGATCACCCCGACATCGGGCGCGATGATCTGTCCGGCGGAAGCCGGTGAGTCGAGATCGGCGGCGTAGTCGCGCAAGAACAATTCCCGGCTGCGCATTAGCGCCGCCGACAGCATCGCATGACCGACGTACTTCGGCATATCGGCCCTGAATGCGGCATTGCCGAGCACATGATCGACGTGCACGTGCGTGTTGATCACGTAACAGACCGGCAACGATGTGCGCTGGCGAATTGCTTCACGCAGCGCGCGGCCGGTGCGCACCGAGCCGCCCGTATCGATCACTGCAACGCAGCGCGTGCCGACGACGAAGCCGAGATTGGCGATGTCGTCGTGACCCGGAGCATCGAGCGACAGCATCTTGCCGGCGTGGACGTATACGCCGGGGGCGAGCATGGCGACCGGGAACGAATCTTCGGCACGAACCGGAAATCCGGCGGCACCGAGCGCAATGCAAATCAACGCGAGCAGCAGCCGCATGTCGCCCGTATCCTCCAATCCGAAACCTGGCCGTTCGCGTTGTGCGTGAACGGTTCGAATTCCGGCATCAAGCTATCCCGAAGTCGCAGCATTTGCCGGAGGCGCAATCGCACCTAACGTTGCGTTCCTCAAATAACGTTACACGCGCTCGCATCGCTCTTGAGCCCCTCCCCCTTGATGGCGGAGGGGTTGGGGAGAGGGTGACGCCTGCGTAGCAGGCGCCTGCGGCGCCTCCCTCTCTCCCGCGAGCGGTGAAGTGGATTGTGTGAATGCAAAGTTTCTTGTGGCACAGGACACTAGCGACTGCCCGACTTGTGCGCACTGCCACTCCATGTCGCGTGGAATTGCGTCTGCTTCGAATCGGTCGCCTCCAGCACCAGCGGGGCATCCAGCGGCTTTTCGCTGGCGATGCGCACGGTCGGATTCTCACTCAGAGAAATGCCGGTGTCAGCATCGAGCAGAGTCCGCTCGCCGGAGCGCAGGCGGATGTGCGAGACGAAATGCGGCGGAATCGGGTCGCCGCTGACCGGATCGATCTGGAATCCGGAGTTGTTCGGATGGTAGATGCTCATTTGCAATGACTTGTGGTCGGCCGAGGGCCGGAAGCGGATATCGCCCAGCACGCCGGCACCACTCGCGCTCGGCGGTGCGGAGCAGCCACCGCTGGCGTTGACCCAGGCGCTGCGCATTTCCAGGCTGCCGTCGTCCAGCTCCGCGATGGCGCGCACCGACGTCGCGCGATCGATGCGCAGACGCAGCTCGATCTCGTCGATCGGCACGCCTTGCGCCAGCTGCATCGACGCGGCCAGCGGCGACGGGTTGTGATCGATGATGACGCGCACCTGCCGAACCTTGCCGGCCGCCTTCGCACCGAAGTGGAGCACGACCGGCGTCGCGGTCGGATCGGGGGTGCTCGCCGGCGCGCTCAGGCTCATCAGCTTCTCGTCGACTTCGCCGATGTCCTTGCTGCCGTAGAAATTCGCGCGCAGCGCCTGCCAGGCGCCGCTCGATGCCGACGGCGCGACATCAGCGAACGCAGTCGACGCGAACACAAGAGTAGACGCCAACGCCAGGATCCGGATCATCGCTGTCACTTCGCCATCTCTCGTCGCTTGAAGCTCCACAACACCATTGGCTGGGCAATCGCTACAGCCCGGTTGAACCGTCGCGGCACCATGATGCTCCTTTCGCCCATCGAATACATTCGTCAAAGGGGCCGAAAGAACCCGAAGAGAGAGAGCGGAACAAATAGACTGAACCACGGAGAACACGGAGAACACGGAGGAAAAGCAAAGCCGTTCAAATATTCGCCGCCGTTTGAGCGCTTTATGCACCCGACTTGCCCCTATTGTCTTTCTCCGTGTTCTCCGTGTTCTCTGTGGTTCAAGCTCTTTGCTCCTAACCGATTTTGCCTTTCTTCGTGCACTTCGTGTCCTTCGTGGTTCATCTTGTTTCTAGGCCGACGTCCCCGGCCGCAACCAGCGCACGGCCAGCGGCGGGATCAGCAGCAGGCTGACCAGCGTCGAGGAGACCAGGCCGCCGAGTATCACGATCGCCATCGGCCCTTCGATCTCATGGCCCGGCTGGTGCGCCTGCCATGCGACCGGCAGCAGCGCGAATGCGGTCAGCAACGCGGTCAGCAGCACCGGCGTCAGGCGTTCCTCGGCGCCGCGCAGCGCTGTGGCGAGATTCCATGTCTGTCCCTCTTCGACGATCAGGTGGTCATAGTGCGACACGAGCAGGATCGTATTGCGTGCCGCCATTCCGAATAACGCAACAAAGCCCACCATTGCGCCAAGCGTCAGCGTGCCGCCGGTCAGCGCGACGGCGATCACGCCACCGATCAACGTGCTCGGCAATGCCACAAGTATCAGCGATACGTGACGCGCCGAGCCGAACGCGAGCGCGAGCAGCAGCACGATGACGACAAACGCGGCAGCCGAATGCAGCAGCAGCTCGCGTGCGGCGGCGGATTGCGCCTGCGCCTCGCCGCCATAGCGCAGGTACACGCCGGGCGGAAGGTCGATCGCGTCGATCGCCTTGCGCGCCGCGGCGGCGTATCCGCTCTGGTTCGAGGTCTTCGGCGTCGCGACGACGATCTGCCGGCGCAGCCCGTCCTGGTGGTTGACGATGCTGCGCCCGGCCTGCATCTCGATCGTCGCGACGGTCGCCAGCGGCACCGGCGCGCCATCGCGGCCGCGCAACAGCACACGGCCGACCTGGTCCGGATCGGAATGGCGCGAATCCGTGCCGGCGCTGCCGATGCGCACGGCGACCGGCACGCTGCGGTCGGCCTGGCTCAGCTGTGCGACAACGCTGCCGTGAAACGCCGCGTTGACCGTGTCGAGCACGTCGGCCGCCTGCAGCCCGTAGAGCGCGAGTTGTTCCGGCTTCAGTGCGATGTGCAGCTGCGGCTGGCGCGATGGTACGACCAGGCGCACGTTGCCGCTGTCCGGCAGCTTGCGCAGCGTGTCGGCGATCGTGCCGGCAACGCGGTCGTCTGTGTCGAGGTCGGCGCCGAACACGCTGATCGAGAACGGCGCCGATTCGCCCGACAGCGTTTCGCCGATGCGTTCGGCCAGAACGGAGTAGATCTCCACGAGCTGATTCGGATAGTTGTCGAACACGCCGCGGATTGCCGCGTCGATTTCGACCGCACTGTTGCCGCGTTGCGGGTCGATCTGCACCTCGAACTCGCTGCGGTCCGGCGTATCGGGATCCTGGCCGTTCTCGGCGCGGCCGATCTGCTCGGCGACGCTTTTCACGCCCGGAATCGCCGCCAGCGCCTTCGAGATGTTGCGGCCGACGCGCGCGGTCTCTTCAAGCGAGATGCCCGGCCGCAGGCCGGCATGCGCGATCAGGTAGTTCTCGCGGAAATCCGGCAGCAGGCGCGCGCCGAGCAGCGGCAGCAGGATCGCGCCGGCGATGCCGCTGACGATCAGCATGGCCCAGACCGCGCGCGGGCGCCGCCCGAGCGCCTCGATCATGCTCACCTGCGCGCGCTTGCAGTGAGCGAGAAATCCCGCCTCCGGGTGCGGAGAATGGCGGCCCATCGTCAGCACGCACAGTGCCGGCGTCGCACTCATCGCGACCAGTAGCGACAGCGCTACGGCAAGCAGGAACGCGACGGAAAGCGGGCGGAAAAAGGCGCCCTGGATGCCGGTCATCATCAGGATCGGCGCGAACGCGACGGCGACTGCGGCGGTCGCGTAGAACACCGGCCGGCGCACTTCGAGCGAGGCGCCGGTGAACAGCGTCGTCACATCGGTGTCGCGCGGCGCGTTGCGGCGCCGGCGCAGGATGTTCTCGACATCGATTACCGCGTCATCGACAACCACGCCGAGCGCAACGACGAGGCCGCCGAGCGTCATCGTGTTGAGGCTGAAGCCGAACACATCGAGCAGCCAGACGGTCGTCAGCAGGGCCAGCGGTATCGCACTGAACGACACCAGCGCACCGCGCCAGTCGCGCAGCATGACCAGCAGCAGCGCGACCACGAGTACGGCGCCGATCAGCAGCGAGTTGCGCAGCTTGACGATCGCCGCCTCGATGAAGCTCGCCGGCCGCAGCAGCGCCGGATGATAGTCGACGCCGAGTTTCTTCAGAGCCGGCGCCAGCACATCGAGACGTGCTTCGAGCGCACGCGTGACATCGAGCGTGTTCGCGCCGAACTGGGTCGATGTCTCGACCAGGATGCCCGGTTCGGTGCCGATCATCGCGTCGCCGAAGCGCGGCTGCGCGCCGTCGGCGATCGTCGCGACGTCGCCGAGCCGGACCGGCGTGGCGCCACGCATGCCGATCAGGGCCTGTGCCAGCGCCTCTGCGGTCACGCCGGCAGCTTCAGCCTTCAGCACGATCCGCTGCGTCGCCGTTTCGATGTAGCCGCCGCCTATCAAGGCCGTCGCGCGTTTCGTCGCGGCGACGATGTCATCGAGCGTGAATCCGGCCGCAGCGAGCTTTGCCGGGTCGACCAGCACCTGGCGCTCACGCGCCTCGCCGCCGAAGATCTGGGCCTGCGCGACACCGGGCACGGCCAGAATCTGCGGCTTGATCACCCATTGCACGAGGTCGCGCAACTCGATCGGCGAGAGTTTCGTGCTGGTGAAGCCGAAATGGACGAGGTATTCCATCGACGACGACAGCGGCGACAGCAACGGTGCGCCGACGCCTGCCGGCAGCAGGCCGGCCGCGTCGGCAAGGCGTTCGGTCACGACCTGGCGCTGGCGGTAAGGGTCGCCGCTGCGATCGAATACGACCTGGATTGCGGACAGACCCTGGCTCGAGGTCGAACGCACCGACGTGACATTCTCGGCGCCGGCCAGCAGGCCTTCGAGCGGACGCGTGACCAGCGCCTCGACCTGAGTCGCGTCGAGGCCCGGCGCCTCGGTCTGCACCAGCACGTGCGGCGGCGCGAAGTCGGGAAACACGTCGAAGCGTGCGCCAAGCAGCGCAGCCACGCCGAGCACACCGATCAGCACGGACAACGCGGTGATGATGCGCGGATTGGCCAGCGATCCGCGAACGATGGCGGCTAACACGGGAGAAACCCGACCGCGCGAACGCGTTCAATCCCCCTCCCCCCGGTTCGCCCTGGGGAGAGAGTTGGGTGAGGGGCAAGTGTGTCCGTTGCCGCAGGGAATCGCGCAGTTATGTCTGCGACGGGCACGAATGCCAGGCGTGCTGCAAAAGCCCGCATCAAGATCGCGACAGATACCAGATGCCGCGCGACATTTTCGCACCACCCCGTCACCCTACCCTCTCCCCCAACGGTGAAGCCGTTGGAGAGCGGTGAATGCAGAGCGCCGGCAGACCCGGCGGAGATCTGATCGGCCCCGGGCGCGTCTGGCTCAGTCATCATCGTCGATGTCGCCGGCCGCATGGCCAATGATCCCCTGCAGCGACCAGAGCACACCGGCGCCGTGGACGACGATGTTGTCGTCGTCATCGATACCGTCGACGAGCCAGCCGTCGCCATGCGACTGCAGCAACCTGACCCGCACCGGGTCGTAACGCATCTGCTTGTCGCCGGGCTTTGCGGTCAGTTGCTTGTAAACGAGCGCGCCGCCGTCGTCATAGAGCACCGCATCGCGCGGCACCAACATTCCGGAGCGCTTCGCGGCGAGCAGCGTTACCGGCAGCCTTGCGCCGGCACCCAGGCCCGCCGGCGCGTTGCGCAGTTCGACCAGTATGCCGACACCCTGCCCTTCGTCGGCGCGGTGCGCGAGCGGACCAAGCACCTTGCCGGGCACGTTGACGCCGTCGGCATCGACCAATGCGCGATCCGGGGCAATGCCGAGGATGTGGCGCCCGGGCAGGTCGGCGCGCAGCAGCAACGCGGTGCCTGCGGCAGCATCGTCGATCAGCTTTTGCCGCACCGCTGGCGGCAGCTCCGCGATCGGTCGCCAGTGGGCCTGGAATTTCGCTGCGGCAGCGTCGGCATGCGCGTGCGTGCGCGCCTGTTCGGCCTGCGCGCCCTGCAGTGTTTTCAGCGATGCGCCGGCGCCGGCTCCATACAGGCCACGCACGCGTTCGGTTTCGGCCACGGCGGCGCGCGCCGCCGCAGCAGCGGCTTCTGCCTCGCCGGACTCGGCGATCAGGTCGACCGGATCGAGCACCAGACCCGTTGCATCCTCGCGCTGCGGCACATCGGCGCTGAGCGGATGCGCGACGACGATGCCGGCGGCGCGCTGCTGTTCGACGCTCAGCGTCGGCAACGCGCCGGCGGCCGCACCGGACGGCTTATCGTCGTCGTCGCCGCCGGCGCGCGCCGGCGGCGTTGCAGCCGAAGCGATCAGGAGCAGTGCGACCACGGCGCAAGGCGCTGTGAAGTTCATCGTGTGGCTCCCGCGACGGCAACCGGCATGGCCGGGGACAACTGCAACTCAGGACCCGAGAGCGGCGCGTGCAGCGCGTCTTCGAGTGCGTTGCGCGCCGCCTGCCACTGCGCGCGCATCTGCGATGCTTGAAGGTCCGCGCGCAGCGCAAGCAGTTCGGCGGCCATATCCTCGGCGGCGGCGATGCCGCCGAAGCGCAGGTTCACGGCGGCATTGCGGCGCTGATCGCGCGCCGTCTGCTGTGCCTTCTCAGACGCATCGACACCGCTGCGGACCTGTGCTTCGCTGCGCCCAGCCGCTTCGATTGCCCCGAGAATCCCGGCCTGTGTGGCGAGCATGCGCCGACCCGCGACGTCGCGCGCTGCGCGCGCTTCGGCAATCTCGCCGGCGTTGCTGTTCAACGGCAGGTCGAAGCCGACATTGAACGGAAACTTGGCGATGCCGTGATCCCAGTAGTAACCGGGTAACAAGTGGAATTGTGGATATTGACGCAATATTGCCTGATGCAGGCGGTTTTCGGCATCGGCGTAGGCATCGAGTGCGGCGGACAGGTCGGGGCGCGATCGCAGGGCCTGCTCGCGCGCCTGACCTAGTGCAGCGCCGTCGACCTGCGGCGGCTGGCCCCACTCCGACCACTCGATCCGGATGCCGTCTACTGCAGCGGGCGCGACACCGAGCGCGGCAGCCAATGCAGCATCGGCATTCGAGCGCTCGGCACGCGCCTGTGCCAGCTGCTGTTCGATGTCGATGTGCGCCTGGCCCGTCGCGAGCAGTTCGTCTGCCGCATCCTCGCCGGCAGCGATGCGCTGCCGCTCCAGCGCGATGAGGCGGTCCTGGACATCCGCCAGGCGTATGAGCAGGTCGAGCCGGCGCGCCGCACTCTCCCGGTCGGTCAAGGCCTTCAGCAGCGTGTTGCGCACGATCCAGATCTGTTCCATGAGCTGCCAACGCGCCGCGCCGGTTTCGATGTGCGCAGCTTCTCTTTCGAGTTCGCGCCGTTGTGACCCCGGCAACAGCAGATCGAGACTCAAGCCGTACAACCACGGATGCGGTTCACTTCGTGCGTACTCGGATTGCAGTGTCAGCTGCGGATTCTGCAATTGCCCGGCGGCACCTTCATGCGCCAGGGCGGCGTCGACCTGCGCGCGCGCAATCGCAAGCTGCGGATTCCATACCAGGGCGACGGCCAGCAGTTGCGCGCGATTCCACAGCGTCGGCGGCCACGTCGTATCGTGCTGCGTCAGCATCGCCGAGACGCGCTCGCGCAATTCGGGCGCGTCCAGGCGCCGCATGCCGAACTGCTCGGCACTTTGCTGCGGCTGCAGCGGCAACGGTTCGTAATGCACGCACGCAGTCAGTGCGCACGCAACCAGCAGCAACGCGCCGTGTGAAACGCGCTGCCGGCCGATAGGGTACGCATCCGCGTATCGCGACGAAGTGCCGGCCGTCATCACAACTTGTGTGTGCCCGTGTTCACCAGGCGATGGTAGAGCACTTTGCTCAGCGCCGGCATGCTGCGCTGCCGGACATCGCATCGGGCGCGTGCGACTGTGTCATTGTTGTCGCAGTCGCCTTCGGCCGCAGCGCATGAAGCGGGCCGAAGATCCGCACGGGAATGCTGCGCGACGCCGCTCCCGCGCGACCGGTTCGCGGCGTAATCGCCGCGAACCGTCACATGTCAGTGCGAGGTCGGCGTCGACTGCTGGGCGGGCGCCTGCTGATCGAGCGTCGGCGGCGGCGCCGGCTTGCTCGGCGTCGGATCGACCAGCGGCTGGATCTTGCCGCCCAGATCGATGAACGCGTCGATATGCTGGGTTGCCGCCGTAATGGCGACCACGTGCTTCTGCTCGTCGCTGGCTTTTTCGCCCTTCAGCAAGACGATGCCGGTGACTTTCTTGCTGTCGACGAAATCGCCGACGTAGCCGAAGAACTCGGCCTTGCCGAACTTGTTGTTGTCGATGATGTACTTGGTGTTGCCGGACGGTTCGACCTGCACCCGCCCATCGACAATCGGCCGACCAAACGCAAGGTTCGCCAACGCGAGCGCGGCGCAACTCCCCAGAAGCATGATTCGACGCATTTCGTTCTCCCGAGACAAATCACTGCTGGAAACACCAACCTGAAGCATGCCTCAGGTTGCCGTATCTCTATTCGACGATCTGGATGATTTTCAGACGCCCGTCGTTGTCCTCGACATAGGCAACGATCTTGAGGTCGCGCGCAATACCAGCAAGAGCCGCGACATGCGTGTTCTTGATCTTTTCCTTTTCTCCCCGCTTGAGCAGGAGCGTGTGCACCGGCTGGTTACCCGGTTCATTGCGATAGCGGATATGACTGCGCAGGTCCTCGGCGGTGAGCGTGGCGCCCTCCAGATCGAACTGCCCGTCCTTGTCGGCGCGCAGCGTCAGATCGTACTGGGTCGGCGCGCTGGTCACATCGCTGGTGCCCTTCTTGAGGTCGTCGTGGCCGCAGGCAGCCAGCGCACCGAGCAGCAGCGCCGCCACGAGAATCCTGAACACATGGGACAAATGTACTTTTTGCATCGTTGCTTTCCAGTCGTGGATTCTTGGATCAGGCCTTGGGCAGGGTCACGCCGCGCTGCCCCTGGTACTTTCCGTCGCGGTCGCGGTAGCTGGTCTCGCATACCTCGTCGGACTCCAGGAACAGCATTTGCGCAACGCCCTCGTTTGCATAGATCCGCGCAGGCAGCGGCGTGGTATTCGAGAACTCGAGCGTCACGTGCCCTTCCCACTCCGGCTCCAGCGGCGTCACGTTGACGATGATGCCACAGCGCGCGTAAGTGCTCTTGCCGAGGCAGATCGTCAATACCTGGCGCGGGATGCGAAAGTACTCCACCGTTCGCGCCAGCGCAAACGAATTCGGCGGGATGATGCACACGTCGCCGCGCACGTCGACGAAGCTGCGCGCGTCGAAATGCTTCGGGTCGACGATCGTCGAGTTGATGTTGGTGAAGACCTTGAATTCGTCCGCGCAGCGCACGTCATAACCGTAGCTCGAGGTGCCGTACGAGATCAGCTTGCCGCCGCCGGCATTGCTGCGCACCTGGCCCGGTTCGAACGGCTCGATCATGCCGTGCTGTTCGGCCATGCGGCGGATCCACTTGTCGCTCTTTATCGACACTTCGCTTGCTCCGTGAGACGTGAGACGTGAGAAGGAAAAGCGCCGCGGCGCCCGCTCTCACGTCTCACATCTCTCGTCTCACGTATTTTGGATGACAATCTTCGGAAACTGAATCGACTTGCTGCGCGCATGCAACGACAGTTGCGCTGCCGTCTTGCGCGCGATCTCGCGATACGCCGCGGCGACTTTTCCGTCCGGATCGGCGGCGACGGTCGGCTTGCCGCCGTCAGCCTGTTCACGGATGTGGATGTCGAGCGGCAGCGCGCCGAGCAGCGGCACGTGATATTCGCTGGCCATGCGCTCGCCGCCGCCGCTGCCGAAGACGTGCTCCTCGTGGCCACAGTTCGAGCAGATGTGGGTCGCCATGTTCTCGACGATGCCGAGCACCGGCACGTCGACCTTCTCGAACATCTTCAGGCCCTTGCGCGCGTCGAGCAGCGCGATGTCCTGTGGCGTGGTGACTATCACGGCGCCGGAGACCGGCACGCGCTGGCACAGAGTCAGCTGGATGTCGCCGGTGCCGGGCGGAAGGTCGATGATCAGGTAGTCGAGCCCGACCCAGTTGGTCTCGTTGAGCAGCTGTGTCAGCGCCTGTGTGACCATCGGGCCGCGCCAGATCATCGGCGTGTCTTCCTCGATCATGAAACCGATCGACATGGTCTGGATGCCGTGACCGATCTTCGGCTCGATGTGCTGGCCGTCCTTCGAATCGGGTTTGCCGGAAATGCCGAGCATGCGCGGGATGCTGGGACCGTAGATGTCGGCATCGAGCAGTCCGACCGTGGCGCCTTCGGCCTGCAACGCCAGCGCGAGATTCACCGCCGTCGTGCTCTTGCCGACGCCGCCCTTGCCGGACGCGACCGCGAGTATATTTTTTACATTCGGCAACGGTGTCAGGTCCTTCTGCACCTTGCGCGCGTGCACGCGCCAGGTCACGCCGACGGCAGCCTGTGCGATGTCAGGCGCATTCTCCAGCAGCGCGCGCACCTGCCGTGCGAGCGTTTCGCCGTAGACCTTCGCCGGGTAGCCGAGCACGATGTCGACAGCCACTTTGTCCGCGTCGATGCCGATGCCCCTGATGGCACCACCGGCAACCAGATCCTGGCCGGTGTTCGGATCGACAAAAGCGGAGAGGAGGCCGCGGACGCGCTCCTGCGAGATGGGGGTCATGCGATCTGAGGTGAGAAACGGACTGGAACGTCAATTGTAGCCGAGACACCTGGCGGGTACACGCCGGCGAGAGGTGCGCATTCGTCGACGCTGGCTGCCAGGCGCGCCGATGAGGCATCATCGTGGCCATGACCGGCAGCGGAATCAGCTCCAGATCCCCGTCGAACACCGTGCGGCGCCGCGGCATGCTGCTCGCGGCTCCGGCCACCGTTGCCGCACAGCAGCCGGTGCGCTTGCCGATATTCGCGCGGGTCGTTTTCGCTGCGCTGATCGCCGTGCTTGACAGCACCTCTGCAACGAGCCAGGAAGCGACGCCGGTCGGCACCTGGACCACGATCGACGACCAAAGCCACCGACCGCGCTCCGAGATCGAAATCACGGAAACCGGTGGCGTGCTGTCCGGTCGCATCGTCCGCCTGTTCACGGCACCAAGAGAGGACGCCAACCCGCGCTGCGCCGACTGCCCCGGCGACAGGCACAGTGCGCCTGTGCTCGGCATGACGATACTGTGGAACCTGCACCGCCACGGCGATGACTGGGACGGCGGCGAGATTCTCGATCCGGAATCCGGCAAGATCTATCGCGTGACACTGCATACCGGTGCCGCCGGCGACCGTCTCGAAGTGCGCGGCTATATCGGCTTTTCGCTGCTCGGGCGCACCCAGGTATGGGAGCGCGTGCCGGCGCGCTGATCGCCGGCAACGCCGGTCAGAACGTCTTGCAGCCTACCTTGCTGAATTCCACACGTGCCTTCCTGTCGGCTTCCGTGCATTCCATTGCCACCTGGCTGAGCTTTCCGCCAGCGGCAGCGGCTTTCCATTGCCGCACCTGCTGCGCCAGCGCACGTCGCAACGGGTACTTGTCCTCGTGTGTCATCTTCGTGTTGTTGAAGCAGGTGCGATAGCGCTCGATGTAGTCGTCACAACTACCGACACCGAGCTTCGGCACCGCTCCGATCTTGCCGGGCGGCACCTGCGCAAAACGCGCGGCCGAATCTTGCGGGGCTGTGGACGGCTTCGGCAAATCCTGGCGTGCCGGCGCGATCGGCGGCGGCTGTGGCGGCTCGACTGGCGCCTGGGCGACCGGCGGCGGCGCCTGCTGCTCCGCCTGCGGCGGCGGCGGCGGTGGCGCCGAACTCGCATTCGATGCGCTGTAGGTAGGCTGGCCACTGTCGCAGGCGGCCAGCGCCAGCGGCAACACAAGCAGCATGGCGATTCTCTTCAAATCCATTCTTGCAACTCCGCAGGGTTTCACTGGGCGATTATCCGGTATCCGGCACACCGAACGGGAGGTTTGACAGCACTGGCAGCGCGGAAAGTTCCGCCGCAGTTCCTCCGTGGCGGTCCGGCTGCAGCGCCATGTCATAATTACACACGGAAAATACACCGAAGCTGAAGCATTCGCATGCCTGCAACGCGCACCATCCTTGTTACCCACGCCCTGCCCTACGCAAACGGCCCGCTGCATATCGGCCATCTGCTCGGCTACATCCAGTCCGACATCTGGGTGCGTGCGCGGCGCATGGCCGGAGACACGGTCCATTTCGTCGCGGCCGACGACGTTCATGGCACGCCGATCATGCTGGCGGCCGAAAAGGCCGGCATGGCGCCCGAGGAATTCATCAAGGGCATGCAGGTCAGCCACGAGGCTGACTTCCGCGACTTCGGCGTGGCCCACGACTTTTACTACACAACGCATTCACCGGAAAACCGCGAACTGGCCGAACTGGTCTACCGGCGCCTGCGCGACGCCGACCCGAGCCACATCACGACGCGCGCGGTACGCCAGTTCTACGATCCGCTCAAGCAGATGTTCCTGCCGGACCGCTACATCAAGGGCGAGTGCCCGAACTGCGGCACGCCAGACCAGTATGGCGACAACTGCGAGAACTGCGGCGCGACCTATGCGCCGACGGACCTGAAGGATCCGCGCTCGGTCGTCTCCGGCGCGACGCCGGAGCTGCGCGATTCCGAGCATTACTTCTTCAAGCTCGGCGATTTCACCGCGTTCCTGCGCGAATGGCTCGGCGGCAGGCTGACCGGCGGCGAGCCTGTGGCTCATCCGTCGATCGCGGCGAAACTCAAGGAATGGCTCGACGCCGATGGCGGCCTGCGCGACTGGGACATCTCGCGCGACGCGCCGTATTTTGGTTTCCCGATCCCGGATGCACCCGGCAAGTTCTTCTATGTCTGGCTCGACGCGCCGATCGGTTACCTCGCCAGCTTCAAGAAGTACTGCGCGAGCGAACCAGGCAGGAAGAACGGTTTGACGCCGGAGTCGTTCGACGAATTCATGGAGGCAGGCAATCCGGCGTTCGACTCCCGTGCCGAGATGCATCATTTCCTCGGCAAGGACATCATCAACTTCCATGGCCTATTCTGGCCGGCGATGCTGAAAGGCGCGGCATTGCGCACGCCGAACAAGATCCACGTCAACGGCTATCTCACCGTCAACGGCGAGAAGATGTCGAAGTCGCGCGGCACATTCATCCAGGCGCGCACGTATCTCGACGCGGGACTCAATCCGGAGTACCTGCGCTATTACTTTGCGACGATGCTGGGGACGGGACCGACCGATGTCGACCTTGACCTGAAGGCGTTTGTCGACATCGTCAATTCACATATCGTCGGAAAATTCGTCAATATCGCGAGTCGCTGCGCAAAATTGCTGGAGTCACATTTTCAGAATGTCTTGAGCGAAGATTTCTGGTCGCCCTCTGACACCGTTGTGCCCGGCTCGGTAACGGCGCTCGAGACGTTTGCATATATCGAAAAGCAATTGGAGCAGGTTGTCAGGCTCTACGAATCAGCGGCTTTGAATGAGGCGGTAATTCATATCGTCAGGGCTGCCGACTACGCCAATGAATACATCGCCAAGGCGGCCCCTTGGGCGCTGGCTCGTGACACGGCAAAGCGCGAGGAATTGCAGGTCGTTCTTACTGCGGGCATCAACATGTTCCGGATGATTGCGTGCGCATTGCGTCCGATCACTCCATCGGCATCCGCGTGGGCCGCGAAGTTCCTGGCGATGGATGTCGAGCGGTTCGCGTTTCCGCGTGGCCTGACGCTGTCGGCGAACATTGGCAATTGCAAAATCGGGAGTTATACGCCACTGCTCACCCGCATCGACCCCAGGCAAGTCGAAGCGATGATCGAAGCTTCGAAGGAATCCATGGCGAAGACCACACCATCCCCACCCAACCCTCCCCTTGAAGGGGAGGGCTTGAAAGCGTCGCCGCCGGTCAATGCGGCGAAACCCGTTGTGCGTGGCCCCGCCTCTGCTCCTGGCCCTCAGCCGTCAGCCCTCAGCCCTGCTCTGATCAACATTGACGACTTCGCCAAGCTCGACCTGCGCATCGGCACGGTGCTGCAATGTGAATTTGTGGACGGCTCGGACAAGCTGTTGCGCTTCGAGCTCGATGCCGGCGAACTTGGCCGGCGCCAGATTTTCTCGGGCATCCGTGCTGCCTACCAGGAACCGGCGAAGCTGGTCGGGCGCAAGGTCGTGTTCATAGCCAACCTGGCGCCGCGCAAGATGCGCTTCGGTCTGTCCGAGGGCATGATCCTTTCGGCCGGTTCCGGCGGCGATCAATTGTTCCTGCTCGACGTCGACGACGGTGCCGGAGCCGGCATGCCGGTGAAGTAGCGCATGCGCGTCTGCCTGTCGATGATCGTCAAGAACGAGGCCGCGGTCATCGAACGCTGCCTGCGCTCGGTCAAGCCGCATGTGCATGCCTGGGCCATCGCCGATACTGGATCGGACGACGGCACGCAGGACATCATTCGGCGCTGCCTGGCCGATCTGCCCGGCGAACTGATCGAACGGCCGTGGATCGACTTCGCGACCAATCGCAACCAGGCGCTGGACCTGGCACGCAATTACGGCGACTACGCGCTGATCATCGACGCCGACGAGGTGCTGGATACCGACACCGGGTTCTCCTGGGGCACGCTCGGCGAACCCGGCTACTTGCTCGAATTCGTCTACGGTCCGTCCCGCTTTCGACGCACGGCATTACCGCGGCTCGATGCCGGCTGGCACTGGGAAGGCGTGCTGCACGAGGCGCTGGTGCGGCCATTGCCCGCCGAAGACATCCCGTTGCTGGCCGGGCTGCGCATCCACGTGCATTCCGACGGCGTGCGCAGCCGGCTGCCGCTGGTCGAGAAATTCGCCCGGGACGCCGAACTGCTGAAGCGCGCACTCGACACCGAGCCCGGCAACACGCGCTATGCGTTCTATCTTGCCCAGAGTCTGCGCGACGCAGGGCAGTGGCACGAGGCCATCGCCGCCTACGAGCGCCGCGCGGCGATGGGTGGCTGGGCTGAAGAAGTATACTATTCCAGATTGCAGGCTGCCACGCTCAGGGAACGTACCGGCGGCTCCTATGCGGACGTCGCCGCCGCCTACCTCGACGCGATCGACCATTCTCCGCTGCGCGCCGAGGCGCTGTGCGACTTCGCCAGATACATGAGGCAGAACAAGCGCTATGCGCTGGCGCGCCAGTTCGCGCAGGCGGCTTCGCGCATGCCGCAGCCGCACGGCGTGCAGATCCTCGACTCGACCGTCTACGAATGGCGCGCGCGCGATGAACTGGCAGTTGCGTGCTTCCTGCTGGGCGATCGCGATGAAAGCGCACGCCTGTGGCGTGAGTTGCTCGCCGACCGGCGCCTGCCTGTCACGGAGCGCGAGCGCGTGCAGCGCAATCTCGCCGTCGCGGCGGCGGCATGAGCGACGTCGGTCACGGCATCAGCGCAATCGACACCGGCTTTTTCCGGCCGCAGTTCGATGCCAGTCATCTGATCGTCGAGAACGGACGCGGCGCGTTCGTCGATACGGGCACCAATTATTCGGTGCCGCGCCTGCTCGATGAATTGCGCGAAAGGAACCTGGGCGTAGAGGCCGTGGATTTCGTCATCCTCACCCACGTGCACCTGGATCACGCCGGCGGCGCCGGCGCGCTGATGCGCGAATTGCCGAACGCACGCGCGGTGATCCATCCGCGTGGTGCGCGTCACATGATCGATCCGGGCGCGCTGATCGCCGGCGCGACGGCCGTCTACGGGGCCGAGGAAATCCGGCGCAGCTATGGCGAACTCGTGCCGATCCCCGCCGGACGGATCGACATCGCCAACGACGGCCATGTCGTCGATCTCGCGGGGCGCAGGCTGCTGTGCCTCGACACGCCGGGTCACGCGCGCCATCACATCTGCATCCACGATGAGCGCAGCCAGGCGTTCTTCACCGGCGACACGTTCGGCCTGTCGTATCGGGAGTTCGACACGGACAAGGGTGCCTTCATCGTGCCGACCAGCACGCCAGTGCAGTTCGAACCCGATGCGTTGAAGGCATCGATCGAGCGCATGCTTGGCTACCATCCGCAGCAGATGTTCCTGACCCACTACAGCCGCGTGAGCGATGTCGAGCGTCTCGCAAACGACCTGTACGCGCAGATAGACGCGATGGTTGCGATCGCGCGCGCGCATGCGAACCTGCCGGATCGCCACGCACGCATCGCGTTCGATCTTGCCGGAATGTTCATCGGCCGCGCGCGAGTCCACGGCTGCGCGTTCGGCTCTGACCGCGTGCGCGAACTGCTTGCGATGGACATCGAGTTGAACACGCAAGGCCTCGAGGTCTGGCTCGACAGGCAAAAGACGGCCTGACGCAGCGTCAATGGTCCGCATTCTTCGTAGTTTCGACCTGCTCGAAGCGCATATCATCGTGGCACTGCTGCGCTACGCCGGAATCGATGCGCAGGTCTTCGATGCAGACTTCGTGCGGCAGGACTGGTGGAAGATGTTGGCATACGGCGGGTATCGCATCGTCGTTCCCGGCACAGCCGTCGAGGCGGCTCGCGAGATCCTGTACAAATACGAGAATGGGTACTTCGCGCTCGATGTGGAAGATCGTCCGGCTTGTCCGGTCTGCGCGGCGACGGCTGGAGTGGAAGATCCGTGGCCGCGGCGCAACGTTTTTCTGCTGATGTTCATCTTGCCGGCTGTCGCCGGGCTCGCTTTTGCAGGCAGCGCAAACTCACCTGCGAATGTGGAAGCTCTGCTGGCCGCGACATTCGTCTCCGACTTTGTCCTGCCGCTTGTTGCCGTCCGGTACTTCAAATGGCGCCTGCGCTGCCAGTCCTGCGGCCAACGCTGGCGCGCGCCGCCGCAACGATCGCGTTTTGCCGAACTGTCTGCGATGGTCGACAACCAAGTGTAAGGGTGGTCGGATCGGCGTGCTGGCGGCCGCGGTTTTTACGCGATCTTTATGTAACGCGCTCCAATCCCTACGCCTTTCTTATTCGCAAATTCCTAGAGTGGCACCCGTTAAACAACGGGTCGCCGCCATGGATCTTGTCTATCTGCTGCTGATTGCCGCGCTGGTCGCGCTGACCTCGGGGTTCCTGCGCCTGTGCGCGCGCCTGGGGGATCGCAAGTGATCGAATTCTGTCTTGCGCTCGGGACGATGCTGGTGACCCTGGCCGGGATCTACAGGGCGCTTTGCGTTCACAAGGTACAAAAATGAACACCGCCTATTGGCTCGCTGGATTGATCGCGGTCGCGCTGAGCATCTATCTGACGATCGCGCTGCTCAAACCGGAGTGGTTCGAATGACCGGCAACGACTATCTGCAGCTCGGCCTCTATATGGCGGCCCTGTTGCTGCTCGTAAAACCGCTGGGCGCCTACATGGCGCTGGTGTTTTCCGATGCGCCGAACCGTGTGACGCGAACCGGTGCGCGGATCGAGCGCGTCATCTATCGCGCGTGCGGCGTCCAGGCGGGCGAAGACATGAGCTGGACGCGCTACGCGCTCGCGATGCTCGCTTTCAACGTCGTCGGGCTGCTCGCCGTGTATGTGCTGCAGCGTGTGCAGCAATGGCTGCCGCTGAATCCGCAGGCTTTCCCCGGCGTCAGTGCCGATTCGGCAATGAATACCGCGATCAGCTTCGCCACGAACACGAACTGGCAGGGCTACGGTGGCGAGTCGACGATGAGCTATCTGACGCAGATGCTCGGACTGGCCGTACAGAACTTCCTTTCGGCCGCGACCGGCATCGCCGTCCTGATCGCGCTGATCCGCGGCTTCGTGCGCCGCTCCGCGTCAGGGGTCGGCAACTTCTGGGTCGACATGACGCGCTGCACGCTGTACATCCTGCTGCCGTTGTCATTCGTTCTCGCGCTGGCGCTGGCCGCGCAGGGTGTGCCGCAGAACTTCAGGCCGTATGCAACCGTTCCGCTGCTCGACGCAACGACCGCGACGGAGACCGTCAAGGACCCCGCAGGCAACTCCGTCAAGGACGCCGAAGGCAAGGATGTCACGAAGCAGACCCGGGTCGCCGAGCAGTCGCTGCCGCTCGGCCCCGCCGCGTCGCAGATCGCCATCAAGCAGCTCGGCACGAACGGCGGTGGCTATTACAACGTCAATTCCGCGCACCCGTACGAAAACCCCACGCCGCTGACGAATTTCCTCGAGCTGCTGGCGATCCTGCTGATCCCGGCCGCGCTTTGTTACACGTTCGGACAAATGGTCGGCGACCGCCGCCAGGGCTGGGCCCTGCTCGCGACGATGGTCGTCATCTTCGTGCCCTTGCTGCTGGCCTGCACGGCCGCCGAACAAGCCGGCAATCCCGCGCTCGCTTCACTGAGCGTGGACCAGCAGGCGTCGGCCGTGCAGTCCGGCGGCAACATGGAAGGCAAGGAGACGCGCTTCGGCATCGTCAACTCGGCGCTGTGGGCGACCGCGACGACCGCGGCATCGAATGGCTCGGTCAACGCGATGCACGATTCGTTCACGCCGCTCGGCGGCCTCGTGCCGATGTGGATGATCCAGCTCGGCGAGGTGATCTTCGGCGGCGTCGGCTCGGGTCTGTACGGCATGCTCGCGTTCGCGATCGTCGCCGTGTTCATCGCCGGCCTGATGGTCGGACGCACGCCCGAATATCTCGGCAAGAAGATCGAGGCCTACGAGATGAAGATGGCGAGCCTCGTCGTGCTGATCCCGTCCGCGCTCGTCGTGATCGGCACGGCGATTGCCGTCCTGACGCCGGCGGGACTCGCCGGCATGGCCAATCCCGGCATCCACGGCTTCAGCGAGGTCTTGTACGCGCTGTCGTCGGCATCGAACAACAATGGCAGCGCCTTCGCCGGTCTGTCGGCGAACACGCCGTTCTACAACACGCTGCTCGGCATCTGCATGTTCCTCGCGCGCTTTCCGCTCGCCATCGGCATGCTCGCGATCGCCGGATCGCTTGCGGCGAAAAAGCACGTACCGACGTCCGCCGGCACGTTGCCAACGCACACCCCGTTGTTCATCGTGCTGCTCGCCAGCACGGTCATCGTGATCGGCGCGCTGACTTTTCTGCCGGCGCTCGCACTTGGCCCGATCGCCGAGCAGCTGGCGAACATTTCACGTTAGAGCAAGGGCTTTAGACGCGGATTTACGCGGATCAAAGCAGATAAATGCGGATAGAACGATCACTGATTCGTTGATCCGTGTTGATCCGCGTCAAGAAAGTGCTCCCCAGGAACTCGCAAATGACAACAACCGCCAAACCATTGGACAAGGCCATCGTTGTGCAGGCAATTGCCGACGCGTTCCGCAAGCTGTCGCCGCGCCAGCAGTTCCGCAACCCGGTGATGTTCGTCGTCTTCGTCTGCAGCATCCTGACGACAGGATTGTGGGCGCAGGCACTTGCCGGTCGGGGCGAAGCACCGACCGGATTCATCTTCTGGATTGCGATCTGGCTGTGGTTCACGCTGCTGTTCGCGAATTTCGCCGAAGCGATCGCTGAAGGTCGCGGCAAGGCACAGGCCGCCTCGCTGCGCGGCGCCCGGCGCGATGTCGTCGCAAGCAGGATTCCCTCGCTCGCCCGGCGTGATGCGGTCACCGTCGGCGCAGCACACGACCTGCGCAAGGGCGATCTCGTCATCGTCAACGCCGGCGAGTTCATCCCCGGCGACGGCGAGGTGATCGAGGGTGCGGCAACGGTCGACGAAAGCGCCGTGACCGGCGAGTCGGCGCCGGTGATCCGCGAATCCGGCGGCGACCGCAGTTCGGTCACCGGCGGCACGCGCGTGCTCTCGGACTGGATCATCGTGCGCGTCAGCAGCAATCCGGGCGAGAGCTTTCTCGATCGCATGATCGCGATGGTCGAAGGCGCTTCGCGGCGCAAGACGCCGAACGAGATTGCGCTGACGATACTTCTGGCGAAGTTCACGCTCATTTTCCTGCTTGCGTGCGCCACGCTGCTGCCGTATTCGCTGTATGCCGTGGCGAGCGCCGGCCATGGCGAGCCCGTCACCATAACCGTACTGGTGGCGCTGCTGGTTTGCCTGATCCCGACCACAATCGGCGGCCTGCTGTCGGCGATCGGCATCGCCGGCATGGACCGCATGATCCAGGCCAACGTGATCGCGATGTCCGGCCGCGCTGTCGAGGCCGCCGGCGACGTCGACGTGCTGCTGCTCGACAAGACCGGAACTATCACGCTCGGCAACCGCCAGGCGGTCGCGTTCCACCCGGCGTCCGGCATCGAGCTGAAGGCGCTCGCCGACGCGGCGCAGCTTGCATCGCTTGCCGACGAGACGCCCGAGGGCCGCAGCATCGTCGTGCTCGCAAAGCAGCAGTTCGGCCTGCGCGAACGCGCATTGCACGAACTCGATGCGCACTTCGTGCCGTTCTCCGCCAACACGCGCATGAGCGGTGTGGATATCGCGTCTGATTCGTCGACCCGGGGTGGCTCGATCGCAGGCCGCACGATTCGCAAGGGCGCGCTTGATGCGATCGAGAAGCATCTGGTCGGCGTGCATTCGGCCATGCCCGCCGAAGTGCAGCAAGCGGCTGAACAGATCGCGCGCAAGGGCGGCACGCCGCTCGTCGTCAGCGAAGTACTCCAGGGGAAGCACGCTCGCGCGTTGGGCGTGATCGAATTGAAGGATATCGTCAAGGGCGGCATTCGCGAGCGCTTCAGCGAACTGCGCGCGATGGGCATCCGCACGATCATGATCACCGGCGACAACCCGCTGACCGCCGCAACGATCGCAGCGGAAGCGGGCGTCGACGATTATCTCGCCGAAGCCACACCGGAAGCCAAGCTCAAGCTGATCCGCGACATCCAGGCCGACGGGCGCCTCGTTGCGATGTGCGGCGACGGCACCAACGATGCACCGGCGCTCGCGCAGGCCGACGTCGCCGTGGCGATGAACAGCGGCACGCAGGCCGCAAAAGAGGCCGGCAACATGGTCGACCTCGATTCGAATCCGACCAAGCTGATCGAAGTCGTGGAGATCGGCAAGCAGATGTTGATCACGCGCGGCGCACTGACGACGTTCTCGATCGCCAACGACGTCGCCAAGTATTTCGCCATTATTCCGGCCGCATTCGCGACCACCTATCCCGCGTTGAACACGCTCAACGTCATGCATCTGGCGACGCCACAGAGCGCGATCCTTTCGGCCGTCATCTTCAACGCGCTGATCATCATCTTCCTGATACCGCTGGCGCTCAAGGGCGTGCGCTATCGCGCCCTCGGCGCCGGTGCGCTGCTGCGCCGCAACCTGCTGGTCTACGGTCTCACCGGTCTCGTCGTCCCTTTCGTCGGCATCAAGGTCATCGACCTGGTGCTGGTCCTGTTCAGACTGGCCTGAGGAGAAACGAACAATGCGCGGATTGATCCAGGCCGGTTTCGTGCTGGCAACGCTTCCGGTCGCGGCCACGGCACTCGCCAATGCGGCCAACGATGCAGACTATTCCGTCAGCGGAAATGTCGCGGTCGTTTCCGACTACATGTTCCGCGGCCTGACGCAGACCTGGGGCAGACCCGCGATCCAGGGCGGCGGTGACCTGGCCATGACAAACGGTTTCGCTGCCGGTTTCTGGGCATCGAGCATCAGTGAGCGCAGCTATCCGGGCGCGGCGCTGGAACTCGATCTGTACGCGAGTTACGGTGCGAGCTTCAGCGCCGACTGGTCGTGGCGCGCGGGCCTGTACGGCTATGTGTATCCCGGCGGCAATCTCGATCAAGCCAGGCCGGCGCTGCCGGCGCGTTCGTTCGACACGCTCGAGGCGAATGCCGCGCTGGCGTGGACGTGGCTGACGCTCAAGTACAACCGTTCACTGACTGACTACTTCGCGATCGACACCGAACAGGGTTATCGCGGCGACTCCCGCGGCACGCAATATGTACAGCTCGACGCCGCCATTTCGCTCGGCGATGGGTGGAGTCTGGCCTTGCATGCCGCGCACACGGACGTTCCGGCGACACTCACGGTGCCGTTGACGGACGGCGCGTCCGATCCGGGCTACAGCGACTTCGGCGCGACGCTGAAATACCAGTTCACCGCGCATTGGAACGTCAGCCTCGGCGCGACCTGCGCGTCGAACACGGATTTCTATCGACGTACCGCGAGCTTCCTTGACGCTGGCGACGTGCGCGACGTCGCCGGCGCTCGCGGTTTCGTCATGTTGCAGGGGGCTTTCTAGTGCGATCGTCCATGATCACGAGAATCAATGAGCGGCCATCCCTGGCCGCACTTCTCAGGAAAAGCGGGGTCCGAACATGAACAAACTGATTCGTCAATCCCTGGGCATGCTGCTGGCGATGACCGTGCTCACCGGCGTCGTCTACCCGCTGCTGGTCACCGGAGCGGCACAATTGTTGTTCACTGACGCCGCCAACGGCAGCGTGATCGAGCACGACGGCAAGCCGCTCGGTTCGGCGTTGATCGGCCAGCCGTTCACCGAGGCGAAATACTTCTGGAGCCGCCCTTCGGCGACGGCACCGTTCGCGGACAATTCCGCCTCGTCGGTCGGCTCGAATCTCGGCCCGACCAATCCGGCACTGACCGACGCCGTCAAACAGAGGATCGATGCGCTGCGTGCAGCCGATCCGGACAACACCGCCCCCGTGCCGGTCGACCTTGTCACTGCCTCGGCCAGTGGCCTGGATCCGCACATTTCGCCCGCATCGGCGCAGTATCAGATGGCACGCGTTGCGCGCACTCGCGGCTTGCCGCCTGCGAGGGTCGCAGTACTCGTCGATCGATCAACCGAGGGCCGTCAGTTCGGCTTGCTCGGCGAACCGCGCGTCAACGTGCTGAAGCTCAATCTTGCTCTCGACGGGAAGCTGTAGGATGGGTCGAGCGCAGCGATACCCATCAATGCCGGTGTCGGGTTGACCAGCTTGGCTGTCGAAAGCCGTACGCCCAACACGACCTGCGCGGCGAATGAACTCGAAGCATCGCTCGCTCTGCGCTTCGCGGCGAAGCCTGCCCTGACCGTCGTCGAGTAGGTCAAGGCAAACGGTTTTTCGAATGCACGCGCCACTCAGGCGACTGATACCCGCCGTCAGCGTGCGACAATAAGGGATGGCTGCCAACCTTCCTGATAGCCGCCCCGATCCGGACGCGCTGCTCGTGCGCATGCGGCGCGAAGAGGCGGAGCACCAGCGCGGGCGGATGAAGATATTTTTCGGCGCCGCGCCAGGCGTCGGCAAGAGCTATGCGATGCTCGAAGCGGCACGCAAGCAGAAAACCGATGGCGCCGATGTCGTTGTCGGCTATGTCGAATTGCACGGCCGTCCGGAAACCGAGGCGCTGCTGCAGGGACTCGAGGTGCTGCCGCCGCAGAAATTCGAGCACCGCGGCCTGGTCCTGACCGAATTCGATCTCGATGCTGCGCTCGCCCGCGATCCGCAGATCGTACTTGTCGACGAACTGGCGCACAGCAATCATCCCGGTGCGCGTCATCCGAAGCGCTGGATGGACATCGTCGAGCTGCTCGATGCCGGCATCGATGTCTACACGACGGTCAACGTACAGCACGTCGAAAGCGTGAACGACATCGTCGCGCAGATCACCGGCGTCGTCGTGCGCGAGACCGTGCCGGACCGCGTCTTCGATGCCGCCGACGAAGTCGAACTGGTCGACCTGCCGCCGGACGACCTGCTGCAACGACTGCGCGAAGGCAAGGTCTATGCGCCCGAAAAAAGTCGGCATGCGCTGGAGGCGTTTTTCCGCAAGGGCAACCTGATCGCGCTGCGCCAGCTGGCGCTGCGTGCTACCGCCGAGCGCGTCGACGCGGCGATGCGCGAATACCGCGACGATCACTCGATCAATGCCACCTGGGCTGCCGGTGAGCGCATCCTGGTCTGTGTCGGGCCCGATCCATTGTCAGAACGACTCGTGCGTGCAGCACGGCGCCTCGCGGTAGCGCTGCATGCCGATTGGCACGCCATCTATGTCGAGACACCGAAGCTGGTGCGGCTGCCGCGCGCGGCGCGCGACCGCGTGCTCGAAACGCTCAAGCTCGCCGAGAGTCTCGGCGCCCAGACGGCCAACCTGAGCGGCGAGAGCGTCGCGCGCGAAGCACTGCTGTTCGCGCGCCAGAACAACGTCAGCAAGATCATCGTCGGCAAACCGTCGCGGTCGCGCTGGCAGGACCGCTTCCGCGCATCGCTGGTGGACGAAATCGTCCGCGGCAGCGGCCACGTCGATGTCTACGTGATCACCGGCGAGGCAGATGCCGAAAAATCACCGGCCGCGCCGCGTCTGCCGGCACGCACGAGCCAATGGCCGGCGTATGCGGCGAGCGCCGGCATCGTCGCGGCGATCACGGCGTTGTGCGGTGCGCTTTATCCGCACGTCGAGCGCGCGAATCTCGTCATGCTGTATCTGCTCGGCACGGTGCTGGCGGCGGCGCGCTTCGGCCGCGGGCCTTCCGTGCTGGCCACCGTGCTCAGCGTCGGCCTGTTCGATTTCCTGTTCGTGCCGCCCGAATACACGTTTGTGGTTTCCGATACGCAATACCTCATCACCTTCGCCGTGATGCTTGCGACGGGATTGACCATCAGCCATCTGGCCGCGCGCGGCCGGCGCCAGGCGAGCGTGGCGCGCGCACGCGAGCGGCGCGCGGCCGAGTTGTACGCGCTGTCGCGCGAGCTGGCGCGAAGCCGCGGCGTCAACGAACTCGGTGAAATTCTGCGCCGCCACGTGCTGGCCGGCATCGACGCGGATGCTGCCGTGTTGATGCCGGACAGCGAAGGCCGGCTGCAGGATCCGGCAAGGTTTTGCGCACGCAGCGGCAGCGAGGCGCGATATCCCGTACCCGGCAACGACCTCGGTATCGCACAATGGGCTTTCGATCATCGCCAGAAAGCCGGGCACGGCACCGAGACGCTGGCCAGCGCCGATGCGATCTACCTGCCGCTCAACGCGCAGCAGCGCTGCATCGGCGTGCTTGCGCTGCGGCCAAAGGACACGCACCAGCTCGACGTGCCCGAGCAGATGCATCTGATCGAGTCGCTGGTGAACCAGACCGCCATCGCCATGGAGCGCGTGCAACTGGCGCAATCGGCGCACAGCGCCGACGTGCAGATCGAATCCGAACGCCTGCGCAATGTGTTGCTCAGCTCGATCTCGCACGACTTCCGCACGCCGCTGGCCAGCATCATCGGCGCCGCGTCGACGCTGAGCGACGAACGCGCCAGCGCGCTCGACCCGCAGCGACGCCGTGGTCTCGAGGCGACGATCCTCGAGGAAGCGCGCCGCCTGCACCGGCTGGTCGACAACCTGCTCGATCTGACGCGCCTGAGCCAGGGCCCGGTGCAGCTCAAGCGCCAATGGCTGACGCTCGAAGAGATCGTCGGCGGCGTGCTGCGCCGGCTGCACGATGCGCTCGCCGGGCGCGAGGTTCGTGTCGATCTGCCGCCGGATCTGCCGCTGATCCACGCCGACGAAGTGCTGCTCGAGCAGTTGCTGTTCAACCTCGTCGAAAATGCGATCAAGCACGCACCGGCAAGCGCGATCCGGATCGTCGCGGAGTCCACGCCCGGCGGGATCAGCGTCGCCGTGCGCGACCACGGCCCCGGTCTGCCGCCGGGCGAGGAATCCAGCGTGTTCGACAAGTTCCATCGCGGCCGGGTCGAGGCGGCACAGAGCGGCTTCGGCCTCGGCCTCGCCATCTGCAAGGTGATCGTCGAGGCGCACGGCGGGCGCATCTCGGCGCGCAACCTTGCCGAAGGCGGTGCCGAATTCCTGTTTTCGCTGCCGCGCGACGCCGAGCCGCCACAATGACCACAGCGCCGATGCAACTGCTCGCGATCGAGGACGATCCGCAGATCCAGCGCTTCCTGACTGCGGCACTCGAAGCCCACGGTCATTCGCTGGAAGTCGCCGGAAACGCGGCCGACGGCCTGCGCCAGGCGACCCTGCGCCAGCCCGACGTGATCATCGTCGACCTCGGCCTGCCGGACATGTCGGGCCTCGACGTGATCGAGCGCCTGCGCGAATGGTTCCAGCGGCCGATCCTGGTGTTGTCGGCGCGCAGCCATGAGAACGACAAGATCGCCGCGCTCGATCGCGGCGCCGATGACTACCTGACCAAACCGTTCGGCATCGGCGAACTGCTCGCACGTCTGCGCGTCGCGCAACGCCATCTTGCCGAGCGCGACGGCGCGAACCTGCAGACGCGCATCGACGCGGGCGCGCTGAGCATCGACCTCGCCGCGCATCGCGTGCAGCGCGACGGCGTCGACCTGCACCTCACACCGACCGAATACGAACTGCTCACGGCGCTGGCAAAACATCGCGGCAAGGTAATGACGCACCGCCAGCTGCTGCGCGAGGTCTGGGGCGCGGCACACGTCGAATCGCCGCACTACCTGCGCATCTACATGCGCGCGTTGCGCCACAAGATCGAAAGCGATCCGGCGCGCCCGCGTTATCTGTTGACCGAGGTCGGCGTCGGCTATCGCTTTGCCGACGAAGGCGCCTGATGGCACCATCCATGGGCGATTGTCCTGCGCCAATCACAATCAGGCCCATCGCCCGGCATGTCTGAAACAGCGCCAAAACGTCTGCTGCCGTGGCTGGTGGCAGTCGCCTTTTTCATGCAGGCCCTCGACACGACGATACTCAATACCGCGGTGCCGTCGATCGCGCAGGCGCTGAACGTGCCTCCGCTGAGCATGAAATCGGTGCTGGCGAGCTACACCCTGAGTCTCGCCGTTTTCATTCCGATCAGCGGCTGGATGGCAGACCGGTACGGCACGCGCCTGGTATTTGCCGCCGCGATCGGCTTCTTCGTGCTCGGTTCGTTCCTGTGCGGGATCTCGGGCAACATCCACATGCTGGTGGCGTGCCGCATCCTGCAGGGTTTCGGCGGCGCGATGATGGTTCCGGTCGGCCGCCTGACGATGGTGCGCACCTTCGCCAAGTACGAACTCGTGCGGGCGATGAGTTTCGTTGCGATTCCCGGACTGGTCGGCCCCATGCTTGGCCCGGTCGCCGGCGGACTGATCATCAAGTACTTCCACTGGAGCGTGATCTTCTTTCTCAACGTGCCGATCGGGTTGCTGGGCCTGCTCATGGTCTACCGCTACCTGCCCGACTACCGCGCACGGGAATCCCGTCGGCTCGACGTCACCGGCTTGATCCTGTTCGGTTCGGGCATTGCCTTGCTGTCGTACGTCCTCGAGGTATTCGGCGAGCACTCTCTCAGTGCCCGAGAGATCGGCGGTTTGCTGGCGATATCGCTGCTGTTGCTGGCTGGCTACGCGGTCAATTCCCGCCGCACGAAGTATCCGCTGCTACGCATGTCGCTGTTCCGGATCCGCACATTTTTCACTGCCGTGGTCGGCAGCTTCGTCACACGCCTCGGCATTGCCGGAATCCCGTTCCTGCTGCCGTTGCTGTATCAGGTTGGCCTGGGCCTGACGCCAGTCGAATCGGGGCTGCTGATGATGCCGCAGGCGATCGCCGCGATGAGCCTGAAAGCGGCGATGCCGCGTATCCTCACGCATCTGGGCTACCGCACCGTGCTCGTTGCGAATACCCTGCTCGGCGGCGGAATGATCCTGCTGTTTGCCACGATCGGGGCGTCGACGCCGATCTGGCTGATCGTCGCGCAGGTGTTCTGTTTCGGCCTGTTCACTTCGATGCAGTACACCAGCATGAACACCCTGGCCTATGCCGATGTGAGCAGCGAACAGAGCAGCAGCGCCAGTACGATCGCCAGTACCGTGCAGCAATTGTCGATCAGTTTCGGCGTCGCCTGCGCGTCGTTGATCACGGCCTTGTTCATACCCGATCGCTTCGGCTCGGCACCGGTGCAGCTGATCCACGGTATCCACCTCGCATTCGTCGTGCTGGGTGTCATGACGATTGCCTCGGTGGCCGTGTTCCTGCGGCTGCGCAGCGACGACGGCACTGCCATCAGCCAGCACAAGGCGAGATTGCCTGCGGATGAAAGCGCTGTGAGCTCCGGCTGACGCGCGATGGACTCGCCTTTCGTCCAGGCGAAGGGAGCGGAAACCTGCGAAAATCCGCGGATGCCTGCAGCAAGCCCGGATCAGCTGATCGCCCGCATCGACGCGCTGCTGCCGCAGACGCAATGCACGCGCTGCGGCTATCCCGCGTGCATGGCCTACGCACAGGCCATCGCCGGCGGCGAAGCAGACATCAATCAGTGTCCGCCCGGCGGCGCGGCCGGCATCGAACTTCTCGCCGGCCTGCTCGACCGTCCGGTCAAGCCGTTGAATCCGGCGAACGGAATCGAAAACGCGGCCGAACTGGCACTGATCGACGAAGACGCCTGCATCGGCTGCACCAAATGCATCCAGGCCTGTCCGGTCGACGCGATCGTCGGTGCGTCGAAGCTGATGCATACGGTACTGATCGACGAATGTACCGGCTGCGAGCTGTGCATTCCGCCGTGCCCGGTCGACTGCATCACGATGGTGCCCGCGCACGACGGCCGCGCCGCACTCCAGCGCGCGCCGCATTTTCGCGCGCGCTACGATGCACGCAACGAACGGCTCGCGCGCGATGCAGGCGAGCGCGCGGCTGAACTCGCGGCAGCGAAGTCGGCGGTCGATGCCGGCGTCACGGCACGCAGCGCCGTCCACGCCGCGGTCGAACGCGCGCGTGCGAAGAAGCTGTCGAAGGGCGGAGCGTGAACCCGCACAAGCGTGCCGAAGTCTTCCGCCGCCTGCGCGAGGCCGATCCGAAGCCGACCACGGAACTCGAGTATGCCAGTCCATTCCAGTTGCTGATCGCCGTGATCCTGTCCGCGCAGGCGACCGACGTCGGCGTGAACAAGGCGACGCGGCGGCTGTTTCCGCTCGCCGGCACGCCGGCTGCAATCCTCGCGCTCGGCGAGGAGAAGCTCAAACGATACATTTCCACAATTGGACTTTACAACGCCAAGGCAAAGAACGTGCTGGCGACCTGCGCGCTGCTGATCGAGCGCCATGGCGGCGAGGTGCCGCGCACGCGCGGCGAACTCGAGGCGCTGCCCGGCGTCGGCCGCAAGACCGCGAACGTGATCCTGAACACCGCGTTCGGCGAAGCGACGATTGCGGTCGACACGCACATCTTCCGCGTCGCCAACCGCACCGGCCTGGCACCCGGCAAGACCGTGCGCGCGGTCGAGGACAAGCTCGAAAAAGTCGTGCCGCAGGAATTCAAGCGTGATGCACACCACTGGCTGATCCTGCACGGCCGCTACGTCTGCAAGGCGCGCAGGCCGGACTGCCCGCAGTGCATCATCCGCGACCTGTGCGAGTACCGGCACAAGACTCGCGTGGAAAGCGCCGGCTGAAACGACGATTTTCAGGCCCACAAGACTTCTTGACGCGGATCAACGCGGATGAATACGGATCAGGCAGCAACCGGCAACTGTGCTGCCCGGATCCGCGATCATCCGCGCCATCCGCTTCAATCCGCGTTCAAGCTCTTCATCCCTGTTCGCGCTTCGAGACGGTCAGAAGTTGAAGCGGAAGCCGGTCATGAACGTCGTCGTCGAGGCGTGCAGGAATCCTGCTGCTAAGCCATCGGACACCTTCGACCAGGCAACACCGCCATACACATCGAAGCGCTTGGTCAGGCGATAGTCGAGTCGTCCCGACCAGACATCCTCGTCGCCGCTGCAGTTGCCGGACGTGGCGCCCGAACACTTCACCACACCGTAGGCGTCCTGGCTGTAGTTGTAATACGCGCCGGTGATGTCGAAATCCTTGGTGAAGTTGTACTTCAAGCCGATCCAGGAGACATCGAATTTCTTGTCGTGCGGGAAAGCGGTGTTGTTGGTGAAGCTGATCCAGTAGCCG
>DASXKR010000022.1:0-1769 GCA_036496665.1 Rudaea sp. | reverse complement strand
CCGGCATCCGCGACCAGGATCGATTTCGATCAGGTCTTTGCTGATGTGACACGGCAGACCGCTGGATACGTCGACCGAACGCGCAAAGGTGATCGTCTGCCGAGCTTCAAGTCTGTTTTGCCTGAAGCTGCACTACTTCCCTACTGCGAGCCAGTAGCATCCCCGTTCGCCGATCCGATCTTGGGCCGCATTGTTGGTCGCTGCGACGCATAGTGTAGGCGCTATCTCTCGCACCCAGCCGCTTCGTCGCTCAGTTGATGGCCTCAGCTGCCCGGCGCTTTGTCCGATCATCGACATGAGCGCGGCGCCGTCTTTCGTCAGGTGAGCCGGCCGCCCGCGGGTGTAGCCCGCGAGTTCTGCTGTGGGTCGGTTGCGTCGGATCGACGCCGCGTCCGGCATGCCGCTGAACCTCCGATCGCTGCCGATTGCTGCAAACGGGACAGAACTCTCAGGGCTTTCGCCGATAGAAGCCGGTGAACGTGACGGCGGCGCCACCACACGAGCCGTTGTCTTCCACGATCAGGAGTGCGTCGACGCGTTGCATGCGCACCTGACAATCGTCTTCGTCCTTGCCGAAGGGCTTGGAGCCATCATCCGCGAAGGCGAGGATTGCGCCCAAGGGCGTTGCCTGGGCCTGCATTGCGCCGGTGTGCTCGTTTCGAGTACCCGGATAGGCCTGGAAGCCGAGGATGGCCAGTTTGCCGCTGTCGCCTGCTTCTATCCTGATTTCGCCGCCGGGGTGCAACCAAGTGCCCATCCAGTCCGCTGTGCGAGGCGCGTGCAGCGGCGCGACTGCCGCGAGACTTGCCGAGGGGAACCAGCCGTTGATCCATCTTTGTTCCGTGTCCTGGGGCGACTGGTAAGTGATGCATGTATGGGGCGCGCGCAGGCTGTTAGCCAGCACGAGGTCGCCTGGCACAAGGTAGGCGTCGCTACGACACGTGTCGGTGTCGGCCGGACAGGATGCATTCTCCGAGCCACTTTTGACGTAATGAATTTTTGACGCGCTGGAAACGACCTTGGCAACGACCACCGGCTTGCCGACGTCGAAATCCAGGCCGTTGCAATCATCTGTCGCAAGTTGAGCCTGGACCGGCGAGGCGGTCACGAGGATTGCGAACAGCATCGCGAGGCGGCGCCAGGGGACAATGCCTCGCACGGGCCTTGGCGCATGTCCCGGCAACAACGGACGAGGCGGCGGAACTGTTGCGATCGGCATCATTGCAATCACCCCTGGAGATTGACGCTGTCATCATGGTCGATCACGATACTATGCGCACAATTTATGCGCTATGGGGCTCCACCTATATGCGGTCGCCTCGCGCCGCTGATGTCCAAGAAGGATGAGCCCAAGGACGATCCGCTCCCGCATAAGCTGCGGCGATCATGGCGCGTCCAGTTCTGGAGGTTGCGGATTTCTTTCGGGACACGGACCGACTTGGCGTCGTGCCAATACCGGCCATGTCAGCCCCGGCCAGATGAAGGTGATGAGCGCGATCGGGAGCTGCCCGCACGGCGGCTCTCGGCGGCCGTGTCGTGCGCTGCGAGGACTGCCCGCATGTAAGGAACGGAAATACTCCATCCCAAACAACCGTGCGGATTTCCCCTTCCCTCGCGGGCCAGCGAGGGGTACCCTGCGACAACAACCAACAAGCTGGGGCAGTCGATCCGCCCGCTCGGGCAAAGGCGACGGACCCCGGAGGCCGCATGAACCGCGAAGGAGGTTCCTTATGACACCACGAGCACAGTGACTGGCGAGCGTTGTCGCT
>DASXKR010000021.1:0-23847 GCA_036496665.1 Rudaea sp. | reverse complement strand
CACGCTGCCGATCGAGAACATCTGCTGCGAGTAACCAACCATCTGCTGCGAGGTCGAGTTCGGCGCGGCCTTGAGCTGATAGAACAGGAACCCCTGGTCTTCCTCCGGCGCGAGTTGAGACTGCGAGGTCATGCCGAGCAGGACCGTTGCACCGAACAACATCAGACCCATCACGACGATTACGCTGAACGTTGCCAGCGTTCCGTGCAGCAAGCGCTCGTAGCCGTGGCGCACGCGCTCGAACTGGCGGTCGATGAACTGGACGAAGCGTCCGCTCTCCTGCTCGCTGCGGAAGAACTTGGCGCACATCATCGGCGACAGCGTCAGCGCGACGATCGCCGAGACCGTCACCGCACCGGCCAGCGTGAAGGCGAATTCGGTGAACAGCGCGCCAGTCAACCCCTTCTGGAAGCCGATCGGTACGTAGACGGCGACCAGCACGACGGTCATCGCCAGGATCGGCCCGCCGAGCTCGCGTGCCGCGAGCAGCGCGGATTGCAGCGGCGACTTGCCCTCCTCCTTCATATGGCGATCGACGTTCTCGACGACGATGATCGCGTCGTCGACGACCAGGCCGATTGCCAGCACCAGCGCGAGCAGGGTCAGCAGGTTCATCGAATAGCCGAGTGCAAGCATCACAAAGAACGTGCCGATCAGCGACAGCGGCATCGCGATGACCGGAATGATCACGGCGCGGAAGCTGCCGAGGAAGAGGAAGATCACGAGTGTGACGATCAGCAGTGCCTCGACCAGCGTCTTGACAACCTCGTGGATCGACGAGGTGATGAACTCGGTGCCGTCGTAGACGATTTCGCCGGACAACCCGGCCGGCAGCTGCGCCTGGATGTCCGGCATCGCATCGCGCACGCGAGCGGCGACGTCGAGGATGTTCGCATCGGGTGCCACCTTGATACCGATGAACACGGCGAGCTTGCCGCTGAACGATACGTTGGAGTCGTACTCCTCGGCGCCGAGCACGACGTTGGCAACGTCTTCGAGGCGCACGATCGCCCCGTCTTTCTGCTTGACGGAAAGTCGCTTGAATTCCTCGACGGAATGCAGATCGGTGCCCGCGGTGAGATCGACGCTGACCATCTGCCCCTTGGTCGTACCAACCGCAGCGAGATAGTTGTTCGCCGACAGAGCCTGGAATACGTCACTCGCGGTGACGCCATGCGCAGCCAGCCGCGCCGGATCGAGCCAGGCGCGCAGCGCGAACTGTCGGCCGCCAAGAATTTCCGCAGTCTGCACGCCTTGCAGCGCATCGAGTTTCGGTTTGACCACGCGGGCCAGGTAATCGGTGATGCTGTTGGCCGGCAGCACGTCGCTGCGGAAGCCCATGTACATCGCGTCGATCGTCTCGCCGACCTGCACGTTCAGCACCGGCTGCTGCGCCTGCGGCGGCAGCTGGTTGCGCACCGAGCTGACCTGGGTCTGGATCTGCGTCAGGGCGCGGTTGGCGTCGTAGTTCAAGCGCAGCGTCGCCGTGATCGTCGACACGCCGCTGACGCTCGACGACGACAGGTAGTCGATGCCTTGCGCCTGCGAAATCGCCTGCTCGAGCGGCTGCGTGATGAAGCCGGCGATGGTCTGCGCATCGGCGCCGTAGTATGCGGTTGCCACCGTGACGACGGCGTTCTCGGTCTTCGGATACTGGCGCACCGAAAGGTCGGTGAGCGCGCGCACGCCGAGCACGAGAATCAATGCGCTGACGACGATCGCCAGGACCGGCTTGTTGATGAAGGTGTCGGTGAAGTTCATTGGGGTTGCTCGCTGTGCTCGCCGTCAGGTCGCGGCTTGCGCCGCTCGTGAGGAAGTAAGGTCGCGGCTTGCGCCGCTCGTGAGGTTGCGAACCTGCGTTCGCTTGTAAAATCAATGAAGTTCGCCATCCTGTTTTTCCTCCTCACGAGCCCGCGAAGCGGGCGACCTGACTCCTCACGAGCTTGCGCAGCAAGCGACCTGACGTCCGTCCCTAGCGGGCGCCTTCACTTCTCCTGCGGCGTCGGGTTCGGACTATTGGCCGGCTGTACCTTGTTGTCGATCCTGACCGGCGCGCCGTTCTTGAGCTTGATCTGACCGCTGGTGACAACTTCGGCGCCTTCATCGAGGCCCTTGACGATGGCGACCTGATCGCCGCGCGTAGCGCCGGTCGTGACGAAGCCCTGCTGCACGACGAGCGTATCAGCCGGCATTTCCTTGCTCTTGTCCTTTTCCTTGGACTTGTCCTTGTCGGAGTCTTTCGCCGTCGATTGCGCCTTGTCGCTGCCCTCTTTCGCGGCTGCGGCCTGCGCCTTGTCGAACTCGCTCTTCTTCTTGACGACGAACACAGTCTCACCGTACGGGTTGTAGACCACGGCGGTCTGCGGCAGGGTCAGATAGCGCTGCTGCGCGCCGACTTCGACGCTGACGTTGGCGAACATGCCGGGCGTCAGCACGCGATCGGGGTTCGGCAGCTTCGCTTCGATCTGCACGTTGCGCGTATCGCTGTCGACCTTGGGACTGATCGCACTGAGCGCGCCTTCGAAACTCTTGTTCGCGAACGCATCGAGTGTCAGCGTGACTTTCTGGCCGACACTCAACTCGCCGAGATTCTTCTGCGGCAGAGAGAAATCGACGTAGACCGGATCGAGCTGCTGCAGCGTTATAATCGTCTTGCCGGAATCGAGGAAGGCGCCGGGATTGATCGTGACGATGCCGGCACGGCCGGAAAACGGCGCGCGCAACTGCTTCTTCGAAACGTTGACCTGCTGCTGCTGCACGGCCGCCTGCTTGGCCTTGAGGTCGGCTGCGGCGGTATCGTAGTCGGCCTGGCTGATCGCCTTGACCGCCAGCTGCTGTTTCGCGCGACCGAAAGTCACCTCGGCCAGCGCTGCAGCGGCTTCCAGCTGGTGCAACTGGGCGACGTCTTCACTGTCACGCAGCTGCAGCAGCACCTGCCCTTCCTTGACCTCGTCGCCGGATTGCACGTTGACTCGGGTGACGAGGCCGGCGACGTCGAGGGCAAGATCGGCGCCCCGCGCCGCACGCAGGGTACCGACCGCAGTCAGAGCCGGTTGCCACTCCGAGTAGGCCGCCTTCATCGTGCTCACGGTCGATGGCGGCGGCGGTTTCATGCCCGACACCATCTTGTAGATCATCAGACCCTTGATCGCGGCGATGACGACGATCAGCAGCAGCACCAGGCCGATGGTGATCCACATGCGTTTCCGGGTGCTCGGTTTTTTTTCAACACGCGCCTGCATGCGCTTTCTCCGTAGGGTACGACGTCCGTTGTCGCCTGGGCCAATAACGGACCTCATGTCCGTCGTTTTTTTCGCGATCGAACGATCGCACGGGCTTTGAAAACGGATTTTCTGGACTATGGATCGGAGGCAACCGCGACCTTGCGCTGGTCCTCTTCGCGCCAGCCACCGCCAAGCGCGGCATACAGCGCGGCGGTGTCCGACAGGCGCGCCGCACGTGCCTGGATCAGCGCGATGCGGGCCTGTTGGTATTGCCGCGTCGCATCGAGTACCTGCAGATAGCTTGCTGACCCGTTACGATACTGGAAGCGTACGAGGTCGAGGCTGCTCTCAGCGGATTTCTCGGCGACCGCCTGCGCCTGCAGGCTTTGCGCATCCAGTTCGAGAGCACGCAGGCTGTCGGCGACATTCTGGAACGCGGTCAGTACGGTGCCCTGATAGTCGGCCGCCGCCTTGTCGAGCCCGGCTTCGGCGGCGCGCTCCTGCGCGCGCAACGTGCCGCCATGGAACAGCGGCTGCAGCAGGCCGCCACCGATCGTCCACGACTTCGTTCCGCCGCTGAACAGGTCGCCCGCATGCAGAGCCACGGAGCCCAGGCTGCCCGACAAGGTGATCTGCGGAAACAGATTCGCCGTCGCCATGCCGACCTCGGCCGTGGCGCGATGCAGCTGCGCTTCGGCCGCGCGCACGTCGGGGCGCTGCCGCGTCAGCACCGACGGCAAGCTGACCGGCACGTCCTGCGGCAGCGTCAGCGAATCAAGATTGACCGAGTTGAGCTGCGCCGTCGACGGAAACTCGCCCAGGTAGACGGCGAGCTGGGTCTGCGTCTGTTCCAGAGCCTGGCGCAACGGCGGCAACGTCGCCTCGGCGCTGGCCACCTGGGTGCGGATGACCAGCACGTCAGCCATCGACTTCGCGCCGATCGTGTTCTGCTTCTCGACCAGATCGAGTTCGGTCTTGTAGTCGGCGATGATCTGCTGCGTCGCCACGGTCTGCTCGCGCAACGACGCTTCGCGAAAACTCGCCGTCGCGACGTTCGCGGCCAGGCTCAGGTAGGTGCCTTCGAGCTGGAAGCGCTGCGCATCGGTCAGCGCGGATTGCGCTTCGATGGTGCGGCGGACGCCGCCGAACAGATCGAGGGTATAGCCGACGCTGACGCCGGCGTTGTACACGGTAAATGTCGAAGGAATGCCCGCAGACTGCGCACCGACCCCGGTCGCTCCGGTCGTGCCGGTAGTCGCGCCGAACCCGTTCGCGTTGCCGCGCGTGGCACCGACTTTCGCGTCGACGCTCGGAAACAGGCCGCCGCGCGCCGCATTGGTATCCTCCTGCGCCTGGCGCAGCGCGGCCTGCGCGGAGGCGACCGTCGGGCTGTGCGCAAGCGCCTGTTCGACCCGGCGATCGAGTTCTTCGCTGGCGAACGTCGTCCACCAGCGCTCGGGAACATCTGCCCCCTGGAGAAACCGTTGTGCATCACCGATCGGAACACTGGCCGCTGCAGTGGCAGCCGGCAACGCGTCCTTGCGATATGCGTCCACAGGCGGTGCGGACGGCGCATGGAAATTCGGCCCGACCGCGCAACCGGAAAGCGTGAACAAGACCCCCCAAGCCAGCGCGCGTCTGCGCGCGGAATCTTGGCCTGCAGTCATGATTCTTCCTTAATTGTACTCTATAGTTCAATAATAACCTGAACAATCCACGGGATCAACAAGGGTTTTGCCGTCGTCCCGAAAAGGGAGGAGGTTGACCGCGCCCAGCGCAATTTTGGCAACGTCGCTCGCGTCGCCGCACATCCTTCGCCGCCGTACCCGCCAACAGGCGGCCACTGTGTCCGTTGTGCCGACCAATGGCAATTGTTGCCGCGATTCCAATGAATATCGGATGAAGCCAGTCCTGACGAGGGCTTGGACCTTCTTCGCTCGCCTTGGAATCCTGCTGAAGCAGACGGCGCCCAGGCCAATCGCTGCCACACAGCGTCGAAGTCTTCGGCAAGGCTTCGACTGACGCTACGCTGCAATTTGAATCAGCGCCTTCACCAGCGCGTCAAGTTCGGCCGTCGTCGTAAACAGGTGCGGCGTCACGCGCACGCCATGCACACCGGCGCCGTCGATGGCGACGGTGAAGATGTGGTACCGGTCGAACAGGGTTTTCGCCAGGTCAGCCGGCGCGACGCCGTCGACGCCGACATTGGCAATGGCGCAGGAACGCTCCGGCTGCAACGGCGTGTTGAGCACGATGCGCTGCGTGCCGCGCACCTTGTCGGTCCAGTAGCGCTGCAGATGGCGCAGGCGCGCCATCTTGCGCGCCGCGCCGATGGTCTGGTGGAACGCGATCGCGTCACGAATGGCGAGGTCGGTGGCAGCAGGATGCGTACCGGTGTGGTTGAGCTTGCGGATGTCGTCGTCGGCGAACGACGCATCGGCATACAGCGGCCACAACGGCGCAACGCGATCGCGGCGCACATGCAGGATGCCGGCACCGAGTGGCGCACCGAGCCACTTGTGCAGGCTGCTGCCGTAGTAATCGCAGCCGCCAAGGTCGCCGATCGTGAAGTCGAGCTGGCCGAACGTATGCGCGCCGTCAACCATGACCTGCACGCCGTGGCCGTGCGCCATCTCCACAATCTTTTTCACCGGCAGGATCTGGCCGGTGATGTTGATCATGTGGCAGACCATCAGCAGGCGCGTCTTCGGCGTGATCGCATTTTCATATACGGCGACAACTTCATCGTCCGACTTCGGATACATCGGCACCGTGACGATACGGTTGACCATGCCGTGGCGGCGCGCCTGCAGCTTGAACATGTCGAGCATCGAGCCATAGTCCTGCGCGGCCATCACGGCTTCGTCGCCCGGCTTCCAGTCGAAGCCGGCGATGACCGTATCGAGCGACTCGGTCGTGTTGCGCGTGATGATCAGCTCGGCGTCGGCACAACCGAGCAGGCGCGCCAGTTCATGACGCACCGCGAGCTTATCGTCGACCTGCCGCGTACGCATGTAGAAGGACGATATCGCGTTGACGTCACGCACATGGCGGACGTAGGCGTCCAGCACCGGATCGGCGATAAGCGAGTAATAGCCGTTTTCGAGCTGGATGAAGTCGCGCGTGACGCCGTACTGACGGCGGATCGACTCCCAGAACGTCTCGTCCTGCGCAAGGGCCGCCGGCGACATGGCGGAGGTCTGCGCGAACAAGCGCTCGAGAATGCCCAGCGACAGAGTGGCCGACGCCGCGAGTGCGCCCGCTGCGGTGCGGAGAAACTGGCGTTTGCTGATGGATGACATGCGCTGCCTGCTCCTGGATCGGCTGTGCGCGATTCTAGAGCGAAGAATGCCGCCCCGCTGAATGCCGCGATAGTCCGCACCGCCGCCGAACCGCTGCGAGCACGTCGCACCGCCGCCTCGACGGCGCAATTCCACGCCACTCGGATCGCGTGCTAGCATCGTCACCGTTCAGATCCTCGTTGCCGTGACTGCGCCCAGCTCATTTCCCACGCGGAGAAGAAGAATGAAGCGACTGTTCGTACTGCTCGTTGCGTTGATCGCCTCCGCGCCGGCTCTCGCCGCCAAGAAACCGCCTTATACCTATTTCCGCGTCGGCAACGCCAGCGACGTGGCCACGTCCGTCACGCCGGGCACGGTGCTGATGGGCGGCGGCACCGATGTCGACGCGGCATTTCAGTGGATGTGCGGTCTTGCCCACAACGGCGATTTTCTCGTGATCCGTGCGACCGGCACCGATGCCTACAACCCCTATATCCAGCAGCTGTGTCCCGGTGCAAATTCCGTCGCGACGCTGATCATTCCGTCCCTGGCCGCAGCCAACGATCCGAACGTCGCGGCAATCATGCAGCAGGCCGAGGCGATCTGGATCGCCGGCGGCGATCAGTCCGACTACACCAATTTCTGGACCGGCACGCCGGTGCAGTCGATCCTCAACGCCAAGATTGCCGCCGGTTCGCCGGTCGGCGGCACCAGTGCCGGCATGAACGTGCTGACCCAGTTCGTATACTCGGCCGATGCGCCCCAGGGCGCGACCTCGAGTCAGTCGCTGGCCAACCCATTCAATCGTTACCTGACGTTCGTGCGCGATTTCGCCAATGTGTCGACATTGCAGGGAATCATCGGCGATCCGCATTTCGTCACGCGCGACCGCATGGGCCGCGATCTGGCGTTCCTGTGCCGCGTTGCCGCGAACGGTTGGAACAACATGCCGCGCGGCGTCGCCGTCGACGAACAGACCGCCCTGCTGATCGATGGCAGCGGGCATGCGACCGTCGTCGGCAACAGCACCGCGTATTTCCTCCAGGCGCCCGGATTGCCGCAGGTTTGCGCGGCGAAAACGCCGTTGACCTATTTGAACATCGCTGTGCAGCGGATCAATTCCGCCGGCACGTTCAACTTTGCAACCTGGCAGGCGACCGGCGCCGTAAACTACACCGTGTCTGCCAACGCCGGGGTGCTCAGCTCGACGCAGCCCGGCGGTTCGGCCTATTGAACTGCGGCCGCGTTGCCACCACCGGTGGGCGGAAGTCCTGTGGTGAAGCGGGCTCGTCCTGCCCAACGGCGCTGCATGGTATCGCCCGTGCACTGACAGCTTGCACGGCCGGCTACGCGGGGTTCGTCATTGCATACTGATCGCTCGCTGCCTTCGACACAGCCGCTCGAACCGACGTTGCCACGCGACGCGTATCTATCGCCGGCGATGTTCGACGCCGAGCGCGAGCGGATCTTCGCGCGTGAATGGGTGCTGGTCGGGCGCGAGGAATCGGTACCCGCAAGCGGTGACTACCTCGATGTCGACATACTCGGTGAGTCGGTGCTTGTCGTGCGCGGCGACGACGGTACGCTGCACGCATTCTTCAATGTCTGCCGCCATCGCGGCTGCGCACTGGTCCTGCGCGCGCCAACCGACCTGCCGAACGACGGTGTGCCGCAAGCAGGCTGCAAGGGGCCGACGATCCGCTGCCCGTATCATTCGTGGGTCTACGGACTCGACGGCACATTGAAGTCTGCGCCCTACCTCGAAGCGGCGCTCGAAGGCAGGAAGCACGAATTCGGCTTGCATCAGGCCGGACTCGAGACCTGGGGCGGATTCATTTTCATCAACCTCGATCCCGACGGCGCGAAAGCGCGCGGCCACACGTTGCGGACTCAATTCGGCGACGCGATGCGCAGGCTGTGCAACTACCCGCTTGCCGACCTGCGCATCGGCCATCGTGTCGTCTACCAGGTCAGCGCGAACTGGAAGGTGATCCTCGAGAACTACAACGAGTGTTATCACTGCGCCGGCGTGCACCCGGAGCTTTGCAAGATCGTGCCGGCGTTCCGCAAGAACGGCGGCGCGACCTTGGACTGGGAACACGGCGTGCCGCATCGCGAGGGCGCGGTGACTTTCACTCTTAGCGGTCAGACAAAACGCGTGCCGTTGCCAGGGCTCGATGAAAACGAGCGTACCCGCCACAAGGGCGAGTTGATCTATCCGAATTTCATGATCTCGCTGTCGATGGACCACGTCGCGGCGTTCACGATCTTTCCGCGCGACCCGGGCCACAGCACGGTGGTCTGCGATTTTCTGTTCCATCCGGCCGAGATCGCAAAGCATGATTTCGATCCGATGGACGCGGTCGAATTCTGGGACATCACCAATCGCCAGGACTGGGCCGTCGTCGAAGGCGTACAGCGCGGCATGACGTCGCGCCGCTTCACGCATGGCTACTATGCGCCGATGGAGAGCGCGAGCCTGGACATCCGCAGGTACATCGCGCAGCGATTGGGGGATATCGTGGACATTCCGACAGCGCACGCATCAAAGGACCGCCCGGCAGCGTCTGAACGGCCTGAGAAATTCCGTCATTCCCGCGCCAGCGGACTGCCTAGGCAGGCGACGGGAGGGATGCCGGAGGAAGAGCAACGCATGGAGCAGTTGCCGGATGCCGAAGCGAATGGCCCGAAGGGCAAGCCGCGGGCGCGGCGAGTCAATCCATCTTGACCCTGCCTCTTTTTTCCAAGAGCAAAATGGATTCCCGCTGTCGCGGGAATGACGAGCCATTTGTTTTTTCCGTCAACGACGGGGGCTGACGCCATTTCCGCCGAACAGGCCATCGAAGTCGCGCCGCACGGCAACGTGTCCGGACTGACGCGCGCGCGCGCCGCCATGGGCCTGCGCGACCTCGTCATGTTCTGCGTCGTCACCGGCATCAGCGTGCGCTGGATCGGCACGGCGGCGGCGGCAGGACCGTCGTCGATCACGATCTGGATCGGCGCATTCCTGCTGTTCTATCTGCCGCTGCTGGCGGCCGTGCTCGAACTGTCGTCGCGCTTCGACGACGGCGATGGCGGCATCTACCACTGGAGCCAGCGCGCACTCGGCGACTGGGCCGGATTCATGACCGGCTGGACCTACTGGACCAGCAACCTGCCGTACTATCCGTCGATCCTGCTGTTCGCCGCCGGCGCTGCCGCGTATCTGATCAGCGACCAGGCCACCGTGCTCGCCGCCGATCCGGTCTATGTCGTCGCATTCTCGGTCGTTGCGATGTGGCTCGCGACGCTGGTCAACATCGTCGGCCTGAGCGTCGGCAAGTGGTTGCACAACTTCGGCGCGATCGGCAACTGGGGTCCGATCCTGGTCTTCCTCGTGCTCGCGCCGTTCGCCTGGGCGCGCTACGGTTCGGCCACGACATGGACATGGTCGGCGTTCGTACCGCAGGCCAACCTGCGCGAGATGGTCTTCTGGACCAGCCTCGTCTTCGCACTGACCGGTTCGGAAGCCTCGGCCTTCCTGCGCAGCGAGGTCAGGGGTTTCCGCAGGCAGTTTCCACGCGCCCTGATCATCGGCGGCGCATTCGTCGTGACCGGCTACATCTTCGGCGCCGGCGCCATCCTCGTGATCCTGCCGGCCGAGCAGGTGTCCAGCCTCGGCGGCATCATGCAGACGGCGGTCGCCGGAACGCAACGCATCGGCTGGACCTGGCTCGTGCCGATCATGGCGGCGCTGCTCGTGGTAGCGAATGTCGGCGCGGTCGGTGCGTGGCTCACCGCATCGGCGCGCTTGCCGTTTCTCGCCGGTATCGATCGCTATCTGCCGGAACGCTTCGGGCGCATCCACCCGCGCTGGGGAACACCGCATGTTTCATTCGTCTGGCAGGCGATATTCGCGACCGCCTTCATCCTCGTCGCACAGTCCGGATCGACGGTCGCCGGCGCGTACCAGATTCTGATCAGCATGAGCCTGATTTCCTACTTCATGCCGTACCTGTTCACGTTCGCCTCGGTGCTGCGCATGCAGCGCATTCCGCCCGGGCCCGACGTCATTCGTCCGCCCGGCGGCTGTTTGACCGCAACCGTTCTGGCATCGGTCGGATTCACGATCACGCTCACGTCGATGCTGCTGGCCTGCGTTCCGGATGCGGCGGAACCGGACAAACCGCTGGCCGTAATCAAGGTCGTCGGCAGCATGCTGCTGCTCGTCGGCGTCGGCCAGCTCGTGTACCTGCGCGGGCAACGCCAACGACAGGTCGCATGATGGACCCGTCGCGCAAGACGCGTTACTCGGCATGGTCGCTGTTTCGCGAGGGCCTGAGCGGTCAACGCGGCTGGACGCCCGCGTGGCAGGACCGTGATCCGGAACCTGCCTATGACGTCGTGATCATCGGTGGCGGCGGCCATGGCCTGGCGACCGCGTACTATCTGGCAAAACTGCACGGGATCCGGCGCATCGCACTGCTCGAGAAGGGCTGGATCGGCGGCGGCAACACCGGCCGCAATACGACGATCATCCGCTCGAACTACTTTCATGCACAGAGCGCGGCGCTCTATGACCTGTCGGTGACCCTGTACGAAGGACTCACGCGCGAACTGAACTACAACATCATGTTCTCGCAGCGCGGCCTGATCGAGATCGCGCACACCGATGCCGAACTCGAATTCATGGCGCGTGCCGCCAACGCGATGCGCATCAACCGCATTCCGATCGAGCTGCTGAGCCGCGAACAGACACTCGCGCTGGCGCCGCTGCTCGATCCATCGCCGCACACGCGCTGGCCGGTGCGCGGGGCGCTGCAGCAGCGTCGCGCCGGTACGGCGCGGCACGATGCCGTTGCCTGGGGCTATGCGCGCGCGGCCGATGCGCGCGGCGTGCATATCATCCAGAACTGCGAAGTCACCGGGTTCGAAATGACCAACGGCCGGCTCGGTGCGGTAAGAACCACGCGCGGCACGATCCGCGCAGAACGTTTCGGCATGGCGGTCGCCGGAAACTCCTCGGCGCTGGCGAATCTGGCCGGCTTCGAATTGCCGATCCAGAGCTACACGCTGCAGGCAATGGTCAGCGAGCCGGTCAAGCCGTGCCTCGACGTCGTCGTGCTTTCGTCGTCGAACGGCACGTACGTGAGTCAATCCGACAAGGGCGAACTCGTGATCGGTGGCAACCTCGACCGCTGTCCCTCGTACATGCAGCGCGGCAGTTTTCGCGTGACTCAATCGGTCATCGCGCCGCTGGTCGAAATGTTTCCGGCGTTTGCAACCTTGAAGCTGATGCGCCAGTGGGGTGGAGTCGTCGACACGACGCCGGACAACTCGCCGATCATCGGCCCGTCACCCGTGTCCGGGCTGTTCCTCAATTGCGGATGGGGAACCGGGGGGTTCAAGGCGATTCCCGCAGGTGGAACGTTGTTTGCACACGTGCTCGCGACCGGGCAGCACCACCCTCTTTCGGCGCCGTTCGATCTTTCGCGCTTCGAAAGCGGCGAAATCATCGACGAAGCGCACGCCGGCGTGGTGCATTGATGCTGCCGGCAGAAGACAAAATATATGCCGTCATTCCCGCGAAAGCGGGACTGCGGAGGCAGGATGCCGGAGCGAACATTCGCGCAGCGAATGGCCCGAAGGGCATGCCGCAGGAGCGGCGTGTAATCCATCTTGATCTGTTCTCTCGATTGAAAAGCAAAATGGATTGCCGCTTTCGCGGGAATGACGACAACCCAGACAAGACCTTCTCCAGAAGCTACTGATGCAGAAATTCCCCTGCCCGTTCTGCGGCCCGCGCGCCGATCGCGAATTCCGTTATGGCGGCGACGCCGGCAAGCAGCGCCCGGCGCGCGATTGCAGCGACGCCGAGTGGGCGCGCTATCGTTTTCAACGCTCCAACACCAGAGGCGTGACGCGCGAACTTTGGCTGCACGCCGATGGCTGCGGGCGCTGGATCGAGATCGGGCGCGACACGACGACGCACGTCGTCATCGCAACAAGGCCACTGTCCCCATGAGCGGCCCCATACGCGTCGACGTGGATGGCGGAAGTTTCGGCAACGAGATCGATCGCCGCCAGCGCCTGGATTTCACCTTCGACGGACAGCCGCTGTCGGGATTCGCTGGCGACACGGTTGCCTCTGCCCTGCTCGCGAACGGTGTGCGCATTGTCGGGCGCAGCTTCAAGTACCATCGTCCACGCGGGATCTTCACGGCCGGCGGAGAGGAACCGAACGCGATCGTCGACCTGCGTCACGCGCAGCGGCACGATCCGAATGCGCGCGCCACGCTCGAACCACTGCAACAAGGCATGGTCATCCGCTCGACGCATGCGCGCGGCACGGCGCAGCGCGACACCTTCTCGTTCCTCGACCGATTTTCGCGCTTCATTCCGGCCGGCTTCTACTACAAGACCCTGATGTGGCCGCGCTTTCGCCTCTACGAGGGCATGATCCGCGCGCTGGCAGGAATCGGCCGAGTCGATGCGACATCTCGTGCGCCACGATCATTGCAGCAATTCCTGAATGTCGATCTGTGCGTGATCGGTGGCGGACCGGCCGGCATCACGGCCGCGCTCGCCGCCGCAGACTCGGGGCGCGACGTATTGCTCGTCGATGACCATGCGCACCTCGGCGGGTCGCTACGGTGGCGCAACGCACAGGTCGACGGGCTGCCTGGCATCGACTGGGCGACAGCGCGCGAGGCCCAGTTGCATACAGCAGGTGTACGCATCATGGTGCGCACGACCGCAGTCGGCATCTACGACCACAATGCCATCGTCCTGGTGGAAAAAGGTTGCACCCCGGCGCGGAGCGCGAACGGCGAATGTCTGTGGCAGGTGCGAGCACAAAGCATCGTCCTCGCCAGCGGCGCGATCGAGCGACCGTTGTTGTTCGAAAACAATGATCGCCCCGGCGTCATGCTGGCTGATGCCGTGCTGCGCTACCTGCGCGCTTACGCGGTGCGCTGCGGTGAGCGCGTCGTCGTGGCAACGAGCAACGATTCCGCATATGAACTCGCCTCCGCGCTGAACGACGTGGGCGCGTGCAGCGCCGTCGTCGACTCGCGCGATCATTCGGAGCTTGCCGATGATGCGCGCGCGGCTGGCATCGAAGTGCATCTGGGCGATTCGATCGATTCCGTGCTCGGTCGAACCCGGGTCGAGCGTGTGCGGATGGCTTCCGGCGCAACGCTCGAAGCAGACCTGGTCGCAGTTTCCGGAGGCTGGACGCCGCTGATCCATTTGTATTGTCATGCGCGCGGCAAGCCGCGCTGGGACGAAAGCATCGGTGCGCTGGTTCCGGGAACTGACGCGACCGCGTTGAAGGTCGTCGGCGCTGCAAGCGGTGCGCGTACGCTCGACGAAACACTCGAACAGGCGACGCTTGCTGTTGGCGGTACGCCATCTTCTGAGTCCAGGCCGCCATCTGGCAGCGACTATTGGGGCGGCACGCCGAATATCACGGTCGCGTCGGGCAAGCGTCGCGTCTGGGTCGACCTGCAGCACGATGTCACGACCAAGGACATCGAACTCGCGGTGCGCGAAAACTTTGCATCGGTGGAACATCTGAAGCGCTATACCACGCTCGGCATGGCCACCGATCAGGGCAAGACCTCCAACGTCAATGGGCTGGCGATTCTCGCCGCGCAAACAGGGCGGGACATCGGCGCCGTCGGCGTCACGACATTCCGGCCGCCGTTCGTGCCGGTATCGATGGCCACGATCGCGGCCGGCAACCTCGGCGAACTGCAGGCACCGGTGCGCCGGCTTGCCGCGGAGAATGTGCATCGCGAAGAAGGCGCGTATTTCCGCGAGTATGGCGATCTCCTCCGCCCCGCCTGGTACGGTCCCGATGCGAGCGCAATCGCGCGCGAATGTCATTCGGCACGCAACGGCGTTGCGGTGTTCGATGCGTCGTCGCTCGGCAAGATCGACGTCATCGGTCCGCAGGCGGCCAGGCTGCTCGACTTCATTTTCTACACGCGCATGTCCACGTTGGCTCCGGGCAGGCTGCGCTACGGCCTTGCGCTCGCCGAGAGCGGCGCCATCTTCGACGACGGTGTCGTGCTGCGAATCGCACCTGAACATTTTGTCGTCTCGTGTTCGAGCGGCCATGTCGCGGCGATGGTCGCGCATCTCGAAGAGTGGCGGCAGGATCGTTTCGATCTCGCAAAAGTCTTCATTCACGACGCCAGTGCGCACTGGGCGACACTCGCGATATCCGGCCCGCACTCGAAACGAGTGGTCGCATCGCTCGAACTGGGCGTGCCGCTGGACGACGAGCCGCTGCCGCACATGGCAGCACGCATCGGTACATTTGGCGGACACCCGGCGCGCATCGCGCGCGTCAGTTTCACCGGCGAGCGCTGCTACGAGATCTCGGCACCGTCGCAACTCGCCGCGGGCCTGTGGCGCCTGGCACGCGCCTCGGGTGCCGAACCGATCGGCGTCGAGGCGCTCGGCGTGTTGCGCGCCGAAAAGGGCTACATCTTCGTCGGCCAGGACACCGACAGCGAAACGATGCCGCATGACCTCGGCATCGGTGGTCCGCGCGACAACCGCAGCAGCGCGTACGTCGGCGACCGTTCGCTTTTTACGCCATTCGCCAAACGCAAGGGCCGCAAGCAACTCGTCGGCATCGCCGCAGCGGGCGAGCAGCCGATTCCGATCGGTGCGCATGCAGTCGCTCGAGCGAACGGCAAGCTGCGCAGCATCGGCTATGTGACGAGCAGTTGCTGGAGTCCGGCATTGAGCCGCCCGGTCGCGCTGGGTCTTGTCGAAGATGGCCGCAGGCGTCTCGGCGAGGTGTTGCAATTCGAACACCTCGGCACGCGTTTCACCGGCACGCTGGTCGAATCGTGTTTCCTGGACCCGGCCGGAGCGCGCCTGCATGCATGATCGCGCGCAATTCTGGTCGCCGGTTCCCGACTGGTCCCAAGTCTCGCTGCGGGCGGCAGGCATCGACATTACGGTGGTGGATGCGGCGTCGGTGTGGCTGGTCAGCGGCGACGCGCGGCAAGTGCTCGCGCAATACGGTGCGGCAGAAACGTACGGGCCTCGACAAGTCTGTGGCGATGAAAGCTATGCACTGCGGATCGCTCCGGATCGCGTGTTGTTCGTCGCCGATGCGCAGGTGTTCGACGCCTCCGCGGTGGCCGCACCGGGCTGTGCGATCACCGACATCAGCGATGGCATGCTGATTTTCGAGCCCCGCGGCCGGTCCGCGGCGGAGTTGATGGCGCAAGGCAACGAATACCCGTTCGACGACGCCACCGTATTGCCGCACGAATCGGCGATGATGCAGTTTGCCGGCTTCCGGCTCGCCGTGTCGCGCCGCCCGAACGGCTGGCGCCTGCACATCGAGCGCCCCGGGGCTGCGGCACTGTGGCGCTGGCTGCAGGCACACGTCGAAGCAACACTGGAAGCCTGACTGACGAAAAAATTGCCGTCATTGAAAGGACGTTTGCATGAAATCGCACTACCGCGTCGTCGTCATCGGCGGCGGCATTGTCGGCGGCAGCGTGCTTTTCCACCTGGCCAAATTCGGCTGGACCGATGTCGCACTGATCGAGCGCGCCGAACTCACGAGCGGTTCGACCTGGCACGCAGCCGGCGGCTTCCATGTGCTGAACGACGATCCGAACATTGCGGCGTTGCAGGGCTACACGATCCGCCTGTACGACGAAATCGAACGCGAGAGCGGCGTCAGCGTCGGCATGCACATGACCGGCGGCATCAGCTTGGCGGCATCGACGCAACGCATGGAGATGCTCCGGGCCGAGCGCGCGATGTACGAGACGATGGAAATCGAAACGCGCCTGGTAACACCGGAGGAAATCCGGGAACTCTGCCCGATCGTGGATGTGTCGAACCTGCAGGGTGGGCTCTACGACGCGCACGAAGGCTATATGGACCCGCATGGCACGACGCATGCGTACGTCGGCGCGGCGAAGAAGCGCGGTGCCGAAGTCATCCTGCGCAATCGCGTGCTCGAACTGGATCAGTTGCCCGACAACCGCTGGTCGGTGGTGACCGAAAAAGGCACGATCACGGCAGAGCACGTCGTCAACGCGGCTGGACTCTGGGCGCGCAAGGTCGGGCAGATGGTCGGCGTCAATCTGCCGGTCACGCCGATGCAGCACCACTTCCTGATCACCGAAGACGTGCCGGAACTCGCCGCGCTCGACCATGAAATCGTCTCGATCACGGACCTGGAGGGATTCACTTACCTGCAGCCGGAGCGCAAGGGCGTGCTGCTCGGCATCTACGAGCGCGACCCGCGTCACTGGAAAGTCGAAGGCGCCGACTGGGATTTCGGCATGGACCTGCTTGCGCCCGACGTCGACCGCATCCTGCCGGAGCTGTCGATCGGCTTCGAACGCTTTCCGGCGCTGCAGAATGTCGGCATCCGCCGCTGGGTCAATGGCGCATTCACGTTCACGCCGGACGGCAACCCGCTCGTCGGGCCAGTCCCCGGGAAGAAGAATTACTGGGTCGCCTGTGGCTGCATGGGCGGGTTCTCGCAGGGCGGCGCGATCGGACTGACGCTGGCGCAGTGGATGATCAATGGCGATCCGGGCGCCGACATATTCGGTATGGATGTCGCACGCTACGGCGCGTTCGCCGCAGAAGATTCGTACCTAAGGGATATGACGCAGCAGTTCTATGCACGCCGCTTCGTGATCTCGTATCCGAACGAGGAACTGCCCGCGGGGCGGCAGCTCAAAGTCTCGCCGTGCTACGACGCATTGAAGGTCGAAGGCGCGCAGTACGGCTGCACCTGGGGCATGGAGACGCCGCAGTTCTTCGCGCCGGACCAGACCGGTTTTTTCGAGCAACTGACGGTGCGCCGCTCGAACGCACACGACTTCGTCGGGGCCGAGGTACAGGCCACGCGCGAAACCGCCGGCATGTTCGAAAGCGCCGCGTACGCGCGCTACGAGGTCTCGGGTCCGGCTGCCGCACGATGGCTCGACTGGCTGCTCGGCTCGCGGTTGCCGCGCGTCGGCCGCGTACGTCTTGCGCCGATGCTGAGTCCCAACGGCAAGCTCATGGGCTACCTGACCCTGAGCCGCCTCGCCAACGATCGCTTCTGGCTGATCGGCTCGTACTGCCTGCAGGCCTGGCACATGCGCTGGTTCGAGAGCCACCTGCCTTCGAGCGGCGTCACGCTACGCAATCTTTCAGACGACTGGATGGGCTTCGCGATGTCGGGACCCGCCTCGCGCGTAATCGTTTCTCGCCTGACCGGACGCGACATATCGAACCCGGCATTTCCGTTCCTGAGCTGCGCCGAGATGCAGGTCGCCGAGACCAATGGCGTCGTCGCGCGCTTGTCGCTGACCGGCGAACTCGGCTACGAAATCAATGTGCCGGTCGGCCGTCAGCGCGCGCTGTACGACGCGCTGAAGGCCGCTGGCAAGGACTACGGTCTGCGCTCGATCGGCAACCGCGCGCTCGACAGCCTGCGCCTCGAAAAGGGCTACGGCATCTGGAACAGCGAGTTCACGCAATCGTGCACGCCCGGCATGTCGAACCTCGCGCAACACGTCGCATTCGACAAGGGTGATTTCATCGGCCGTGACGCTGCGCTCCGCGAACGTGAGACAGGCGCAGCGAAGACGCTGGTGACGTTGCAGATCGATGCTGCGGATGCCGACGCATCCGGCTTCGAGCCGGTCAAATGCGACGCCAGGCTCGTCGGTTGCGTCACGTCCGGTGCCTACGGGCATTACGTGAAACAAAGCCTCGCGCTTGCCTATGTCGACCGCGACATAGCGCTCGCAGCGCCCGCACTGTTCGTGGACGTCATCGGCGAGCCGCGTCCTGCGCGGATTCTGCACGAGTCGGCCTACGACCCGAAAGGCCTGCGGTTGCGCGGCTGAATGGCAGTTCGGCCGGACTGCTCGCGATCTTGTCACCAAAATCACCTCTGCACGCGCATCGCTTCACCCGCAGGCGGCAAATTCCCGGGCTCCGCGCGGCGACAGACTCGCGATCCATGCACGATCACAACCGACCGCCTGTCTCGCCGGATCTTGAACCCCCTTTGCACCCATGTTCGCCGCGCTCGGCTACAATACCGGCGTTTTGCCTGCCTCCCTGTGAGTAGCCCATGCCGGCCAAGTACAAGCGCATCCTCCTCAAGCTCAGCGGCGAGGCGTTGCTCGGCAATGCCGACTACGGCATCGATCCGAAAGTGATCCACCGCCTCGCCCGCGAAACGCTCGAAGTGCAGCGCACCGGCGTCGAGGTCGGCATCGTGATCGGCGGCGGCAATATTTTCCGCGGCGAAGGCCTGGCGGCCGCCGGCATGGACCGGGTCACCGGCGACCACATGGGCATGCTGGCGACGGTCATCAACGCGCTCGCCTTCCAGGATGCGCTCGAAAAAATGGGCGCGCGCGTGCGCGTGATGAGCGCGATCAAAATCAACGAAGTCTGCGAGGACTTCATCCGGCGCCGCGCGATTCGTCATCTGGAGAAAGGCCGTATCGCGATCTTCGCGGCGGGCACCGGCAACCCGTTCTTCACCACCGACTCGGCCGCCGCGTTGCGCTCGATCGAGATCGGCGCCGACCTGCTGCTGAAGGCGACCAAGGTCGACGGCGTATACAGCGCCGATCCGAAGAAGGACAGCAGCGCGCAACGTTTCGAACAGCTCACCTATGACCAGGTGATCGAGCGCAAGCTCGCCGTGATGGACACCGCTGCCATCGCGCTGTGCCGCGACCACAAGATACCGCTGCGCATCTACGACATGAGCCGCGAAGGCGATCTGATGCGCATCATGCAGGGTGAGGCGATCGGCACGCTGGTCAGTTAGTGCCGGCGCGGCTTCAGCCGCCTGCCGATTTCTACACTTTTTCACTCCGCTCCGCAGCTTGCGGGCTGCAGCGCCGGCGCGCCGTAGGAGTCCCGCCGCGCGCGTGTAATCGCAATCGACTTTTCCGGAACTGGATGAATGAAGGTGGAAGCCTTCTGCGGGTCAAGGACCTGCCTCGCATCGGTCGCGGTGCGGCTGTGTCGACGGACCACTCAGCCGCGCCCCCATCAGGAGAACGTCATGAAGCGCACCACCATCGCCATCGTCGCAGCGATCGGCCTGGCCCTGTCAGCAGCCGCCGGTGCGGCCGAACGCCAGAGCCTGGGCACGGTCAAGGTCAATTCCAGCAGCCTCGACTGCACGCCGCCGAACGACAGCGGCGTCTGCAGCGCCTGGCACGCCACCATCCGCCGCAATTTCTCGACGCGCGAAATCGGCATGCTGTTCGGAGCCGCCACGTCGTATCCGGAATACAGGACCTCGTATTCCCAGGTGAAGGAACGCTACGAGCGGCTGCAGAACGACTTTGCCGCCACGTATGTGCCGGCTGACGCAGTTGCCGCGAAGTAAGCCGCAACCCTCCCTCCCCAAGGTTGCTTTAGGACACGCCCCGCGGATGCGGGGCGCTTTTTTGACGGCTCGCGCGCTGCGCCGGCCTCATTCGCAGCCTGATCGCCGCGCGTCATTGTTTTGTGGCACCATGCTCCGGCGCTCAACCCCGGGGATTAGTGGCTTGAGTCAGTTCCAAACGACGCGTTGGAGTCTCGTCCTCGAAGCCCGCGAACAGAATGGCCGCTCGCGGGAGGCGCTGGAGAGTCTTTGCCGTACGTATCGTCCCCCGGTAATCGCATACATCCGCGGCCGCGGCGCAAATGCCGATGAAGCCGAGGATCTTGCCCAGACGTTTTTCACCCGCTTTGTCGAACGCGCTTTTCACGTCCGTGCCGATCCGGCGCGTGGTCGCTTTCGCGCGTTCCTTCTGACTGCGTTGAAGAATTTTCTCGCCGACGCCAGCGCCGAGGCCAACGCCGCGAAGCGTGGTGGCGGTATTCATTTTCGTTCGCTGGATTCCGCGACCAACAGCCAGTCGGGACTCGAGGCCACGGCCAATGACGAGCAACCCGATTACATGTTCGATCGAGCCTGGGCGCACGCGGTACTGGAGTCGGCGTTGCGCCGGCTGCGCGAGGAGGCTCGAGCCTCAGGCAAGGCCGCGTTGTTCGATGCGCTGGGCGAATTCCTGATCGAACGTCCGGACGAAGACGACTACGCGCGGGTTGCCCAGGCCCTGGCAATGCGCCGCAATACGCTGGCGGTCGCCGTCCATCGTTTGCGCAACCGCCTGCGCGAGCTGGTACTTCAGGAACTGGCCGAAACGGCAGCGGACAACGATGACCTCGAAGCCGAAATGACGCAGTTGCGCGATTCGTTGGGGGGCGTGCTGCGGTAGCCGGATCCTGCCGCGACCCGGTCGGTTGTAATCGTGATGCCCAATTACCGTAAGCAGACGAAAACGACAGGTACTGAACATGATGATTTCACACGCAAGCCAGTCGCAGGACCGATTTGCGACGACTCGCTGGTCGATGGTCATGCAGCTGGTGGACAAGGACTCGCCATCGGCCCGCGATGCCCTCGGCGACCTCGCGCAGCGTTACTGGTATCCGGTTTACGCATTCGTCCGCCGCCGCGGCCAGCCGGCACCAATGGCCGAGCAGGTCACGCGCGACCTGCTGCGGCGACTGGTGAATGACAATGACGGCACGCAGCAGGTCGGCTCCGGGCACTACCGCAGGTATCTGCTCGATCGCGTACGTGCGCTGCTCGATAACCGGACCGCAAGCCCGAGCGAGCGGGATGACCCCGGCAAGTTTCCTGCGCCGCCCGATCTGGAACGACGTTTTCTGCGCGACCACGTCGCGCCATCTTCCCCGGAGCAGGCGTTCCAGCGCAGCTTTGCGCTGGTCGTATTGCAGCGCTCCTTGCGTCGCGTGCGCGATGAAGCAGAGGAGACAGGCCGCGCCGACATGTGCCGCGCACTTGAGCCGTTCCTGGCGCGCGATCCGGCATTCGCCGACTATGAGCGCATCGCGATCCAGCTGCGCACTCGCAAGGTGACACTGGTCCTTGCCCTGAAGCGCTTGCGCCAGCGGCTACGCGAACTCGCTGCGCTGGAACTGTCGGACACGGTCAGCAGCGCAGATGCGCTGGCCAGCGAACAGGACGCCCTGCTTTCGATACTGGGCGAAATAACGTCGTGAGTGTCCGCACCGTCGTCGCTACGCGGATCGTCGTCGATGCCGACGACATGAGCGGCGATGTGTCGATGATCGCGCACCTGGCCTTTGCGCGAGCCAAACGCGGCGACGACAACGAAGCCGGCACTCGCCACCTGGCATTGTTGCCTAAGGAAACCCTGGAGCTGGACCTTTCCGACCCGGCGCAGCGAATGTTCGGCGATTACGAGTTGCTCGAGCTGATCGGCGAGGGCGGTATGGGCGTGGTCTACCGTGCGCGCCAGATCGGGCTCGACCGGGAAGTCGCCGTCAAGTTGCTGGCTGCGGGACCGTGGGCGTCGGCCGAGTTCGTCGAACGCTTCCGCCGCGAAGCGCAAAACGCCGCGCGCATGCAGCACCCGAACATCGTTGCGATCTACGAAGTCGGCGACGCCGAGGACCTGCAGTTCTTCAGCATGCGCCTGGTTCGCGGCAACAGCCTCGCGGCCGAACTCAGACGCGAAGGCAAGCTGACGCCACCGCGCGCAGCTCAATTGCTGCGGACGATCGCTGAAGCCGTCGACTACGCGCATCGGCTTGGCGTGCTGCATCTCGACCTGAAACCGGCGAACGTACTGCTGGATGAAACGGGAACGCCGCACGTCGCCGACTTCGGCCTCGCCCGCCGCCTCGACCAGGGGCTGGCCGCCGACAACAACGAAGTGTCGGGGACGCCGAGCTACATGGCGCCCGAACAGGCCACTGCCGGCGCCCAGAAGATCACCCAGGCAACCGACATCTGGGGCCTCGGCGCCGTGCTCTATGAGCTCGTAACCGGCGAGCCGCCGTTCCTGGCCTCGACCGCGCACGGCACATTGAAACTCGTCGTCGAAGGCACGTTGCGCAATCCACGCCGCTACGCGCCGAATCTGCCGCTCGACCTCGAGGCAATCATTCTCAAATGCATGTCACGCGACGTCGCCCAGCGTTACCCGAGCGGGCGCGCACTGGCCGACGATCTGAGCCGCTTCATCGAAGGCCGCGCCGTCAGCGCGCGGCCGCTGAACGGTCTGCAGCGCACCGCGCGCTGGACGCGGCGCGAGCCGAAGCTCGCGGCGACTGCGCTGCTCGCGTTTCTGGCGCTGCTCGTCGGCCTGGCAGCGACGACGCAGCAGTGGCGAAGGGCCGAGAGCAATCGCGAGCGCGCCGAAGCGGAAAAACACATCGCCGAGACGAGTGCCGGTACAGCGAACCGCCTGCTCTGGGAAAGCCGGCGCGGCGACGCGTTGCGCCTGCAAAACGAGGGAAAAGCGTTCGCCGCGCTGCCGCTGCTCGTCGCGAACGTGACCGAACAGGGCAAAAACAACGCGCCAAGCGCGATCGAGCGGCGCGAGGTCGGCATGATCCTGCAGCAGGGCGTGACGCTGATCGACCGCATGATCATTCCCGATGCGCGGCCGACGCTATCCGCACTCAGCCCGGATGGCAGCCTGCTGGCAATCGGTTTCGACGACATCAGCGTGCGCTGGTACGACACGGCGACCCTGGCCGAACGCGGGCGCGTCGATCTCAGCACCGAACCGACCTCGGATAATTCCTTGCGCGCGCCGATGTTCGCGCGCTTCGTCGACAATCACCGCCTGGTGGTCACGCTCGAATGGCTCAGCTACATGGTCGCGCCGGCCAATAACGAATCGTTCCTGATCGATCTCGACACCGCGCAGCTCGTCGCGCCGCCGAAGGCGTTCGCCGATTTCGCCGATGCGAATTTCGCCGCCGACGGACGCTACGCGATCCTGTTCAACCATTCAGGCAGCGGCCAGGTCTGGCAAGTCGATCCCTGGCGGCCGATCTCGAGCTTTTTTCCGATCGAATGGGCCAGCAAGGCGGCGAACCCGGTACTGATCGGACGTGGCGCGCGCCACGTGGTCCGTTTCAGCTCCAGCATGAGCGGTCTCGTCGTGATGGACTTCGGTGCGCAACCGGTCGCGCACGAAATCGCCGAGCTCAAGGACAAGCGCTTCACGGCCTGGCAGGAAAGTCACGACGGCAAGACACTTGCGCTCGGCGATGAGGACGGACGCGTGTATCTCGTCGATCTCGACTCGCGCAAGACGCGGCCGTTGCCGGTGCCGGCCGGCAGCCAGGTCACCTGGGTCGCCTTCAGCGAGGACGATGCCTGGTTCGCCGCCGCACGCCAGGATGGCGCCGCGTTCGCGTTCGACGCGGCCACCGGCAACGCGCTGCATTCGGGCGAGTTGCGCCATGACTTCGACTTGCGGTTCATCGCCGTGAGCCACCGCGACAATTTC
>DASXKR010000020.1:0-55143 GCA_036496665.1 Rudaea sp. | reverse complement strand
AAAAATTGCTGATCAAGCGGCGCGACGTATCGTTGGTGATCTTGCGATAACCGACCGCGACCGGCCGGATTGCGACCCGGTCAGCGACCTCGTTGAACGAGTACATCTTGCGGTTGAAGTTCTCGTACGGGTCGTCCTTGCGGGGCATCGGCGTGGCACAGCCGGCAATCAGGAGCAGGGCAGAGAAAAGGCCGAGGAGGCGCAGCTGGGGTGATACGAGTGATTTGGGCATTTTGGCGAGCTTCGGTGCATCAGTCCCTGTGCAACGGGCAAGTTCGGTGTCGGCCGGCGCGATGCGGCGGTGCATCATGACTGCTTCCATGCGGTTAGCCTAAAGCAAGTTGGCCGTTTTTGCAGGCGTCCGGCCGACGTTCGTCAACGACCGGTTCAGCTTGACTTCGGCGTGGCGGCACAAATATCTCCCCGGTTGGCGCGCGGAATCTCCTCCGCATATGGCCGGGAGTGAGCGATTGCAAGGGGCGAGGCGTTTGCGCGGCGTCTTTTCCGGCCGGCGCTCCTGTTTGCACTGCACCATGGCCAGCGGCTACAATGGAGGCCGTGTAAATTCGTGAATTCACATAGATTTTGAGGTTTTATGGCACGTATTACCGTGGAAGACTGCCTGGAAGTCGTCGACAACCGCTTCGAACTGGTGCTGATGGCGACCAAGCGCGCCCGCCAGATCGCCCATGGCGCCGACGCGCTGGTGGATTCCAGCAACGACAAGCCGACTGTCCTCGCCTTGCGCGAGATCGCCGGTCGCAAGGTCAACTCGGAACTGATCGCCGAGATCGATCGCCTCGAGCGCGAAAAGGCCGAGCGCGAAGCGCTTGAATGGGCTGCCGCCGAGGTCGACGACGACCTGTCCAAGGGTGGCGACGACTTGTGACATCCACCGCGCGCCCTGCCTGTAGTAGCGAAGGGCGCGCGGCCGCGGCCCCGCGCGCCAGTCGCATTGCGGACGCGCTGATTCTCCGCATGGAGTAAGGCTCATGAGCACGGCGTTGCAGGAAGTCATGCCTGCCGACGTGCAAGCGCTGGAGCGGCGCCTCGACTATCTGCCCGCCGAACAGATCGAGCGGGTGCGCAAGGCCTACCTGATCGGTGCCCATGCCCACGCCGGGCAGACGCGTAAGAGCGGCGAACCGTACATCACGCATCCGGTCGCCGTTGCCGGCATCCTCGCCGACCTCGGCATGGACGTCGAAACGATCGTTGCGGCGATCCTGCACGACACGCTCGAAGACACGCCGCTGTCGCGCAGCGAACTGGAAGCCGGCTTCGGTACTACCGTTGCCGAGCTGGTCGACGGCGTCACCAAGCTCGACAGGGTGCGCTTCCTGTCGCAGCAGGAGGCGGCGGCCGAAAGCTTCCGCAAGATGCTGCTGGCGATGGCGCGCGACCTGCGCGTGATCCTGATCAAGCTGGCCGACCGCCTGCACAACATGCGGACGCTCGGCGCGATGGCACCCGAGTCGCGCCGGCGCATCGCCCGCGAAACGCTCGATATCTATGCGCCGATCGCGCAGCGCCTCGGCATGAACAAGTTCAAGTCCGAGTTGCAGGAACTCGGCTTCCGCATGCTGTTCCCGCTGCGTCACCGGGTCATCGCGGCGCGCATCCGCAATCTGCTCGGCAACCGGCGCGAGTCGATGAGCAAGATCGAGGCGGCGCTGTCGGCGCGGCTGCAGGCCGAGCGCATCGCGCATCGCGTCATGAGTCGGATAAAGTCGCCGTACAGCATCTATACGAAGATGCGCGCCGAGCACAAGAGCTTCACCCAGGTCATGGATGTGTACGGCTTCCGCGTCGTGGTCAGCTCGACCATGCAGTGCTACCACGCGCTCGGCGCCGTGCACTCGCTGTACAAGCCGCTCGAGGCGCGCTTCCGCGATTTCATCGCGATGCCGAAGGCCAATGGCTACCAGTCCCTGCATACCGTGCTGTTCGGACCGTTCGGCGGACCGATCGAGATCCAGATCCGCACCGAGGACATGGACCAGGTGGCCGAGCGCGGGGTCGCTGCGCATTGGGTGTACAAGACCGCCGACCCGAGCAACAGTGCGCAGTCGCGCGCGCGTGAATGGGTCGCCGGGCTGGTCGAGGCGCAGACGCGCGCAGCGTCGTCGCTCGAGTTCATTGAAAATGTAAAAGTGGATTTGTTCCCTGACGACGTGTACCTGTTCACGCCGAAGGGACAGATCTTCGCGTTGCCGCGCAATGCGACCGCGCTCGACTTCGCCTACTTCGTGCATACCGACGTCGGCAACCACGCGGTGGCCGCGCGTGTCGACAAGAAACTGGTGCCGCTGCGCACCCGCCTGAATTCCGGCGAGACGGTCGAGATCATCACGGCGCCGTCGGCGGCGCCGCATCCGCAGTGGCTCGAATGGGTGGTCAGCGGCCGCGCCCGTATCGCGATCCGCAATCACCTGAAGCACCTGCAGCACGAGGACGCAGTGCAGTTCGGCCACCGCATGCTCGATCGTGCGCTGGAAATGCGCGGCGTGCCGCTCGAGGCGATCCCGGCCCAGGCGCTGGATCGCTTTCTCGCGGAAGCCAAATACAAGCGCCTCGAGGAACTGCTGGCCGACATCGCGCTCGGCAACCGCATGCCGGACCAGGTGGCCGCGCGGCTGGTCGAGGCGCGCGGCGTTATCGCCGGCGACGTGGCGCCGCGCAGCACCGAGAAAATCCTGATCAGCGGCGGCGAGCGCGGTGTGCTGAGCTTCGGCAACTGCTGTCATCCGGTGCCGGGCGACGACATCGTCGGCTATCTGTCGGCCGGCAAAGGAATCGTCGTGCACCGGTCGGATTGTCCGAACGTCGTGGAGTACCGCAAGACGCCGGAGCGCATGATCGCGATCGACTGGGACCACGACGTGAGCGGCGACTATCGCGTGCAGTTGCGCATCGTCGTCGACAACAAGCCCGGCGTGCTCGCCACGGTCGCCGCGTCGATCGCCGAAGGCGACTCGAACATCGAGAACGTCGAGTACCAGGAGCGCGATCAGCAGACCTCGACCCTGCTGTTCACGATCGAAGTGCGCAACCGCAAGCACCTGGCCGACGTCATGCGCCGCGTGCGCAGGGCCAGCGTCGTGCATGGGGTGTATCGGTATCCGGTATGAAGCAGGGCTGAGGGCCGAGGGCTGCAGAGCCGTCGTGTCCCTGCGTTTCTCGCAGGCCCGAAGCGTGGCCAGTTTGCATAACCTTGTCGAACGGCTACGCTGGGAGCCATTACCGGTAACCACCCATAGGTACGCCTCCCGATCGATGTCCCTGTCTCTCCCTCACGCCGCGCTCGACCTCAGCCCTCAGCCCTCGGACACTCCATGCCCCGCCAAGTCATCCACAGCGACCACGCCCCCAAGGCCATCGGCCCTTATTCGCAAGCCGTACGCAGCGGCAATACCTTGTACTTTTCCGGCCAGACGCCGATCGATCCGGCTACCGGTGCGCTGGTGACTGGTGACATCGCCGCGCAGGCGCGGCGTGTGTTCGAGAACCTCAAGGCCGTGTGCACGGCGGCCGGTGCGTCGTTCGACCAGGTCATCCGCGTCGGCATCTATCTGACCGATCTGTCCAACTTCGCCGCGGTCAACGCTGTCATGAAGGAATATTTCCGCGAGCCGTTTCCAGCGCGCTCGACGATCGGTGTCGCGGCGTTGCCGCTGAGCGCGCAGGTCGAAGTCGACATGGTCCTGGTGTTCGACTGACGGGGCGAATACACAAGTCGGCATGACCAGACCCGATCCGGCGCCCGCAGTCGAAGCGCGTCCGGCATCCAGCTTGCCCGGTGTCGGTCCGGTGCTTGCCGCGGCGCTGGAGCGGCTTGGCCTGCACACGCTGCAGGACCTGTGGTTTCACCTGCCACTGCGCTACGAAGATCGCACACGGCTGACTGCAATCCGCGACTTGCGCGCCGGCGAGCCGGCCCAGGTCGAAGGTCGCATCGAGGCGATCGAGAAGGGGTTCCGCTACCGGCCGCAGCTGCGCCTCGCGATCGGCGATGAATCGCACAGTACGCTGGTTCTGCGCTTCTTCCATTTCAACAACGCACAGGTCAACCAGCTGGCGATCGGTTCGCGCCTGCGTTGCTACGGTGAAGTGCGCCACGGCAAGCACGGACTCGAGATGGTCCACCCGCAATACCAGCGCATCGCCGACGCTGCCGCTGCCGGAGTCGACGAACGCCTGACCGCGGTTTATCCGACCACCGAAGGCCTCGGCGTCAAGCGCCTCGGCGACGTTATCCGGCGTGCACTCGAACTGCTGCCGCAGAATGAGGAACTCGAGCTGATTCCGCCGGCGCTGCGCGCAGCGCACAAGTTGTCCTCGCTGCGCGATGCGCTGGTCTACGTGCATATGCCGCCGCCGGACGCCGATCTTGCAGCCCTCGCCGGCGCGACTCATCCGGCGCAGCGAAGGCTGGCGTTCGAGGAACTGCTGACCCATCATTTGAGCCTCAAGCGCTTGCGCGAACAGCTGCGCCGCCACGGCGCGATTGCGCTGCGTGGCGACGGCGTGCCGCGTCGCCGCTTTCTCGAATCGCTTGCATTCACGCCGACCGGCGCGCAGCAGCGCGTCGCCGCCGAAGTCGCGCGCGATCTGGCCAGGGCGGTGCCGATGCTGCGCCTGGTCCAGGGCGATGTCGGATCCGGCAAGACGATGGTGGCCGCGCAGGCCGCGCTGATTGCGGTCGAATGCGGTTTTCAGGCCGCGCTGATGGCGCCGACCGAGCTGCTCGCAGAGCAGCATTTTATCAATTTCCACAATTGGCTTACGCCACTGGGTATCCATGTCGTCTGGCTGGCCGGCAAGCTCAAGGGCCGCGCGCGCAAGGCCGCACTGGCTGCCGTGGCCGGGCCGGCACAGGTCGTGGTCGGCACGCACGCGCTGATGCAGGAGGGTGTCGCATTCCGCGACCTGGCACTCGTCATCATCGACGAACAGCATCGCTTCGGCGTGCACCAGCGCCTCGCGTTGCGCGACAAGGGCCGGGCGCCGCGATCGCCGCACCCAGCGACGCGAGGACGAGACATCGATGTCGAGCCACAGGGCTGCACGGACGGCACCAGCCTCAGCCGAGTGCCACATCAACTCGTACTCACCGCGACGCCGATCCCGCGCACGCTGGCGATGACCGCGTACGCCGATCTCGATGTATCGGTGATCGATGAACTGCCGCCCGGTCGAACGCCGGTGGCCACGGCGGCGCTGGCCAACACGCGCCGCACCGAAGTCGTCGAGCGCATCCGTGTCGCCTGTGCCGAAGGTCGCCAGGCGTACTGGGTCTGCACGCTGATCGAAGAAGGCTCTATTGAAGAGTCCGCACAGGGACGTGCGGGCGGCGGAGGGATCCGCGCGCAAAAACTCCAGGCACAGGCGGCCGAAGTCACGTTCGAGGAACTTGGCAAGGCATTGCCCGGCGTGCGCGTCGGCCTGGTGCACGGACGCATGAAGCCGGCCGAGAAGCAGGCGGCGATGCAGGCATTCAAGTCCGGCGACATCGCGCTGCTGGTCGCGACGACGGTGATCGAAGTCGGCGTCGACGTGCCCAATGCCAGCCTGATGGTGATCGAGAACGCCGAGCGCCTGGGTCTGGCCCAGTTGCACCAGTTGCGCGGCCGCGTCGGCCGCGGCAGCGAAAAATCGAGCTGCGTGCTGATTTACCAGCCGCCGTTGTCGGCTGCCGCGCGCCAGCGCCTGGACGTAATGCGCGAGACCAACGACGGCTTCCGCATCGCCGAGAAGGATCTGGCACTGCGCGGTCCGGGCGAAGTGCTCGGTACGCGCCAGACCGGCCAACTGGCGCTGCGCATCGCCGACCTGGTGCGTGACGCGGCGCTGCTGCCGGCCGTGCAGCGTGCCGGAGCGGTCATGCTGCGTGACCATCCGGATCGCGTCAACCAGCTGATCGTGCGCTGGATCGCCGACGCCGAACGTTACGCCGGTGCATGAGATGTCGCGGCTGGCACGCGCGCTGGCGCTGCTGCGTCCGCGTGATCTTGCCATAGCTCGTCACTCCTGCCCGTTGTGCGAATCGGGCTTGATCGTGCGGCTCGCCAACCAGGAAGCCGGCGTCGCTGCCTGCGCTGCGGGGCCAGTCCGGTGCATCGTTCGATCGGCGCTGCGTTGCGGCGTTGTGTCGGCAAGCTTGACAACCGCGACGCCTGCGAACTGTCGGCACGTGGTCCGCTGGCGTGGTATCTGCTTGAGCACGCGCGCAGCGCGGCGCTCTCGGAATACTTCGTCGACGTGCCGCCCGGCACGACGCGCGGCGGCGTGCGCTGCGAGGACGCCGAGCGGCTGACCTATGCCGATGCGAGCTTCGACCTGGTCACGCACACCGAAGTACTCGAGCATGTGTCGGACGACGCGCGCGCCTTGGCCGAACTGCGGCGCGTGCTGCGCCCCGGCGGCTGGATGCTGTTCACGGTTCCGTTGTATGGAACGACCACGGTCGAGCGTGCGCGTCTGCGCGAGGGGGTGATCGAGCATCTGCTGCCGCCCGTGTACCATGGCGATCCGGCGCGCGGTGGCGATCCGGTGCTGGCGTTCCGCGACTACGGCAACGAGGTCGTGGCACGGTTGCGCGCCGCCGGCTTCGTGCAGGCCTGGATCGAACCGGCTGATATCGCTTCAGCGCCTTGGGGCTTCACGCGACCGGTTGTCTGCGCCAGGCGCTGAAGTGGTGATGCCGATTCGACGACGACAGAACGGAACGATGCAAAGAATGAAACTGCTGATCGATACCGACCCGGGCGTCGACGACGCACTGGCGATCCTGATGGCGCACGAACATGCCGATGTCGTCGGTTTGGGTATTGCCGCGGGCAATGTCGGCCTCGCGCACACAGTCGCCAACGCGTTGAAGCTGGTCGAGATCATCGGCGCCGACACGCCGGTGTTCGCCGGTTGCCCGGCGCCGCTGGTCCGGCCGGCCGACGATGCCGCGTTCGTGCACGGGCTCGATGGTTTCGGCGACACTGGCTATCGGCCGGCCACGGGCATTGCCGCCGCCGGGCAGGCCGCGCAGGCGCTGCTGCGCCTGTCGCACGAGCATGCCGGCGAACTGGTGCTGGTCGCGATCGCGCCGTTGACCAATCTGGCGCTCGCGCTGCGGCTCGACCCGACGCTGCCGCAGCGTGTGGCGAAGGTCGTCATCATGGGCGGTGCTGTGACCGGCCGCGGCAACACCGCACGCGTACCGGCCGAGTTCAACATCGCCTTCGATCCGGAGGCCGCGCACATCGTGTTCTCGTCATGGCCGCAATTCACCCTGGTCGACTGGGAAGCGACGCTGCGCCACGGCGTCGAGTTCGCCAGGATGCAGCGCTGGCTCGACGCGGACGATGTGCGTGCGCGCTTCTACGCATCGATTTCACGCAAGACGCGCGACTGGACGCGCCAGCGCGGCAGGCCACGCCTGTTGCTCGCCGATGCGCTGGCGATGGCGGTCGCGCTGGAGCCGGATATCGTGCAGCGCGCCGAGGCGCATCACGTCGCGATCGAGCTCGATGGCGCGCTGACGCGCGGCGTCACCGTGGTCGACTGGGAAGATCGATGCGGTAACGCGGCCAATGCCCACATCGTGCTCGATGTCGACCAGGCGCGTTTCGAAGCCCTGGTGGCGACTGCACTCGGCGCCGCGCCTTAGGCGCGTCATCGTTTACGTCGGCGCGGTGCGTGGTGCCGGTGGCGAAGCGTCCGCGGGCGGCGGCGCAGCCTTCAACTGGACCTCGTTGCGCAGCCACAAATCCATTTGTGGAAATGCGATCTCGATGTCGTGTTCGCGGAACACGTCGGCGATGCGCATCTGCAAGTCGGTACGGACCGGATTGCGCTGCGCGATCTCGGCGACGCACACGCGCAGGTCGAAATCCTGGGAACTGTCGCCGAAGCCGCTCATCCAGCAGGCCGGTGCCGGATCGGCCAGCACCTGCGGGTGCGCCGCGGCGATTTCCAGCAGCAGGCGCTGCGCCTCGCGCGGATCGTTGCGATAGGCCACGCCGACCTTGATCGCGACGCGCGTGACCGAATCGCTCAAGGTCCAGTTGATCAGGCGGTCGGTGATGAAACTCTTGTTCGGTACGATGACCTCGCGGTTGTCGCCGTCGACGATGGTCGTCGCGCGCGTGCGAATGCGCGTGACCGTGCCCTCGACATTGCCGATCGTGATCGTGTCGCCGACGCGGATCGGCCGTTCGAACAGCACCATCAGGCCTGAAATGAAGTTCGCGAAGATCTCCTGCATGCCGAAGCCGAGGCCGACGGAAAACCCGGCTGCCAGCCACTGCAGGCTGCTCCAGTGCAAGCCGAGCAGCGACAGCCCGGCGATCGTGCCGGCGAAGACGATCAGATAGCGGGTGACGCTGGTGATCGCGTAGCGTGTCGCCGCGTCGATGTGGATGCGGCGCAGCAGGCCGATCTCGAGCAGGCCGGGCAGATTGCGCGTTGCGACCCAGGTCAGCCCCAGCACGACCAGCGCCTCGAGCAGACCGAGCAGCGTGACGTTCTGGTCCTTCCAGACCGGGACCGTGTCGAGCAGCGTCACGGCGGGCGTGACATCGGACCAGATCCACAGCAGGACCGCGATCAGAGCGAGCATCGTCAGCGTGCGCAGGAAGTTGCGCGTCTGGGCGCTGACGCTGGCCAGAGTGATCTCTTCGGGTTCCGGGTCCGGAAGATCTTCGCCTTCGCCGGTTTCGCGCTGCTCGGCTTCGGCTTCCTGCTTCTTCTGCATGCGCTTGAGCGCCAGACGGCGCTCGCCGAGCACCAGCCAGCGCACGGCCAGACCGTGCGCCGTGGCGACCACCAGCGCCGCACAGCAGGACGCGATGGCGCGTCCGCTCAAGGTGACGCCGGTGACGAAGTAGCCGCGCAGCACGAGTGCGGCGAGGATCACGCCGAAGCCGGTGACCGCGACGCGAACGGTCTGGCGCAGGCGCAATGGTTCGGCCAGCGTCGTGCCGCGCAGGGTCCAGACGCGGCCCGGTGCAAATAGCCGCCAGACCGTCGTGGCAGAACCGAGCAGGGCGATCGCGAGCAGCAGGCGGCCGAGCGTGTCGATCGGCGCCGCATCGCCACGCAGCATGATCAGCGACAGCACGAACTGCGCCGGCAACACACACACGGCGAGCCACGGCACCGCGTCGCGCAGTGCTTCGCGACGCGGCCGCGGCCAGCGAAAATGGAATTGTGCGAGGCCGTCCTCGTACATAAGCGCGCGCAGGAAAGTCAGCGCCAATGCCGCGGGCACGGTTGTCGCCAGCGCGTAGCCAGCCTCTTCAGTGAGATTGCCGTTGCCGGCCGGCACCTGCCGGCAGAAATAGCCGAGCAACCACAGGAATGCCGCCGGCGGCAGCGCGGCGATGAGGGTCCAGGCCAGTGCGGCGCCGGTCAGGCGGTAACGATCGGTACGAATGCGCCGCATCGGCACCGCGATGCGTTGCAGCCGGGCCGGTGCGCGCCGGCGCCCGAGCAACAGCAGGAGGAATGCGGCCAGTCCGGCGATCGTCGGCAACGGCGCGGCGGCCAGCGAGTTCGCCAGATTGGCGGCGACGTGCGACCAGCGTCGCGGATTGAAAAACGCGCCGGCGTCCGGCGCGATGCGCTCGAACCACGCCAGGTCGACCGCCTTGTGACTCGGGGTCCACAACAGCCGCGCGTCGAGCAGGCCCTCGAGTTTTTCGGTTGCCGCGACCAATTCGCGCAGGACGCGCTCGGCATCGGCATCGGCAGTCGCAAGACGTGTCTGCCGCGACAGCAGCGATGGCAGGATTTCCGCGCGTGTGCTGAGCAGCCGGTACATGGCAGTACGCAGGTCGTTGAGCCGGTCCGCCGGCGGCTCAGGCAAGCGGCCCAATTCCTGACCGACCGCGTCGCCGAGATCAGCGAGGGCCTCGCTCTGTTCGCGCACGTCGATCAGGCCGATGCGCGTCTGTGCCAGGTCGGTCTGCAGGCTGGCCAGCGTACGCCGCAGCAACGGCAGCGGCTTCAGCCGGCTCTTTTCCGCGAGCAGGATCAGGCCGACGGCTTCGCTGACACCGCCGATCTGGATGCGTTCCTCGGTGTTCTTCAGCGCCTGGGTCGTGTCGCGCAGCCAGTTGTCCCAGTCCTGCTTCTGCGCGCGCAGCGCATTGACGCTGTGCACGCTGTCGCTCAGCTGCTTGACCAGCGCGACGTTTGCGCTCGCCGCGTCGTTGAGCATGCGGAACTGGGCGATCGCCTGGTCGCGCTCGTGGGTCACCCGCAGTTGCAACTCGGCGACCGCCGCACCGGCACGGTCGAGCACGAGGCTTTCGAGTGCGCTTTCGCGCTGCTTGAGTTCGCTCACGGCACGCTGGCGATCGCGCAGCTGCGCGCCGAGCAGGCGCATGCGCGATTCGTAGGTGCGGCTTTCGAGTTGCAGCACGGCGATCCGCGTCGCGGCAAGCCGCGACGTCGAACGGTTGCGCAACTCCTGCGCCTGTGCCAGCGCACCGTCGGCACCGGCGGCGGCGGCAACGCCGCTCTGGTCGAGCGCAACCTGCGCCGCCGCGATTTCGTCGCGAAGCTGGGCCGGACGCAGCGTCTGCCGGTCGAGCTCGGCCTGCAGCGAGGCAACGGTCGCGCGCGCGGCAGACAGATTGTCACGCGCTGCCGCAAGCAGCGGCTCGAGCTGCGCGGCGCTGGCGCGGTCGGGCAGCGCCGCGCGCCAGGCAAGCACGGCACCGGTGTCGGTGATCGCCAGCGATTCTTCGAGCCTCTGTGCGGCGGTGTCGGCGCCGGCCGATGTCTGGCTGAGGGTCTGCCCCTGTGCCGAAAGCTGATCGGCGCTGGTCTCGTCGGCTTGCGCCTGATGCAACAGGTCGTCGACCTGCTGGCGTATGTCGGCGTTGAGGCCGCGCGCCTTCGCTGCAGCCTGCAGCGCCGCGTCGATGGCCGCGGCATTCGATGCCGGCAGCGCCGGAGCTTGCGCCGCGGCGGCTGCCGGCGCAGTGGCATTCTTCAGCCAGCGTTCGCGCAGCGCCTTGTCTTCGTCGGTGCTGATGCTCTTCAAAGCGGCGTCGAGGATTTCCTGAAGCTGCGGCCAGTCGCTGCGCACCGCGAAACCGACGGCGGCTTCGACACCGGACTGGCCCGAAAGGACGATGTCCTTGTCGAGCTTGAGCCGGGCGATCGCATCGGCTGCCGTGAACGGGTCGCCGATGTAGGCGTCGGCACCCTTTTCGCGAAGGCGTTTCAGCGCTGCTGCGATATCGATGTCCTTCTGCAGTTTCGCCGTACCGCCAGCGGCCGCAATCAGGGTTGGCCACGGCGAGGCCTCGACGACCGTGACGAGGTGGCCGGCGAGCTGGCCGAGCGTCGCAAATCCGGGTTCTCCGGCGCGTGCGAAAATGGCGGCAGCCAGGCGCAGGTAGGGCTTGCTGTAGATGACGTCGCGATCATTGTCCGTCACGCCCCCTGACGGCAGAAGATCGGCGCGGCGTTCACGCAATGCACGCATGCCGTCGCTGCGCGTCGCGACACGCACGACGCGGAACTCGAGGCCGGTCCTGGCCGCAATCAGCTTCAGGTAGTCCGCGGCCAGACCACGCTCGCGGCCTTCGCCATCGACACCGTCGATCGGTGCGAAATCTGGGTCCGGCGCCACGCGCACGACCTTGTGCGTGGCCACCCATTGACGTTGTGCCGCCGTGAGCTCCGCATTCTGTGCCCAGACATTTGCGGCGAGCAGGAGCAAGGCGAGGAGGGAAAGAATCCGTCTCACGGGGGTATTCTGCAGCCAGGCGCGTGAATGGGACCACCCGCCGCAGCAGTGGAGGACTTGACTTGCAGGGACGGGCTGAAAAAGGCTAATATTGACCTCTTTTCTCAACGCTTTGCGGAGTTGCGCCATGAAAGCCGACATCCATCCCAAGTACAACAACGTGGTGTTCCAGGATGTCTCCTCGAATTTCTCGTTCCTGACCCGGTCGACGATGACCAGCAAGGACACGATCAAATGGGAAGACGGCAAGGAATATCCGGTCATCAAGGTGGAAATTTCCAGCCAGTCTCACCCGTTCTACACCGGCAAGCACAAGGTGATCGATGCGGGCGGTCGCGTCGACAAGTTCCGTCGCCGCTACGCCGGCGCCGCCGCAAAGTAAGCGCAGGATGCGCTTATCCCGTGCAGGCCATGGATGGCCGATGACACGGGATCCAGCTGCAGATTGAAATGCGCTTATCCCGTGCAGGCCATGGACGGCCGATGACACGGGATCCAGTTTGTATCGGATGAAATCATCCCGGCCGTACAGGGATGTACTCTTGAGCCGGGATCCGGCTTGACCTGCGCTTATCCTTACACGCCACAGATGGCAGATGAACCTGTCCCAGTGCCGCCGGGATCCGCTTCAGTGAAGTTGTCCTTGCTGTAAAAGCGGTCTTCGGCCGACACGATGCGCACCGCGCCTCGCGCGTTCTCACCGATGGAATGAAGTGGCAGCACGCGAACACGTTGTGCGTCTAGTCTCTGCGTGCTTCACGGTCGTGCGCGGTAACGGTGGTTCAAACGCTTGTGCGATAATTGTTCTTCGACTCCGGTGCAGTGGCCGCGGCATGGCTTGCTGCTGATGCGCGCCGCCGGATCCAGACAGAAGGAGATCGCCGTGTCCGACCCGAACGTTGTACTGACCGATGCCGCGTCCAATACGACGGTCTCCCTGCCCGTCGTCAAGGGCAGTCTCGGCGATCCCGCCGTCGACATCCAGAAGTTGAACAAGGACACCGGTTTTTTCACCTACGATCCCGGCTTCATGTCGACCGCATCGTGCCGCAGCTCGGTCACGTTCATCGATGGTGACAAGGGCGTGCTGCTGTATCGCGGCTATCCGATCGAGCAACTGGCGAAGAACTCGAGCTTCCTAGAGGTCGCCTACCTGCTGATCAACGGCGAGTTGCCGACGCCGGCGCAGTTCGGCTTGTTCGACGACGAGATCACGCATCACACGATGATGCGCGAGACATTGAAGAACTTCCTCAACGGTTTTCATTACGACGCGCATCCGATGGCAATGCTGTGCGCCTCGGTCGGCTCGCTCGCGGCGTTCTACCACGACTCGCTCGACATGAACGATCCGGACCAGCGTCGGCTCGCGGCGATCCGCCTGATCGCGAAGATGCCGACCATTGCCGCCGCTGCGTACCGCTACTCGATCGGCTGGCCGATCCGTTATCCGCGCAATAATCTCGAATACGTCACACGCTTCCTGCACATGATGTTCGAGGTACCGAGCGAGCCGCTCGCGTTGAGCCCGGTCGCCTCCAGGGCGCTCGACCTGCTGTTCATCCTGCACGCCGACCACGAGCAGAACGCGAGCACCTCGACGGTGCGCCTGGTCGGTTCGACCGGCGCCAATCCATACGCCTGCGTCGCCGCCGGCATCGCCGCGCTGTGGGGACCGGCGCATGGCGGAGCCAACGAAGCCGTGCTGAAGATGCTCGCCGAGATCGGTGATGCGAAGAACGTCGGCAAGGCGGTCGAGCGTGCGAAGGACAAGAACTCGGGCTTCCGCCTGATGGGCTTCGGTCATCGCGTGTACAAGAACTTCGATCCGCGTGCGACGATCATCCGCGACATGTGCCACAAGGTTCTGGCCGATCTCAACGTCAACGATCCGCTGCTCGATGTCGCGATGGAGCTCGAGCAGGCGGCGCTGAAGGATCCGTACTTCGTCGAGCGCAAACTCTACCCGAACGTCGACTTCTACTCGGGCATCATCTACAAGGCGCTGAAGATCCCGACCGAGATGTTCACGGTCATGTTCGCGATCGGCCGCACTGCAGGCTGGGTTGCGCACTGGCTCGAGCAGCATCTCGACAAGGAAACCAAGATCGGCCGGCCGCGCCAGATCTACACTGGCGCGGGTCCGCGCGACTACGTACCGCTCGCCAAGCGCTGAACGCAATCGCCTGGCCGCGCCGCCTCGATCAGCGCGTCGAGTGCGGCAAGGTTCGCGCGCCGGACCGGTTTTTCGCCGCTGCGATCGAGCGGTGCCTGATGCATCTGCGCCAGCGGCAGAGCGGTCACTTCGACCGGTATCGTGCCTGCGCTGAACCGGAAGGCAGGAAATTCCCGCGTGTCGTCGCGGGTGAGGCGTACGCGCCGATCCTGCTGCTCGTACGGAATCCCCTGTTCGTCGAGAAAGTTCGCGACTGCTTCGGTCTCGTCACTGAACAGGTGCAGGCAGACTGCCGAATGGCGGTCGGCGCTGCCATCGAGCACCGCGCCGACCAGGCGCGGCTTGAAACGGGAAAAGAACCGCAGCGCTTCGCGCGCCGCTTCACGCAAGATGGCCAGCCGCCGCGGCTGATCATCGGCGTCGAACAGGCGCTGGTGTTCGCGCAGCGCATCCTCGATCTCGTCATTGCGCGGCAGCGCGGTCTCGGCGGCGATGCCGAGACGCTCGGCTGCCTTGCGCTTGGCCAGATGGTAATCGCGGATGCCCTGCTCGCTGATCAGGCGGGCCGCTTCGACGGCGATACGTCGGCGCAGTTCGCCGGCATGGCCGCCGGCGTCGCGTGTCGGGTCGTGCCTGCGCTGCATCAGAAGATACCGTAGGCGTCCTGCTGTACGCGCTTTTCCTGTTCGGTCGGATTGTTCGGTCCGGCGGCCAGGCGCGCGATGTCCTCGACCTTGAAGACTTCCAGCATGCTCCTGCCGTCACCGCTCGATGCAAGCTGGCCGGTGTCCGGATCGATGCGCGCGGTGGTGATGCCCGAGGGCATCTCGAACGGCTTTTCGGGAATGCCCTTGAGCGTCTCGCGCATGAAGCTGATCCACATCGGCAACGCCGCCTGTGCACCGAATTCGCCGATACCGTTGGCGCGCCCGAGCGAACTGAAATCATCGAAGCCAACCCAGGTACTGACCACCACGTTATCGTTGTAGCCCGTGAACCAGGCATCTCGGTGATCGTTGGTCGAACCGGTCTTGCCGGCCAGATCGTTGCGCTTGAGCACCATCGCGTCGTGGCCGGTGCCGCGGCGCACGACGTCGTGCAGCAACGAACCGATCAGATAGGCGATGCGCGCATCGAGCACACGCGGTGCGAGTTGCGGCTTGCCGGCATCGCTGCCGCCGGTGGCTGCCGGAAGCGGCGCCGCGTTCGCGCTCGCGATCGGCGACAGCGCGCTGGCCTTGACCACGTCGACCTTGTCGCCGGCGGATTGCGCGGCAGCCACGCGCGCATCCTCGATCAGTCGCTCCGGGCAATGGCGACACGCGACGACCGGATGGGCCTTGTAGATCTCCTTGCCGTCGCGATCATTGATCGAATCGATGAAGTACGGGTCGACCAGGAAGCCGCCGTTGGCGAACACGGCAAAGCCGCGTGCCATGATCAGCGGCGACACCGACGCGGTGCCGAGCGCCATCGACAGGTTGTCCGGGACCTGGTCGATCGGAATGCCGAAACGGGTGACGTATTCGCGCGCGTAGCGCACGCCGATCGCATCGAGCAGGCGCACCGAGACCAGATTCTTCGACTGTACCATCGCCTCGCGCAGGCGCATCGGACCATCGAACTTGCCGTCGTCGTTCTGCGGCGTCCACAGGCCATTGGGTTTCGATGGATCGGCGAACACGATCGGCGCGTCGTTGACCATCGATGCCGGTGTGAAGCCGTGTTCGAATGCGGCGGCGTAGAAGTACGGCTTGAAGCTCGACCCCGGTTGACGGTTCGATTGTACGGCGCGATTGAACTTGCTGCGCGCATAGCTGAAACCGCCCACCTCGGCGGTGATCGCTCCGTCCTCCGGATTGAGCGCCAGCAGCGCACCCTGCGCAGCCGGGACCTGGGTCAGCTTCCACTTGCCTTCGGCGCCGCGGCCGAGGCGCACGACATCGCCCACCTTGAGAACCGCATCGACGCGCTTTACCGCCGCGCCTCGGTGCGTTTCGTCCTGGTATGCCCTTGCCCACGAAACCGCGTTGAGATCGAGTGGCACGGTCTGCCCGTCGTCGAGATAGACCAGGGCCGACTTCTCTTCCGATTCGGTGACGATGCCGGGAATCAGCCCAACTACGGGATGATACGGATCGAGGCGCTTGTCGAGCTCGGCCGGCGTGAAGCCGGCCGCGAGTTCGACATGCGCCTCGGGTCCGCGATAGCCGTGGCGCTGGTCATAGCTGACCAGATCATCGCGCAGCGCCTGATTGGCTGCGTCCTGCGCGCGCGCGTCGAGCGTCGTGTGAATGGTGTAGCCGTCGGTCATCGCATCGTTGCCGAGGCGCTCGAGCGCGTCACGCCGCACCATCTCCGCCAGATACGGCGCTTCGACTTCGATCGGCGGTTCATGCGCGTAGGAAAGATCCGGTTCCGCGCTGGCCAGTTTGTACTGCTCGGCCGTGATGAAGCGATTCTCGAGCATGCGCTGCAGAACGTAGACGTTGCGCCGTTCCACCGCGCGTGTGCGGTTGTTCAAGGGATTGCCGGTCGACGGAAACTTCGGCAGCGACGCCAGCATGGCCGACTCGGACAAGGTGAGCTGGTCGAGCGTCTTGCCGTAATAGAACTCTGCCGCCGCCGCGACGCCGTAGGCACGATTGCCGAGGAAGATCTTGTTGAGATACAGCTCGAGAATTTCGTCCTTGGTCAGCGCCTGTTCGATGCGCCGGGCCAGAAATAATTCGGAAAGCTTGCGCGTGTAGCTTTTCTCTGAGCTGAGGAAGAAATTGCGGGCGACCTGTTGCGTGATCGTACTGGCACCCTGGGTCTTCTCGCCGCCGCTGAAGACGACATGCAAGCCGGCGCGGACGACGCCCTGCCAGTCGAAGCCAGGGTGTTCGTAGAAGCGCGCATCCTCGGCCGCGATGAAGGCCTGCTTCAACTGCAGCGGGATCTTGTCGATCTTGACCGGAATGCGTCGCGTCTCGCCGAACGTTGCAATCAGCCGGTTGTCCGCGGTATAGACGCGCAGCGGCACCTGCAAGCGCACCTCCTTGAGGGTTTCCACCGACGGCAGGCGCGGAGCGATCAACCAATAGGCGACACCGAGCGCGAGGCAGCCAAATACGACGCCGACCAGGGCCAGGACCAGGAAATACCTCAGAAGACGCAAAAACAGGTGCATTAAACAGTGGGATATGTGACTGACATCAAGGCGATGCCGCAATAAGGGAGTATAGAGTCAACGTCAACACGGCCGATAGCGCAGCGCTGGCCGTGAAAAGGCTTTTTTCGGGCAAAATTGCTGCCAGATCACCAGCTTGTGCCAGACAATCAACAAGCTGTTGATAAATCGTTAAAGTTCGTATTTAATGTGGATGCGCATATATCGCTCGTAAGAGCGCGTGGGAAGGGGAAAAAGTGTGGGCCTATTCAGTGTAAAAGCGCCGCCGCTGATTGGGGTCGATATCAGCTCGACGGCAGTGAAGGTGTTGCAGTTGAGCCAGAACGGTGGTCGCTTCCGCGTTGAACACTACGCGGTGGAACCGCTGCCCCCGAATGCGGTCGTCGAAAAGAACATCGTCGAGGTCGAAGCCGTCGGTGAAGCAATCCGCCGCGCGTTGAACCGGTCCGGCGCCAAGACCAAGTTCGCCGCGGCCGCGGTGGCGGGCTCGGCTGTCATCACCAAAGTCATTCCCATGCCCTCGGACCTGTCCGAGGAAGATCTGGACGGCCAGATCCAGGTCGAAGCGAACCAGTACATTCCGTATCCGATCGAGGAAGTCAGCCTCGATTTCGAAGTCATCGGTCCGGTAAAAGATACTCCGGAGATGATGAACGTGCTGCTGGCGGCATCGCGCACCGAAAACGTCGATCTTCGCGTCGCGGCACTCGATCTCGGCGGACTGACCGCGAAGATCGTCGATGTCGAAGCGTTCGCGATGGAGAACGCGTTCCGCCTGGTCTCCGATCAGCTGGCGGTGCCGAAAGACGCGGTGATTGCCGTGGTCGATGTCGGCGCGACCATGACGACGCTGATCGTGCTGAAGAACCAGCGCACCATCTACTCGCGCGAGCAGGTTTTCGGCGGCAAGCAGCTGACCGACGAGGTCATGCGCCGTTATGGTCTGTCGTATGAGGAGGCCGGCCTGGCCAAGCGCCAGGGCGGGCTGCCCGAGTCGTACGAGATCGAAGTGCTGGAACCGTTCAAGGAGGCGATGGTTCAGCAGATCAGCCGTCTGCTCCAGTTCTTCTTCGCCGGCAGCGAGTACAGCAAGGTCGACCAGATCGTTCTGGCTGGCGGTTGTGCGTCGATCCCCGGCGTGCACGAAATGATCGAGGAACAGCTCGGCGTGCCGAGCGTCGTCGCGAACCCGCTCGCCAACATGTCATTGTCGTCGCGCGTGCAGGCGCAGACCCTGACTCAGGACGCGCCGGCACTGATGATCGCCTGCGGGCTCGCGCTGAGGAGCTTCGACTAATGGCCAAGATCAACCTACTACCCTGGCGCGCCGAGCGACGCCGGGAACGCGAGCGCGAGTTCTACATGATGCTCGGCGCGGCGGCGCTGGCTGCGGTCGCGGTCCTTGGTATCTGGTGGTACTGGATGGGATTGCGGCTGGACAACCAGGACGGACGCAACGCCTACCTGCACGGCGAGATCAAGCTGCTTGACAGTCAGCTGGCGGAAATCAAGGAACTCGACAAGACCAAATCCAAGCTGCTCGCGCGCAAGCAGATCATCGAGCAGCTGCAGGCGAGCCGGTCGCAGATGGTGCACCTGTTCGACGAGCTGGTGCGGACGATTCCCGACAGCGTGCGCCTTGGCTCACTGCGCCAGACCGGCGATATCCTGACCCTGCAGGGTGTCGCGCAGTCGAACGCCAGCGTCGCCAACTACATGCGCAATCTCGACAATTCGAAGTGGCTGACGCACTCCGACTTGATCAAGACCGAGATCAAGGGCGGCGACAAGCGCAATCGCTACGAGTTCGGGCTGAACGTCAGGTTGCGTCCGCCCGAGAATGCCGAGAATCTCGACGCCAAGCCGAACGAAGCCGAAACGGCACCGGCCGCCCCTGCAGCCACTCCGCTTCATGGCGCGCCTATTCCATCAGTCGCCATGCCCGCGGACAGCGACATCACGCCGGCACCGCCCAAACCGGCCGCGAACAAGACGGGGGGCAACCCATGAAAGCAGCTGACTTCCGCAATCTGGATTTCCAGAACGCCGGCGGCTGGCCACAGAGCGTCAAGCTCGTGTTCTGCGCGCTGCTTTTTGGACTATTGGTTCTGGTCGGTTGGTACTTCATCGTCAAGGATCAGCAGAGCGATCTCGAGACGCGGCAAACGCAGGAAGAACAGCTGAAGAAGGAATTCCACGAAAAGCAGGGAAAGGTCGCCAATCTGGCTGCGCTCAAGCAGCAGCTTGATGACATGCGCGACATCCTGCGCCAACTGTTGCGCCAGTTGCCGAGCAAGACCGAGATGCCCGGACTCCTGGTCGATATTTCCCAGACTGCGCTGTCGGCGGGGCTCGAAACGCAGTTGTTCCAGCCGGGTGCCGAGTCGGTCAAGGAAGGCTTCTACGCCGAAAAGCCGATCGCCTTGCGCATGCTCGGCACATATCACCAATTCGGAACGTTCATCAGCGGAGTCGCGGCACTACCACGCGTGGTCATCCTGACGATGCACAACGTGTCGTTGAAGCCGATCGCCGGGGCAGCCGGCCAACTGCTGCTCGAAGGCACCGTCAAGACATATCGTTACGTCGAGGACGACGAATCGGACAGTGGAACGAAAAAGGCCCCGGCCAAGCCGAACAAGGCTGCCCCCGCACGTAGGGGAGGAGCGTGAGCATGACTGCCCTCGCTAGTAACTCACACTATTTGCGCTTGCTCGCGGTCGGCGCGTTGATCGTCATTGGCGGATGTACCCAGGGCGATGCCGATCTGAGGGAGTGGGTCGCACGCGAAAAAGCACAGAAGGGCGCGCCGATTCCGCCGCTTCCGGTGCTGAAAACATTCGAGACTTTCGAATACTCCGACCAGACGATGCGCGATCCGTTCTCGCCGAGTCTCGACGAGTTGCCGACTGGTGGCGGACCGCAACCGGACAGGCACGCAAAAGAACCACTCGAGGCCTATGCGCTCGATAGTCTGAAGATGGTCGGATCAATGGGCGCTGGTTCGGCCCTGGAAGGCCTGATCAAGGATACCGAAGGCACGGTCCACCGCGTTCATGTCGGTAACTACATGGGCCAGAACAACGGCAAGATTGTTGCGATTGCCGAGACCCGTATCGATCTTGTCGAGCTGATTCCGAATGGAACCGGTGGCTGGATGGAACGCCAAGCAACTATCGCGTTGCCTGAGAAATGACGACCCAATTGGGGGTGCTTAAATGACCAGTAATATCGACAACTTCCAGGGACGTTCGTCCGCATCGCCAAGGCGATCTGCCGCGATGCGAGGCTGCGCATGGTTGGTCGTGCTGTTCGGACTGCTGTTTTCTGCCACCTCGATGGCGGAGAACATCCTTCAGGATATCGCCTACACCCCATTGCCTGGCGGCAAGGTTCAGGTCACGCTGAAGTTCGCGGCACCGGTCGTCGAGCCGCGGATTTTCGCGACCGAAAACCCGCCGCGCATCGCGATCGACATCGCCGACACGCGCAATGCCGTGACCCAGCGCCGCGTCGAAATCAACAACGGCGCAACGAGCGGCGTCAGTGCCGTCGAAGCGGCGGGTCGTACCCGCGTAGTCTTCGATTTGACTCGGCCGTCGAGCTATGAGACCAAGGCGCAGGGTAACAACCTTATCGTTACGATCAACAACGGCGCGGGCAGCGGTTCGGCAACGAGCACCGCTGTCGCGACCACCGACCAGACCAAAGCCGTCATTGCGCAGGGTGCGGAAATATCCAACATCGATTTTCGCCGCGGCAAGAACGGCGAGGGCCGCATCATCGTCTCGTTTTCAGGCGACGGCGTCGGCGCCGACCTGCAGCGTTCCGGCGACAAGATTTCGCTCGACTTCTACAACGTCAAGTTGCCGGTCCAGCTGGCGCAGCATCTGGATGTTCTCGACTTCGCCACGCCGGTGCAGTCGATCGAGACACGCACCAAGGGCGGCGGTGCGCACATGGATATCGTGGCAACGGCGCCGTTCGAGCAACTCGCGTATCAGTCCGGAAACCAGTACGTCGTCGAAGTCTCGGCCAAGCCGAAAGAGGTCAAGCGCGATCCGAACGCACCGCCCGAATACACTGGCAATCGCGTGACGTTCAACTTCCAGGACATCCCGGCGCGTTCGGTACTGCAACTGATCGCGGACATGTCCGACCTCAACATCGTCGTGGCCGACAGCGTGCAGGGCAGTGTCACGCTGCGGCTGATCAATGTGCCATGGGATCAGGCTCTGGACATCGTGCTGCAGGCGAAAGGCCTCGACAAGCGCCGTAACGGCAACGTCATCTGGGTCGCGCCGCAGAAGGAAATATCCGATCGCGAGCAGGCTCTGGCCGACGCGCGCAAGAAGCTGCAGACACTGGTCGAGACGGTAACCGAATACATACCGATCAATTATGGCAAGGCCAAGGATTTTTCTGCCCTGATAAACCTGAAAAACAATCAGGGTGGCGGCGGCGGGCAGACCGGTGGCAATCAGGCGGGTTCCGGATTCCTTTCCGAGCGCGGACGTGTGACATTCGACGACCGGACAAACACACTCCTGGTGCATGACACGCCGGACCGGGTCAAGATGATTCGCGAGCTAGTGACCAAGCTCGACCGGCCAGTCCAGCAGGTTCTGATCGAGTCGCGCGTGGTCGTGGCGACTGACAATTTCGCCCGCGACATCGGTGCAAAATTCGGCATCAGTGGTGGCTACGAAGTAAACAACACCGTCGTTTCCACGGCCGGTACGCTGGCTGGCGCCGACACGATGGCGAATCTGGCGCTGAATAATCGTTTCGCCGGGTCTGGAAGCGGCCTACCCAACACAGCGCCGGGCGGCGCCGGTGGCGGGATTCTTGTTCCATCACTGGCCAATCGATTGAATGTCAGCCTGCCGGCATCGAAACCGACCGCAGGAAGCTTCGGACTTACCGTGCTTGGCGCTGATTACTTGCTTGATCTGGAATTATCGGCAGGTGAGACAGAGAGCAAGAGTGAGTTAATTTCCAACCCGCGCGTCATTACGGCGAACCAGCAGGAAGCCGACATCAAGCAGGGCCAAGAGATTGGCTATGTAACGTTCAACGGAGCCGCGGGCGCCGCGACTGCAACCGTGCAGTTCAAAGAGGCCGTGCTTGAGCTAAAGGTTACACCGACCATCACAGCGGACGGGCGCGTCTTTCTGACGCTGGATGTCAAGAAAGACGCTATCAACTCGCTCGTGCCAAATCCGGGAGGCGGGTTTGTGCCACAGCTCGACAAGCGTGAGATCACAACCTCAGTATTGGTTGACAACGGCCAGACGGTCGTCCTCGGTGGTGTTTACGAGTTCGACAAGTCGACAACTTTGACCAAGGTACCCTTCCTCGGTGATTTGCCCGGTATCGGCGCGTTGTTTCGTGATTTGCAGAAGAGCAATTCAAAGGCCGAGCTGCTGATCTTCGTGACCCCACGCATTCTCGATGAAAAACTGAAATGACTTCATACAACGCAAGATCGGCAGCGAGCGGCGAACGCCGCGCACACGCAAAACATGAAAGGTCGCGAGCCTGGAGATTCGACATGAAAGTCCTCAGAAATGCACTGGTCCTGTTGTTTGCTGCACTCTGCCTCGCGGGCTGTGGCGGCGGCGGCGGCGGAAGCCAGGGAGCTTTCAGTCCGACGCCCGCCGACACGATAGTGCCGACAGCCGCATCGACGTCGATCTCGACCAATTCGTTCACCACTATTACGGTTGCCGTCAGCAAGCATGACGGCACGATCGAAAACGACGGCGTCGCGGTCACAGCATCACTGTCCCCATCGACGATCGGAACTGTCAGCGGCAAGACCGGCGACCCTGCCGGAACAACCGCGTCGAATACGCTGGCGGGCGGCAAGACCACGTTCAACTTCACGAGCAGCAATCAGGCCGGCATGGCAACGATTACATTTTCTCTCCCGGCAGGCACCAATGGTGCCACCGTCGCCGCATCGGCCTCGATTCCTATCACGGTAGTTGCCGGCAATACCAACGATCCGCGTCTGGTATTGACGCCGAGCGCCGTCACGCTGCCCCTGAATCCCTATGCGGCACTGGCCGAGGTTGGCCCCGACTTCGTATCGAACTATCTCGGTTCGCCTTATATCGCCGAAATCACCGTGACGTGGCGCCATTCGAATGGCCAGCTCGTCAACGGCACGAGCACTGTCAACGTCTCGATCGATCCGGCGACGATTGCCGGGTTTTCGCAACTGGACAATCCCGCTACGGCGTGGACCGACAAGACCAAGCCGGACAACAACGAATTCCTGGTCATCCTCGGCAGCGGCCCGATCAATGTAACGGGTGGCAACGGCGTGATCTTCATTCATGCCGACGACATTCCGGGAACGGCGGTACTGACCGTAACGGCGATCGACCCGGACAACAACCAGACGATCAGCTCCCAGGTCCAGGTTACCATCGCCGGTGCGGCGAGCAGCCTGCCATCCTCGATTTCCTTGGTCACGACCGGCAGTGCATATGTGGCCAGTTCGGGCGGGCCGCAGGACGCCCTCGTCTCAGCCACGGTCAGGGACGGCAACAGCGCGCTGGTTCCGGATCCGAGCGGATTCGACAACGTGCAGTTCCAGATCGTCGGCCCGGCAGGCACCGATGCCCGGCTTTCCGGCCTCAACGCCGCCGGCCTGCCAGTTGTTGGTTCTACCGTCAGCACGGTCACGCACAACGGCGTCGCGTCGCTGACGTTCCAGGCCGGCTCGCAACAGGGGCCAGTCGAAATCAAGGCAACCGCCGATCGCGGTGACAACAATGTCGACAACGGCGTGCAGGACGCTATCAGTTCGACAGCAACCGTTGTAGTTTCCGATGGCAAGTTGTTCAGTCTAACCATCGTTTCGCCCGACACGACAGCGATCACCGCGAGCGCCGTCTCCGATACCGTTACGGAAGTCCCGGTTGGCTCTGCGAACTATCAATTGCCGATCAGCGTCAAAGGTGTTGATCGCTTTGGTAACGCCGTGCTTGCCGGTACTGTCGTGCGTTTTGGCTTGGTAGATTCGCCGCAGGTGCCCAGTGCGACCACGCTGCCGCAGAACTGGTTCTCGATTTCCGGGTTGGCAGGCGACCCGAAAGAGGGCGCCACGCTGTTCAACGCTACCGATGGCAAGTTCACTACCGCCGGCGGCCAGGTCCAGTTGGGCGACACGCTGATCGTCTTCGGCAAGCAAGCAACGAACCAGACGCAGGACAACGACGATCTGGAAAGCGCCGGCGTCGTGCGCTCGATCAACAGCGCGACCAGCCTGACTGTTGCCACGCCATTCAATTTGAACGACGGCACCGGGCTTGTCAGGGACTACGGTCCCGTCATCCCATATCTCATCGGACGGGCGGAATTCGGCAGTGTCGCTTCGCCAGCATTCACCGATGCGTTGACGGGGACGGATAGTCAGCCCGGCGTTGCAACGACAACGCTGAACTATCCCGGCAGCGCAATCGGCAAGGCGGTAGTGATCTACGCGCAAAGCAACAGTACGGACTACACGAGCCACACCGCCAACATCGTCACCGATACGGCAACGCTGGTCTTTCCAGGCCTCGGTCCAGGTCGATTGACCGCGAGCCCCGACCCGCTGCAGGGGGACGCCGCCAACGTGCCTGTCACCGTGTGCTACTCCGATTCGCTGAACCAGCCGATCGCGAACTTCCGCTTGAACTTCTCGTTCGAGTTGCCCGCTGGTGGAACCGGCAAGGTCGACAACATCGCGACCAGTGGTCCTCTGGACAAGGTCACCGGCGCCAACGGCTGCGTAACCGCACTGGTAACGACAACAGGTCTGCCCGCAGGCGCCGGCAGCGCTTCATTGACGTTCACCGCTGGTGTCACGAGCGGGTCGGTTGAGGCGCCGAGCGTCACGGTTGGCTTCGTCGTGAATATCGCAAGCATGCAGGTATCGCCGTGCAACATTTCGACGCCCGTGAACAACAACGATATCTTGCAGACGATCAATGTGAAGATTCTGAGCAGTTCGGGCAGCGGTGTTGGCGGTCAGGCGATTTCGATGTCATGTGTCGCTGCGGGTACTCCGACCCCGACGATAACGCCGTCCTCCGGAAGTTCCACGACGGATGCGAGCGGCGTAGCCTCGTTCACGATCGAACTGTCCAATTTCGATCCAACCAATGCGCCTGCGCCTACCGGAACTGGCGTGTGCACCTTTACCGGCCCTGACAACCTCAAGGGCACGGTCAACATAAACGGTCAGTGTGTAAACGACGGTTTCAGCCCGTAAGCGGTTTGCAACCAATCGCAACCAGAGGGCCGCAGCAATGCGGCCCTTTTTTTGGATAACTGCTAGCATCGCCCAGTCACTCGTGCCGGCAATGCGCCTGATATGTCATCGGCCCACCGTGTCGAATTGAAAACCGGCGAGGTGCTGTTTCGCGAGGGCGACGCGCCGACGACCGCGTTCCTGATCGAGACCGGGCGTCTGCGCATCACCGCCATGGTCGGTGGCCAGGAAGCGTTTCTCGGCGAGGTCGATGCCGGTGCGTTGGTTGGCGAAGTGGCGGTGCTCGACTACTCGCCGCGCACGGCAACCGCAACGGCGCTGGAGCCGTGCGTACTCACCGCAATCGATCGCGGCCAGTTTGCCGAACGCCTGGCTACAGCCGATCCGGTCGTGCGCGCGCTGCTGCTCAGCCAGTTCTCCAGATACCGCATCGCTCTGGCGACGTTCACGGGCAATGCTGTGCGGGCGGTGCGCTCACCGAGTGCGCAAGGCGACGCCGGCCACGACAAGATTCGCCTCGAAGGCCAGTTGCGCGATGCGCTCGAAAGCGGCGGGCTGGAAATGCGTCTGCAGCCGATCCAGCACATCGCCAGCGCCCGCATCGCCGGCTACGAGGCGCTGATCCGCTGGCACCATCCCGAGCGCGGGCCGATATCGCCGACCGAGTTCATCGCGTTGGCCGAAGAAACCTCGCTGATCATGCCGGTCGGCGACTACGTGCTGCGCGCGGTCTGCGTGGCATTGCGCCAGATCAGCGAACGCACGCCCGGACGGTCGCCGTACATCGGCCTGAACGTGTCAGGTCGCCAGATCGATGACCCCGGCTTCATCGATCGCGTTGCCGCGCAGGTCAGCCAGCAAGCGATCAAGCCGGCGCAGCTGAAAGTCGAAATCACCGAAAGTCTGATGCTGGATTACGCCAAGGTCTCCGCGTTCCTGGATCGTTGCCATGCCGCGGGCATGCAGGTTGCGCTCGATGACTTCGGCACCGGTTATTCGAGCCTGGCGCACCTGCACCAGCTGTCGTTCGATACTCTGAAGCTCGATCAGGCGTTCGTGCAGCAGCTCGATGATCCGCGCTGCCTCGCCATCGTTCGCGCCGTGGTCGAGATGGCTGCCGCCCTGCGTTGCGACATTGTCGCCGAGGGCGTGGAGACCGCGGAGCAACTCGCACGCCTTCGAGACCTGGGCTGCCAGTACGCGCAGGGCTACCTGATCGGCCGCGCGCAGAGCATCGACTCGGTGCTCGCCGCCTGCGGCGACTGAGCTCGCGTCCCCGCTGTTTGCGCGTGCGGCGGAACCGCCGCCGCCGTGTGCTGTCCTATACGACTTGCGGCCACGACGCATTGCTTTCGCCACAGGGCGCCGGGCCGGCTGCCGTGCGATCATTCCCAACTCTTCGACCGAACCACCATGGACATGCCAGTACCCACCCCAGACGCCGTGCTGACCGCGGCCTTCCACGCGCTGCGCGACCAGCTCAGCCAGTGCATCATCGGACAGGCTGCGCTGGTTGATCGCCTGCTGATCGCGCTGCTGGCCGATGGCCACCTGCTGGTCGAAGGCGCCCCCGGTCTGGCCAAGACCACAGCGATCAAGGAACTGGCCGCGCGCATCGAAGGCGATTTCCATCGCATCCAGTTCACCCCGGACCTTTTGCCCGCAGACCTGACCGGCACCGAAATCTACCGGCCGCAACAGGCAACCTTTGAATTCCAGCGTGGCCCGATCTTCCACAACCTGCTGCTGGCCGACGAGGTCAATCGAGCGCCGGCCAAAGTCCAATCGGCGCTGCTCGAAGCGATGGGCGAACGCCAGGTCACTGTCGGACGGACGACCTATCCGTTGCCGCCGCTGTTCCTGGTCATGGCGACGCAGAACCCGATCGAGCAGGAAGGCACCTATCCGCTGCCCGAAGCGCAGCTCGACCGTTTCCTGATGCATGTGCGCATCGACTATCCGGACGCCTCGTCGGAAGCGGCGATCCTCAAGTTCGCCCGCGCCCGCGCGCGCGACGCGCTGCAACACGTGGCGACGCCTGAGCGCTGCCTGACGCAGCCGCAGATATTCGCTGCGCGCTCGGCCGTTCTCGACTTGCACCTCGCGCCGGCGCTCGAGGAGTACATCGTGCAGCTCACGCTCGCCACGCGCACGCCGAAGGCCTATGGCGACGACCTCGCACGCTGGGTCGCTTACGGTGCGAGCCCGCGCGGCACGATCGCGCTCGACCGTTGCGCACGCGCTCATGCCTGGCTCAACGGTCGCGACTTCGTCGCGCCGGAAGACGTCCATGCCGTCGCCGCCGACGTCCTGCGCCATCGCGTGCTGATGTCGTACGAAGCCGAAGCCGAAGGCATCACGCCGGACAAGCTGATCGGAAGCCTGCTCGAGCGCGTGCCGCTGCCGTGAGTGCCGCAGCGTTCGACGTGCTCAATCGAGTCAAGAAGGGGTGGCAACGCAGGAAACCATCCGTCGTGAGCCCTCCGATCGACATCCCTGTCTCACCCTCGCGCGGCGCACGCGATGCGGTAACTCCCGCCTTCCATGGCGCTCGCGCTTCGCGTCAGCTACGCTGTGCGCGTGCCGCTCCCGGCGCGCGCAGTCAACGCATCGCGTAGGCGCGCCATGCTCGACCTCAGCCGTCAGCCCTCAGCCCTCGCTTTCAACGGCATCCGCGTCGACCTGGCCGAACTCATCGCCATGCGCCTGCAGGCCTATCGCTTCGAGCGCGCCACGCGCAAGCGCGTCATCGGCAGTCGCGGTGCGGCACACGCCTCGCGCATGCGCGGGCGTGGCGTGGACTATGCCGAATCGCGCAACTACCAGCCCGGCGATGACATCCGCCAGATGGACTGGCGCGTCACGGCGCGCACTGGGCGCCCGCACACGAAGTTGTTCCAGGAGGAGCGCGAACGCAACGTGCTGCTCGTCGTGTCGCACAACCCGAGCATGCATTTCGGCACACGCGTGCGTTTCAAGTCGGTACAGGCTGCGCGTCTCGCCGCGCTGATCGCCTGGGCCGCCACGTCCAATGGCGATCGCATTGGCGCGATCGGCTACGGGCCCGGACTCAACGCCGAGGTGAAGCCCGGCGGTGGTGCGCGCGGTGCGCTGCGCGTGCTGCGTGCACTGCGCGAATGGGACGCGATCGCGGCTCAGGGTCGCACGATTGTGCCGCTGTCGCAGGCATTGCAGCGCGCCCAGCGCCTGGCTCGGCCTGGCACTCAGGTGTTGCTGATCGGTGACGGCTTCGATTGCGATGCGGCAAGCGAATCGACGCTGACATTGCTGGCGCGCCATTGCGATGTCGCCGCCGTACTCGTGTCCGACCCGCTGGAACATCACGCGCCGCCACCGGCACGCTATGCGCTGCACAGCGACAGCGGGCGCGTGCAACTCGATTTTTCCGCAGCGGTGACGCGCACGCAGTGGGCGCACTGGTTCGAGGAACGGCGGGCGCAGTGGATCGGACAGTTGCGCAAGCGCGCTCTGGGCTACACCATGCTCGACACCCACGGCGAGCCGGAGACGGCGATGCGCACGCTGCTGCAGCAAGCATCGCGCCGCAGGAGCAGCGCATGAATCCGTCGACCGATGCGGGGCCGATCCTGCGCGACATCCACCTGCCGCCGGCACCAGGATGGTGGCCACCGGCCCCGGGCTGGTGGCTGCTCGCGATCGCCGTACTAGCGCTGCTGACCTGGCTGCTCAGGGTTTGCTTCCGCAGCTGGCGTCGTCGGCGCCATCGGCGCGCAGTAACAGCCGAACTCGACCGAAGTATCGACGCCACGCGCAACGATCCCGTCGTGCTCGCCACGGCGTTGTCGCAGTTTTTACGCCGGCTGAGCAAACATGCCGACAACTCTACGGCCGCACTGGTTGGTGAACGCTGGCTCGAGCACCTCGATCAAGCGGCGGGCAGCGACGAGTTCACGCGTGGTGTCGGGCGCGTGCTGATCGAGGCACCGTTTCGGCCGCTGATGACCTACGATGTCCCGGCGCTGATCGCGCTGGTGAGGCGCTCGACCCGCCATGCGCTCGAGCAGGAAACCGCCCATGCTTGAGTGGGCCTGGCCGCTGCTGTTGCTGGCGCTGCCGTTGCCCTGGCTCATGGCGCGCCTGCTGCGCCCGGCGCAGACGCGGGCCGGCGACGCCCTGCGCCTGCCCTATGCGCTCGATGGTCTCGATGTCGCGACCGGAGCGAACCCGGTGCCCCGTTGGCGCCGCGTGCTCACGCTGCTCGCGTGGTGCGCGCTGCTCGCCGCCGCGGCGCGGCCGCAATGGGTCGGCGATCCGGTCGCGTTGTCGCGCACCGGACGCGACCTGCTGCTCGCGGTCGACGCGTCCGGCAGCATGAGCATCCAGGACATGGCGATCAACGGCAACGCGGTCAGCCGGTACACGGCGATCAAGGCGATCGCCGGCGATTTCATCAAGCGTCGTGCCGGCGACCGCGTTGGCCTGATCGTGTTTGGCACGCAAGCTTATCTTATGACGCCGCTGACCTTCGATCGCGACACCGTGTACAAACAGCTTGCCGAGTCGGCGATCGGCCTGCCGGGCAAGGAAACCGCGATCGGCGATGCCGTCGGTCTTGCCGTCAAGCGCCTGCGTGAGCGGCCGCAGGACCGGCGCGTTCTGGTGCTGCTGACCGACGGCGTCAACGATGCCGGCGAACTCGACCCGCGCAAGGCGATTGATCTGGCGGTCGCCGAACATGTGAAAATCTATACCATCGGCATGGGCGCCGACTCGATGCAGGTCGATGGTTTTTTCGGCAACCACATGATGGTCAATCCATCGGCCGAGCTGGACGAGAAGATGCTGTCGGCGATGGCCGACAAGACCGGCGGCCGCTTCTTCCGTGCACGCAACACGGCTGAGCTGGCGCAGATCTATGCGGACATCGACAGGCTCGAGCCGAGCGACGACGCCAAGCAGCAGTTCCGGCCGATCGACGAGATGTTCTACTGGCCGCTGTCGATCGCATTGCTGCTTGCGCTGCTGGGCGCGTTGCCCGCGATGCCCACGGTACGGCGCGTCGCTGCCCTGCCGCTGCAGCAGGGAGCCGCGCGATGACGTTGCTCGGCGACTTCCACTTCGTGCGGCCGTTCTGGCTGCTCGCGCTGCTGGCATTGCCACTCGTGTGGCTGGCGCTGCGCCGCAGCAGTGGCGAAGCACAGGCCTGGCGCGGTGCCGTCGATGCACACCTGCTGCGCCATCTGCTCGAACGCGACGAACGCACGCGCGCCAGTTCGCCGCATTGGCTGGTCGCCGTAGCCTGGCTGCTCGCTTGCATCGCGCTGGCCGGGCCAGCCTGGGAGCGCCTGCCGATGCCGCTGTTCCAGAATCGCGCCGCGCGCGTCATCGCGCTGGAACTCGCTCCGACCATGCTCTCGCAGGACGTCAAGCCGACGCGCGCCGCGCGCGCGCGTTACAAGATCGTCGACATCCTGCGGCGCAGCCGCGATGCGCAAACCGCGTTGATTGCCTACTCCGGCGACGCCTTCGTTGTGGCACCGCTCACCGATGACTCCAACACCGTGGAGAATCTGGTCGATGCGCTCGAGCCGAGCATCATGCCGGTGTCCGGCAACGACACGGCGCGCGCGATCGAGATGGGCACAAGATTGATCGCCCAGGCCGGGCTCCACGACGGCGAGATCATCGTTGTTGCCGATTCGGTCAGCGGCGGCGCCGCCGCGGCGGCCAGCAAGGCGCGCGCGGCCGGTGTGCGCGTGTCCGTGCTCGGCATCGGCACCAGCCAGGGCGCGCCGATAGCGACCGCAAGCGGCGGCTTCCTCAAGGACACGGCCGGCAACATCGCGATGCCGAAACTCGATTCATCCGCGCTCACCGCCGTCGCGGCGGCTGGCGGTGGCCGCTACGCCGATTACAGTGGCGATGCGCGCGATCTCGACGCCGTGCTCGACGATCTGCGACCGCAGGTGCAGGCCGATGCTGCACCGGGCAACGCGCAAACCGCGCGCTTCCTCGATCGCGGACCGTGGCTGCTGTTGCTGCTCGTGCCGATGGCGGCGTTTGGTTTCCGGCGCGGCTGGCTGATGCTGCTGCCGCTCGTCATGCTGCTGCAACCGCAACGCGCCGACGCGATGAGCTGGGTCGACTTGTGGTCGCGGCCCGACCAGCAGGCCCAGGCCGCGCTCGATGCCGGCGACGCGAAGCAGGCACAAGCGCTGGCACGTGATCCGCAACTGCACGGCTCGGCTGCCTATCGCGCCGAAGACTTTGCCGCAGCCGCTCAGGATTTCGACCGGCCCGACAGTGCCGAGGCGCAGTACAACCTCGGCAATGCGCTTGCCAGGCAGAAGAAATTTCCGCAAGCGCTTGCCGCCTACGACCGCGCGCTGAAGCAGCAGCCGGACATGGACGATGCGAGCGCCAACCGCAAGGCCGTCGAGGACTGGCTCAAGAAGCAGAAGCAGCAGGGCAAGGGCGGCAAGGAGGGCAAGGAGGGCGACAAGAAGGACGAACAGCGCCAGTCCAACGGTGGCAGCGACTCGGAACACTCGGACGACGATCAGCAACAGCGCGCCGACAACCAATCCGGCGAGCAGAAGGACGGCGATGACAAGAGCGCACAGAATCGCCAGGGCTCCGACCAGCAGAGTGGCAAGCCGCAGGATGATCAGGACGGGCAGAGCGCCGGCGAAAGCCAGGGGCAGAAAGACGCGTCAGCGGCCAAGTCGAACCACGACAACGACAAGTCCGACATGAGCAAGGCCGCCGCGCAGCCCGAATCGAAGAGCGCCGAACAGAACGCGCAGGAGCAGTTCCAGAAAAGCATGGATCAGGCGCTCAAGAACGGCAGCGAGCCGAAGGAAAAACGTCCGCTGCGCCTCGGCGCGCGCGAGGACGGCGGCACGCACAACGAAAAAGAGCAGGCGGTGGAGCAGTGGCTGCAGCGCGTGCCGGACGATCCGGGTGGATTGCTGCGCCGCAAGTTCCAGCTCGAAGCACAGCGTCGCCAGCAGGCCGGTGCCAATGGAGATTTGCCGTGAACGCATTCGTCGCGCGCCTCGCCGTCGCGCTCGGTTTTACCGCATTGTGGATTTGTGGAACCGCTGCCGGCGCCGAGGCGCGCGCCTGGCTCGATCGCAACAGCATGCACATGGGCGAGACAGTGACGCTGAATGTCGAGAGTTCCGGCGACAGCAGCGCCAGCCAGCCCGATTTCGCGGCGCTGCGCGACGACTTCGACCTGCTCGGCACGCAAAGCTCGTCATCGGTCAGCATCGTCAACGGCCAGACCAGTTCGAAACTGTTGTGGGCGATCGGCCTGCAGCCGAAGCACGCAGGCAACCTGACGATCCCGGCCTTCGCGGTCGGCGGCGCCAAAACCGTTCCGCTCACGTTGAACGTATTGGCGGCGGCAAGCGGCGCGGTCGGCAAGGCCGGCGACGACCTGTTCGTGCAGGCCGAGGCGGTGCCGCGTTCGCCGTATGTGCAGCAGGAAGTGCGGCTGACGGTAAAATTATACTATGCGCTGAGCCTGATCGACGGCAATCTCGACGATCCGAAGGCCGATGGCCTGGTCGTACGCAAGCTCGGCCAGGACGCCAACTACACCGCCGATCTCGATGGCCGCCGCTATCGTGTCGTCGAACGCCACTATGCCGCCAGTGCAGAGAACAGCGGCACGCTCGACCTGCCACCGATCGTGTTCCGCGGCCGCGGTCTGGACCCGGGCGACATGAACAGTTTCTTCAGTCGTGGCCGCAGCGTGTCGGCACAATCCGACCCGATCGCGCTCGACGTGCGCGCGCGTCCTCCGGCCTCGGGTGGCGACATGTGGCTGCCGGCGCAATCGTTGACGCTGACTGTCGAAGGCGCCGCGGCCGATACCAGCGCGCATGTCGGCGAGCCGCTGACGTTGACCGTGCGCCTCAAGGCGCAGGGCCTGGCGTTCGAGCAATTGCCGGAATTGAAATTGCCAACGATCGACGGCGCCGAGATCTATCCGGACAAGGAGACGACGCAGAATCGCGACGACGGCAACTGGATCTACGGCCAGCGCGAGCGCAAGTTCGCGATCGTGCCGTCGCGCGCCGGAAAGCTTGCGCTGCCGGAATTGAGCATCGCCTGGTGGGACACCGCGCACAATCGCGCCGAAGTCAGTTCCGTGCCGGCGCAGACGATCGATGTTCTGCCGGCTCTGGCTGGTGCGGCACCGGAACCGGCCCGGCCGGCCGTCGCGCAACCTGCCGAGCCGACGGCCGCGCAGCAGGCGCCGCCAGCCGTCGCGCTCACGACGACTTCCGATGTCGATGCAAATCGCTGGCGGATACTCGCCAGTGCCGTGTTGGCGCTGTGGTTGCTGACGATCGTGGCCGGGGTCATCGCCTGGAGGCAGTTCAGGCGTCGCGCCGCGCGCGAATCGGCGGCGCAGGCGAAGGCTCCGCAACCGGGGGCCGGCAGCTACGAACTGCGCTCGGCCTGTGCGCGCGGCGATCTCAACGCTGCTGCACGCGTGTTGTTGCGCCGGGCGCGGCGCGAGCGGCCGGCGTTGCGCAATCTCGGCGAGCTGGCGCGTGAAGTCAGCGACGCAAAACAGTCGGCCATGCTCGGCGAACTCGAGCGCGCGCTGTACGGCGATGCGGCGAGCGCGGACCCCGCGCTGGCGCGGCGCATCGGTGATGCCTTCGCGTCGGGTCCGACCTTCGCCGTGCCGACGCACGCGATCCAGCGCGATGTCCTGCCGCCGCTGTATCCGTTCGAACTCGGACGGCCACGCTGACCGTTCGCGGGCCGATCTGTGCAGGACGCATGCCCGTATCAGCCATTGCTCGCGTGACAGCACGCGGGCCACACCACCAACTGCCAGCGCCCGGCCCTTGCTCTGTTCGCCCTTTTGCCGCCGTGAAGACCGCAGCGCACGCAACGGCGCTTGCGCGAACGAGTCACGACGGCGATCCGCAAGGAACGCTGCTGCTGCCCGCGCGACGTGCGCGTGCGTTATTCGCAATGGTCGTGTGCTGACGCGCCAGCGCGTCGACCTTGGCAGCGATGGCAAGCGGGCATCGGCGGCGGTCGGCAGCGGGCGCCAATCGGGCAAAATCCGAGTCTGTGCGCCAGCGCATTGCGCCATGCGTGACCGCGCCGGACCGCGCGCCGGCTTCGTGTAACATCGCGCGGATTGTCTGCGCATCCATCATTCCGGAGTTGCCATGAAGCTTGCACTGCCCGCGCGCGTACTGATCGGCTTCGTCGGCGGGTCGGTTGCCGGCGCCGCCGCGTACTGGTGGACGCAGCACGGCGGCGATGCCGGCGTGATTGCCACGCTGGTCGAAACGATCACGCTGCCAGCCGGGCAGTTGTTCCTGAAATTCCTGAAGATGCTCGTGCTGCCGCTGATGTTCTGCGCGCTGGTCGTCGGCGTCACCGAGATCGGCGACATCGCCAGCCTCGGCCGGATCGGCTGGCGCATGCTGTTTTACACGCTGCTGTTGACCAGCATTGCGATCGCGGTCGGCCTGGTCGTGATACACCTCGTCCAGCCCGGCATCGGTTTCAATCCGGAAATTCGCGACAGCCTGATCGCGGCGAATACGCAGGCCGCGCACGAAATCACCGCAACGAAACCATCCCTTTCCGGCGTGCAGATCATTCTCGGCATCGTGCCGGACAATCCGTTCAAGGCGGCTGCGAACGGTGACTTCCTCGCCGTGATGTTTTTCGCGGTCATGCTCGGCATCGCGCTCGTGCTCACGCGCACGCCGGCGACAGAAGCGTTCAAGACCACCGTACAGGGCTTGCTCGACCTGGTCATGAAGCTGATGGAACTGATCATCCGCCTGACGCCGTACGCCGTCGCCGCGCTGATGTTCTCGCTGATCGCGCGCTTCGGTACCGGCATTCTCGGTCAGCTGGGCCTCTATGCGTTCTGTGTGATCTTCGCCATTGCCGTGCACATGTTCGTCGTGCTGCCGTTGTGGGTGCGCTACGTCGGCGGCATGAACGCCTGGTTCTTCTTCTTGGGCAGCGAGGAAGCGATCATCACCGCGTTCTCGACCGCCTCGTCGACCGGCACGCTGCCGACGACGCTGAGAGTCGCCGAGGAAAATCTCAAGCTGCCGCCACAGATCGCGCGCTTCGTGCTGACGATCGGCGCGAGTGCGAACCATCACGGCACCGCACTGTTCGAGGGCCTGACCACGCTGTTCCTCGCGCAGTGCTTCGGCCTTGATCTCGGCGTCGGCCGGCAACTTGCCGTGCTTGGCCTGTGCATCGTCGGTTCGATCGGCACAGCCGGCGTACCGGCCGGCTCGCTGCCGGTCATTGCCGTGATCCTCGGCTACCTGCACCTGCCGCCCGAAGGGATCGGCATCATCCTTGGCGTCGACCGTTTCCTCGACATGTGCCGTACGGCGCTCAACGTGACCGGCGATCTGGCGACGGCAGTCGTGGTGGCGAAGCCCGAGCGCATTGCAGCGGCAGCGGGTTGAGGAGCTTGTTTTGAACGCGGATTAACGCGGATTGTCGCGGATCAAAGCGGATCGAAACGAGCTGACTCCGATCACAGTGCTTTTGATCTTCATTCAATTCTCGCTTCATCCAGGTCTTGTCCGCGTTGATCCGCGCCAATCCGCGTCCAAAGTCTTGCGCTCTTTCCAGATGGTCTGCCGCAGGACGACCGCGGCGACGACGCGGCGTGGCGCTGAGCCTGAGTCCATACGTCGTCGTTGTCGGCGGCATGGCTGGCGCGCCAGTCCCGTCGCGGGGATGAAGAGGAAGCCCAGTCCAGGCCGGGTCGTCATGAATGCTCCGTTCGCGGCAAGAGGTGTGACGATATAAACGTCCGTCGGCGACAAAGCAGACAATGGCCGTGCCAAGTCGTACCGCCGCCGCGCTGAAACGAACGGCAGTGCCATCAGGAAGCCGATGACGCGGCGAGCGGCGTCGGGCCTCCCACGTCAGGTCGCCCGGTGCAACCGGTCGATCAAGTCGGTGAGCACCTTGTCCTGCGCGGCCAGGTGATCCTGGATCTGCTGTGCCTCGTGCAGCACGGCTTCGGCATCGTTGTAGGTGTCGAGTGCGCGCTTGTCCGACGCGGCGCCATCGACCTTCTGGCCGACGATGATGATCGACAGCAGCACCAGTTGCAGGAAGGTTTGCGCGATCCATGCGACCAGCGGCGCGGTTCCTCCGCGAATTGCTTCCGGCAAGCTGACCAGGGCCAACCCGGCGAAAATGTAGGCGCACCACATCGTGCCGACCGCGTTGGTGATCCTGACCGCGAGGAACGAGTTGAAGCGCTGGAACGCGTTCGCGCTCGGCAGCAGATCGCGGCGCTTCGACGGCGGCCCCTGTTCCTTGCGCTGCGCGATGCGTGGATGCGGCACGTGATGGTAGATAACGTGCGCGCCACATTCGGGGCAGGCGCGCAGACCCGGGTTGACTTTTGCACCGCAGTTGGGACATGACGACATGGACTCCTCCTGATTGACTTGGGGCGGTTTGGTTTGCCGCAACCCCGAAGGGCAGCGCCGGCCGTGCCAGCGTCGGGATTCTACGATGCGCCGCGTCACGTGCGAACGCGCGACATCACGGACTCTGCTGCGGCATACTGCCGTGGTCCGCTGCCCCGCACGCCGCCGATCAGGAGATCGCATGGTCGTTTTTGCGTTGCTCGCCCTGCTCACGGTCCTCGGGCTGCTGTACTTCGTCGACCTGCTGATCGTCGCCGGTCAGCGCAGACAACTGCGGCCCAACGCGGAATCCGTCGCGCTCGGCGCGGTAGCGAACTTCTTCGACACGCTCGGCATCGGCTCGTTCGCGCCGACCACGGCCTGGCTGAAGTTGCGCAAACTGATCCCCGACAGCTACCTGCCGGCAACGCTGAACAGCGGCCACGCATTGCCGACCATCGCGCAGGCGTTGATTTTCGTCAATCTCGTGCGCGTCGACGCCGTGCTGCTTGCCAGCTGCATCGCCGCGGCGATCGTCGGCGCGCTGATCGGCGCACCGCTGGTCATGCGCCTGCCGGTGCGCGCGGTGCGTGGCGTCGTCGGCATCGCGCTGCTGGTTGCCGCCGTTCTGTACGCGCTGGCCAACCTCGGCAAGCTGCCGGCCGGCGGCGACGCGTTGACGCTGGCGCAGCCGCTGTTCGTCACCGCGATCGTCGTGCACTTCGTGCTCGGCGCGCTGATGACGTTCGGCATCGGCCTGTACGCACCATCGCTGATTCTGCTGAGCCTGTTCGGCCTCAATCCCATTGCTGCGTTTCCGATCATGATGGGCGCCTGCGCGTTCCTGATGCCGATCAGCGGCATGCGCTTCGTGCGCAGCGACCGTGTCGACCTGCGCGTCGTGCTCGGCCTGGCCATCGGCGGCATCCCGGCCGTGCTGCTGGCGGCCTACGTGGTCAAGTCGATGCCGCTGACGGTACTCCGCTGGGGCGTGGTGATCGTGGTGGTCTACGCGGCGGTGCTGTTGCTTCGCGCGGCGGTGAAACCGTCGGAGTCGCCGGCGGTGGCGGCCGGCAACGAAGTGGCCGGCGAGTCATGATGGTGTCGACACTTCGCGATCGACCTTGACTGCGAACCGAAACCGCTTCCGGCATCAGGTCGCCCACTGTCTTCGCTCGCGACTGGCTCATCGCTGCTCACGATCGGTCCGGAGACGGGTGTTTTCATGATGCGTCGAATCCTGAAATGGCTGACGGCGATCCTGGCAGTGTTCATTCTCGCGGCGATCGTGGCCTGGTTGCGCCCCGCCTGGACGCCGGAAATCACTACGTCGCCGAATGCCATTGCATCGTTGGAACAGGTCGAGCTCAATGGCAGTCGCCAGTGGATCCTGATCCGGGGCCGGGACCGCAGCAAGCCACTGTTGCTCTTTCTGCACGGTGGCCCCGGCATGCCGGCGATGTATCTTGCGCACGCGTCGACGCGTGCGCTTGAAACGGATTTTGTTGTCGTGCACTGGGATCGGCGCGACGCCGGCAAGTCGTTCGACCCGCAAATGTCCGCCGCCGACGAGAAGGTTTCACAGCAACTTGCCGACGCCGAAGCGCTGGTCATTCAGTTGCGCCGGCGCTTCGGCAGCCGGCCGATGTTGCTGCTTGGCCATTCATGGGGCACCTATCTCGGAACGCTGATGGCGCAACGCCACCCGGAGTGGTTTGCCGCCTACGTGGGCATGGGGCAGGTCACCGATACGGCTCGCGAGCGGCAGGTCGCGGACAAGTTCATTGTCGAGCATGCGCAGCGCAGCGGACTAACCGAGGCGATCAAGCAAATGCAGGCGCAGCCCAACGCGTATCGGGAACAATGGCTGTTCGCATTCGGTGCAGAGTTGCACCGCGCGACCAGTTTCGTGCCGCTGCTGATGACGGGACTCGCTGCACCGGAATACACGCTGCGCGATGCGATGAATGTAGCCAGGGGGCCGCAATATGCCTCGCGCCACATGCAGTACGACGTTATCGCCGGCTCCCTGGCTGAAGCGGTCAAATCACTGGACTTGCCGGTGTTCCTGTTCGCGGGGCGCTACGACTACGTGACGCCGTCGGAGCTGGGCGTTGCCTACGTCGAATCCCTGCACGCGCCGTGCAAGCGCGTTGTCTGGTTCGAAAACTCCGCGCATTTTCCTTTTTACGAGGAGCCGGAGCAGTTTGCGCGGGCGATACGGGACGTCAGCGACACGCCGTGCGTCGCGGCACGTTTGAGCGGGGGCTAGCGGTCGGCGTTTCGTCTCGTGCTACGTGTCGCTCTGATCGAGGGCGGTGAGCGCGCATTCACACCGTGGCGAGCAGCGCCAGTTTCAGCACGGTGTTCCCGTTGTGCGCCGTGCCGGCGACGCCGAGCTTGCGTTCGATCAGCGCGTTGGTCGGTTTTGAATTGACCTGGCCTTCCGGACAGGTCAGATACGCCTCGCCCTCTTCAGCCCTCCCCTTCAAGGGGAGGTTGGGTGGGGATGGTGTTGCCCTGGCGCGTCGATATGCCGCCGCCTACGCTGTCGCAAGCGCGGCGAGCTTCAGCACCGTGTTCCAGTTGCGCGCCGTGCCGGCGACGCCGAGCTTGCGTTCGATCAGGGCGTTGGTCAGCTTCGAATTGCCCTGGCCTTCCGGATAGATCAGATACGCCTCGCGACCAACGACATGGATCGTCTCGGGACCGTTGTAGCCGTCGCGCAGCGCCTTGATCGCGGCGGCATCCGGCGCGCCCTTGAGCGCCATCAGTATCAGACGCGCCGGATCGCTCTTCGCCGCCTCGGGAAACGGATTGCGGGCGATGATTGCGTGCCAATCATCGACCGTGCGCAGCATGAAGGCGACCGCGAAGCCGAAACGCCGCTGCGCTTCGGCTTCGAATTTCTTCTCCAGCGCCGCCGCGGACGTCTTTGCGTTCAGCGCGAACACCGCATTGCCGCTTTGCAGCAGCGTGCGCGGATTGGCGCAGTGCAGAGCGGTGAGCATCGCGCGCAGATCGGCCATCGCCACGCTGCGGCCGCCGACGTTGACGGCGCGGAGCAGGGCGATGCAGTGGTTCGCCGGATTCACCGCACTGACCTCTCATTGGCTCATATCCGAAGAGTCGTCATTCCCGCGCAGGCGGGAATCCATTTTGATTCGCCTTTGCGTTTCAGAGCGCCGCGTCGATCAGCTTCGCGAGCTGCGCCTTCGACGCCATGCCGACGTGCGTGGCGTGCACCGCGCCGTGCTTGAACAGCAGCAGCGTGGGCGCCGCGCGCACGCGCCAGGCCATCGCAGTCTTCTGGTTCTTGTCCATTTCGACCTTGACGATCTTCGCGCGCCCGGCGTAATCCTGCGCGAGCTGGTCGAGCATCGGCGCCATCGCCTTGCACGGGCCACACCATTCGCCCCAGAAGTCGACAAGGACCGGCGTTTCGGATTGCATCACCTGTGTGCCGAAATCAGCGTCGGTCGCGGAAGTGATCAGGTCGTTCATGGCGGCGACTCCTTCATATCCCAGGAGCAAGTATCGACCTGTCGTCGTCGACTTGCACGCGGCGGGGCACAAGATGTGCGGCTGCGCTCATCGCTTTCGCTGGCTGGGCTGACTGCAATGAAGCCCAGCGACGCAGCCCAGCGACACAGGCGGAGGCGCGTGCCAGCGGTTCGTTGGGCTTCGCTACTCAGCACAGCCTTCGGGCCTGCCGGCGTCACAGACGGACTGGAATCTTCTGTGCGATGTGCTCGGCATTGCGTCGACGCCGCACGGCGCGGCACTCACGGCCCGGAATCCTCGATCGTCGCAGGAAAAAACGGCATCGACGTAACGGAATGCGGCGTTGGAGCAGGAAAAAGCGGTTATCGATGAAGCGGAGTGGGGGTCGGGAGCTGGAAAAAGCTGCTATCGACGATGCTGAAAGCTGGATCGTTGCAGGGAAAAGCTGCTCTGCTGACGCGAAAATCTGCTCCGGATCAGCACAAGTCCGGATCGCCGCAGGTGGCCATCTGGAGCGATAACCGAAATTCCTGCATCAGAGCAGCATGGGCCTGCGGCGCAGGCTCGCCGAGCGGTTCACGCGGCGAAGGGTGCTCTGACTCAGGCATCAAGAGCAAGGTGGGCGGCTATTCGCCATTTGACACGGGCGGTGAAATGGCGACCCCAGTTTCCGCACGTCAATCGACCTCCGGCTTGCGGTTTGCCGGCCGCGACGCGCCATCGTCATCGAGCAGCTCGACAAGAACGACATGATATTCAACGTTGCCGCTGTTCTTCACGCGGTGCACGAACGGCGCTGCAACCTTGTCGAACGTGACGGCGCCACTCGGCAACTCCTGAGGCGGCGTCCATTCGCCGCCTTGCTGTTGCGAGGCTATGCGGCTGCCCTGGATGCGCACGCCGACATTGGCGTAGCGGTGCCGGTGCCACTGCGTCGTCGCGCCGGGCGCAATGCGCGCATCCACGACACGGAACCCGGGCGCTTCCATGACCCAGCGATGGTCCGGCTCGTGCAGCAGCGAGTCCGGATCGGCACGGCTCTCGCTGGGCGTCTTGCGCAATTCGCCGAGCTGCGGGCGCTGCTTGAATTCGATCTCGATATTCTCGACCGGCGTGCTGCCGATGTTCTCGACCGCATGCGTCTCCGGCCCGAAGGCCAGCGGGCGTTGCTGCGGATCGGCAGGAGGAACGACGCTGCTGCCATCGGGTTTGCTCAGGCGCAGCGTTCCCGGCTTCAGGCCGATCACAATGCGCGGCGGATGGCTGTGCATCGCGGAACGTGCGCCGGGCTCGTAATGCGAGCGGATCACGCGGATGTTCGCGTCTTCGTATTCGACCTTCGCAATCGCCGGTGAAACCTGCACGAGGTCCTGTGCCGGCGCATTGCCCAGGAGCAGTAAAGCCAATGGCAGGCAGTGGAGCAGATTCATTTTCCTTCCCCATGTTTTTTCGTCGGCTGCCAGGTTGCGGCATAGATCGGCGCAGCGGCACAGGCGATCAGGCAATACAGTGCGGTCGGGTAGAGACGCATCGGAATCCTCACGCCGCACGTGTCGGCAGGCGGCTGAATGCAATGAAGAGCGGGCGATTCAAAGCGGCTCTTGAGTGTCTACACAAGTTTGGGCGATTCAGGAGTCGAAGTGCAGCTTGCGATCCGGAGAAAGACAGGGGTTGGGCAAACAGTACGCTTTCCTCCGCATTAGATGCTGACTTTTGCTTGGTGGCCGCGCCCGAATTCTTGCTAAAGCGGGGGTGCGTTTATCCTGCCTCCGTTGGTTCCGATTTGGCTGACTACTATCCAGTTGTTTCATGTTTCGACTATTTACCCTTCGGGAGGCCGTCGCCGTTTCTTTCCATTCCTGTAATCCTGGCACACCGATTCCGTAGACAGTTGATAGCACACATGGTCGTGGCGAAGTGTGCCGCGCACCGAGCTACGGATTCTCCGTTGGCTGAACCCGGTTGTGCCTGACTGACCCGTAGGCTCCGAACGTCCAGAGGTACGTCAACCATGTCCAAGTTGAGGCACACATTCCTGACAGGCGCTGTTTTCCATCTTTTCCTCGCCGCGCAGGCCCATGCAGGGCTCAATACCGATCCATTCGTACTCGACCGCACCTTCAACGGTGGTGCCGTCATCGAGGACGGTTTCGCGGCCACGTCCCTCTCCACAGAACAAATTCCGCAACGGATTGCCCGCCTGAGCGACGGCGGCGTCGTCGTCGCCGGCCTGGTCCAGCCTGCATATTCCTCCAGCACGTCTCTACCCGCGAATGTGGGTCTCGTCCGCTACGGGCCCGACGGCAGTCGCGTGCCTTGGGCGAACCCGACACCGGGGTACAGCTACTTCAACAACATGTATCTCGACTACCCGAATACGAGCGGCGCGAAGTTCGCAAGGGTCGATGCCGTTGTTGTACTCGCCGGATACATCTACGTGCTGATCGACTACGCCGGCGCGAACAGCGACGCGGATATCCTCGCATTCGGCGAAGACGGACATTTCGTCAACATCTTCGGCGCGTTCACGACATCGCTCAATGAGTATGGTGTCGGCCTCGTTCCCTACACGATACCGAACTGCATCGGGGTCGTCTCCTGTCCGATGGTGATCGCATTCGCAAACTACACAACTGCGGGCGGGAGACACATTGTCACCAGTAAACGCTTTGCAATGGGCACGAGCGGATTTCCGGCGTTTGTTCCGAATGGGACGCTCGGCGTCGACAACACGTACGGACCGTACAACAACGGGGCGAATGACTTCCCTGCTCCGGACTGGACTTGTAGCGCCGGCAGCAACTGCAACGTTGCGGCGGGTGCTGTGACAGCGGTGCGCACGGATTCCGGCGACCCCACGGTCTACGTCGGCGGCTATTTCCAGAATGGTTCAACCCGGTATTTCACGGCCGTCTTCGCCGTGGATGGCTCCTCGGGCTTGCTCCTGCCTGATTTTAGTCAGGGCGGGTTCGACAAAATAGACATGACCCCGCCTCAAGTAAACGGCTCAAGCGGGGCTTTCGCAATTTTGGCAACCACCGGCGGAAGCCGAACGGATGACGACGTGTTTGTGGTTTCGGATGTCCCCTTGCACTGTTCATCCGGGGTCGGCACGACGCGGCTCCACGGCGTGAGTGGTGGCGTCTATGTTTCGTATGGGAATGCATACGGTCTGGCGTACTTCGGGGGCGACGATACCTATCCTTGTCCGGCCACGTATCCGACCACGATCGCCTCTGCAGCGACAATCGAAGGGCACCGCCTCGTGGTCGCCGGGCGGAGAATCACGTATGCTCCTCCGAGCGCCGATACCTCCGAATATGAGGTTGCCATCGTCCGTACCGACGATGGCCAAACGCTCGACGATCGCACGCAGCAGCTCCTGATGTCCAACGGCGAACCTCGGATCGCAGGCTCACAGGGATGGAGCGACGTTGCCGGCAATGGCAGCGGTGAGTTTTTTCTGACCGGCTCCCTGCTTGCGCCAAACACTGGCGTGCCCATTTTCGGAACGACGCGAATTGCGAGCGATCGCATCATGGGCAGTTCGTTCGAATAGAGCCGACAAAAGGAGCGCAAAACGGGGGTCACGCCGCTGCGGCAGGCATCGGCACGCCGGGTGAGAAACGCCACTTCAGCCCGCTGCCGATCGCGAGCAGCACCGCCAGGATCAGCAACTCCGTGCCGGTGGCCTTCTGCGCGCCGCGCTCACCGTGATACCAGGCCAGCAACAGCGTAACGAAAAAACCGACGCACAACGCGATGATCAGCACGCGCACGTACGCTTCCGGCCAGCCGAAACGCTGCGCGACGATGTCGACGCCCTGCAGAAGCGCGAACGCAGCGGCAGCATAGGCCAGCGCCCATTGAACGAGCTTGCGTTGCTTGAGTTCGGCGATCAGCGACATGCTGGAAAAGGGGACGTAGCCAATTAAATCGTCTTAATTAGCTACGTCCCCTTTTCGCTCCCCTTTTCGCTTTTTTCGCTGTAAATTTGTGTAAATCCTGCAGGTCCAGGCGAGTGCGCCTCGAAGCTCGCGGCTTTACGTCGGTTTCTTCCTGTTGAACGTCATCTTGCAGCGGGTGTAACGTGCTGGGATCTTTGCGCGCGGTGTGCGGGACATTTCCAAGAATAACCGCGCTCCGCGCACCTAGAGCGTTACGTGTCTAGCTTTGTCAACTCACGTCCTGCACGTGTTGGAGGGGAGCATGCTCGCATCAACGCTATCCGTAGCTGGTCGGCAGATCCCGCGTAGAGCGCAAAAGGCACTGCTTGCGCTCATCATCGCCGGTGCGTTTTTACCGTCGAGCATGCTCGACGCAGCGACGCCGCGTCAGGAACTAGTGCGTCTCGTTGCAGCGGACCAACCCGGCACCATGGCGGCTGCACAGCGCTCTGCTCCGACGATCGGTTCCGCGTTCTGGAGCACCGGCCCCTGCAACACGCTGTTGCCGGATTCGACGGGTGCGTTTGCCCCTCCTGGAGATGTCGATACTCTCTGGCTGTCGCTCCAGCAGCAGGCGGTTGCGCAGGTCGAAGCCATGTATGGGCAGAACGGCGCCTCGGACCCGACCAATGTGTACGCGCTGGTAAGAGCGCGCGGCATCACGCGCGCCCTGATGTTCGCCACGCTCGTCAAGGCAATCAACGATGTCCACGCCGGTACGGCGACCGCCGATGAATCAGCTTGGGTCAGCGCGTTCCAGGGCGTCGTCAAATACGGGCGCGAATGGATGTCAATCGATGCGATCAATCGCTGGAACGCCTATCAGAACTCGACCGCTTTTCAGTCGAGCGTCGCGAACAACCTCGTCCAGCTGGCCTTCGGTCTCATCGGTCTGCCGTGGCGCAACGACCCTTACGTTCCCAGCGCCAAGGATTTGTACAACGACGCGGAGACGACCTTCTGGGGTCCACTAGCGACAACGAACGACGGCCCGGCCGGAGATATCCAGAACTATCCACTCGGAACCGCCGAGTCCGCCTATGCGCTGGAACAAATGAACCAGGCGCTTGCGTTCCTCAATGCGATCGGTCAGACGCAGATCGTCACGCCCGGCGGCAGCGACGCGGCGCTGTCCACGGTGATGGCCAACATCGAAAATGCTCTTGGCGGCATGTCCGGCGGCGAACTGGCGGAAGGGCTCATCAAAACCGCAGAACTGGGAAACATCCTCGTCTCGGGCGAAGGCGGGATGTCGCACGCGGGCGTTTTCATTGCAATGGTCAATGCAGTTTGGACGGCTTCCGATGCGGTTGCGAACAACATCGAACTCAACGATAACCAGACCAAGGCGTTCAATGACACTCCCGACCTCGTGGCAGCGTTGAACGACTCGACCCAATTGGCCGAGTTGATGAACGACTTCGTCGCGATGACGCTGCACCCGCTGCCGAACGCGGGCGCCAGCGGGAACGACCCCGACTGCCGCACGCTCAACAACAAGCCGTACCTCGGCCCGCCTCCGGCGGCGGACGCCACGTTGACCGTGAAGCACTTCAATTCCGGCGCGCCGTTCGCAGCCGACTACTCCTATGCGACGCAGGTGCTCGGCGGCAACTCGGCGGGAACGATCGGGCCGAACCCGCCGCCTGCGAATACCATCGACGATCCATCGATTCTGGACTGGTCGTTTTCACGCGATGTCGGGCCGGCTGTTCCACGCTTGGGAGCGAACTGGCCGATATCGGAAATCTCGTATGGCGTCCCCGGGGACCCGCCCAACGGAGACTATGATCTGGCGGCAGCCAGTCTGTGGTATCCGGAGAACGGCAATTTCTATATCACATTCAATGGCTCCGACGGTCAGCAGCGGACCACAAATTTCCTGTACGTCTATCATGACGCTTCGGGAATACATCCGACGGATTCGCAGGTGGCGCATGCGATCGTCGATGCGGACCCGGACGATTTCTTCTGCAACCCGGCGCAAGGCTCGAACAACGATCCTGCATTGAATCCCGCCGACAAGGCCAACTGGCCGTGCCTCGACTGGAACCCCAACACCCACTTCGGGACGATGCTGATCGTGAGAGGCGATCAGCCTGACGGAAACGGCGCGACGCCTGCGGACTATCAGGTCATCTTCGACATCACGGTGAAGGGCGATGTCTCAGATTGGACGCCGGTGTTCGTGGGACACGGAGGCCAGGGTCCTGGACAGCCTTCCGCTTGCACGCTCTCAGGCACCTCGTCGGTCGGCGGCATCTGCGTCGGTTTTCTCGGTGGAATTCCGATGATCGGAGACGTCGTGCAGAGCAAGGTACTCTGGCCGCGACAGAAGAACGACGTGTGCCTGAACGATCCGCTGACGTGTGGTCAAGTGCCTTCGTACGGATGGGCCACGCCCTATCCGGTCGCGCGCGAATGCCAGTCGGTCAGTCCCGCCGCAGGCATGTTCGTCCTTGAATACGCGGGAACGATCAATTCGGGCAACCCTGCGGGTTCGTGCGCCAATTCGCCGAATGGCGACTCCTGGACGCTTACGCCGAGCATCCGCTATCGCTCGGCCGACGGCAATCTCTGGACCGCATGGCGCGTCCCACCGACCGTCGGTACGGCGAACTTCCTCAACATCCAGTCCGGCAAACGCGCTGGCGGACCCGCCGGAATCGTGCAGTTTCCGCTCGGCAGCGACCACAATGCGTTCCAGTTGGAAGGGTCTGGAACGCACTGGCTGACAGACTTCCATGCCGGCGACAACATTCTGCTGGTCGATCCCTCATCCGGTCAGCACAACAACCTCGGCGGGCTCCTTTCCGCGATTCGCAGCGTGGAAACGGTACTCGACGACACGCATATCAATTTGAGCTCCAGCCTCGAATGCGTGAGTGGGACCGACGGCAACGACTGCGTCTTTTTTTCCACCGTCGGCTACACGTCTTTCATGAATCCGCTCGACGGTAGCGACGGCGAAGCGGCAAACATGTTCGTGAACTGTACCGCCGAAGACTGCGTCATATCCCCGCAAACTTATCCCTTCGACGTCTACCAGTTGACGTCGCTGAACCCGGGAACGACCTGTTCGACGTGGGATCCGGCGACGAACAAGAATCCGCCGGCAAGCGGGTGCTACTACAGCAATTCGATCCAGTTCCAGGCGCAGACGTACGCGAACGATGGTCAGAACTTGTGGTGGAATGTTTCGCTTCCGCCGAACGGGCCTCTGCCCGTATCTGCTCCGATCGCCGGCCGATCCAGTCCCAGCTCGGTGGAGCCGTGGCTCAACCAGCCCGTCATCACGCAGCAGCCGCAGTCGGTGCTGGTCCCTGCCGGCGCGGGCGTATCGTTCACTGCCACGGCGTCCGGCACACCGGCGCCTTCGGTGCAATGGCAACTCTCGACCGATACCGGCGCTACCTGGAACAACATTCCGTCCGCGACGAGCACGACTTACAACTTGAACAGCGTGACGCAGGGATTGAGCGGAAGGGCGTACCGGGCAGTATTCACGAACACGGCCGGCTCGCGCACCACACATTCGGCGACGCTCGGTATCACGATCGCGCCAGCGATACAGACCTCGCCGACTTCCGTGCAAGCGGTGCAGCCGGGAGACACGGTCACACTCACGGGTACCGCGTCCGGTGCGCCGGCACCCTCTGCGCGGTGGCAGATCTCGCAAGACAACGGTGCTACCTGGGGTGATTTGGGTGGCGCCACGTCCACAATCGGGTTCATTTGGCCGCCCCCGCCAACGCCGACGTTGCAGGTGCGCGTGAAGTATGAAAATGCTTCAGGGTCCGCCACCAGCGACGTTGCCGTCGTCATCGGCGACAGGATTTTCAACTCGGGGTTTGATTGATTGCGGTTTGAGACGAAAAGGGTCCGTCCCCTTTTTGGGACGGCGGATTAATTACCTCTGGAGCACCCCCGATTTCTCGGACAGGTTAATTAAGATACTACCGCCATCTGCTCGAACTGTGCGGGTGTGCGGTAGTCGAGTCCACTGTGCAATCGCTCTCGGTTGTATAACACTTGGATGTAGTCGAACATCTTGCTGCGCGCCTCGTCGCGATCGACGAAGCCCTCATGATGCGTGAGTTCCTGCTTGAGCGAGCTGAAGAAGCTCTCCATCACGGCGTTGTCGTAAGGCATTCCTTGTGGCTCATGCTGGCGACGAGGCCCGCATTGTGAAGTTGTTGCGGGTACGCCTTGCAGGTGTACGAAAGGGGGACGCAGACAATTAGATCGCCTTAATTAGCTACGCCCCCTTTTTTCTCCTACGCCACCAGCTATCTCCTTCACGCGAGCAACTTGGTCCTGAAACCGATCAGGAAAAACCTGATCGAGAGCAGCATGGGCCGCCTCGCTCTTCGCTTTCAGCCTCTTCCGGAGCGCGCCGCGCCCGAACGAACCAGGAAAAAGCTGGTCTTGGAGGTCATATTCATTCACGCGAGCAGCTTCGCCCTGAAGGCGATCAGGAAAAACCTGATCGAGAGTAGCTGGAGCGACCTCGTCCCTGGCTTTCCGCTTCTCGCGAGCAGGCCGGCTCCGTTATTTGGAGCCTTGTATCACATCTCCAGGCGCAGCAGTTCGCGCTCGACGGCGAAGACATGCGGATCGTCCGCGCCGAGCTGACGCAAGGCATCGGCCAGGTGCAGCAAGTAGTCGCGATTGGCGCCGCTGGGACCGTGCGATCTGGCGATGTGCAGCGCAATTTCGCGCTCGCTGGCGGCGCCGAGGAATGCCGCGTTGGCCGGCGTGGCGATGTAAACCAGTCCATTAGCATGCCGGCCATCGTCCAGGGTGAGTTCTGTCGCAAGGCGCAGGTAGCCGTTCTTCTCGCGCACGTCGAGCGCAGCGAAAGTCTCGGGGCTCAACAGGTAGGCCACCCCGATACACGTGGCGTCCGGTTCGGCGATCAACGTGACGACGCGACCGGGCGCCTCCGGCGTTCCACGATGGTCGTGCGAGCCTTGCCAGAAGCGTCGCGCCCAGCCGCGAATGCTGGCGGGACGGCGCTCGATATAGGGAAAGTCGGCCTTGTAGATCAGCGAGCCGTAGCCGAACAACCACACCTGCGAGTGGCGGTCGAAGTGCGTCATGCGGCGGTTGATCGCGACGGTGTCGGCGCGCTCGGCGGATGCGTTCATGAGTAGGGGAAAAACGGGACGGAGCTAATTATGGCGCGTTAATTAGCTACGTCCCCGAGAAGCGTGCTTCTGGGCACGCGTGGCGCCTAGAGATTTGCATTTGAGGGGCGTCCTCAGGCAACGACGGCCGGGGTCATGGTAAATTTGACCCAACTTCTGCCTCCCATCTCGAGAGGTCGATGCTCGCCACGAGTTCCTCGACGAGGCGAGCCTTCCAAACGTGGCCTAATTGGAGAGACTCGGCAAGCGTTATGCCGTACGTGGGATGTGCTCCGTGAAACTCCTCGAGGAATTTCTTCTCACGGAGCATTTGCATGCTCGCGTAGATGCCGACGAACTTCCGGCTGCTACCGACAGTAGTGTTTCCATCTTCCGTTTCGTACGTGCCGTAAGAGATCGCAAAAGCCGGCGAACCGGACATGCCGGGGAAGGCGGAAATGTCTATCGTCAGGAGCGGCTTTCCTTCGAAATCGACGTCAGGTTCGCTCGCAAAGCTTCCCGTTTTCCAAATTGGGAGCGCGTTCTTGCGATCGTAGAAGCCGTATGGGTAACCAATCAACGTTGCGGCGCCAGTAGGCCTTAGCTTGAGGTTCGATTCGGTTATCCAGCGATTGGAGATGAAGGCATGGGTGCAGCCCTCATAGGCCTTGGCTGGAATCGGGATGACAGCTAGGTCCGCGTCAGGGACCGAAGCGCTCTGAATCCACACAGGTCGTCGCTCTCTTGTGAAGAGCGGAAAGCGGATCTTTTTTACTTCTGCAGAACTCTCTAACGAGGTGTGGAACTGGAAGACTATGTTGTCACCGATCGGGTCCTTCTCCTCAAGGGGTGCATGGCCTGTCAGGACATGATAGTTCGTGACAAGAAATACCGCACCCTGCTCGCCAAACAGGCGCGCGTAGAAAAAGCCTGTTCCCTGCGACACCTGGATATCGCCGTTAAGCAAGTCAACCGGTGTCGTAGAGAGTGATAGAAAGTCGACGGGCACGGAGGGATCGCAGCGGTTACTTTTTGTCGAGCCGAAAAGGTTCGAGCTTTCTCATGATCTCATCGTGTCGCTGGTTGAACGCTTCGAGTGTGTCGGCGATCGCCCCTGCGTCTTTGCCGCCACTTCGCATATAAGCTAGAACCTTATCTAGTGTTTCTTTCTGCTCCTGTTGCAATTTCTGGAGTTCCTCGAGGAGCGGTTGCGCGCCTTTGCTGTATAGCATTTTCCGCGTCTCCTTACAGATGTGCCGCATTGGTAATCATGTTGTTGCGCGTTTGCTCTCCCCGGTCTATGTAACACGGGGGCCTACGGATACATAGTAGCGGAACTTGACAAGTTGTCCCGTGCCGTGGTTGAATCTCTGTTGAAGGTCAAACAACATTCACTCAGGTGACGCATGAAGGCAAGGGAACTGGGAACCGTTTGGTCGCGACCAGACAACAGTCGACTCGTACCGAGACAAGTGTCGATTCGCCTTCCTGTCCATGTCATGGCTCGACTGAGGGCGCTCGAGGATATCTTTCCGACACGCACTCGCACAGAACTGATTGGCGACTTGCTCAGCTCTGCTCTGGACGACGTTGTGTACGGCCTTCCGATGTACAAAGGTGAACCGCACGGCCCAGGTCCCGATGGGGAAGACTTGTTTGAAGTGCTGGGTGCGGCGAAGCAATTTCGCGACCGTGCCAACAAGCATTTTGCGGATATTGAGAAGGAGCTTGGGAACAAGGATGCGCCGCCGCTCTTCCCAGGAACTTATGTGGCGGAACAGTCGGACTTCGAGGACTGATGCCGATGCCGGGGGCTGGGACATTGCGGTGCCTGCTGTTCGGCCACGACACGGTCGAATGCAGCTACTACGCGAGCCCCACTTCTGCCTGTGCCATCGACTTCGATCAACTCGCCGCCATTCGCGAAGGGTTACGTCAAGCCGCGCAGCGGGGCGGCAGGGAAATCGAGCTCGGCGGGGTTTCCTTTCTACTCAGACCGAACGGCACGCAGACCGGCTATCCGTTCGTTATCGTCAATCCGGACATGACGGTGTGTCTCGGGCCCAACAATGTCCCGCCGTTCTTCGTGAAATATCACAGCACAGCTCTCTGGCGCGAAGGTATTGCAGCACTTCACGGCGGCTTCATTGCTTGGCTAAGCGCGATTGGGTTCGAATTCGAAAAGGAAACCCTTGCACGTGTCGATCTGACCTTCGACTACTACGTGCCCGAGGTGGATTTCGACGAGGACGCGTTTGTCTCACTCGCCACCAAGGATGCGCAGCATCGTTCTCGGCGTTCGTTGCAGGGTTTACGCTTCGGCCAGGACGAGGTTGTTCTGCGCGTGTACGACAAGATCGCAGAGATCAAAGAGCAAAGCCACAAGACATGGTTTTTTGCGCTCTGGGGCGAATCTGAAAACGTCTGGCGTTTCGAGTGGCAGGTACGGAAAAACGTGCTCCATCGCTTTGGCATTCGGTCGATTGAAAGCCTCCTTCTCCAACAGGGCGACCTGTTGCGCTACCTGGCCCAGGAGCATGACTCCTTACGGATACCGACCCAGGACAGCAACCGGTCGCGTTGGCCCTTGCATCCGCTGTGGATCGATTTACAGAGTCAGATATCGAGTTTGCCCGCAACCGGTATCTATCGAGAAGTGAACCTAGCTGCGCTGCTCGAAGAACGGCTAGCGCGGATTGCGATCAGCTTCTACGGAAACTGCAAGCAAGTCGCCGCGATTCATTCGGTACGCAATAGTGGCGAGCGCATCGGACCGCAACGTGCTCTGCGGGAAATCGCTGTGCGGATGCTCGATATCCACGACTCTCTTTCGTGGAAGGACGACGTCAGCAAGCGCGTCACGAAACTGAGACTAGAGGCGCAATGATGATCGTTGCCGAGCTGGTCCGCCAACATCTGAACGAGGGGAAGCGGCAAATCCTCGATGCAGCACAATTGGCAATGAGCGAAGGCCAGTTCCTGCGGTATCGCAAACTGGTTTTGGATACATTGGGGCAAAAGGGTGTGGAAGGGGCATTGGTCAGGGCGCTGGAAAATCGACACGGGCATGGCATGGATAGGGGCGGGAATACATTACGCGAAAAAGGAGGTGTGCCATGAGTGAACGACGATGCCGAGCCTTTCGCCGTCTGCGTTGCTCTCGACCTGGATGAGGCAATGCAAGATCGGCAAGCCGAACTGCTACAAGCTTTCGCGGGTGATCTACTCCGCTTGTTGCAACGCATACAGAGTGAGGATTGAACGATGGCCGTTGCCCTTTACGCTCGCGTTTCGACAAGTCGCCAAGCTGAGAAGGATTTGTCGATTCCCGACCAGTTGCGGCAGATGCGGGACTACTGCGGAAAGCACAAGTGGGTGATCGGTGAAGAGTATGTTGAGGACGGCGCGTCGGCAACCTCGGACCGCCGTCCCGTTTTTCAGGCAATGCTCGCTGAGGCGTGCACTACCCCGCCGCCGTTCGAATTCATCGTGGTGCATAGCCTGTCGCGGTTCTTTCGCGATGCAATTGAGCTCGGGCTTTATGAGCGCAAGCTCGGCAAGTTCGGCGTCAGGCTTGTGTCGATCAGTCAGGAGACGCCCGACGACGCCGGCGGCCTCTTCATGCGCCGCATTTTCAGCATGTTCGATGAGTATCAAAGCCTTGAGAACTCGAAGCACACGCTGCGCGCAATGGTCGAAAACGCTCGGCAGGGATTCTGGAATGGCGCTCCCCCGCCGTACGGCTATCGGGCCATCGAAACAGATGGCAAAGGCCGACACGGGAAGAAGAAGAAGCTCGACATCGACCCGACCGAGGCAGAAGTCGTGCGCACGATTTACGATATCTACAGCGGCAGGACTGCCCTCGATGTAGCAGGCACGAAGGGCATTGCCGCCTACTTGAACGCGAAAGGAATTCTTCGGCGTGGCAAGGCCTGGACCGGGAATCGCATCTTTGATGTGCTCAACAATCCGATTTATCAGGGCGAGTTGCACTTCAACCGACTCAACGGCAAAACGAAGAAACTCAAGCCACGCAAGGAATGGATTACCGTTGCCGTACCCGCGATAGTCACGGAAGGCGTTCGCGCGCATGCGGACGCAGTCCGCTCCGCGCGACGCCCATCGAACTGTCCGCCACGTCAGCTAAGTTCACCACTCTTGCTCGCTGGCCTTCTTCGCTGCGGCGTGTGTGGCGCTGGAATGACCTTGGCGACAGGTAAGAGCGGGAGGTATCGCTACTACCGGTGCAACAACCGAATGAACCATGGCAAGACGCGCTGCGACAACGCCCAGCCGCGCGTCGATGCTTTGGACAAGGCAGTACTGACCGCTCTCGCCGACCAGGTACTGGCGCCTACGCATCTCTCCGCCCTTCTGCAGAGGCTTCAGAAGCGCCTGGACAACCGCGGCGTCACCGGTGCAGCGGAGCTCAAGTTGTTGAAGGACGAGCTCGCATCTAACAAAGCGGCGTCTGACCGTCTCTTCGATGCCGTCGAAAAAGGAATCCTTCCTCCTGATGACGCTCTTCACGCGCGCGCGCAGAAGCTGAGGACTCAAAGACAAGAAGTGCTGCTCGGGATTGCTAGAGCGTCCAACGCCCAGGCGGTGCCTGTGAAGTTGCTGAACCGCAAGAACGTCGACGCATTCTCGGTTGCTCTGCGCGACAAGCTGCTTGACCCGGCCTCAGGCCTAAGCCGGCGCTATCTTCGCTTGCTGGTGGATCGCGTGACGCTGGAACGAAAGCGCGTGACGATTACGGGGTCGAATGCGAAGCTGGCGGCGGTGGCGGAAGCGCACGTAGCTGGGCGACCGGAGGTGGTGCCCAGCTACGTACCCAAATGGCTCCCCTTTGTTCACACGAACTAATCGTGCCGCGGTAAAAAATGGTATACCGCGGTCATGATTGCGCCGAGCAAACCCAAGCCCAGCGCAACGAATGTCCCGGCGGACACGTACCCGCTGATCAAAGAAAAAATACCAGCGACGGTCGCGCCGGCGAAAGTGAGTGCCTGAAGAACAACACTAATGTTTCTAAATTTCGAATCCCTAATTTCACGAGTTGCCTTCTCAGCGTCCTTCCGGATGCTTTCTGCCTTGTCATATTCGTTCTTGACTGCCCTATCAAGCGCGATCGAAATAAGGGCATCAAACTGCATCGCTACAGCGGCGGTGACGGCTGCAAGTGACTTTCTGCAAGACGTGACAATCTGTGGCTCCATCCCATGGTTGAAGGGTCGATGTCGCTGAGCCTGCGCCTGCAGCTCAGTCAAAGCCTGTACTGCTTTCTCGGTTAGCGGTCGCAGGAGGAGGTGTGAGATGCCTGTCGCGGGTGAGAGGTCACCTGGGGATGTCAGTTGTCCGCAGGCTGTAGCAACCTCTCCCTTCAACAACTGACATTGTTCTCTATACAAGTCTAGGCAAGCCTGCATTTGATTCGCCACTCGCAGCGTTCCCTTATTGCCGCCGGCCATCCACGGCACGCCTTGCGCGCGCGCGGGCCAATCCAGGTCCCATGAGTTCGCGCCGTGATTTGCAATTGCTTCCCAGATGGAGTGCATTTCTTCAGGAGGCAGAAACGGTGTCAGGTTCACTTTAAGGCAGAAACGGCGTCCGGTTTGTCGGCGCCGATTGAAAATTGACCCGCCCTGCCGATTGAAAATTGACCCGGGGCTGGACGCTGTTGCTGCTTGAGCGTCTGTGGATAAGTGTAGCTTTTCTCTTGTGGTTTGTATTACTCCCGCTTGGGCTGAGAGAGA
>DASXKR010000019.1:0-59464 GCA_036496665.1 Rudaea sp. | reverse complement strand
GCGATGCAGATGATCGGGCTGGTGCCGCAGGAATTGAACTTCAATCTGTTCGAGCGGCCGTTCGACATCTGCGTCAACCAAGCCGGTTTCTACGGCGTCGAACGCAAGATTGCCGCCGAGCGCGCCGAAAGGTATCTCAAGCAGCTGGCGCTGTGGGACAAGGCGTTCGTCATTGCGCGCACGCTGTCCGGTGGCATGAAGCGGCGCCTGATGATCGCGCGCGCGATGGTCAATGAGCCGCGCCTGTTGATTCTCGACGAACCGACCGCCGGCGTCGACATCGAGATCCGCCGCTCGATGTGGAAGTTCATCCAGGGCATCAACGCCGCCGGCACCACGGTGATCCTGACCACGCATTATCTCGAAGAAGCCGAGCAGCTGTGCCGCAACATCGCGATCATCGATCACGGCCAGATCATCGAAAATACCTCGATGAAGCGCCTGCTCGGCAAGCTCGATGTCGAAACTTTCGTGCTCGACCTCGGCGACGGCGGCGGCGAACTGCCGGTCGTCGACGGCGTAAAGCTGGTGCGCATCGACGATCACATGATCGAAGCGGAGATGTCGCGCGCGCATGATCTCAACTCGCTTTTTGCCGCACTCTCTGCGCGCGGGATCACCGTGACCTCGATGCGCAACAAGGCCAACCGCCTCGAGGAACTGTTCGTGCGCCTGATCGAAAACAACCCCGACGGCGGCACCAAGGTTGCGGCCGCGTGAAGAGCGTCAAGATCAGATGACTGAACCACGAAGAACACGAAGAACACGAAGGAAGAGCGAATGAAGTTCGGCTGTTCGCAACTCGCGCCCGCGCGGCTGCCTGCCACGGTTTGCCAGGAGAATGTATGACGCCGGCCGCAGCCGCAATGTGCGCGACGACCGTCGACCGGAGAAAGCCCCCTTTTGCTTTTCCTTCGTGTTCTTCGTGTCCTTCGTGGTTCAATCTTTTCCTGTCGGAACCTGCATGAACGCAACCGGGACAATGATTGCGCTCGGCACGCTGGTGCGGCGTGAGGTCACGCGCATCCTGCGCATCTGGAGCCAGACGCTGTTGCCGCCGGCGATCACGATGACGCTGTACTTCATTATCTTCGGCAGCCTGATCGGGCGCCGCATCGGCACGATCGCGCAGGGCCAGGATGGCGCACCGATTTCGTACATCGAATACATTGCGCCGGGCCTGGTCATGATGAGCGTGATCCAGAACGCCTACGGCAACATCTCCAGCTCGTTCTTCGGCGCGAAGTTCCAGCGCTTCGTCGAGGAGATGCTGGTGTCGCCGATGCCGGGTTGGACCATCCTCGGCGGCTACGTCGCCGGCGCCGTGATGCGCGGCCTGATGGTCGGCGTGATCGTGCTCGGCATCTCGCTGTTCTTCACCAAGATCCATTTGTATCATCCGCTGGTCACGCTGAGCACGTTCCTGCTCGCCGCGACGATCTTCGCGCTGCTCGGCTTCATCAACGCAATCTTCGCGCGCAAGTTCGACGACATCGCGATCATTCCGACCTTCGTGTTGACACCCCTGACCTACCTCGGCGGCGTGTTCTACAACGTCGACCAGCTGCCGCAGCCGTGGCGCGAGATTTCCTACGCCAACCCGATCCTGTACATGGTCAACACGTTTCGCTACGGCCTGCTCGGTGTTTCCGACATCGACCCGGCCTGGGCCTACCTAGTGATGTTCGGCTTCGTGATCGGACTCGGCGCGATCTGCCTGAGTCTGCTGCATCGCGGCGTCGGGCTGCGCACCTGAGCTGCCGCGCGACCACTTCCGGCGCCCCTGCCCAATCCGCTAGGATGGCGCACCAAGACAGGGAGAGTCCGATGAAAAACTTTGCTCGTTTCGCTGCCGCACTCGCGTTGTTCGCCTGCCTGAGCGCCGGCGCGCAGGAAGCCGATGACAAGAAGGCGGCGGTGCAGAAATTCGTCGATTCGCTGCACTTCAAGAGCGGCACGGTCGCGATCGACGCGGCGCACGCGACGCTGAACCTGACCTCCGAATTCCGCTTCCTCGATGCGCACGACGCGCAGCGCGTGCTGCACGACCTATGGGGCAACCCGCCCGACGCCGAGGTGCTCGGCATGCTGATTCCGGCCGGCGCCGCGCTGACCGACGAGAAGAATTCCTGGGTCGTCGTGATCAGCTATTCCGACGACGGCCACGTTTCCGACAGCGAGGCGAGCACGCTCGACTACGACAAACTGCTGAAGGAAATGCAGCAGAGTGCGCGCGATTCCAAAGCCGAACGCGAGAAGCAGGGTTATCCTGCGATCGAGATCGTCGGCTGGGCGACGCCGCCGCATTACGATGCGGCGAGCAACAAGCTGTACTGGGCGCGGGAATTGAACTTCGCCGGCGCACACGAGCACACGCTGAACTACGACATCCGCGTGCTCGGCCGCGGCGGCTACCTGAGCTTTAATGCGGTCGCCGGCATGCACCAGCTGGCGATGGTCAAGGAGCGCATGCCGCAGGTGCTCGACATGGCGCAGTTCGATGCCGGCCAGCGCTACGCGGATTTCAATTCCTCGACCGACAAGATCGCCGCCTACGGCATCGGCGCGCTGGTTGCCGGCGCGATCGCGGCGAAGGCCGGCCTGTTCGCCAAGCTGCTCGTGCTGCTGCTCGCGTTCAAGAAAGTCGTCATCGTCGGGTTCCTCGCCGTCGCAGCGGCCGTGCGCAAGTTCTTCAAACGCGGCGACCAGTAAGTGTCCCCTGGCAGGGCCGGGGTACCGGCTCAACGGCAGGCGCGGGAGAATCTTTGGTCTTGTGCGGTGGCCAGGCGCCCCGAAGGACGCGCAAAGCGCCGGTAATCGCGCCGGTCAAAGCCTGAAGAACAGGATGAGGGCGGCGATCCGGCTCGCCCCAAGCGCATAGGGAGCGTCATCATGAAACGCACATCGTTTGCATTCTCCGCACTGCTGCTTGCCGGCGGATCATTCGGCGCGGCGCACGCCGCAGAGTCGAGTCTGACGATCAATTGTTCCAATCCGCATCTGCCGCGCATGGCCGATGTCTCCGCGGTGACCGGGATCGATAATTTCGGCGCGGCGTTCGCGATGCGCGAAAAGCTGTTCCACCAGGCAACGCGGCTGTGTCACAACCCGGAAGTCTCGCTGGTGCGCTTCGTGCCGGATACGATCGTCACCGTCGAACCGTTGAAAACGGTGGCTGCTCGCTGAGCGTTGCGGACGGCGAAAACCTGCTGTTGCAGTGAATCTCGATGCGGTGTCCGTCAACGCGTACACCGCAGCGTCAATCCTGCCCCAGCGCAGCGCCATCACGTCACGTACCAGGTTGAGTGATTCGGAGCTTGCTCAATCGCAAAGCGCGCCATCGCCATCTGCTTTCGTCGTGTTGTCGATGATTAGGTCCGAATCGAATCACGACGGCAAAGCGCCGATCGGCAACGATGCAGGCCCGGCACGGGTGCCGAGCGATCGGGCCGTGCTTTCAGGAACAAACCGCGCCGTCGCCATCCGCCTTGCATTGCGCCGGCCAGCCGTTGCTGCGCCAGTAGTCGACGATCTTCGTGCGGCGCAGGAAATCCTGGAACGCCGGGTCATGGCGCATTGCTGCGTATTCCGGATTCCAGATCAGCAGGTGATAGCTGGACGTGCGGTCCCGGAGCGCCGCTTCGAGCGCGCCGAGAATTTTCGCGAAGTCCGGGGCCGGCTGGATCAATCGCAGGAAGTTGTAGCGTCCGGTAAGTCGTTCCGAAGTTTCGATCGACGACTCGACCTGCGGCCAGCGCGCGGAGTCCTGCAACGCCTCGGTCGCCGCCAGATAGCTTTCGCGAAAGTGTTGATCGGCCGGCATGTCGCCGACGAACTCGCGCGCCGCGGCAAAGTCGCTGCGCCAGACCGCGTTGTACCAGCGCGCGTACGCCACCCGGGCGGGTGTGCCCGCCGGCAGGCGCGCGGTTGCCTCGAATGCGTCGCCCGCTTCGGCATGCCGACCCATCGTGTCGAGCACGCGTGCATGCGCCAGGCTTGCCTCGTAGTTCAGCGGATCGGAAGCCGCCCCGATCTCGGTCTCGACCAGCGCCTGGTCCAGATAGCCCACGTCGGCGAGCCAGAAGCCATAGGCGGCACGCACCAGCGAATCGGCCGGAGCCAGTTCGAGCACGCGGCGGAACTCGGTCATGCAGCGCAGCCAGTCGGTCGCGCGGCAGGCGAGTGAGGCGAGCGAGGCATGAGCGTCGATCAGGTCCGGGTCCAGCTCGAGTGCACGCCCTGCCGCGCGTGCCGCTTCGGCGGTTTCGGCGCCCGTGAGTGATCCGCCGGCACGCAGTTCGCGCACGATGACGCGCGCGAGCAGGCCTTGTGCGCGCGCATAGTCCGGCGCGCGCGCAACGAACGAACGCAGGTCGGCGATCAGCCGCCCGTAGTCCTCGGGATCGGGATACTCGAACAGGCGGTGGCGCAACTGCAGATAGTCGCGGAACAATTGCGGATCGCGGTCGCCGGAGTTGCTGGGCAAGCCGAGCTTCAAGGTCAGCGCGCCGGCGACCGACTGGGCGATCTCGCTCTGGATCGCGAATACGTCGGCCTGGCTACGGTCGTAGTCCTGCGCCCACAGCGTGCGCCCGCCGGGGATCTCGATCAGGCGCAGGTCGATGCGCAGTTGCTGGCCGGACTGACGCAGGCTGCCTTCGAGCGCATGGCTGACGTGCAGGCGCGCGGCAAGCTGGTTGAGGTCGAGGTTTTCCGATAGCGCCAGCGCCGCCGACGTCTGCGAGATCAGACGCAGGCCGTCGACCCGCGCCAGTCTTGTGATCAGCTCCTCGCTCAGTCCATCGGCAAGGACGCTTTCATCCTGGGCCGAGCCGACCGCACGCAATGGCAGCACGACCAGCGTGGGTTGCGCGACCGACGCAGGCCGTGCGACCGGCGGTGCGTCGGCGGCGTGTTGTTTCAGCTGATAGATAACCGCGGCCAGACCGAGCAGCGCCACCACGCCGAGCCAGCCGAGCGCATGCCGTCCGCGCCGCCGCGGTTCCGGCGCCGCTGGCACATCGGCAACAGCGAAGGCATCTGCGTCAGTAACCACGGCGCCACCTGGCGCAGTAGACGTCGCCTCCATCGGCGGCGACGTTTGCGCCTCAGCAACGGATGCGAACGGTGCTGCTTCCAAATTTGGTTCGAGCGCTGCGTTCCGACGTGATTCCGCCCAACGGGTGATGGCGTCGAAGCGGTAGCCGACGCCATGCAGGGTATGCAGGTAAAGCGTGTTGTCGGCGCTTTCCCCTAGCGCCTGGCGCAGCAGCGTGATCACGCGATTGAGCACGCCGGGGGTGACATGGGTATGGCCCCAGACCGTGTCGAGGATTTCGTCGCGCGTGAAGGCCTGACCCGGATTTCGCGCCAGCAGTGCAAGCACGCCGAATGCCTTCGGCTCCAGCGGCGTTTCGGCACCGGCCACGAACAGGCGCCGCCCGGCCAGATCGATTTCAATCTGGTCGAAGACGATCCAGCCGTTCGCCACTTCGCTTCCCGTCACGACGCCTCCCCTCCAGCTGGGCCGGGCGCGTCAAATGGAATATCCATTGAATCAATATCTTGCGTCATTCCGATTGCCGCTCCAAGCATTTCCCAAGGATTTTCTCGTGCCGCTCCAAGCAATCCCAACGCATTCCATCAAGCACCGACAGCGGCGGCGCGCGAATCTCTCGCCATCGGTGCGACGCCGCACCGACCCACCCGACAACCGGAGACTCGCATGAACATTCTACGCCTGAGCATCGCCCTGCTGACCTTCGCCGCCGCCAGCGCGCACGCCGCTGACCGTACCAGCCAGACCGCACTGGATTCGATCGCCGTGCATGCCGACGCCCGCCTGGTCGTCGACTGCCGCAGTGAACATCTGCCGACGCTGCGCAGCGTCGCCGAGGTGCTGGAAACCAACAATGGCTCGCGTATCTATTCGGAGCGCGAGCGCCTGGTCCATATCGCCCATCGTGAATGCCTGCGCGGTGCGTCGAGCGTGACCTTCGTGCGCGACGCGTCCGAATCGGCGCCGGCGCTCGCCATGGTCGACAGCGGCCGGGCCGCGAAGCATTCGCCGATGTAATGCGGCGCGCCGGGTGAATTTGCGGTCGCCGCCATGCGACCGCAGGCTCCGGTCGACGCGGGTTTTGTAATCGAGCGCCGCAATTCCCGAACGAAGTGCTGCAGCGCCTTGCTGCGAGCGCGGCCTCGAGCCATCCGAACCAGCAGCGCGTGCCTTGCGCTTTCTGCACGCAAGCCAGTCCACCTCACGGAGTCATCCCATGTCAGACATCATGCCAAGCAACGCCGCCAATCGGCGGCAACGTGACCTGTTTTCCAATCGTGGAATCCTCGTCCGGTCGGCAGCGACAAAGCTGCTGACTCGAGCCGCCGGCGTATTCGCACTTGCCCTCTGCATCCTCGCCGTGACGGGTACCGCCCGCGCTGCCAAGCCGGAGCTCGACCCGTCGTATGCTGATGGAAAGACCTACTACATGATCGGCCCGCACATGATCACCGACCCGAGCCCGGCCCTGTTCGAGCAGTCGGAGGAGCTGTACATCGTCGCCTATCCGTGGGACGGAACGACGCCACCGGTGTTTGCATCGGGCTACGTGCCGCAGTGCAATCCGTGCTACCACCCGGGACTGCCGATTCCGTTCGTGTACCACGACCACGTCCTGAGCGGCGCGACCGGCCTCGGCAACCACGGTACCGCCGGCGAGTTCAAGAGTCCGTGGAAGATCATCGTGATGATGTACAGCCCGGCGGCACTCGCGGACCCCGATTTCAAGCCGGTCACCAGCGAGCTCGACCTGGACGCCGCCGAGGCCGCCGGCGTGTTTCTGCCGATCAACCCCGGCGCGGAGAACCCGTACGAGGTCATCACCGGCAGTGTGCTGATCTGCCCGCTCGTCTCGCCAGCCGCATAGCCTGCGGCGATCGTAACCTGCGGCGATTCATATCGTGGCGGCAAGGTCGCCGCCACGGTTCGCGCGCCAGGTTCAGGGGCCGCATTGCTCGTCGCGAGCCGGTGCCCCCGCCACCGGCAACGCAAAAAACCGCTGCGCCGCCGTGGTCGCGTTCGCGGCGGTGACGGCCACATCCTCGCCGCGGTCGCGCGCGACTTCGGCGCAGATGTGCGCAAGATACATCGGCTCGTTGCGCCGATGCGACGGCAGCGGCCTGACGTTGCGCGGCAGCAGATATGGCGCATCGGTTTCGAGCAGCAGCCGGTTGGCAGGGATCTTCTTCACCAGTTCGCGCAGATGCGAGCCGCGACGCTCGTCGCAGATCCAGCCGGTGATACCGATATAGAAGTCGCGATCCAGATAGTCCGCCAGCTCGCGCGCCGTACCGGTGAAGCAATGCACGACCGCGCGGCAGAGCCGGCCGTGTCCGCTGTCCTTGAGCACATTATCGAGGCAGGCGATGAAGTCGTCGTGCGCGTCGCGCTGATGCAGGAACAGCGGTTTGCCGCAATCGACCGCGAGCTGCAGCTGGCGTTCGAACGCGAATAGCTGCGCCTCACGCGGCGAAAAGTTGCGGTGGTAGTCCAGGCCGGTTTCGCCGACGGCGACGACTTCGGGCTGCGCATGATATTCGCGCAGCAGCGATTCGGTATCGGCATCGAAGGCGCTCGCATGATGCGGATGCACGCCGGCCGTCGCGAACATCACACATGGATACAGCTGCGCCAGCGCGTGCGCATCGCGCGTGCCGTCGGCGCTTGCGCCGGTCACGACCAGTTGCGCGACGCCGTGCGCCTGCGCGCGCGCGAGCACGTCCGCGAAGTCGTGGCGGAATGATTCGTGCGTCAGGTTGGCGCCGATGTCGATCAGATGCATGCCATGCCGTTCGATTTTCTGCGCCCGCTTCGCGTCGGGCGCCGTATAGTAACCGCTGCTTGCGCGTCAGGCGTCCCGACATCGGCGTCCGGTTCACATGTTGTTAACTGCGCGCGCTAGAAGCTCTCTCGACCTGCCAACGAGGATTTCACCGTGTTCGAGCAATTGCTTTCGCGCTTCGCCGGCGCGCGTATCTGCGCGCTGGCCATCCTGATCTCGACGACAGCCGTCGCCGCCAATGAGGTTCAGACGACCGCCGCAACGCAGCGCGATCTGCCCGCGATCCAGTCGCAGCGGACGGCGGTGCGAGCGCAGGCAGCGGGCGCGCAGGCGGCCGTGCGCGCATCGCGCGTTGCCACATCGGGATCCGGCGCCCCGCCCGCTGAATATTTTGCCAACGTCTTTCGGGCGTATCCCGCCAGTTGCGTCAACTCGCCGATGCCACTGGGCGCCTACACCAGCGATTCGCACCGTTTCCAGGCAACCGTCAATCTGATCGGAGATCCGTACAACGGCAGCGCGGCGGAAGCGAACTATACCGAGCCCGTCACGATCACCCTGTGGCGCGTCGTGTGCAGCAACGGCTTCGACAGCAGCAACAACATCGTCTACCAGTCGGCAGTCCTGCTTGAATTCGATCGATCGGCAAGCGAGGGCAGCACGCCTTATCCGACCACGCCGGGTATTTCGGTTGCGCAGAACGGCAATGCCCTCAACGTTCGCTATGCCGACGATCCGAACACATTCTTTTCGGCGGTCTACCCGGTGACGCCGCTGTTCAACAGCGATGTCTACGTACTCGAGAACTTCTTCGATTCCCAGACCACCCAGTTCAACTACAACCAGGCATTCACGCTCACGATCGACAATTTCAATCTCGACGACTCGAACCGGATCACGACCTGGTCGGTGCCGGCCTACAATCACGCAAACTACGCCGACTCGGCGCTGGCACTGCCGATCAGCGGCTACATGACCTCGAACTGGTTCGATCCGAACCATGGCGGCGAGGGCATCCTGACCCAGATCTTCGACAACAACGACGGCGCAACGCGTACTTTCACGGCGGCCTGGTACACCTTCGACCAGAATGGGTTGCCGTTCTGGCTCTATACGCAAGGCACGATCAACATCGGCGACCGCACAACCGGCAACGTCGACACGTACTACCCGACCGGAGGCTGCTTCGCCGGCGTCGGCTGCAGCTCGGCCGGATTCACGAAGTGGGGCACGGTGAATTTCAGCTTTCCGGATTGCGCCCATATGGTGTTCACATTCAACGGAAGTCCAAGTGCCAATGCGCCGAAGGGGCCCACCGGCAATGGCACACGAAGCTGGCTGCGCATCGCCAACGTCAACAGCATCGTCTGCGACTAGCGCGCAAATTCCTCGGTTACCGCGATCCCGCCGTGTGGCGGGATCGTCGTTTCCGGCCCAACAAGTTCCGCGCGGAAAATCCGCCCGAGTCGCGGCGATCCGGAGGATGCGGCACACTGCAGGCCTCTGAGCACCGCTTGCAGTTCATTGAATCGACCCGTCGCATTTCCGATCGCCGAGGTGTTGCCAGATTTGCTGGCGCGCCTGCAGGCGCATCCACGCCTCGTGCTCGAGGCGCCGCCCGGCGCCGGCAAGACGACGCAGGTACCGCCGTCGCTGCTCGATGCGCCGTGGCTTGGCGGGCGCAAGATCCTGGTGCTCGAACCGCGCCGCATCGCCGCTCGCGCAGCGGCCGAGTTCATGGCGGCGCAACGCGGCGAAGCGGTTGGCGAGACGGTCGGATACCGCATCCGCTTCGAAGCGAAGGTATCCGCGCGCACGCGCATCGAGGTCGTGACCGAAGGCATACTCACACGCCGGATTCAGGGTGATCCGGAACTTGCCGATGTCGGCGCGATCCTGTTCGACGAATTCCACGAGCGCCATCTGCACGGTGACCTCGGTGCTGCGCTGGCGCTCGACGTGCAGGCTTCGCTGCGGCCGGACCTGCGCCTGATCATCATGTCGGCAACGCTCGACGGCGAACGCATCGCCCGCTGGTTCGACGCGCCGCGCCTGACCAGCGCCGGCCGCAGCTTTCCGGTGCGCATCGAATACTCAGCGGCGAAGGCAAACGAAGACTGGCCATTCCATTTGCGCCGCGTCGTCGACAAGGCACTCGACGAGACAGTGGGTGATGTACTCGTGTTTCTGCCGGGAAGGCGAGAGATAGACCGCGCGCGCAACGTCCTCGACTCAGGCATCTTGAACCCCTCTCCCACCGGGAGAGAGGGAGGGGTGAGGGTCGGTGATACCGCTGCGGAAGCGATATCCGTGGAGCGAACAACCGGCGGGCCCCGACCCCCATCCGCCCCACCCTTTGCGCCATCGAAATTCTCGCGACTCGCGATGCGCCAGCAGGCGCAAGAGTTGGGGCACCTTCTCCCACAGGGAGAGGGGAAAATCGGCAATCGCTCCTGCGTAGTTGAAATCGTGCCGCTGCACGGCGAACTGTCGCTGGCTGAACAGCACGCCGCGCTGGCACCGGCGGCGCCCGGAACAAGGCGTATCGTGCTCGCCACGAACGTCGCCGAGTCGAGTGTCACGTTACCCGGCATCCGCTCGGTGATCGATCTGGGTCTGGCGCGCGAGCCCCGCCTTGATCCGAACTCCGGATTCACGCGGCTGGAAACCGTCGCCGTATCGCAAGCGTCCGCAGACCAGCGCGCCGGCCGCGCCGGTCGTGTCGCCGCCGGCATCGCCTATCGGCTGTGGCCGCAGAGCCAGCGCCTCGAGCCATCACGGCGCGCCGAAATTGCGCAGGTCGACTTGTCCGCGCTCGCGCTCGAACTCGCGGCGTGGGGATCGCCCGATTTGCGCTGGCTCGACCGGCCGCCGGCGGGCGCTATTGCAAGCGCGCGCGATCTGCTGGCGGCACTCGGCGCAATCGATGCCGACGAACGCATCAGCGCACTGGGCCGGGCCATGCTCGACGCTGGCGCGCCGCCGCGGCTCGCCGCCGCGGTGCTGCGCGCAGACACTGATCAGAAACCCCTCGCGTGCGATCTGCTCGCCTTGATCGAAGCGCGCAATCCATTGCGCGGCGACGCCGGTCGCAGCGATGATTTCGGCCAGCGGCATGCGGCCCTGCAGGCGTTTCGTCGCGATGGTGCGCGCGCTGCGCGAAGCGGCGGCGCCGATAACGGTGCACTGGCGGCGATCGATCTGGTCGCGAACCACTGGCGCCGAAGATTCGCGCCGCACGACAGCCATCCTCGCCGCGCCCAGCCCTCGGCCCTCAGCCCTCAGCCCTCGAAAACCGCCGCCGCTGAAGCTCACAACCTCGCCATCGGCGACGTCCTCATGCACGCATTCCCCGACCGCATCGCGCGCCAGGATCCAGGCAACCCGCGCCGCTACACGCTGAGCAACGGCCGCGGCGCGCGATTGCACGACAAGTCTCAGCTGTACGGCGAGCCGTGGCTGGTCGTGCTCGACCTGCGCTTCGAAGAGCGCGACAGCCTGATCCTGTCGGCCGCGCCGTTCGACGCCGATTTGCTCGAGCGGGATTTTCCGCAGCGCTTCGCGCGCGAACGTGTCGTGCGCTGGAACCGCGACGCGCGCGCGGTCGAGGCGTTCGAGGAGCAGCGCTTCGCCGCGATCGTGATCGAACGCCGCGTGGTGCCGGCGCGTGCGGACGACGCGTTGCCGGCGCTGCTTGCCGCCGTGCGCGAGCTCGGCCTCGATGTGCTGCCGTGGAGCGATCACGCGCGCACCTTGCGCGCACGCGTCGCGCTGCTGCGTGCGGTGTGCCCCGAACTGGGCCTGCCTGATCTCGGAGACGAAGCGTTGCTCGCGGCGATGGAGGAATGGCTCGCGCCGCACCTGGCCGGCAAGACGCGGCTCGATGCATTGACGCCGAATGCGCTCGGCGAGGCGCTGTCGGCGCGCCTCGACTATGCGCAGCGCCGTGCCGTCGACGAGTTCGCGCCGGAGTCGCTGGCCGTGCGGAGCGGAAATTCAAAGCGCCTGCAGTACGAAGCCGGCAAGGCGCCGGTCCTCGCGGTCAAGCTGCAGGAATTGTTCGGCCTCGCCGATACGCCGCGCGTTGCCAAGAGCCGCGTGCCCGTCGTGCTGCATCTGCTGTCGCCGGCACAACGACCAATCCAGGTCACGCAGGACCTGCGCGGGTTCTGGGAGCGCACGTATCCCGAGGTCAAGAAGGAGCTCAAGGGTCGTTATCCGCGCCATCCGTGGCCCGATGACCCGTGGTCGGCGAAGGCGACGGCGCGGGCGAAGCCGCGCGGGACTTAGAATCCCATTGCTTCGACCGACGATCGCCGTCGCCGACTGTTCGCGTCGAGCGTAGCGTGGCCAAATCGAAAACTTCGGCAGATCCTTCGACTTCGCGCGTGCGGCGCCACGGCTCAGGACGAACGGCCTGAGGAGGCGCGTGGCGCTTGGGCACCCCATTGTCGCAACGACGATGCTGATGACTTGATTTTGTCCGCAACCGACCATAGCGGCGCCATCATTCCTCCACGTTGGTGCGGAACCATCGTCCGATGCAACGGGTCACAGGCTGGACGCATCCAACGAGCAGCCGGACGGAAATTAGAAGATGACCAAACCTTCGCAAGCCCTGATCTGGATGGGCGGCTTTCTGATTGTGGTCGGTGCGCTTGCCGCGCTGCTTGCCGGGCAGCTGATCCAGAATTTCCAGGCTAATCCGTTCTTCAACGGTGTCATTCTTGCCGTGCTGGCGAGCGGCATTCTCGTCAACATCCGCCAGGTGCTGTTGCTGGCGAGCGACGTCGACTGGATCGAAACGTACAAGCGCTCGCCGCCGGACCGGCCACTGTCGGTGCGGCCGAAGCTGCTCGCGCCGATGGCGCGCATGCTCGGCGCGCGCGAACGCGGCAAAGTCACGCTGTCGACGCCGTCGCTGCGTTCGATTCTCGACAGCGTGTATTTGCGCCTCGAGGAATCGCGCGACCTGTCGCGCTACCTCGTCGGCCTGGCGATCTTCCTCGGATTGCTCGGCACGTTCTGGGGTTTGCTGGTGACGATCCGGTCGGTCGCCGAGATTATCGGTTCGCTCGGTGTCGGCAATGATCCAGCCGCGATGTTCAATCAGTTGAAGGAAAACCTCAAGCAGCCGCTGTCCGGAATGTCGACCAGCTTTTCGACGTCGTTGTTCGGCCTGGCCAGCTCGCTCGTGCTCGGCTTTCTCGACCTGCAGGCGGGGCATGCGCAGAACCGCTTCTACAACGAGCTGGAAGAGTGGCTGTCAGGCATGACCCGCCTTTCGTCCGCCGGCCTGCACGGCGACGGCGAGGCCAGCGTGCCGGCCTATGTGCAGGCGTTGCTCGAACAGACCGCCGACGGACTCGAACGCATGCAGCGCGCGTTGACCGAGTCCGAGCGCGAACGCCGCCACTCGACCGAGCAACTCGGCGAATTGAACACGCAACTGGCGCGCCTGGCCGATTTGCTCGGGCGCGAGTCGCGCGAAATTCGCGGCATGGCCGAGACGCAGGAGGAATTGAAGAACGTGCTCAAGACGCTGGCCAGCGCGCCGAACGGTACGCGTTTGTCGGAAGACCTGCGCGGCGAATTACGCCTGCTGTCGCGCACGATTGCCGCTGCCGTCGACGGTAAACGTTCTTCGGTTTCTGAAAAGAGCCTTTCTTGAACGCGGATGAGAGCGGATCAACGCGGATTTGCGCGGATAAGCGAGTGGCTGTTCAGATCCGTTGCGGTTCTATCTTGATGCGCTCTGATCCGCGTTCATCCGCGTAAATCCGCGTTCAAGGTTGCGCTCTGATTCGCTTTGTCCGCGTTCAAGGTTTTCTGTCTCTCGATCCGCACGGTACCAACCATGAACTCGATCGCCCGCCGCCGCCGCTCGCTCGACATCTGGCCCGGATTCGTCGATGCGCTGTCGTCGCTGATCCTGGTCATGGTGTTCGTATTGCTGCTGTTCGCGATCGGCCAGTTCGTGCTGTCGCAGACGATCGCGGGCAAGAACCAGGCGCTGGCCGACTTGAATGCGCAGATCGCGCAACTGGCGAAGACGCTGTCGCTCGCACAGGACAGCAGCCGCACGCTCGACGCGAAGGTCAAGGAGCTGTCGGCGTCGCTCGGCTCCGCGGCTGATGAACGCGATGCGGCCAAGTCGCAACTCGACGCCGCACAAGCCGAAGCGACGAAGCTCAACGCCGATATCGCTGCGCTGAGCGAGCTGAAGGCGCAGCTCGAGCAGCAGGTTGCGGCGCTGTCGGGCCAGCTCGACACGTCGAAGAAAGATCTTGTCGCAGCGACCGACCTCAATGCGAAGTCGGCGGCGCAGGTCGAACTGCTCAATCGCCAGCTGGCCGCCGTGCGCGATCAGCTTGCGAAGCTGTCGGCGGCGCTCGACGTCTCGAACGCCAACGTGAAGGACAAGGACAAGAAAATCACCGACCTCGGCGCGCAGCTGAACCTCGCACTCGCGAACAAGGTTGGCGAGTTGGAAAAATACCGCTCGGAATTCTTCGGCAAGCTGCGCATCGCGCTAGGCAATCGCGCCGATATCCGCATCGTCGGCGACCGTTTCGTCGTGCCGACCGATATCCTGTTCGATAGCGCGTCGGCCGAGTTGAATCCGTCTGCGCAAGTCAGCCTCGGCAAGCTTGCCGCGACGTTGAATGAAGTCGCTGCGGAGATTCCATCGAACCTCGACTGGGTGCTGCGCATCGACGGCCATACCGACAAGCGCGCGATCCACACCGCCGAATTTCCGTCGAACTGGGAGTTGTCGACCGCGCGCGCCGTCGCGATCGTCAAGTATCTCGTCGTCCAGGGCATCCCGGCGCCGCATCTGTCGGCGAACGGCTTCGGCCAGTTCCAGCCGCTCGATGCGGCCGACAGCGAAAGCGCCTATGCGAAAAACCGGCGCATCGAGATTCAGCTGACGAACCGGTAATGCAACGCATGACGCGCATCAACATGGATACGCGGATCAGTAGATCTTGGGGCGGGGTTGAGCGCAGCAATCCTTGAGACTGATCGACGCCGGCTGAGCTGAGCGCCTCGGCGTTGGCTGGGCTGAGCACAGCGAATCCCAGCGGTTGCAACCGTATCGCTGGCAAGCCGACGTACCCGCGCTGGGCTTCGCGTTCGCTCAACCCGGCCCACCGGTTTCGTTGCCACGACGCCGACAGGATCCGGCCCCTCCCCCGATGCGAGAGGGCTGTTCGCGGCTCTATGACGAAGCCCTTACGTCGTCCCAACGACCTGGCGACGCTTCAGACACGGCCGACGCGCAGGTGGAATTGCCAGCGTACCTCGCGGACTTTGGCAGAATCGCCCCAGGCGGCGCGAACGTCGGGCTCGACCAGCGCAACCGGGTCTGCGCCGTTGGCCTTGATGTAGCGTTGCGTCGCCGACCACGAACGCAGATAGGCAAGCAGGTGGTCGACGGTCCACGGCGCGATCATCGGAAAGGCCGGTGCTGCAATTTCCACAAAGGGAAACGGGATCGTGCGGTACCCGGTTTCGACGAGGCTGCGTTCGGCCGGCCAGTACGGACCGGTGAGGTCGACATACAGGCGTGTGATGGCCCGATCGATCGCGGCGTTGTCGACGTCGCAGTGCGCGTAGGCCCACACCGCCAGCACGCCGCGGGGCTTGAGCACGCGCTTGACCTGCTCGTTGAAGCGCGCATGGTCGAGCCAGTGCAAGGCTTGCGCGACCGTGGCCAGACTGGCGCTGCCTGCGGCGAGTGTCGGCTGCTCGGCCGGTTCGACGCGGTACTCGACGTTCGCGCGCGGCTCAGCCGCGGCGATCTGGTTCGCGCTCGGGTCGGTGCCGATCACCTGCGCAAAATGATCCGCGAGCGCTACGCTGGCCTGGCCGTTGCCGCAGCCGGCGTCCCACGCCAGGTCGCGGTCGGGGGCCTGTTGTGCTAGCCAGACGAACAACGCCGGCGGGTAAGTCGGCCGGGCTTCGCGGTAGATGTCGGCGTGGCCGGAGAAGTGATCCTTGAATGTGCTCATTGCAGGTCCGGGTTGCTCAACGTTGATCGGATCGCGACAGTCCGACTTCCTCTCCCCGACGGCAGTTGGGGGAGGGGGTTGGGGTGAGGGGAGAGGCCTCGCAATTCGAACACGTCTATGCAATGCCAATTGCCTTCCCTCACCCAGCCCTGTCCCCAAGCATGCTTGGGGGACGGGGCTTCAAAGCCTCGCTCGCGAGCAACTTACCCAACCTCTATTCTCTTACGCATCGCATTACACCGGGGGCACGCACCGGCGGGTCGCGCGGCCATAGCCAGTTCGGCGGCCGCGCCACGAGACGGCTCCTTGCCCGCAGGGTTGGACCGTCGTTCAAAAGTACACCTTGTTGCAATTGGCACAATTGCGCATGATCCGGCGCAACTGCGGCCTGCACGAGACAGGTCCAGTGGCGCGTCCAGGATCCGTCAGGCGGTGCGCCAGCGCGCCGTCGTCGGTCAGCAGCAGCCCTTCCGAATCGAAATCCAGGAGCCCTGCCGGATAGACGTTTGCGACGTTGACGAAGTCGACCAGCGTGCGCGGGCCGCCGCCGCGATCGGTGAATTGGCAGAGCACACCGTACGGTTTGTTCAGCGCGAATCAGCATCGCGGTCGTCCGAAGACGCGAACGGCCGCACCGGGCGGCCGTCCGCTCATGCGCGCAACTTCACCGGTCAGTTTTTTGCGTCGCTCTTGGCCGGTTCGGCCGACTTGAAGATCTGGTCGCCGCCCGGCTTGACGAAGCGCAGGGTCATGCGGTCCGACTCGCCGATCGCCAGGTATTTGTCCCGGTCCTTGTCTTTCAGGGTGAGCGAGGGCGGCAGTGTCCAGACGCCTTCGGCGTAGTCCTTGGTGTCCTTCGGATTGGCGTTGATCTCGCTTTTGGCATCGAGCTCGAAGCCGGCGTCGGTGGCGAGCTTGATCACGAAATCTTCCGGCAGATATCCGGACTGCTTGATCTTTTCCAGATCGGCCCCCGGCGCCGCGCGATGATCGGTCACGCCGAGCACGCCGCCCGGCTTGAGCACGTCGAAAATGGCCTTGAACATGCCGGGTGCCGCATCGCCCATGACCCAGTTGTGCACGTTGCGGAACGTGACGACCATATCAGCCGAGCCGGGCGCGCCGAGATTCGGCGCGTTGACGTCGAACTGCTCGACCTTTGCGTCGCCGTACTCGGTGGAATCGCCGGCAAACTTCTTGCTCAGTGCGTCCATGTCCTGCGCATCTTCACCTTCCTTCTTTTTCGGCGTAACGATCGCAGCGACGTAGTTGCCACTGCCCTTCATCAGCGGCGCGAGCACCTCGGCGTACCAGCCACCGCCCGGAGTCAACTCGATCAGGGTCATGCCGGGCTTCAGGCCGAAGAACTCTAGCGTCTCCTTCGGATGGCGGTACTTGTCACGTGCCTTGTTGCCGTCCGAACGCCAGGCACCGGCCAGCACCATGTCGAGCTTCTGCGCAAACGGTTGCTCGGCACTCTGCGGCGGCGGCGGCTGTGCCGGCTGGTCGTTGGCCGGCTTCGGCGCCGCGGTGATGTTGCTGTTGGCAGGCGCCGGCTGCTGCGAATTGCCACAGGCGGCGAGTACGAGCGCGATCGACGCGCCGAGGATGAGCTTCTTCATCGGAATCTGCCTTGTTTTTGGGGCGGGGTCACTTGGACGAGGATCTGGGCGCGATTATACCGCCACGGCGCTGCCGCCGGGCCACGACGGCAGCCGTAGGGCATCCGGATACGGCGGCACGTCGAGAGTCTCGCCGGCGCGCAGCTGCTGTTGCAGGCGCGTCCACCAGCGCACGTCGAAAATTTCGCCGTGCGCGCGGACCAGCGCATCACGCAAGACCGGTTCAACGCCGAGGAAGCTCGGGAACTGCTCCGGGAACACATCGTGCGGACCGACGTAGTAGGTATCGAGGCCCGGCGTCGTCTCGTCGCTGTCCGGCAGCTCGCGGAAACGGCAGTCGGTGACCAGACACAGCTCGTCATAATCGTAGAAGATCGCACGGCCGTGCCGCGTCAGGCCGAAATTCTTGAACAGCAGGTCGCCCGGGAAGATGTTGTTGCGCGCGAGATCCTTGATCGCCTGGCCGTAGTCAAGAATCGCCTTGATCGAGAGGGCCTCGGAGTTTTCGCGCACGTACAGGTCGAGCGGCCGCAGGCGGCGTTCGACGTAGCAATGGGCGATGACGATGTCGTCGCCGTCGGCATAGGCGCTGGCGTGGCATTCGCCGAGCAGCTCCGCGAGCAGTGCCGGGGCGAAGCGCGACCGTGGAAAGCGCAGGAAGCGGAATTCCTGCGCGTCGATCAGGCGGCCGGCGCGATCGTGGTGGAACACGAGGTGGTATTTCGCCATGACTTCCTCGCGCGCCGCATCCTTCGGGTAGGCGAAGCGGTCACGGATCAGCTTGAACACGAGCGGGTGGCCGGGCAGCGTGAACACCAGCATGACCATGCCGCGTACGCCGTCGGCGTGCACGAACTGTTCGTCGGGATCGGTCGCCAGATGACGGAAGAAGTGCCGGTAGCGCTCGGTCTTGCCCTGCTTGGCGCGACCGAGCACGGTGTAGATCTCGTCGACCGGCTTGTTCGGCAGCAGCGTGTGCAGGAACACGATCGCGTCGCCGACCGTGGCCAGGTCGGCGTGCAGGTAGCTGCGCGTGTAGCCGAAGATCTGGGCGACGTTGACGCGCTCGATCAGTACCGCGTCGGCGCGGATGCCGTCGCCGTCGTGCACCAGCGCGACCACCAGCGGCACGACCTGCTCGACGCCGAAGATGCGTCCGACCAGGTAGGCGCGGCGTTCACGATAGAACACCGTTTCGAGCAGTTCGACCGCGCGCACCGGTTCTTCACCCCAGGCGGCGAGGCGGCGCGTCAGTGCGTCGGCCAGGCGCATCGCGCACAGACCGGCATGCGCATACGGCGCCTTGAACGGGTAGTCGTCGAGGATCTTCTGGCAGATGCGCGGCAGGTTGCCCCAGACCGCATAGCTGTGGCGCGCTACCGGATGCGTGATGCGGTCGGTCGGATCGATGTCGAGCGCGACGAACTCGATCGACGCATCGACACCTCGGATGCGGAAGAAACGCCGCGCCAGCGTGTTGAACCAGGTCATGTACAGCTCCTGGTCGAGCAGGCCGGCGATCGCCGCGGCGTAGGCATCGCGCACCGCGCCCCACAGCGCGCGATCGGACGGCACGGCACCGAGCATGCGCTCGATGCGTTCGGCCATCTCGCCGATGCAGCGCTCGTACAATTCGATGCGCTCGCTGGTGTCGCTCTGTGCGCCCCGCCAGTCGCGCGTCTCGAAACGCCGCTGCGCGCGCTGCGTGATCGCGCTGAAACGCGCGTGGTAGTCGGCAAATCCGGCACGCAGCTCGCGCGCGCAGACTTCGACCAGGGCCTTGTCGACCTCGCGCTGCACCGGTGCCGCGACGCTGCTCATGCACGCAGTTTAGGCGAAAACCCAAACGAGAGACTGGAACGCGGATTACGCGGGCAAAGAGAAGAGCCTTGGAGCGCGGATTGCGCGGATCAAAAGCAAAATCGCGTGGATAGAGCGGTGAACCTGTGATCCACGCACTATCCGCGTTGATCCGCGTACATGACCTTTCCTTGATGCACGCAGGACCGTTCGCGGATCCCGCAGAAGAAAGAGAAGAGCCTTGAACGCAGATCAACGCGGATGAAGAGCGAATTGCTCGGATGGACCGTGAACCGTCGATTCAGGCCCATCCGCGTAATCCGCGTAATCCGCGTCAAAGACTTTTTCTTGATCCGCGTAATCCGCGTTCAATGCCTCTTGTTGATCCGCGCAATCCGCGTTCAAAGAGCTTTTCCCTTGCGCCGGGCGTGGATGCGTTCGGCGCTGAGGTACTTGCGGATCTCCGGATGTAGCCAGTCGCGGAAGGCGAGCAGCGGCGCATGCTCGGCCGAACGCTGCGGATAAACCAGGTAATGGCCGTAGCCCGCCGGCATGCGCTGATCGGTCAGCACGACAAGAGTGCCGTTGTCGACCAGCGGCTTGGCCAGGATCAGGCGCCCGAGCACGATGCCCATGCCTTCGGCGGCGGCGCGGTGCAGAAGCTCGGCCTCGGTGAAGCTCGCCGCGTAGCGCTTCGGCGGCGAGCCGCCGAACTGAGCAAACCAGCGACGCCAGCGCGCGTTGTCGTCGTCCGATTCGCCGATCAGCGGCCAGCTCGCCATCTCGCCGGGCTTCGGCTTGCGCCGGCCGGCGACGAGTTTCGGACTCGCCATCGGCACGATCCATTCGTCGAACAGGTGCTCGGCGGTGAGCCCCGGCCACTGGCCGCTGCCGAGGCGCAGCGCGGCGTCGACGGGCTCGCGCTCGAAGTCGACCAGCGTCACGCTGGTCTGCAGATTGAACTCGAGGCCCGGATGGCTCGCCATGAACGCCGGCAGGCGCGGCATCAGCCAGCTCGACGAGAACAGCGGCAGCGCGCTGATCGTCAGCGCATCGGCATTGCGCTCGCGCAGGCGCACGAACACGTGTTCGATGCCGTCGATGTGCGGGGCGATCGATTCGAGCAGGCGCTCGCCATGCGGCGTCAGCGTCACGCCGCGCGGGCCGCGCAACAGCAGGCGCTGGTTCAGGCGCTGCTCGAGTGCGCGCATCTGATGGCTCAGCGCGCTGACCGTGAGGTTCAGCTGCGCCGCCGCACGGGTCAGGTTGCGCGACCGCGCGATTGCTACGAAGGCTTGCAGTGCATGCAGGGGTGGTCTGCTCATGGCGGCGGCTGGGTGTTGAGCGAAATTCAACTCTGGCTTGCAAAAGTATCGCTTTTTTGCGCGCGCAGGCAAGACTATGTTGTTCGCTCATCAAAACGAGGAGGCTTGGAGATGACTGCTTTCTGGACCCATCTGCAGCGCCTGGCGCAGGGACAGTTGTTCAACGGCGGCTACCTTCGGGCCGGCGACGCGACACGCACCGCACCAGCTGACGTGACGGCGAAGCCGATTGATGGCGCCGGTCGCATCGCAGGTCGCAAGCAACACCTGCGGACTGCGCAGGCGGCCTGCCAATGAACGCCCGCGAGTCAGGCCTCGGTTCTTCGCCGGGAGACGGCATCGACGGGCTCGGGCCGAGCGGGTGCGTGACCGTCGTCGGTCCACGCGCGGCGGCCAATTCCGCCATGAAACGCAAGCAACGACGCACGCGCAGGAAAAAACTCGACGCGCGTGCGCGCGCTGTGTTCCTGGCAGGCTTCGTGGTGCGGTCCTTCTACTATCTGGCGATCCGGCGCTGCAAGCCCGGACCGGTCAGGTGGCCGTGATCGCTTCGCCCGGCCGAACGACCCAGCTCAGATGGCGCGAATCAGCTCGTCGGCGAATTCGGAGCACTTGACCTCTTTCGCACCGTCCATCAGGCGCGCGAAATCGTAGGTCACCGTCTTGTTGCCGATGGCCACGTCCATCGCGCGGATGATCGCATCGGCGGCCTCGGTCCAGCCCATGTAGCGCAGCATCATCTCGCCGGACAGGATCACCGAACCCGGATTGACCTTGTCCAGGTCGGCGTATTTCGGCGCGGTGCCGTGCGTGGCTTCGAACACGGCATGCCCGGTCAGGTAATTGATGTTGCCGCCCGGCGCGATGCCGATGCCACCGACTTGCGCGGCGAGCGCGTCGGAAAGGTAGTCGCCATTGAGGTTCAGCGTCGCGATCACGTCGAATTCCTCGGGTCGCGTCAGCACTTGTTGCAGCGTGATGTCGGCGATCGCGTCCTTGATCAGGATCCTGCCGCTTGCCAGCGCCGCCTTCTGCTCGGCGTTGGCCGCCGCCTCGCCGTTCCCCGCCTTGGTCTTTTCCCATTGTTCCCATGTATACACCTGCTCGCCGAACTCGCGCTCGGCCAGCGCGTAGCCCCAGTTGCGGAACGCGCCCTCCGTGAACTTCATGATGTTGCCCTTGTGCACCAGCGTCACCGACTTGCGCTTGTTGGCGATCGCGTACTCGATCGCCGAACGGATCAGGCGCTCGGAGCCGTCCTTCGACACCGGCTTGATGCCGATGCCCGACGATTCGGGAAAACGGATCTTGCCGTATTCCTTCGGGAAGTTCGCCTTGAGCAACTCGAGAAACTTCTTGTTGGCATCGCTGCCCTGCTCGAATTCGATGCCGGCGTAGATGTCCTCGCAGTTCTCGCGGAAGATCACCATCTCGACTTTTTCCGGCGCCTTGACCGGCGACGGCACGCCCTTGAACCAGCGCACCGGGCGCAGGCACACGTACAGATCGAGCATCTGGCGCAGCGCGACATTGAGCGAGCGGATGCCGCCACCGATCGGCGTCGTCAGCGGGCCCTTGATCGAGACGAGGTAGTCGCGGCAGGCGCTGACAGTGGCATCCGGCAGCCAGGAATTGAACTGCTTGAACGCTTTCTCGCCGGCGTAGACTTCCATCCAGTGAATCTTGCGCTGGCCTTTGTATACTTTTTCCACGACCGCATCGAACACGCGCACCGAGGCGCGCCAGATGTCTCGGCCGGTGCCGTCGCCTTCGATGAATGGCACGATCGGATTGTTCGGCACGGTGAGCTTGCCGTCGGCGATCGTGATCTTGGCACCGCCGGCCGGCGGCGCGAGGTTGGGTTCGGTCATGGGATGCTTCCGGTCAAATGTTCTGGGCGCCGGCAGCCGGCCGGTCGTGTGCCGGCTATTGTAACCGGTTGGCGCTTTTCGGCAGGAACAAGGCACCCGGTTTCCTGCCAGGCTGATTTTTCAACGCGGATGACGCGGATTGGCAGGCCAACCACGCGGATAGAGCAAAATGTTTCCTTGAAGAGCTTCTTGCTCTATCCGCGTTTATTCGTGTCAATCCGCGTCAATCCGCGTTCAAAAACAAGGCCCGATGCTGCCGGCACCTTAGTCATGCACGTTTGGATCCCGCGTCGCCGCCAAGGTTTCCTCGACCGGCTCGAGCTTGTCGCCGAGCAGGCGGCGTACGCTGACGTAGAAGACCGGAATCAGCAGCACGCCGAGGAACGTCGCGAAGATCATGCCGCCGATGACGCCGGTGCCGATGGCATGGCGCGCATTCGCGCCGGCGCCGGTCGAGATCGCCAACGGAAGCACGCCGAGGATGAAACAGAACGAGGTCATCAGGATCGGCCGCAGGCGCAGCCGTGCGGCGTCGACCACGGCGGTGCCGAGCTTGCGACCGGCGCGTTGTTCGGAGACTGCGAATTCGACGATCAGGATCGCGTTCTTTGCGGCCAGGCCGATGATCGTCAGCAGGCCGACCTTGAAGTAGACATCGTTCGTCAGGTTCGGATCGAACCAGTGCCGAATCCAGGTGAGCACGAGCATGCCGGTCAGACCGAGCGGAACGACGAGCATGACCGCAACCGGAATCGACCAGCTCTCGTACAGTGCCGCCAGGCACAGGAACACGACGACGATCGACAGCGTGATCAGCATCGGCGCCTGGCTGCCAGCGATGATTTCCTGCAACGACTGGCCGGTCCATTCGGAACCGAAGCCGGGCGGCAATTGCTTGACCAGATCCTGCATCAGATCCATCGCCTCGCCGGTGCTCTTGCTCGGCGTGTTGCCGCCGACGATGTCGATCGCTTCGTAGCCGTTGTAGCGCACCAGGCTCGGCGAGCCCATCTTCCACGACGTCTGCACGACGTTCGACAGTGGAATCATCGACGCGCCGACGGTGGAAGACACGCCGGCGGCCGTGCCCGGCACTGTCGTGGCAGCGCCTGCGACGCCGGCATTGCGGCTCGGCACGTAGAAGTGGCTGAGTGCGTCGGGATTCGCGCGAAACGCCGCATCGGCCTGCATGTTGACGCGCAGCACGCGGCCGCCGTAGACGAAATCGTCGACGTAGACCGGCGCCAGCATCAGGCGAATGGCCGTATAGACGTCTGTCAGCGAAAGGCCCATCGACTGCGCCTGCACCCGATCGACCTTCATGTCGAGCTGCGGCGCGTCCTCCAGCCCGTTCGGCCGGACGCCGACCAGTGTATCGGCGTGCTTGGCCGCGTTGCCGAGCAGCGTGTTCTGGGCATTGATCAGTGCGTCGTGGCCCTGGCCGTTGCGGTCCTGCAGGTACATGTCGAAGCCGCCGAAGCGGCCGAGGCCGCGGATCGTCGGCAGGTTGACGACGAACACCATGCCGTCGCGGACGCCGCCGAAAAGCTGGCCCTGCAGACGCTGGATCAGCTGCGGTGCCGTGGCCTTGCGTTCGCCCCATGGTTTGAGGCGGACAAACGCCATGCCGACGTTCTCGCCGCTGCCGACGAAGCTGAATCCACTGAGCGCGAACGTGGCGAGGACTTCCTCGTTGCTGCGGATGATCGACGCGACCTTGTCCATGACTGCGTTGGTGCGCGCGATCGTCGCGCCGGACGGCAGGGCGACGACGGCAAGCGCGTAACCCTGGTCTTCCTCCGGCACGAAGCTCCTCGGCAACGTGATGAACATGAACGCGCACGCCAGCACGACGACGGCGAAGAAGCCCATCCAGCTCGGCACATGGCGGATTGCGCCGCGGATGTTTCCCGTGTACGTGTTGCGCGTCCACTCGAACATGCGGTTGAACCAGGTGAATACAAAATTCTTCCGGCCCTCATGCACCGGCTTGATGATCGTCGCGCACAGCGCCGGAGTGAACATCAGCGCAAGGAACGCCGAGAAGCCGGTCGACAACGCGATCGTCAGCGCGAACTGGCGGTAGATCGCGCCGACGGAGCCGGACTGCATCGCGCTCGGCACGAACACCGCCATCAGCACGACGGCGATCGCGACGACCGCGCCGGAAATCTGCTGCATCGCCTTGCGCGTGGCTTCCTTCGGTCCGAGCCCTTCCTCGCGCATGATGCGCTCGACGTTCTCGATCACGACGATCGCATCGTCGACGACGATGCCGATGGCCAGGACCATGCCGAACAGGCTCAGCTGGTTGATCGTGAAGCCGACCGCCCACATGCCGAGAAAGCCGCCCATCAGCGCGACCGGGATGACCATCGTCGCGATGATCGTGGCACGGAAGTTCTGCAGGAACAGCAGCATGACCAGGAACACCAGGACGATCGCCGCGAGCAGGGTCTTGACGACTTCCTCGATCGAGGTGCGAATGAACTGCGTCGAGTCGTACGGCACGAAGGTCGATACGCCGGGCGGAAACGTCGCCTTCAGCTCATCGAGCTTCGCGCGCACCTGTTCGGCGACGTTGAGCGCGTTGGCGCCGCTCACCAGCTGCACGCCGACACCGGCGACCGGCTGGCCGTTATACATGACGCGCTGGCCGTAGCTGTACGGGCCGAGTTCGACACGGGCGACATCCTTGAGCCGCACCGCAGTGCCGTCGTTGTTGGCGAGCAGGATGATGTTCTCGAACTGCTGCGGCGAGGTGAAGCGACCCTCGGCGCGCACTGTTGCGGTGAAGCCGACACCGGGCAGGGACGGTTCCGAGCCGATCGAGCCGGCCGCGACCTGGACGTTCTGCGCCTGCACCGCTGCGAGCGCCTGCGCGGCGGACATGCCGTAGCCGTGCAGCTTGTCCGGATCGAGCCAGATGCGCATCGCGTATTCGGAGCCGACCTGGAACGTGTTGCCGACACCCTGCAGGCGCGCGATCTGGTCGATCACGCTCGACGACACGAGATTGTTGAGCTCGTACGAATTCATGCGTCCGTCGTCGGACTTCAGTGCAAAGAACATCAGGAAGTCCGGGTTGGACTTGACCGTCGTCACGCCCTGCTGGGTGACCTCGGTCGGCAGCCGCGGCGTCGCCAGCGCGACCTTGTTCTGCGTCTGCACCTGGGCGATGTCCGGATTGGTGCCGGGCTCGAACGTCAGCGTCACCGACGAACCGCCGTTCGCGCTCGAGGTCGAACTGAAGTACATCAGATGGTCGATGCCGGTCAGCTGCTGTTCGATGACCTGGGTAACGGTCTTCTCGACGGTCCCGGCGTCGGCGCCGGGATAGTTGGCGCTGACGACGACCTGCGGCGGCGCGATCGACGGATACGACTCGATGCCGAGCGTGGTGATCGCAATGGCGCCGCCGAGCAGGATCAGGATCGCGATGACCCAGGCGAAAATCGGGCGATCGATGAAGAAATTCGGCATGGTGTCGGCTCGAAGAAGTGGGTCGGCGGTTGGCGTTTTGCCGGCTGTCGGTGGTCGGTGGTCGGTAGTCGCTTCGCGCCGGCGGGATGTGCCGGCGACTGGCGATTGGTTGTCCTCTAGTGCTTGTCGCCGCCGGCCGGAGCGGCCGCCGCGGGCGGCTTGGCGGCGTCGCCGTTCGGCTGCCACGGCGTCGCCTTGGCCTGTGCGTCGGGCTTGACCCTCTGCACGCCGGAAACCACGATCTGGTCGCCGTCGGCCACGCCGTCGGTGACGATCCAGCTGTCCGCCTGCTGGGCGTCGGTCTTGACGCGCTTGATCACGACCTTGCCGTCCTTGCCGACGACGAAGACGTACGGGCCCTTGCCGTCGCGCAGCACACCGGCCTGCGGCACCAGATACGCGTGCTGCAGTTCGCCGAGGGTCAGGCGCACGCTGACGTACATTCCCGGCAGCAGCTTGTGGTCGGGATTCGGCACGATGCCGCGCAGGTTCACCGCGCCGGTCGACGCATCGACGGCAATGTCCGAGAAATCGAGCGTGCCGGGCTGTCCGTACGGGGTACCGTCGGGCAACACCAGTTCAACCTTGGCCTTGTTCTGGCCGTCGAGCGTGACGGCGCCGCTGGCTTGCGCGCGTTGCAGCTGGTCGAGTTCGCCGACCGCCTGGCTGAAATTCACGTAGATCGGATCGAGCTGGAAGATCGAGGTCAGCAACGTCGCCTCACCCTGGCCGACCAGCGCACCTTCGGTAACCTGTTGCTGTCCGGCGCGCCCGCTGATCGGCGCGGTCACACTGGCATAGCCGAGATTGATCTTCGCGCTGTCGACGTTGGCCTGGGCCTGCTTGACCGCCGCAGCACTGGTGCGTTCGGCAGCATCGGCATTGTCCAGATCGGTCTTCGACAACAGGCCCTTGCTCGCGACCGAGCGGGCGCGCTCGGCGGCGACGTGGTTGTTCTGGGCAGTGGCCTGTGCTGCAGCGAGATTGGCCAGCTGCGCATTCAACGCCGCCTGCAATGGCGCCGGATCGATCTGGAACAGCACCTGGCCTTCCTTGACGTCGGTGCCTTCGGTATAGACGCGCTTTTGCAGCACGCCGGCGACGCGCGCGCGCACGTCCGCCGTGCGTGTCGCGGACAGGCGGCCGACCAGATTGCGGGTCAGCGGGATCGACTGCGCCTTGGCTTCGACCACACCGACTTCCGGCGGCGGCATCTGCGGCGGCTGTTGCGGTCCCTTGCTGCAGGCAGCGACCGCGAGCATTGCGGCGGCCAACAGCGAAGGCAGATACGGCGACTTCATGTGCGGGTTCTCCGTGGATTCTTCTTGTCCGTCGTTTGGCCGGGCCCTGTTTCGACACGGCCCGGTGCGGTCGGTCGCAACAGCACTTCCCCGAAATCGCGGGAGCGAATAATGAACTGCATAGTATAAATTAATTGCGCAGGCGTTTTTTTCGCATGGGCCGAACGTCACGTTGCCGCGCGCCAGAACGTGCTCAGCGGCCGCTCAGGCGCAGCATCGACTCCGGGTAGCGCGCGCCGGCAGCGACGCGGCGCGGAAACGCTGCGTCAAGAGCCGCCCGTTCGGCTCCGCTCAACACCAGGTCCGTCGCGCCGGTATTTTGCTCGAGGTACTTGCGTCGCTTGGTGCCCGGAATCGGCACGATATCATCGCCTTGTGCGAGCACCCAGGCCAGCGCCAGTTGTGCCGCACTGCAGCCCTTGGCCGCCGCCAGTTCGCCTACGCGGTCGGCGAGCGCGAGATTGTGCGCGAAGTTGTCGCCTTGGAAGCGCGGATGGTGACGCCGGTAATCATCCTCGGTGAAATCCTCGAAGCGGCGGATCTCGCCGGTCAGGAAGCCGCGGCCGAGCGGGCTGTAGGCGACGAAGCCGACACCGAGTTCACGGCAGACGTCAAGCACGCCATCCTCGGGCTCGCGCGTCCACAGCGAGTATTCGCTCTGCAGCGCGGTGATCGGGTGCTCGGCGCAGGCGCGACGCAGCGTGGCCGGCGCGACCTCGGACAAGCCCAGGTGGCGCACCTTGCCGGCGCGCCTGAGGTCGGCCATCGCGCCGACCGTTTCCTCGATCGGTACGTCCGCATCGACACGGTGCAGGTAGTACAGGTCGATGACGTCGACGTCGAGGCGCCTGAGGCTTGCGTCGCAGGCAGCGTGCACGTAGGCCGGCTGGCCGTTGATCACGCGCCGCGACGGCTCGGCCGGATCGCGCTGGAAACCAAACTTGGTCGCGAGCACGACCTCCTCGCGGCGGCCCTTGATCGCATTGCCGACGAGCTGTTCGTTGGTGAACGGGCCATAGACGTCGGCGGTGTCGAGCAGCGTGACGCCGGCGTCGAGCGCGGCTTGGATCGTCGCCATCGACTCGTCGTCGTCGCGCACGCCATAGAACTCGCTCATGCCCATGCAACCGAGGCCGATCTGCGATACGTGCAGGCCGCTGCGGCCGAGTTCGCGCGTGCGCATGGTCATCTCTCCGCGGGACGGCTTTCTGCTCTTGGGGCGCCGCCGGCAGCTTTCAAGGTTGCGCAAGTCGCGCGGTCGTCAGTGGCGATGCGCGCGCGCCAGGTAGTCGGAACTCTGCATCTCGATGAGCCGTGACTGTGTGCGCGCGAATTCGGCGCGCAGCCGCTCGCCGTCGTACAACTCGACGATCGGCGCGGCGGCCGACAACACGAGATTGACGCCGCGATCGTAAAACTCGTCGACCAGGTCGATGAAGCGCCGCGCTGCATCCTCCATTTGTGGAGAAAATTGCGGGACGCCGGAAATCAATACCGTATTGAAGCTCTGCGCCAGTTCGATGTAGTCGGCGACCGAGCGCGGACCCTCGCACAATGCATCGAACGCGAACCAGATCACGCCGTCGGCGCGGCGCTTGACTGCGATGCCGCGGCCGTTCACCTCGATCTCGGCCTCGGGTCGGCGCATACCGGGCGCGATGCGCTCGAAGCAGGCGTCGAGTGCGCGTTCGGCGACAGCGCCGGGTGGCGTGAAATACACACCGGCACGGCTCAGCTCGCGCAGGCGATAGTCCTGCGCAGCAAGCAGTTCGATGACGCGGCAGTGCTGTTGCAGCTGCGCAATCGCCGGCAGGAACCCGGCGCGCTGCAGGCCGTCGCGATACAACTGGGCGGGCTCGATGTTCGACGTCGTGACCAGCGTCGTGCCGCGCTCGAACAGATGCTGCAGCAGGCCGGACAGGATCATCGCGTCGCCGATATCCGTGACGAAGAATTCGTCGAGGCACAACACGCGTGCCTGCGCCGCGAAGTGCGCGGCGACATCGCGCAGCGGATCGCTGTGGCCTTCGAGCTTGCGCAGCTCGGCGTGGACGCGCCCCATGAAGCGATGGAAGTGCAGGCGCAGTTTTCCGGGGCGGCGAACGAGTGCGCTGGATTTGTTCGGAGTTTCAGAATGCATCGGGAGGGACTGGAACAGCAGGTCGACCAGAAACGTCTTGCCGCGTCCGACGGCGCCCCACAGGTAAAGCCCCCGCACCGGACGTGTCGGCCGGGCCCATGGCTGCCACCAGTGCGGTTCGCGTGCGGCCTCGGCATCGATCAATTCCCTCTGGATGCGGTCGAGTTCGGCCAATACACCGCGTTGTGCGTCGTCGTCCTCCCAGCGCCGCTGCGCGACCCCGAGCGCATAGCGGTCGCTCGGCAGCGCCGCGCCGTGTGCCGCTTGCGGTTCGATCATGCCCTCAGCCGCGTGCGCCGGTCGCGGCCGGAAGATTGGCACGCACCGCGTTCTTGATGACGCCGCGCAGGTCCATCAGCCGACGATGGAAGAAATGTCCGGTTTCCGGCAGGCGCACCAGCGTCGGCGGCGCCTTCTGCGCAGCGGCAAAGGCATACACCGCTTCGGGATCGACGACCTCGTCGGCTTCTCCCTGGACGATCAGCCACGGGCAGGCCGGCGCGGCGAGCGCGGCGAAGTCCCAGCGACCGACCGGCGGCGCAATGCTGATCAGCTGGCGCAACGGCAGCTGCGCCGCCGCGCGTGCCGCGACGTAGCTGCCGAACGAAAAGCCGGCCAGCCACAGCACCTCGTCGGCGCGAACCTGCCTTACCCAGTCGGCAACCGCGAGCAGATCGTCGGTTTCGCCGCGGCCATCATCGAACGTCCCGCTCGATTCGCCGACCCCGCGAAAGTTGAACGTGACCGTCGCCAGGCCCAACTCACGCAACGAACGCTCGATAATGGTGACGACTTTGTTGTGCATCGTGCCGCCCTGCTGCGAATGCGGGTGGCAGATGATTGCCGTGCCCGGACGCGCGTCGGCGGCAGCGGGCAGCGCCGTGGCGGCTTCGATCACGCCGGCGGGGCCCGGCAGCAGCAGCTTGGGCAGTTCGCTGAACACCGGTGGGGCCTGGGCGGGGACTTTGCTCATGAGGCTGCGCATAATACTCGACCGCGGCGGATCTGCGTCGCGCGGTATCGGAAAACGGCTTGAACCACCTCGCGCATGCCCTGCTTGCCGGCGCAAACGACGATCTGCTGCTCGGCGGCCTGCTCGGCGACTTCTGGCGCGGCGCTCCCGACTCGGCCTGGCCGGCGGGCGTGCGCGATGGTGTGATCCTCCACCGGCGCATAGATGTCTATACGGATAGCCATCCTGTTGTTGCCGCTGCGAGGGCTTTGTTCGATTCGCCGTTGCGCCGTTACGCCGGCATCCTGATCGACATCTACTTCGATCATGTACTGGCGCGTGAGTGGGCGCATCACTCTGACGAATCGCTCGACGCGCTCTCGGCACGCACTGCCGATTTGCTCGACCGTCATGCTGCATGGCTGCCAGCCGACCTGAATCGGTTCGCTCGCTATTTCCGCATGCATGGGCTGTTCGGCGCTTACGCGCAACGCGCAACGATCGAACAGGTCCTCGCGGGGATCAGTGCTCGCCTGCACCATGCCAATCCGATGGCTGGGGCGGGACCGGCGTTGTGGGTCCGTGCCGACGCGCTCGATGAGGCGTTTGCACGGTTTTTCCCGGACCTGACTGCATACGCGCGCAAGTTGCGCGCAGACCGGGAAGTTGGGTAGGCGTCAGACCGATCCGATGCGTCCTGGGTCAAATCCCGGTTCGCCCTGCACGGGATGACTTCATCTGTCGGCTGAAACTGCATTCCGTGTCATGCACGGCATGAGTTCGCTACTGGATGAAAACTGGATCCCGTGTCATCACACATCCCTGTGTTGCTCGGGATGACCGCATCCTGCGGTCATTTCACCTGGCTGATCATCCACTCGACGGTGGCCTTGACCTGCGCGTCGGTCAGCGCCGGGTTGCCCCCTTTGGCTGGCATCAGCTTGCCGTCCTTGCCCTGGAAACCCTCGGTCGCGTGCTTGACCAGCGTATCGAGCCCCTGGGCGACACGCGGGGCCCAGGCTCCCTTGTCGGTAATGACCGGTGCGCCGGTCGCGGCGTTCGTGTGGCAGGTCGTGCACAAGTTGCCGAAGATCGTCTTGCCGTCGGTCGTTCCGCCGTAGGCGACCTGCGACGCGGCCGCCTTCTTGGCGGCATCCTGCGCGGCAGCCATCGCCGCGCGTCCGGTGTCGCCCGCATAAACCGCGCCGACCGGCGCGACGCGCGCCTCGACTTCGGCTTTCTGTGCCGGATTTCCGGGCGGCGGATTGAACGAATACAGATACAGCGCCAATCCCATCAAGGCGAACATGACCAGCACCAGAAAGCCGATCATCATCGAGAAGTGCTTGAGGAATACCCGGTCGGTCGGGCTAACGGGATTGGTCACTTAACTCACCCATGGGCAGCGCAGGCCGCGGCTGCGGCCAAAACAGCGCGTGAGTATAGCCGCCGTGCGGCGGGCGCGGAAGCCGCGTCGCCAACGGCCACGCGGGTGCAAGGGCAAGAGGCAATCGCCGGCGCAGACGGTCGGCCGCTCGCCCCGGCGGCCGTCGGGTCACATCAAAGCAGCCGCGTCAGGCCATCCCGCCGTTGACGCCGATCACCTGGCCGTTGATGTAACCGGCAGCATCCGAGCATAGAAAGGCGATCAGCGCGGCAACCTCCTGCGGTGTGCCGGCACGCGCTGCCGGAACCATCTGCCGGATCTGCTCGGCGTCGAACGCCGCATCGGCCAGATGCCCGGCAATGACACCCGGCGCGACGACATTGACGGTGATGCCGCGCGAGGCCATCTCGCGTGCCAATGATTTCGCCGCGCCGTGCAGTGCGGCTTTCGCTGCGGCGTAGTTGGTCTGACCGCGGTTGCCAAGGACCGCGGCGACCGACGAGACGCAGACGATGCGACCAAAGCGCGCCCGGCCCATCGGCAGCAGCAGCGGCTGGGTCACGTGGAAGAAGCCGTGCAGCGACACGTCGATGACCCTGTGCCATTGCGCATCGGTCATGCCCGCCATCGGCGCATCGTCATGGATGCCGGCATTGTGCACGAGCACGTCGATCGGACCGCTGGTGAGCAGCGCTTCGAGTGCGTTTCGTGTCGCGGCGGCATCGGTCAGATCGAATGCCGCCGCCTCGGCGCGACCTCCGCCAGCGACGATCGCCGCGGCGACTTCCTGCGCGCGCTCGCGTTGCGTGTTGGCATGGACATGGACGAAGCATCCCTGCGCCGCCAGTTCACTGCAGATCGCCGCGCCGATATCGCCGCTGCCGCCGGTCACCAGTGCGCGTCGCGCCTTTCCCGTCATTTGAGTTGGTCCGTCGAGTGCTTTCACGGACTATTGTGAAGCAAAATGAAAATCCTGCGCACTCGCGGGTATCGGCACCGGCGCGTGGAAGAATCCCGCGTTGCTATGTGAGCACCGCTCAAAAAAAAGATCTTTGACGCGGATGAACGCGGATAGAGCACCCTGGTTGATATGATTTATCCGCGTTGATCCGCGTCAAGAATCTCTTGTTTCAGCCTGCGTCATTACCGCGGCGCGTCCTTCGCCCAGCAGGGCGCCGGCGTGTTCGATGCGAAATGCGTACTGCCAGCTGCCACCGCCGTCGAGCAGCTTTTCCGCCTGCACCTCGAGCGCTTGCGGCAGGTCGTCGATGCGCGCGACGTACAGCTTCACGGCACGCAGCGACACGAGAAATCCCCGCGCCGCGATGTTTCCAACGCGCTGTGCGAGCAGCCCGCCGTGCACGGCCATGGCCTGGGCCGCGTACTCGCACAGATGCACACTGCGCAGCACGCCGTCGCTGCGCAGCGGATTGTCGGCACGCCGGTGCGATTCGGATCGCGCATGGATGTTCTGATCGTCCCAGGCCACGACGAAGTCGAGCAGGCACATCGCGCCGCGATGCGGGATCAGGTGCTGCCATGAATCCTTCGACAGGATCACGAACGCGGCCGCGCCATCTGCGTCGACAGGCAGAAATGGAAGGCGACGCCGAGCGCGACGGTCAGGCCGATCGCACGCAGAACCGGCGTGCTCGAAGTCGCCAGCAGGCCGAACACGAGCAGCGCCGAACCGACGCAGATCAAGGTCGCGTGCAGCGTGCGGCGCTCTTCTGCGGCATCGTCGGCGCGCCGCTCGAAGAACAACGCGTAATGCAGGCCGAGGCCCGCCGCGAGCGTCAATGCAACCAGATGGAACAGCGACAGCGAGACGCCGCTGGCACGCAGCACGGCAAGCGCGAGCAGCGTCGCCAGCGACATCGGCGCGATCACGTGCCAGGCGCGGCGCACGTCACGAAACGCGATCGCCACGGCGGCAGCCAGCAACAGCAGTGCGACGATCAGCGCCTGGCCGATCCGTTCGCGATAGCTGGCCACGAGCGATTCCGACGCGGCCTTGAGGTCGAGCAGGTTGACGTGGATGCCGGATCTGCCGAGCGCAGCGACAGCGGCGCCGAGCCGGTCGGCGTCGTGCACGCCGCTCAAGGTCGCCAGCGCGACACTGCGGCCGTCGCGATGCGCCAGCATCGCCTGCAGGCGCGAGCCGAGCGGCGAGGTCGAGAAAGCCTGCGGCGTCAGCGGCGGCAACGTGCGCGCTTTTTCGACATCGTCGAGGAATGGCGCGAACAGTCCAGGCTGAAACGGCAGGTCGACCTGCGCAGCGCCGAGCGCGGCCTCGAGCGTGGCACGGTCGGGCAGCTTCGACTGGCGCGCGCGTTGCGTCGCCAGGCTCGGCAGATAGCGGCTCGGCAACTCGACGTCGTCGACCAGGCCTGCCTGTTTCCACTTGTCCACTTGTGGATCGATACGCTCCGACAGCGCCAGCAGCTGCTCATCGTCGGCCGCGTCGAGCACGAGCAGGTAGCGGATGTCCGGCGCACCGAGTGCGCTGCGCAGTTCGCCTTCGCGCTGCAGCAGTGCCGGCGGCACCGGCGTCAGCGCGGCCAGATCGTTCTGCCAGAATGGCGCCGGCGCGATCCACAGCGATGCCAGCGCCAGCATGAGCGCCACCCACGGCAACCAGCGTGGGCGCGGCAATGCGTTCAACGCGGCACGCGCGCGTTCGAGCCAGGCGCTGGCCGCGACGTCGACGAACTGTGGTGGCATCGCCAGCGGCAGCAGCCAGCGTGTCGCCGCGCCGGCAACGAGCAGGCCGACGATCGTGAACCAGGCCAGTTGCTGCAGTCCGGTGACTCCGGATGCGTAGAACGCCAGATACGCGATGCAGGCGGAAACGATCGCCAGACGCAGCAGCGGCCATATCGCTGCCAGGCTGTCGCGCACGGTCGCGCCGGCGCGGCGATGGCTGAACACGCGGATTGGATATTCCTGGGCAACGCCGAGCAGCGTGAAACCGAACGCCAGCGTGATGCCGTGGACCGCCGGGAACACCAGCGCGGTCGCCGCAAGCCCGACCACCGCCCCACTGGCGATCGGCAGCGCGACCAATCCGAGCACACCGGCACTGCGATAGGCCAGCAGCAGCAGCAGCGCAAAGCCGAGGGTGCCGACCGCGCTGAGCCACTCGGCCTCGCTGCGCGTGCGCGCGCTGACCAGCACGCTGAAATAGCCGGGCCCGCTGATCTCCAGACGCGCAGCGGCAGCGGCAGGAAGCGCAGCGAATGCAATCTTGAGCGCATCGATTGCATCACGCTGCTCGGCCGGGTCGAATCCGGCCGCTCGAGTCTGCACCAGCAGCAACGCCTCGACACGCGGCGAGAACCAGACACCGTCGCGCAGTTCCGGTGTGTGTGCCGGTGTCCAGCGCTGGGCGAGCACAAGAGTCTCGAGCGTCGGATCGCTGGCCAGCAGCGGCTTGAGCAGTTCGGCGCCGGGCGAACCCAGGTCGGCCACGCGCTGTTCGAGTTGTTCGTGCAGGTACGGCGCATCGAACGTGGCATGATCGAGCGTCGGCGCGAGCAGATAGCGATACGGCAACAGCCTTGCGTCGAGCGCCGACAGATCGGTCTGGCCGTTGAGCACCTGTGTGAAGCGCGCGTCGCCATGCAACGCGGCGGCAAGATCGCGGCTCGAGGCGGCAAGCTGTTCCGGTTCGGCGCCGGAGATCGCCAGCAGCAGCAGGCGCGATGCCGGGCCGTCGCCGATCTCGTCGAGCAGCAGCTTCTGCTCGGCGGTCTGCGCCGGCGGCATGAAGCTGCGCAGGTCGTTGACGACGACCAGGCGGCGCTGGACGACGAGCGCCACGAGGATCAGCACGCCAAGCCAGACAAAGGCGACGGCGAAGCGTCGCGGCAACATCATGGTGCGCCGGTCTGACACAGCGCAGCGAGCGCCGCCTGCGTCGGCGCTTCGGCGGGAACCTTGGCGGCGAGTGCGCCGAGCAGCATCACGCTGCGGTCGCCATCGGCCTGCTGCAGCGAGAAGCACTGCGGTTCGTTGCCGCTGCCATCGACGACGACTGTGCGCAGATGCCTGGCGAGATCTTCACCGCGCGGTGTCAGCGTCAGGCGGAAGTGCGCGCCGTCCCGCGTGGCCTCGATCGCGTAGTACTGCGCGAGTGTCGCGGCATCACCGCCGAGCAGCGCGCTGAAGGCGGCCAGCAACGCGTGCAGTTCCGGCGCACGCTCCAGCGAAAAATGCTGCGCCGGTTTGCCGGCGCGCTGGACCGCGACCTTGCCGGCGCTGATCGTCGTCGTCTCGTGATACGGCTGGTCGACGCGCTTGCCCAGTTCACCGGCACCCCCGTAGTGCAGCTCGCCGCGCAGCAACAACGGCTGCTTGAGCACGCTGACGAAGCGCACCTCGGTGTACGCGGTGTCGGCCGGTGCCGGACGCGCCAGGCGCGCGATCAGCGCCGAAGTTTCAGGCGTCGGCGCGGACGGCGGCGACGGGCTCGCGGCGAGCAGTGCCGGGATCAGCGCGACGATGCCAGAAATCATAAAGGTTGAACCAGTTGTAGGGCGCAAGGCGCGTGTAGTGCTCGAGCCGCGCGGCGTAGCGCTGGGCCCATTCACCGACCTGCTGGGTGCGCGTCACACGTGTCAGGCGCAGATCGTCGGCGAAGTTCTCAAAGTATAAATCGTAGCGGTTGCCGCCGCGGTACAGGCCGATGCACAGCACCACCGGCACATCGAGCAGCGCGGCAACCAGGTACGGCGCCACCGGAAACGCCGCGCGCGCGCCGAAGAAGTCGACCTCGCGCACGGCCTCGCCCGGCCGGGCGCGATCGGCCAGCAGGCCGATCAACGCGCCGGACTGCGCGGCGCTGTGCATCGCCAGCGCCAGTTCGGCCGGGTCGGCGCCGGCATCGATGATGTTGGCGGCGATCATCGGGTTGAGCGCATGCAGCGTGCCGTTCAGGCCGGCTGTGTGCTGCGTGTCCATGACGACGCAGATGCGCACGTCGGGCCGCGTTTCGCCGAGCGTGCGCAGGATCTCGAAGCTGCCGACGTGCGCGCCGAGCAGCAGCACGCCGCGGCCGCGATCCATCTGCCGGTGCAGTTCGTCGAGGCCCTCGATGCGCACGTCGAAGCGGCGGAACGACTCGGACAGCAGGAACGCACGGTCGAGCATCGTCGCCGCATAGACATAGAGGTGACGCAACACCTCCCACCAATGTGCGGGCCGGCCGAACGCGCGGCTCAGGAAAGCGCGCGAGGCGCGCCGTTCGGGGCCGCGACGCAGGAAGAAGTACAGCGCCGCAGGAGCCAGCAGCACGCGCGCCGCCGTGCGCCCGATGCGCAGCACGAGCGTCACCGAAAAGGCGATGACGCCGTGCGTCGCGGCTTCCGGGCGGTCGACCCAGTCCTCGCTCACGGCACGGCCTCGAGACCGCCGCTGGCGATCGTCGCCGCCTCGTGGCTGATGCTGAAATTTATACTTTTCCCCGTGTCGGTCAGGACCAGTGCGGCATCCTGCCCCGGCAGCAGCGGGCGCAGGAACTTCACCTGCGCCAGACCGGCGATGCGCTGCCCGCGCCAGCGGCCGAGCGCCGCCGCCACCCAGTCGAGCAGCATCACACCCGGCACTACCGGCTGCCCGGGGAAATGCCCCGGCAACGCCGGATGTTCCCGGGCGATACGCCGGGTTTCGTGGAATGTGGTCGTGCTCATGGTCGCGTTCGGTCGATGCAATCGTGCAGCGCAAGCATCGCGGCTTTCCGCGCGCGAGGCAATGCCGGCATCCTGTCTACGACGTTGAGGCTCAATCGTTCAACGCCGCCGGCCACGCGCGCAGCAAGCCATGCAAAAACTGCGGCAGCGAACGCCGCGGCGCCTGTGGCAGCAAATGCGGGCGCAGCAGGAATTCGCCGAGCAGCAACGCGACCACCGCGGCCGGCAGCAGCACAGCGCCGAACAGGCGCGCACCGGGCAGCCAGCGCCAGTCAGCGGCGCAACAGGTGGCGACGATGGCGAGCAGCAGCCCGAGCAGCGCCAGTGCCCCCTGCCACCCGGCCCACAGTCCGGTCAGGCGCCGCGCATAGCGGGCGATGCCTTCGTCGCGCAACATCTCTTCGCCGTCCATTGCGGCAATCATGCGTGCGATCAGCGGCCGGCGGCCGCTACGCAGCGTGCGCGCGAAGATCCAGCCGATCAACGCAGCAATCAGGGCGGGCATGAGGGCCAGAGCGGACTCGCCGTAGCCGAGCACAACCGGGATTATTGCGACGCCGCACAGGCCGAGCAGCGCCGGACGCAAGACGGGTATGCCGGCAGCCAGGGCAAGCAGCAGCGCCGGTGCGCACAGGCCGCGCAGCAGCGTATTGTCCAGCCAGACCGAAACGCCGGCCAGCGAGATGAACCCGAGCCAGGCGACGATGCGCAGCACGCGAAACTACGGCTGGCGATGCTGCTCGATGTGCGTCGCCAGGGCGCGCAGCGAGCCGAAGATGCGCTTGTTGTCGGCGTTGTCGGAACGCAAGGCAAAGCCGTAGCGTTTCGAGACCGCGAGGGCGAGTTCCAGTGCGTCGATCGAGTCGAGGCCCAGATCGCCGCCGAACAGGACCGCTTCCGGGTCGATGTCGGTTGCCGCCACGTTTTCCAGGTTCAGGCTGCTGACGACGAGCTCGGCGAGCTCGTGCTCTGCAGGCGTTTGTAGCCCCATGTGTTTCGTTCCGTAATGCCTGCCGTTCACTGCGGCAGCTGCGACGCAGTGTATCATGCGTCCCGCCGCAATCCGGCTCAGGGAACGTACTTCAAATCGACAATGACGGAATTTTCGCTTTCCGCCGATCTTGACGTCCGGATTCCGGAACATCACGCCAGCGCCCGGCTGTCGCCTCTTCAGCTGCGCTACGAGCGGGACCGGCTGGAAACGCTGCTGTCCGCGGCTGACGTGCTCGCCGTGATCGGCTTCGGCGCCGGCGCCCTGACCAGCCACGACGACGCGCGTTACCTGCACATCCCGCTCGAACCGGTGGCGGGTCTCGCGCCGTTCGAAGTTTGGCGCGGCACCGGCAGTGTGAGGCGCGGCCGCAATGGTCCGCTGCGCTGGGCCGGCAACGGCGACTACAGCTTCGCCGTGCTCGAAGTCGACGAGGACGAGTGTGGCGGCCTGCTCGAAGCCGCTCGCGTCGCCTATCGCGACCTCGGCGATTGGCTTGCCGAATCGGCGACGCCGCACGTGTTACGCATCTGGAACTATCTCGATGCGATCAACGAAGGCGAAGGCGATGCCGAACGCTACCGCGAATTCTGCCGCGGCCGCGCCGAGGGCATGCGCGCCGCGTTCAAGCATGGCTTTCCGGCGGCCACGGCGATCGGCGTGCGCGATGGTCGGCGCGTGCTGCGCGTGTACTTCATCGCCGCGCGCGTGCGTGGCGGCGCGCTGGAAAACCCGCGTCAGCTCAGTGCCTGGCGCTATCCGCGCCAGTACGGACCAAGCGCGCCGACGTTCGCGCGCGCCATGCATGCACCGACCGTTCCTCCACAGTTATACATTTCCGGGACTGCAGCGATCGTCGGCCATGCCTCGCATCATCCCGGCGACTTCACCGCCCAGGTGGACGAAACGCTGGCCAACTTCGCCAGCCTGCTCGCCGCCGCCGGATTGCCGGCGGCCCTGCATTTCGGCCCCGGCAGCACGCTGAAGGTCTATGTGCGCCGCGCTGCCGACGCAGGCCGGGCGGCCGCACTGATGAGCGAACGCCTGCCGGCGGAAACCTCGTTGCTGCTGTTGCATGGCGACATCTGCCGGCGTGAACTGCTGATCGAGATCGACGGCGTCCAGACCAGCTGAACCACGCCAGCGGTCGTGCTGCGCCGCAACGCGGCGTAGCGGCCGGTTCGGACGGCAAACTGCGAAGCATTTCACGATTGTCACGACGATCCGTCGGGGCATGCGCTGCCAATCGCTGCACGAGGGCCGGCGGCGCGCGGTGGTAGTATCTGACGCACCTGTCAACCGGCGTTCGACGCCGTGGAGTCGGTAATGAAAACGCAGCTGGGGCACTACGACATCGTTTCCGAACTGGGTCGTGGCGGCATGGGCGTGGTCTACAAGGGCTACGAGGCATCGCTCAACCGCTATGTCGCAATCAAGGTGCTGGCCGATTCCCTGGCACACGACACGTCGGTCAAGGAGCGCTTCCTGCGCGAGGCGCGCTCGATGGCCGCGCTCAACGATCCGCACATCATCCAGATCCATTTCATCGGCGATGACGATGGCCAGACCTACTTCGTCATGGAGTTCGTCGACGGCGAATCGCTCGGTTCGGTGCTCAAGCGCGAGGGCAAGCTCAAACCGGAGCAGGCCGCCAAGATCATCTTCCAGACCGCGCAGGGACTGTCGACTGCGCATGAGCGGGGCGTGATTCATCGCGACGTCAAGCCCGGCAACCTGATGCTTTCGAGCCGCGGCATGGTCAAGATCGCCGACTTCGGCATCGCCCTGACGACGCAGGACTTCAGCAAGAAATTGACTTCGACCGGCGAATTCGTCGGCACGCCCGGCTACCTGTCGCCGGAAGTGTGTCTCGGCAACCCGGTCGACCAGCGCTCGGACATCTTCTCGCTCGGCATCGTCATGTTCGAATGTCTGGCCGGACGCATGCCATTTACCGACGCATCGCCGCTTGGCTTGATGCTCGAAGTGGTCAAGGCGGAAATACCCGATGTGTGCACGCTCAATTCCGAAGTCGATGCCGAGCTGTCGCGCATCCTGCGCCGGATGATCGCCAAGGATCCGGCGGACCGCTACCAGACCTGCAACGAGCTGGTCGCCGATCTGCAGCAGCATCCGCTCGTCGCCAAGGGCGGCCCGGTGACGCTACAGACGCAGATGACCGTCGCCGCGGCAACCGTGATCGGCCAGAAGACGCCCATCTCGGGCCAGCGCCCGCTGCTTGCCACGCCGACGCCACAGCCGACGCCGAGCATGCCGACGCCGAATCCGGCTTCTGCGGCCGGTGCTGCGGCAGGCATGCAGCCCGGTCTCGAACCGGCGCACCGTTCGGTGCTCGATCGCGCGGCGCCGCCACCACGGCGCTCGCCGGCGCTGCCGCTGGCGATCGCCGCGTTGCTCGTGCTCGCCCTGGCCGGTGCAGCCTGGGCGTTCCGCGACCAGATTCCGATGTTCAAGCAATTCATGCCGGCACAGACCGCGTCGGCGCCTGCACCGGCTCCCAGCTCGGCAACGACGACCGTAACGCCGCCGACGGCGCCAAGCGCCCCGGCAGCACCGCCAGCGCCAGCGCCGCCCGCTGCACCGAATATCGCCGATGCCGGTGCCAGTGCACCGGCGAACACGCCGCCCGGGCCTTCGGTCGCCGACCTGCCCGGCAGCAGTGCATCGGCCGGTGCCGGCAACTCGGACGCGGCAACCGCGCCGTCGAACGCCGCTGCCAGTGATGGGCCTACCCGTAGCGCGATAGCCAGCAGCGCCGGACCGGCGCCGCGCGCATCACAGGTCGAGCCGCTGCGCGACCTGCCGGCCGCACAGGCCGCGCAGGCTTCATCGGCGAACCCGCGCCTCGCCAGCGTGACTCCGCCGCCGCCGATCAGTGCGCCGCCCCGGCCGCATGTGCCGACCATCGCCGTGATTGCCGGCGGTGACATTGCCGTCTCCGAGCCGGTCGAGCGTGCGATCGAAGAGGCGCTGGCGCACAGGGGCTATCACCTGGTCGATCAGTCGATGATGCCGCGCGTGGAAAACATGCTGCATGGCCCGCGCCCGAACGTTGGGGCCATCCTCGATCAGCTCGCGCAGCATCGCAGCAACGTCGACGCCGTGGTGGTCGTGCACGTGCGCACGCTCGGCGAACAGCAGATCACGTTCTACGGACAGAGCGACACGATGAAAACGGCGCAGCTCGACATCACGGCCTACGCGGTCGATGGACGGCGCAAGCTCGGCGCCGGCTGGAGCGACAACGTCAACTTCACCGCGATGAGCGCGCGCGACAAGGCGCGCGAGGCGGTCGAGCCGATGCTTGGCGAGATCGAAGAACGCCTGAGCGAATTCCGGCCGGGCCGCAAGGGCTGACAAAGGGTGAGGTCGCGCACTGCTGCGCGCTTGTGAGGAGTGAGGAGTAAGGTCGCGCGCTCGCAAGAGCGTGAGACAACTGCGGCTCTTCTCACGAGCGAGCGCAGCGAGCGACCTGACAAGGCCGCACGGCGGCCGACCTCACGAAGCCGCACGGCGGCTGACCTGACCGCATCTCAAGGCAACTCCCTTGGCGCCCCCGCGCGCCCGATCACTTCGCAGGCGTGGCGATAGCCGGCGTCGATGGCCCGCTCGTAGGCGTGCCAGTCGAGCAGATCGATGTCGGTCAGCTGCGGCGACAGCAGCAGGTTGGTGTAGGCACGCCGTTCGACGCTCGCCGCTTCGGCGTTGACCATGCCCGAGCGCAGCAGGATGCTCAGGATCCCCGGCCGCCGCGGCCGGTACATTTTTTCCATGAACAGCCGCCAGGTCGACGGCAACGCGTATTCCTCGACATCGGCGCGCAACACGTCGTCGGCACTGATGTCGACGGCGACGATTTCGCCGACGCCCTGCTGGCGCATGATGTCGGTCGGCAGGTTGTTCATGACCGCACCGTCGACATAGACCTCGCCGCGATGGAACACCGGCGGCAGGATGCCGGGAATCGCACTCGACGCACGCAGCCAGAGCCAGATCGGACCGGAACGATGCACGTGCACCTTGCCGACGCTGAGGTTTGCCGACACGCAGTAGAACGGCAGCGCCAGGTCTTCGATGTCACGCGCGCCGAACGCCTCGCGCAGCAGTAGTGCGACGCGGCGCCCCGACACCAGCGAGACGAACGGGAACGTGTAGTCGCGCAACGGCCGGCCGTCGACGAACGCCTTGCGGTATTTTTCCAGCATCTCCTCGTTCGACCAGTCGGCGGCGACACCGGCACCGATGATCGCGCCGATAGAGGTGCCGCCGACGCTGTCGATGCGCATGCCGGCTTCGCGCAGCGCGCGCACGACGCCGATATGGGCGAAGCCGCGCGCACCACCGCCCGACAGCACCAGGCCGATGCTGCGTCCGGTCAACAGGCGCGCCACACGCTCGACATCGTCGCTTCGCCGCACGTGATGCAGCTGCGCATCGGGCATCGTTGTCTTCCATGCGCGCCCGCTGCCGGGCAGGATGTCGCCACGTTGCAGCAGGATCAGGTGACACGGGCGATGCATGTAGCGATCCGGTTCGGCGTCGGCGAATTCCGGCCACGCGCTCGGCGGCGAATCGGCATTGGCCGGCAGCACGAAGCTGTCGGCCTGGCGCACGCACAGCTCGCGCCACGAGGTCACTTCGCTGGCCTCTCTTGACCATTCTTGGCCTCCGCGAGACTCGGGCTCGTGCCCGGCGTCAGCCAGATACACGACGAAACGATGGCGCGCTTCGATCGCGCTGAACCAGGCGCTGGTGTTTCCGGATCCGGTCTTTGCGTCGATCAGTGCACAGCTGCCATAACGCCTCAGTGCTTCGCGCAGCTGGATCGCGAAGCCGCGCGCGTCGACCCCGGCGTCGTGCGGCAGCAGGGCGATGGTTCGCGCTGAGGTCAGCGGCCGGTGCACCGTGCGTTCGATCAGGCGCTGCACGGTCAGGCGCGCCGATTGCAGCATTGCGTCGGGATGATGTTCGACCAGGGCCATGAAGCCGCGCCGCGACAGGCGCAGCAGTTCCGAATCGCGCAACGCGCGCACCGTGGCCGAGCGCGGCTGGTCGACGATCAGGCCGAGTTCGCCGACCGTTTCGCCCGCGGCGACGATACCGTCGAGAATGAACCTGCCGGCGCTGTCCGGCTTGAACGCGCCCAGACTGCCGGACTTGAGTACGTAGAGCGCGTCGGATGCCTCGCCGAACTCGAAGAGGATGGCTCCGCCCGGTAGCGCGAACCATTCGAGTTCGCCTTCGAGTTCGGCGAAGGCGGCTGCGTTGAGGTGGCGGAACAGGGCTACATCGCGCAACAATTCGCTCGTGTCGAACGGTTTGGGGTCTGTTGACATAAGTCTAGACGGTCGCGACGCCGGCCCTTTGCCTGCAGCGCAAGTGCTGCGAGCGTAGTGTACCGGGTGTACACGAGCGAGCAGCGCCGTGGCGATGCGGGCAAAGGGCCTAGTCCCGGAGGGTTGCCTAGATTTATGTCAACAGACCCACATTGGCTGCGGCGTCGTTCATCCCCGGCCTTGCTTGCCTTTACGGCTACATGCCAGCGCAAAGCCGCGACGATCAGCGCGGCCGGCGCGATGCCTTGATTTTCGCCCACGGCGCTTCACGTCCTGTTTCCATCCCGAACAAACGAGCCCATGACCACGAGCAATCCCCTGCTGGCTGAAGCCGCGCTGCCGGAATTTTCGAAGATCGAGCCGCAGCATGTACTGCCGGCCATCGATGCGGTCCTGGCCGAATATCGTGCGGCGGTCGAGCGGATCGTGGCCGATCGGCAGCCGCGTACTTTTGCCGGCGTGCTGCAACCGCAGGAGATGCTCGAGAACCGGCTCGAACGCGCCTGGTCGCCAGTGTCGCACCTGCATGCGGTCGCCGACAGCGAGGCACTGCGAAAAGCCTATGCACTGGCGCTGGAAAAGATTACCGAGCATTCGACCGAGCTCGGCCAGAACCGTGGGCTGTACGCGGCCGTCAACAGCGTTGCGCACGACGCAACGTTCGCGACGCTGGCGCGACCGGCGCGCACCCTGGTCGAACATGCGCTGCGCGACTTTCGCCTGTCCGGCGTTGCGCTCGAAGAGCCGGCGCGTTCGCGTTTCAAGGAAATCGCCAATGCGCTCGCGCGCCTGTCGAACGAGTTCGAGAACGCGTTGCTCGATGCAACCGAAGCATGGAGCGAAGCCATCGCCGACGAAGCAGCACTCGCCGGTCTGAGCGAGACCGACCGCGCACTGTTGCGCGAATACGCGCGTGAAGCCGGCCAGGATGGGTGGCTCGTTACGCTGAAACAGCCGAGCGTGCAGGCCGTGCTTACCTACGCCGACGATCGTGCCCTGCGCGAACGGGTCTACGCGGCCTACCAGACGCGCGCGTCGGATCAGGGCCCCCACGCGGGTCGCTTCGACAATTCGGCGCGCATCGAACAGATCATGGCGCTGCGCCACGAAGCCGCGCAGCTGCTCGGCTTCGCCAACTCGGCCGAGGAGTCGCTTGCGACGAAGATGGCCGGTACTCCGCAGCGCGTGCTCGCCTTCCTGCGCGACCTCGCTACACGCGCGCGGCCGGTCGCCGAGCGCGAGCTGACCGAACTGCGCACATTCGCGCGCGATGAGCTTTCGCTCGCCGATCTTCAGCCGTGGGACGTCGCCTACGCCGCCGAGAAGTTGCGCGAGCGCAAGTACGCGTTGAGCGAAGAGGAACTCAAGCCGTACTTCCCGCTGCCGGCCGTGAGCGACGGATTGTTCGCAATCACCGAGCGCGTGTTCGGCGTGCGGTTCGTCTTGCGCGAGGGCGTCGACGTGTGGCACGACGACGTGCGCTTCTACGACGTGCTCGATGCCGGCGACAAAGTCATCGCCAGTGCGTATGTCGACCTGTATGCGCGCAGCGGCAAACGCGGCGGCGCCTGGATGGATGTGTGCCGCTCGCGCTTTCGCGACGGCACGACGACGCACCTGCCGATCGCCTACCTGACATGCAACTTTGCGCCACCGTCGCCGCACCAGCCGTCGCTGCTGACCCACGACGACGTGACGACGCTGTTCCACGAATTCGGCCATGGTCTGCATCACCTGCTGACCGAGATCGACTATCCCGGCGTCGCCGGCATCAGCGGTGTCGAGTGGGATGCGGTCGAGCTGCCGAGCCAGTTCATGGAGAATTTCGCCTGGCAACGCGAGGCGCTGGCGCTGTTCGCCCGGCACTGGCAGACCGGCGCTGCACTGCCGGACGATCTGTTCGCGCGCATGCTCGCGGCCAAGCATTTCCATGCCGGCCTGTTTCTCGTGCGCCAGCTCGAATTCGGTCTGTTCGATTTCCGCCTGCACCTCGAGTACGACCCGGCGCGCGGCGCGCGGCTGATGCCGCTGCTGGATGAGGTGCGCCGTGAAGTCGCGGTCTTGATCCCGCCATCGTGGCAACGTATGCCGCACAGCTTCGGGCATGTCTTCGCAGGCGGCTACGCTGCCGGTTACTACAGCTACCTGTGGGCGGAGCTTCTGTCGGCCGATGCGTTCGCCCGCTTCGAGGAAGCCGGTGTGTTCGACCGTGCCTGCGGCGAGGCGTTTCGGTGCAGCATCCTGGCGATCGGTGGATCGCGCCCGGCGCTCGAATCGTTCGTCGAATTCCGCGGCCGCGAGCCGACGCCGGACGCGCTGCTGCGCAGCTACGGCCTCGCGGCCCAGCCCTGCGGCCTAAGTTAAACTACGCGCATGAAAATCGCGTCGTGGAACGTCAACTCGCTGAACGTGCGCCTGCCACATCTGGGCACCTGGCTCGGCGACGCGACGCCCGACGTCGTCGCGCTGCAGGAGACCAAGACCGAGGATGCGAAATTCCCGGCCGACGCGCTGGCTGCGCTCGGGTACCAGAGCGTTTTTTCGGGACAGAAAACCTACAACGGCGTCGCGCTGCTGACGCGCGAGCCGGTGCGTGATGTCGTCACCGATATTCCGGGACTCGAGGATCACCAGCGCCGCATCCTCGCGGCGACCGTCGGTGATCGGGGATCGGATCCGACGCAGGTGCTGCGCATCGTCAATCTCTACGTCGTCAACGGCCAGAGCGTCGGCAGCGAGAAATATGCCTACAAGCTCGACTGGCTTGCGCGGATGCACGACTACCTCGCCGCGGAATTGCAGCGTTTTCCACAAATGATCGTGCTCGGCGACTTCAATATCGCGCCGGAAGACCGCGATGTGCACGATCCCACGCTGTGGCACGAGCAGGTGCTTTGTTCGACGCCGGAACGTGCCGCGCTGGCGCGGCTGACCGCGCTCGGCCTGCACGACAGCTTCCGCCTGTTCGAGCCGGCGGGCGGCCACTACAGCTGGTGGGATTACCGCCAGGGCGCGTTCCGCCGCAACCTGGGCGTGCGCATCGACCTGGTCCTGGTCAGCGACACGCTGCGCTCGCGTTGTCGCGCAGCCTCTATCGACCGCGTGACGCGCAGCTGGGAACGCCCATCGGATCACGTGCCGGTAACCGTGGAGATCGCATGAGCGAAACGGATGATCAGGACAGTTGGCCGTCGGCCCTCGACGATGCCGACCTGGAAGCGCTCGATCGTTTCCTGCGCGCCCACGCCGGCGAGGACGACCTGCTGCTCGATGGCGTACACGGTTTGCTGACCGCGATCGGGATCGGTCCGCGTCCGGCGCTGCCGGACGAATGGCTGCCCGAGGTACTGCACGAACCGTTCGCCGACGACGGCGAGGGCCGGCACATCCTCGGCCTGCTGGCACGCCTCAACGAGAGTGTCGAACTCGAACTCGAATCGGACAGCTACGAGCCGATCCTCGGCGAAGTCGAACTCGATGACGGCGACACGACGCTGAGCGCTCACGGCTGGTGCGAAGGCTTCTCGCGCGGCGTCGATCTGCGCGCGCGCGTCTGGGAATCGCGGCTCGGCGCCGATTCGCAACTGACCGAACTGCTCGGTCCGATCATGGCGCTGGCGGTCGAGGAGGGCGTGTTCGCGACCGATGCCGACTTCGCCCCGTTGAGCGAGCAGGAATACGACGATTGCCTGAGCCAGTTGCCGAACGCCATTACCGCGGTCGCACACTACTGGCAGGAATCACCGCCGACCGGCGAGGAACTCGCCGCCTCGACCGAGAATGCGGCTGATGGCAGCGGCCCGCGCCGGCGGCGCGGTGGACGCTGGGTGCATTGAGAGCAGGGGTGGGGGCTAGGAGTCAGGATGTTAGGAGCAAATGCAACGTCGTCGCCACCCCTCACCCTCACTCCTCACGCTTTCCCCTCACCTTCGCATCGAAGAAATCCGCAATCGCATGGAATGCGTGCTTGCGCATTTCCGGTGTCGACAGGCCGTGCTTGCCACCCGGATAGGTCATCAGGTTGAACTGCGTGCCGCGCTGCTGCAACGCCGCCATGAGCTGGGTCGAGTTGGTGAACTGCACGTTGTCGTCGGCCATGCCGTGCATCAACAGCAGCGGGGATTTGAGACCATCGAGCCAGTGCAGCACGCCCGACAGCGTGTAGCCTTCGGCGTTGTGCTGCGGCGTGTCGAGATAACGTTCGGTGTAGAACGTGTCGTACAGGGCCCAGTCGACGACTGGCGCCACGGCGACACCGGCCGCGATCTCGTTCGAAGCTTTCGCCAGCAGCATTGCGGTCATGTAGCCGCCGTAACTCCAACCGAACACACCGATGCGCTGCGCGTCGATCCAGGGTTGCGACTTGAGCCAATGGATACCGGCGACCTGGTCCTCGACCTCGATCTTGCCAAGCTGGCGATAGATGCCGTCGCTGAAGGCGCGCCCGCGCCGCGCCATGCCGCGATTGTCGAGCGAGAAAACGACGTAGCCGTGCTGGGCCATGTACTCGCCGAAATGATCGCCCCAGGTGCGCAAGGCGACCTGACCGTGCGGACCGCCGTAGTAAGTATCGAAGACGGGATAGCGCTTGACCGGATCGAATCCGGCCGGCTTGTACAGGCGGTAGTACATCGTTTGTCCGTCCGCGGCCTTGATCGTGCCGAACTGCGGCACGATCAGCGCATCGCGGTACGGCCAGTACGGGTGGCGCGCGCCGAGCTTGTTCTGCTCGATCCAGGCGAGGAAGCGCCCGTCGGCGGCGTGCACCGATACCTGCGGCGGCGTCGCCGGATCGGCGAACGTGTCGACATAGATGCTCGGCTGCTTGCCGAACCGCGCGTTGTGGACGCCGTCGCCGCTGCTGATGCGATGCGGGCCCGAAGCGTTCCCGCCATCGAGGCGCAACGTGTAGATCTGGCGATCGGGAACGAAGTCGCGGTTCGAATCTACGTAGACGGTGCCGGCATGTTCGTCGACCGCAAGCACGCCGTCGACGGTCCAGTCGCCTGCGCTTAGCGCATGCTCCAGCCTGCCGTCCATTGTATACAAATACAAATGATGATACCCGGTGCGGTCGCTGCCCCAGATGAAGGCATCGCGCTGCTTGAGGAAATGCAGGTCGTCATTGAGATCGATCCAGGTCTTGCTGGTCTCGGACAACAGCGTGCGCTGGTTCAGCGTCGCGACGTCGACCAGATTCAGGTCCAGCCGTTGCTGGCTGCGCGGCATCAGCTGGTAGGTCAATCGCTTGCTGTCCGGCACCCAGTCGACGCGCGTCAGATAGATGTCCGGATCGGCACCGAGATCGACCCGGCGCGGTTCGCCGCCGGTCGCCGAAACGATGCCGAGCCGGACCTGTACGTTGGCCGCGCCGGCTGCCGGATAGCGCTGCTCGATGACTTCGCTGCGGTCGGCATAGACTTCGAAACGCTTGACCAGCGCAACACCCGCTTCGTCGAAGCGCTCGAATGCGACAGCGGACTCGTCCGGAGCCCACCAGTAACCATGGAAACGGTTCATCTCCTCCTGAGCGACGAATTCGGCTTCGCCGTTGTGCACCGTGCCGCCGCCATCGTGGGTCAGCTGACGCGCCTTGCCGGCCTTCAAGTCGATCAGCCACAGGTTCTGTTCGTGCAGGTATGAGACGTAGCGCCCTTTCGGCGAGACTTCCGGATCGATCGCCTCGCCGCCGGTGTCGAGTTCGCGCAGCGCCTTTGCGCCGCCCACATCCATATTGTAAATGTATAGTTTGCGGCCCAGTGGAAAAAGCAGCCTCCTGCTGTCGGGCGACCAGCTGTAGTCGATGATGCCGTGCCGGCCGGCGACGCGGGCGCGTTCACGACGCGCCTTTTCCACATCGGACAATTGTTCGCCATTCGGCGCCAGCAGGTTCGAGTCGACCAGCAGGCGCGTTGCGCCGGCGCGGACGTTGTATTCCCACAGGTCGAAGGTGTTCTGATCGTCGGCCTTGGCGCGCAGGAATGTCACGCGCGATCCGTCGGGTGATATGCGCAGATGACTCGGCGCCGGGCCATTGAGGCTGCCACCGCCGTAGATCCGGTCGATGGTCAGTTGTTCAGCCGTAGCCGATGTCGCAGCGAGCAGCAGCCCGCACATGATGATGGAGCGCACAGGTTTCCCCTTCGGTGGATCGGCGGATTATTGCCGCGCCGCGCGGAAATCGCCAGCCGACATTTTTCATCCGTGGTCTTCGGCGCTGGAAGGTTCTTTGTGCCAATCAAAGAGGAGCCTTTGAGCGCGGATTTCGCGGATCGGGCAGGAGCGTTCCGGACGCAGATTACGCGGATCAACGCGGGAGCATGCATCCAATGATTGACGGCTTTGTCCGCGCAAATTCGCTCTTCATCTGCACTGATCCGCGTTCAGGCTCTTCGTTTCGCTGGTGCGCCGGCGACGTTCAAACGGCCCCGGGTGGGTTGTGGCGCGCTGGGCGATCGCGTCACTTGCCGATGCAGAACGTCGAGAAGATTGCACCGAGCAGATCCTCGTTGCTGTATTCGCCGGTAATTTCGCCGAGCGCCTGCTGCGCCAGGCGCAGTTCTTCGCCGGCGATCTCGCCGGCACGCTCGACGTGCAATGCGGTGTCAGCGGCGTCGAGGTGGCGCGCGACGCGCTGCAGCGCGTCGAGGTGGCGCGTACGCGCACTGAAGGCGCCGGCGACGTCGCCGCCGAGCCCGGCCAGGCGCGCCAATTCGCCGCGCAGCGCGGCGAGGCCGTCGCCGCTTCGCGCCGAAAGGTAAACGTGGATTCCGCCGTCGTCGCGCTCGACGCGCGCGGTTTCGCCCGCGAGGTCGATCTTGTTGTGGACGATCAGGCGCGTCGCCTTGGCGGCGCAACCTTCGAGCAGCGCGCAGTCGCTGTCGACATGCGGACTCTCCGCGACCAGGATCGCCACGTCCGCGACCTGCAGTTCGGCGCGCGCGCGGCGCATGCCTTCGCGCTCGACGATGTCGTTCGATTCGCGCAGCCCCGCGGTGTCGACCAGGGTCAACGCGATGCCGTCGAGGTCCACGTGTTCACGCAACACGTCGCGCGTGGTGCCGGGGATTTCGCTGACGATGGCGCGTTCGCTTTGCGCCAGCGCGTTGAGCAGGCTCGACTTGCCGGCGTTCGGACGGCCGACGATCACGACATGCAGGCCGTCGCGCAGGATGACGCCGCGCCGTGTTGCGGCGAGCAACTCGTCCAGTTGCGCTCGCAAGATCGCAAGGTCGGCGCCGAGTTGCGGTGCGGCGAGAAAGTCGATCTCCTCTTCGGGAAAATCGAGCGCGGCTTCGAGCCAGGCCCGCAGGCGGATCAGTGCGTCGAGCAGCGTGCGCACGGCGCGCGAGAAATCGCCTTCGAGGCTGCGCTGCGCCGCGCGTGCGGCAGCCAGTGAGCCGCTCGCAATCAGGTCGGCGACGGCTTCGGCCTGAGCCAGGTCGAGCTTGCCGTTGAGAAACGCACGCTCGGTGAATTCACCGGGCCGCGCGGCGCGCGCACCGAGCTGCAGTACCCGGCGCAACAGCAGATCGAGTACGACCGGGCTGCCGTGCGCATGCAGTTCGACGACGTCGTCGCCGGTGTAGGAGCGCGGCGCGCCGAAGCGGACGGCGAGGCCGCGATCGATGGTCTCGCCGCGTTCGTCGCGAAAGGTGACAAAGTGGAAAATGCGCTGTTTGAGCCTGCGGCCGCAGATGCGCGCTACGATGTCGCGGCTGAGCGGACCGGAAATCCGCACGACGCCGATGCCGCCGGCGCCCGGCGCCGTGGCGACAGCCGCGATCGTCTCATCCGCCAGCGGCGCGTCGCCGCGTGTGGCGTGTGCGGCATCCATCTCATGCCTTTGCGGTGCCCGCCTCGGCACGCTTGGTGATGATCCACTGCTGCAGCAGCGACAACCAGCCGTTGGCGGCCCAGTACAGTGTCAGACCGGCCGGGGCGAAGGCCAGCATGACCGAGAAGATCAGCGGCATGGTCTTCATCATGCGCGCCTGCATCGGGTCCATGCCCGGTGCCGTCGGTGTCATGCGCTGGGTGAGGATCATCTGGATCGCATTGAGGATCGGCAGGATGAAGTACGGATCCGGCGCGGACAGGTTCTGGATCCAGCCGAAGAACGGCGCCTGGCGCAGCTCGACGCTCTCGAGCAGGACCCAGTACAGCGCGAAGAACACCGGGATCTGTACCAGCAGCGGCAGGCAGCCGCCGAGCGGATTGATCTTTTCCTTCTGGTACAACTCCATCATCGCGGCGTTGTATTTCTGCTTGTCGTCGCCGTAGCGCTCCTTCAGTGCCTCGAGGCGCGGCTGCAGGCGCTTCATCTTCGCCATCGAGCGGAACTGCGCCTCGCTGAGCTTGAACATCGCCAGTTTGATCAGCAGGACGAGGAAGATGATCGCCAGGCCCCAGTTGCGCACCAGTGAGTGCAGTTCGACCAGGATCCAGTGCAACGGGCTGGCGATGAAGGTCAGGATGCCGTAATCGACGGTCAATGCCAGCCCCGGTGCGATTTCGTCGAGTGTGCTCTGCAGCTTCGGTCCGACATACAGTCGCGCGGCAAAGGTCTTGGTCTCGTTCGGCGCGATGGTCAGCGCCGGTGAGGCGCTGCGTACCAGATAGCGTGTCTCGCCGGCGGCATGGACGATTTCGGTTGCAAACTGGTCCGGCTCGGCCGGGTCGGCAATCCATGCTGCGAAGAAGTAGTGCTGCAGCATCGCCACCCAGCCGCCGGCCACATCGGTCTTGCGCAGCGGCGAGTCGGCGAATTTCGCAAACGCCAGCTTCTGGAACTTGTCCTGCGGACTGTAGATGGCGGCACCGGCGAAGGCATAGGCCTCCGGGTTGTACAGCGAGAACAATCCGTTCTTCGCCACGACCGGCGGCACACGCTGCAACTGGCGGTACTCGTTGCCGGTCCAGGCCGCGGCTGTGGCGTTGGTGACTTCCTGGCGCGTTGCGACCAGATAGCTGGCGCGCTTGAAAATGTATACTTTGCGCACACTGACGCCGCTGGCATCGCGCCAGGTAAGCGGTACTTCGAGCGTATCGGCACCGGGCGCCAGTTGGTAACTGGTCTTTTCGGCATTGAACAGCGTGCGATGATCCGGGGCGGCGGACGCCGAGCTCACCAGGCCGCTCTGCACGACGAAGTAGTGCTCGTTGCCGTCGTCGAGCAGGCGCACCGGCTTGCTGCGGTCGTTCGGATCGATCGGGTACGCCAGCAGTTCGGCTTCGACCAGGCTGCCGCCGCGCGTGTCGATCACGGCATGCAGCAGATCCGTGCGGACATCGACGCGCTGAGCGGGCGCAGCCGGCGCGGCGGCGGCGGCCACGGCGGGAGGCGTCGCGGTCGCGGAACCAACGCTGGCCGTTGGCACGTCGGCGCTCGCTTCGGCCGGTGCAACAGTGCTTGCCTGAGGCACGGTGGCGACGGCGTGGGACGCCGACGACGCGCTTGGTTTCGCCGCATAGTCCTGTTGCCACGCCTGCCAGAGGAAGAAGCCGATCACCAACACGGCAAAGAAAAGAATCGGGCGCGGGCTGTTCATGGATTGAAATTCGTCGTCTTGGCGCGAGGGCAAGCCCGGCGGTCTGGTGCGTTGCACGGACTATGCGACTGCCGTGAAGCGACCGGACCCAAGGTCAGGAGTGAGTCGGTATTGTGCGGTCTGCGTGCTGCGGCTTCAATGCGGCCAGCCGGCTCCAGATCAAGTCGAGATCGACGCGCAGATCGGCGCGAGTGCGCGCAGCCGCTTCGGCACGCGCTATCAACAACACGTCGCAGCCGGGCAGTTTGGGATGAAACAGGCGGAAGCTTTCGCGAATCGTGCGGCGGATGCGGTTGCGCTCGACGGCGCGTTTCGAAACGCGTCGCGACACGGCCATGCCGAGTCGCGACTGGCCGCTGTCACTCAACCGATATTGGGCCTGGAAATAACGCGACGAGACGCGCCTGCCTTCGCGCCGCAACGCAGCGAAGTCCGCCGCTGCGCGCAAGCGCGCGTCCGGCGGATGACGCAGTGCCATTGCCACACGTCGGCGAGCAATCTGATCAGGGGATCAGACGCTTGCGGCCCTTGGCGCGGCGCGCGTTCAGAACGAGGCGACCACCGCGGGTTTTCATGCGCGCGCGGAAGCCGTGCGTACGTGCGTGCTTGAGTTTGCCGGGTTGAAAAGTGCGCTTCATGGCGAAACCTGAGGATTCGATGGAAAAAGAGGCGGGAAGTTAGTTGATCCTTGCCATTCTGTCAAGAACGGCGCGCTTGGCGTGCCGCTGCGTGACGCGTAGACTCGCGGCTTCTTCGATTGCGAATCAAGTGAGGCTCGCTTGGCATGAGCGACCTGTGGCGCCGTTGTCTGCAACGCCTCGAAAGCGAACTGAGTATCGAGGATGTGCACACTTATCTGAAGCCGTTGCAGGCCAGCGATGATGCCGAAGGGCTGCGCCTGCTCGCGCCCAACGGCTACACGCTCGACATCGTTCGCGCCGACTACCTGCCACGCATCAGCAGCGTGCTGCAGCACCTTGCCGGCGCGCCGGTCAAGGTGCGCCTGGAAGTCGGCGCACTGGTCAGCCGGCGCAGTGCGCGTGGCGACATGGCAGCAGCGGAGGCGTTCGGCTTCGAGCACAACCTCGACCCGTCGTATACGTTCGAATCGTTCGTCGAAGGCAAGTCCAACCAGCTCGGCAAGGCCGCCGCGTTGCAGGTGGCGAACAATCCGGGACGCGCCTACAACCCGCTGCTGCTCTACGGCGGCACTGGGCTGGGCAAGACGCATCTGATGCAGGCAGCCGGCAACCACATGCGTGCGCAGAGCCACGGGATGAAGGTCATGTACCTGCGTTCCGAGCAATTCGTCAGCGCGATGATCGACGCGCTGCGCACGAAAAACATGGATGATTTCAAGCGGCGCTTCCGCGCAGTCGACGCGCTGCTGATCGACGACATCCAGTTTCTCGCCGGGAAAAACACCTCGCAGGAAGAGTTTTTCCACACCTTCAATGCGTTGTTCGACGGCAAGCAGCAGATCGTGCTGACCTGCGATCGCTATCCGAAGGAGGTCGACAATCTCGAGCCAAGGCTGAAGTCGCGCCTGGGCTGGGGCTTGTCGGTGGCAATCGATCCGCCGGATTTCGAGACGCGTGCGGCAATCCTGTTGAACAAGGCAGCGAGCCGCGGTGTCGAGATTCCGGAGGCGGTGGCGCAGCTGATCGCACGCCGCATGCGCTCGAATGTGCGCGACCTCGAGGGCGCACTGAATACTCTGGTGGCGCGTGCGAATTTCCTCGGCCACGCCATCACGCCGGAGTTCGCCCAGGAAACGCTGCGCGATCTGCTCACGGTGCACAGCCAGTCGATCACCATTTCCAACATCCAGAAGACGGTTGCCGACTACTACCAGTTGCGGCTGTCGGATCTGCTGTCGATGAACCGGAGCCGCTCACTGGCGCGACCGCGACAGATGGCAATGGCGTTGTCCAAGGAATTGACCGAACATAGCCTGCCGGAGATCGGCAAGGCGTTTGGCGGACGTGATCATACGACGGTGCTTCATGCCTGCCGCACGGTACGTGACCTGTGTGCTGCCGACGGGAAACTCCGGGCGGACTGGGACAAATTGCAGCACAGCTTGACCGGATAGAATCGCCTGTGGAGGAGCTGGGGATAACTCTGGCACACTATGTTATCCACAGCTCAGGCACAGCCAGCCACAAGGCTTATCCTGCTGCGTGTTTTGTCTTATATTATTGTTTTTAAATGGTTTTGTTGTCTTATCTACATAAGCACAGGATCAGCTACTACAGCACTTTGTTCTTTATATACAACCAATAAACCAGACAGAACGGGGATGTGAGTTCTATGCGATTCAGCATTCAACGTGAGGCACTCCTGAAACCCCTGCAGCAGGTTGTCGGCGTGGTCGAGCGCAGGCAAACACTCCCGGTCTTGGCGAACTTGCTGGTCGTGGCGGACGCCGAGCGCGTGACCTTCACAGGGACCGATCTCGAAGTCGAGATGTCGGCCGGTGCGGTAGCACAGGATCTCGAGTCCGGTGAGATCACGATTCCGGCGCGAAAGCTGTTCGACATCTGTCGGGCCTTGCCCGACGGCAGCAAGATCGAGTTCAAGCAAAACGGGGATCGCGTTGCGGTCAGCGCGGGACGGAGCCGTTTCACTCTGGCAACGTTGCCGGCCAGCGAATTTCCGGTGATCGACAATATCGAACTGAGCGAGCGCATCACGCTACCGGAAGCGACGCTGAAGGACTTGATGGATCGCACGGCATTTGCGATGGCCCATCAGGACGTGCGCTACTATCTGAACGGCTTGTTGCTGGATCTGCGCGAGCACAGCCTGCGCTGCGTGGCAACCGACGGTCATCGCCTGGCGCTGGTCGAGACGAACCACAGCGCCGGTGTCGGCACGCCGCGCCAGATCATCATTCCGCGCAAGGGCGTGCTGGAATTGCAGGGGTTGTTCGAGTCCGGCGACGGCACTGTCGAACTTGAGTTCGGGCGCAACCACCTGCGTATCCGGCGCAATGATGTCGTGTTTACGTCGAAGCTGATCGATGGTCGTTTTCCGGATTACGAGGCAGTGATTCCGATCGGCGCGGACAAGCAGGTCCGCCTGGTGCGCGATCAGGTGCGCAGCGCCTTGCAGCGCGCTGCGATTCTTTCGAACGAAAAGTATCGCGGCGTGAAGCTTGAGGTGAGCCCGAACAAGTTGCGCATCGTTGCGCACAATCCGGAGCAGGAAGAGGCGGTCGAAGAAGTAGAAGCCAAGACCGGCGCGTCGGATCTGGGGGTCGGCTTCAACGTCAATTACCTGCTCGACGCGCTCAATGCGTTGCAGGGCGAGGAAGTGTTGCTCTGCCTTCGCGACGCGAATTCGAGCTGTCTGCTGCGCGCGCCGGACAGCGAACAGGCGCGGCATGTGATCATGCCATTGCGCCTCTGATCCGAGCCTGATGGTCCGGAAGCGGGCAGTACTGGAGTCGGTGCCGCCGTGGTTTTGACCGAACTTCGGATCGAGAATCTACGGAATATCAGCGGGTTGCACCTCCGGCTCGAACCGGGAGTGAACCTGTTCACGGGTCCAAACGGCGCCGGCAAGACCAGCATCCTGGAAGCGGTGTATCTGTTGTCGCACGCAAACAGCTTTCGCACCCGACGCGGCGAGATACTCATGCGCCGCGATTGTCCGCAGTTGAGCGTCTTTGGAGAAGTCGCGCGTTCGTCCGGCGGCACAACGCGACTCGGGTTGACCTATGGCGACGGTCGATGGACCGCTCGTGTCGACGGGCGGACACCGGATGCGCTGGCCGGCATGCTCGAGCATTGCGCGGTTGTCTGTTTCGAACCCGGGTCGCATGCGCTGATTTCCGGTCCCAGCGATGAGCGCCGTCGCTTTGTCGACTGGGGTGTGTTCCACGTGGAACCATCTTTCGTCGAGGTCGCACGCCGCTATCGCCGGACCTTGCGCCAGCGCAACGCCGCGCTGCGCGAAAATCGCGGCGATTCGGAAATGGCGGTATGGGACGAGGAATTGATCGCGGCAGCCTTGCCGTTGAGCGAGGCGCGCGACCGTTATCTGCAGCGCCTGGCGCCGATTCTTTGCGCGCTGCTGGCGATGTATCTTCCGGAGCTCGGTGCGCCTGAATTGCGCACATCGCCGGGCTGGAGTGCGGTGCTGGATCTTTCATTCGTACTGCAGGGTGCGCGCGAGGTCGACCGCCAGCGCGCGCACACGACCCGGGGCCCGCACCGGGCGGATTGGTGGATACGCTTCGCCAGTGCCCCTCGACGCGAACAATTGTCTCGCGGCCAGGAAAAGCTGTGTGCGATCGCTTGTATGCTGGCGCAGGCGGAGTTATATCGCGCCGATCATGCCGAATGGCCAATCGTGGTTCTGGATGATCTGCCTTCGGAGCTCGATCAGGCGCATCAGGACCAGGTACTCATGTCGCTGCGCTCGGCGAATCAGATATTGCTATCCAGTACCGAGATCCCCGTCAGCCTGGATCGAAGCGGGACACGCTTTCGCCGGTTCCACGTGGAACAGGGCGCAGTGCGAGGCTTGCTATAATACGGGATTCGCCTGACGCCCCTGACGGGCCACGGACATACAACCGAAGCACTCAATGACCGACGAAAACCAGCAATCCCCGAATTCCTACGACGCCAGCAGGATCAAGGTCCTAAAGGGCCTCGAAGCGGTGCGCAAGCGCCCCGGTATGTACATCGGCGATACCGATGACGGTACCGGGCTGCACCACATGGTGTTCGAGGTCGTCGACAACTCGATCGACGAGACGCTCGCCGGTTACTGCGACCATATCGTGGTGACGATCCACGCCGATGGTGCCGTGAGCGTCATCGACAACGGGCGCGGCATACCTGTCGACATGCAGCCGGAAGAGGGCCGCTCGGCGGCCGAGGTCGTCATGACCGTGCTGCACGCCGGCGGCAAGTTCGATGACAACTCGTACAAGGTTTCGGGCGGCTTGCATGGCGTCGGTGTCTCTGTGGTCAACGCGCTCTCCGATCATTTGACGCTGACCATCTATCGCGATGGCAGCCAGTACGAACAGGAATACCACCTGGGCGAGCCGCTCTATCCGTTGCGGCGCGTGGGTGCTTCGACGCTGCGCGGCACGACCGTACGCTTCCTGCCGAGCCTGACGATTTTCAGCCAGCGCGAATTTCACTACGACATCCTGGCCAAGCGCCTGCGTGAGCTGTCGTTCCTCAACTCCGGCGTCAAGATCGAGTTGGTCGAGGAAGCGAACGAACGCCACGACATCTTCCAGTACACAGGCGGAATCCGCTCGTTCGTCGAGCATCTCGCCCAACTAAAAACACCGCTACATCAAAAGGTTATAACATTCAGCGCGCAGCACGAGGGCACCGGCGTCGAAGTCGCGATGCAGTGGACCGATGCCTACCAGGAGACCTGTTTCTGCTTCACCAACAACATTCCGCAGAAGGACGGCGGCACGCATCTGGCCGGCTTCCGCGCTGCGCTGACGCGCACGCTCGGCAACTACATCGAGACGACCAATCTGATGAAGTCGGCGAAGGTTGCGTTGACCGGCGACGACATGCGCGAGGGCTTGATCGCGGTGCTTTCGGTCAAGGTGCAGGATCCGAAATTTTCGTCGCAGACCAAGGACAAACTGGTCTCGTCCGAGGTCAAGGGCGTGGTCGAATCGATCGTCGGCCAGAGACTCGCCGACTTCCTGCAGGAAAACCCGGCCGAGGCGCGCGCGATCGCAGCCAAGGTTGCCGAAGCGGCGCGTGCGCGTGAAGCGGCGCGCAAGGCGCGTGACATGACCCGGCGCAAGGGCGCTCTCGACATCGCCGGTCTGCCGGGCAAGCTGGCCGACTGCCAGGAGAAGGATCCGGCGCTGTCCGAACTGTTCATCGTCGAGGGTGACTCGGCCGGCGGTTCGGCCAAGCAGGGACGCAACCGCCGTACCCAGGCGGTGCTGCCGCTCAAGGGTAAAATTCTAAATGTGGAAAAAGCGCGATTTGATAAAATGTTGGCATCGGCCGAAGTCGGCACGCTGATTACCGCGCTCGGCTGCGGCATCGGCAAGGACGAGTTCAACATCGACAAGCTGCGTTACCACCGCATCATCATCATGACCGACGCCGACGTCGACGGCTCGCACATCCGCAC
>DASXKR010000018.1:0-56690 GCA_036496665.1 Rudaea sp. | reverse complement strand
CGCCGGCATTGCTCAGCCGCGCTCGGGATTTCTGGCGGCATTGAAAGGCGATGGCTGAGGGCCGGCCTCGCCGATGTCATCGATTACCTGTCCCGATCGCTGATCGGCTCGCGCACCAGTTCGAAGGTTCTCGAATCAGCTGGAACGTCTGCGTTCGTCGCTGTGCGGCTGCGAACAACGTCGTGGCGGCATCCGGTCCGCCGGCGCTGGCGCGAAACCGCCGGCATGCACCGCCACAAGGCTTCACTCGAATCTTCCACCTTCAACCGTCAAGCTGAGTCATCATTACTACCGGCCCTGCGTTCTCACCGATGTCCCGACCCATCGCCATCCTCGGCGGCACGTTCGATCCGGTGCACAATGCGCATCTGCGTGTCGCCTGGGAGGCCGCCGAAGCGCTCGACGCCGAGGTACGCCTGATGCCGGCCAACGTGCCGCCACATCGCGCACCTCCGGTCGCCAGTGCGATGCAGCGGGTTGCCCTGTTGCGCGCAGCATTGGCAGACCAGTCGCGATTGCAGCTCGACGAACGCGAACTGCGGCGCGAAAGCCCGTCGTACACGATCGACACGTTGCGCGAAATGCGAACCGAGTTCGGCCCGCAGCGTCCGTTGATCCTGCTGATCGGCGCCGACGCGTTCACCGGACTGCCGACTTGGCGCGAATGGCGCGCACTGTTCGATTTCGCCCACGTGGCAGTCTTGACGCGGCCCGGACACGGCGCGCCGTTGCCGCAGGAACTCGAAAGCGAGATCACGCCGCGGCGCACCAGTGGTCGCGCCGGCCTGCGCAACTTGTCCTGTGGCAAGGTACTCGATCTGGCGGTGACGCCGCTCGAGGTATCCGCCAGCGCCGTGCGCGCATTGCTGGCAGCAGGCAAGGAACCGCGTTGGCTCGTTCCGGATGCGCTGCTGTCCGATCCGGCGTTGCTCGACCCCTATCGCGGCTCCGGTCCGGAGCAGGTCGCCTGACGGTCCCATCGTTCGACGACCGCTGCTCGAGCCACTTTGCATATTGCTTGCACGCGGGCCGTTCGCCGTGAGTCGAGGCCCTTCCGCTGTAACAAAATCGGCGTATATTCGGCGCTGCGGACATCGCCCGCACCGTCTTCCCAATCCTGAGGTGAACTGCGTTTGGCCAGCACAGCAAAACCCCGCATCAACACTCCCCGCAGCCGCAAGAAAGTCCCGGCTGCCATCGATCCAGTCGATCTCCTTCGCCAGCGTGTCCAGGCGGCCCTCGAAGAGCTAAAGGCGAAAGACGTGCGCGAAATCGACGTGCGCGGCAAGACCAGCGTTGCCGACTTTTTCTTCATCGCCAGCGGTACCTCGACCCGCCACGTCAAATCCATTGCCGACGAAGTGGTCAGGTATGCCAAACAAGCCGGCATGATGCCGCTGGGCGTCGAAGGCCAGCGTGAGGCCGAATGGGTGCTCGTCGACCTCGGCGATATCGTCGTCCACGTCATGTTGCCGCGCATCCGCGAGTTCTACGGACTCGAGCGCCTGTGGACGGTCGGCGATGACATGCCGGCGGCGGCGAACGCTGATTGAGAGCAGGGACGAGGGCGGGGGACGAGGCAAAGCGTCTTTCCTCTTCGTGCGCCCGTACCCAGGCTCTACCCCTCAAGAGCATGCGCGCCTACCTGATCGCCATCGGCGAACGCATGCCGGAGTGGGTGCAGCACGGCTATGCCGAATACGCCAAACGCCTGTCGCGTGAGCTGCCGCTGCAACTTGTGGAGGTTTCCACAAAGTCCCATCGCGGCGATCCGTCCCGAGCCAGCGCCGACGAAGGCGACGCGCTGATCGGAGCGATTCCGAAGGGCGCCCATGTCGTTGCACTGGACGGCCGCGGCAAGCCCTGGAGGAGCGAAGACCTCGCCACCCAGCTCGAACGCTGGCGCATGTCCGGCAAGGACCTTGCGTTTCTGATCGGCGGAGCCGATGGCCTCGCTCCATCAGTGCTGGATCGCGCCGACCAGCGCTGGTCGCTCGGCCCGGTGACGCTGCCGCATCCGCTGGTGCGCATCGTCGTTGCAGAACAGCTTTATCGCGCGGTCAGCCAGCTCGCCAATCATCCCTATCACAGAGGGTGAGGTCCGAATGATCCGGACCGCCGCTGCGGCCAGCTCACGGATTGGGCGGGCAGACCGGCGCGTCGCCATCCACGCTGTCGATGAAGATCGTATCGGAGTAGGCACCCAGATCAGCCTTGCCGGTAGCCGGGAAAGGAGCGGCCTCTATGTCCTCGCCCGCACCGCAGAACGCAAGGCCGATGCCGAGCAAGGGTGACTTGCTGGCTAGGTGAAAGTTGCCGGATCCGGCGTTGACGAACTCCGGGGCGATCATCGTCAGGTTGCCCGTGCTGGACGCATCGGGGGCGTTCCCGCCAATCGCGCCGTAGTCGTTGTAATCGACGATCGCGCCGTTGCCGACCAAATAGAGCCCGTAGGTTGTGTTGTTCCAGAAGATGTTGTTGTAGATCCTGCCGGTACCGTTGACGCCGGCCCAGGCCAGGCCACCGGCACCCCCGACGGCGGTCGTCGTATTGTCGTATACGGTGTTGTTCAAAATCTCGGTCAGCGTATTGTCACCCTGAAGCAGGGCCGCTCCGTAATTGCCGTCGGCGCTGTTGCCGTAGATGACGTTGGCCGTCAAGTAGAGTTCCGGCAGGCTGATATACGAATAGCTCGTGTACGCGGCTATGCCGCCGCCGTTCGTGCTGGTGTGGTTGTTGCGAATGATGTTGTCGGAAATCTGGACCTCACCCCCGGCATTGCCCTGATTCACCGCCAGACCGCCGCCCGCAGTGGTGGATACGCCGTTCTGGATGGTCATCAGACGCAGGAAGACGTAGTTGTTGGTGCGGATATTGAGCACCTGCGTGGTGTGGTGGCCGTCCAGCATAACCAGTGTCGGATCCTCGGTGTAACCAAAGCACGATGCGGTCGCGCCGCCAATGATGCCGAGCAGGCCGGTTGACGCGGTCGAGGTGTAGTGGAATGGCCCGCTTCCGGTCGTGTAGATGGCTGCTGCAAGCTGTATGTAGCTGTCCTCGCCACTGTAGATGCCGTCGTCGCCGGCTTGATCGAGCGCGGTCTGAAAATCGGCGGCCGTGGTGATGCAGTCAAACGAGTGCGCGTGCAGATCGGCACCGATTGCGAACGAGCCGGCAAGGACCGCATGGAACAACACGCGCGTCACGAACCGGTGGCGCGGAAACAGGGCATGTTCATTCGATCTGATCATTGTTTCCTCCGATTGAATTCATCTAGTCCCGTGCACATGCCTGCGGCGACCAGTACGTGGCCGGCAGCCGGCGGGTCGGGGCTCAATCGCTTTCAAATCCGCTGATGAATACCGTCGTCGCATAGGCACCCAGGTCTTCCTTGCCACTGGCTGGGTGCGGATGGCCATCGAGGTCGGTACCTTCAAGCAGTATGCTGATCGCGATCAGCGGCGAAGCTGCCGACAAATGGAAGTCTTCGCCGGCCGCATCGACGAAGGCAGGGTCCACGGAAAGATTGTTGGTACTGACGAGCGGCGTACCGATGATCGTGCCGTAGTCGTTGGTCAGCAGTTCCGTATTTGCGCTGAAAGTGAAATCGGCATGCGTGTTGCCCCAGAAGATGTTGTTCGACACCTGGCTGGCGTTCGTACTGCCGAAGGCGAGACCGCCGGAAGAGCTGTTGTTGTCCGGCACGGTATTGCGCGAGACCGTGTTGTTGTACAACAACGTCGTCGTGGCAGCGCTGCTGATGACGCCGGAGCCATAGGAATTGTCCGAACTGTTGCCCTCGAACAGGCAATCGGCGAGCACGAATTGCGAGCCGGCGCCCAGAACGAAGAGTCCGCCGGCGCCGTCACTCGAATGATTGTTGCGGATGATCAGGTCGGAAAGATAGATCGGCCCGTGCGTATAGATATCGATCGAGTAGTTGTTGATGCTCAGGCCGGCCCCCTCGTCTGTCCCCATGCCGTTTTGCAGCGTCAACTCGGCCACGACGATCATCGCTGAGGCGCCAAGGATCCTGAGAACCGGGCCCGCGTTCTGGCCGTCGAGCACGGTCAGCGCTGCCTGCGGGGTCAGGACAGTGCAATCCGCGTTGTAGCCGCCGCTGATGAAGACGCCCATGTTGCCCATCGTGTCGTAGAGGAACCCGGCGGCGGTCGAGATGGGGTGATAGACGCCGCTCGCCAGATGAATGACGTTGAGTTCATTCGCGTAGGCACCACTGAACGACGAGGCGGTCAGCGCGCTCTGCAATTCATCGGACGTGGTGACACAAAAATCGTGTCCCTGCACCAGCGACACCATGGCCAGCATGCTGAACGCAACGACACGAAGGAATGATTTTACGTACCGGCGATGCGGGGCTCCGGACCGTGTCCGTACCATGACGAACTCCTGTTTTCGATCAGCCTCTGATGGTCATCACGCAAAACGGGAGGACAAGAGGGCATAAATCGTGTGGCGCGCGCACTGGCGCAGGCTTGCGTTCGCGGTGACGGGGCGTAACGCACGCGTGCCCGGCGGTTGATTTGAAAGCCTGAGCGCCACCGACTCCGTCGGCGACAACCCGATTGGCAAGACGCCCTCGCCCGTAGAGCGTACTGTTGGCTGTCGCACAACGATTTACCGGTGCACATGTTATTGTCCGCGCCCCTTCACGATGGTCCCACCGTTGCTTTACCTAGCCTCGCAGTCGCCGCGTCGGCGCCAGTTGCTCGAACAGATCGGCGTTCGATTCGACACGGTCGACGTCGACGTGCCCGAGGTACGCGCGCCCGCGGAGGAGCCGCGCGACTATGTGAGCCGCGTCGCCCGCGAGAAAGCCGGTGCCGGTCTGCTCGAACTGGCGGGAGTATCCGGCGCGATCGTTCTTGGCGCGGACACCGAGGTTGTGCTCGGCAATGATGTGCTCGGCAAGCCCGAAGACGCTGCCGATGCAGCCTCGATGCTGCACCGGCTGTCCGGTCGCGAGCATCAGGTGATCACGGTTGTCTGGTGCGTCAGTGCCGGCCGCGAGGAGCGCGCAGTCAATGAATCCACGGTCGAGTTTGGCGCGCTATCGGATGCAGACATCGCCGCTTACGTCGCCAGCGGTGAGCCGATGGGCCGAGCCGGCGCCTATGCGATCCAAGGCCGGGCCGCCGCGTTCATCGCGCGCATTTGCGGCAGCTATTCGAGTGTGATGGGACTGCCGCTGTTTGAAACGGCCCAATTGCTGCGGCGGCTCGGGCTGGACCCGCGGCGCTGACGCGGCTCGCCGACGCACGTTTTTGTGGCTGCCAGGCGCGGCGACTTGCGCTTGCATCGGCTCGGTGACCTATTCATCCTCTGCCGGCAGCCAGCGGCGCTCGCTTTTGCGCTGGCAGCGGGCTATAAATCGTCTTAGAAAAACTGGATAACTGCTTGCTGTGACCGAAGAAATCCTGATAAACGTAACACCTCGCGAAACCCGCGTCGCGGTGGTCGAGAACGGCATGCTGCAGGAGGTGCACGTCGAACGCGCGTCGCGCCGCGGTTACGTCGGCAATATCTACAAGGGACGGGTCAGCCGTGTCATGCCGGGCATGCAGGCGGCCTTCATCGAACTGGGCCTGGACCGGGCGGCGTTCCTGCATGCCTCGGATATCGTCCGGGCCAATCCGGCCCTGCTGGGCGAGGCGGGGGAGAACGGTCCGGCTCTGCCGCCGCCGGTCAGCGAGCTGGTCCACGAGGGCCAGGAGATCATCGTGCAGGTGGTCAAGGATCCGATCGGCAGCAAGGGCGCGCGCCTGACCACGCACCTGTCCGTGCCGTCGCGCTATCTGGTGCTGCTGCCGCATGTACGCATGGTCGGCGTATCGGTGCGCATCGAGGACGAAAGTGAGCGCCAGCGTCTGAAGGAACTGATGAACGAACTGACCGGCGGCAACGCGCTCGGCTACATCGTGCGCACGAATGCCGAGGGCCAGACACGCGAGGCGCTGGCCGAGGATGTGGAGTATCTGGGCAAGCTGTGGGCATCGCTGCAGGAAAGCATGGTGCGCGTGAAGGTCGGCGAACGCGTCTATGAGGACCTTTCGCTGCCGCTGCGCGCGCTGCGCGACATGATGCGTAGAGAAGTCGAGAAAGTTCGCGTGGACTCGCGCGAAACCCTCGAAAAAACAATCCGCTTCGCCCAACAGTTCATGCCGGATCTGGCCGAGCGCATCGAGCACTATCCCGGCGAACGGCCAATCTTCGACCTGTACGGCGTGGAAGACGAGATTCAGCGTGCGCTCAAGAAGGAAGTGCCATTGAAGTCCGGTGGATATCTGATTATCGACCAGACCGAGGCCATGACCACGATCGACGTCAACACCGGGGCCTTTCTCGGTCACCGCAATCTCGAAGAAACGGTCTACAAGACCAACCTCGAAGCCGCTCAGTCCGCTGCGCGGCAGCTGCGGCTGCGCAATCTCGGCGGCATCATCATCATCGACTTCATCGACATGACCGATGAGGAGCACAAGCGCCAGGTGCTGCGCATGCTCGAGAAGGCGCTGGCGCACGACCACGCCAAGACGTCGGTCTATGAGATGTCGCACCTCGGCCTCGTCGAGATGACGCGCAAGCGCACGGTCGAGAGCCTCGAGCGTCAGCTGTGCGAGCCGTGCCCGGCCTGCGACGGACGTGGCAATGTCAAGACCGCAGAGACCGTGACGTACGAGATCTTCCGCGAGATCACGCGCGCGGTGCGCCAGTTCGATGCGCAGAAGCTCCTTGTTCTCGCGGCTACGAAAGTGGTTGGACGCATCCTCGACGAGGAGTCCGCGGCAGTCGCCGAACTCGAGGAGTTCACCGGCAAGACCATCCGCTTTCAGGCCGAGGAACACTACGCGCAGGAGCAATACGATGTCGTGTTGCTCTGAGCGCAGGGCTGAGGGCCGAGGACCGAGGACTAGGAGAGTGTTCGGCGCTTCTACGGCCCGGCCCTTTGCAACGGCTGTAGCGGGGCGCCGCCCGCGTGCGCGCAATCGCGATTCTTTTCAGCCCTCAGCCCTCAGCCCTCAGCCCCTCACTCCAAGGTCCTCAGCCCTCAGCCCTCGGCCCACCCTTCAACCACGCTGCTCTCGCTCCGCGCATGGGCCGCGCGCATGACATCCTGGCGCGTCCGGATGCGGCGGCTGCGCCTGAGTGTCCAGGCGCTGCTTGCGGCGATCGTGATACTCGCCGCGGTAGTCGTCGCTGTCATGCAGCTGGCCGTGCTGCCGTGGCTTGCCGATCATCCCGAGCAGATCAGCGCGTTCCTCGCCGAGCGACTGCACCGGCCGGTGCGGGTCGATCAGGTCGACGCGCGCTGGGAGCGCAATGGGCCGCTGCTGAATCTTCAGGGCGTGCACATCGGCGACGACCAGCCCGGTCAGCCTGCGCTGCTGATTGCCCATGCGGGTCTCAAGATCAACTTCTTCGCCTGGAGTCACAACGCACGCTGGAACGAGTTTCGCCTCGACGGCCTCGACCTCAATCTGTTCCACGATACCGACGGCCACTGGCAGCTGAGCGGTCTTGCCGCCGGCGACAGCAGCGACAGCGGCGACCAGCGCGCGCTGTTCGACCTCGGCGCGCTGGTGCTGCGCAATTTGACCCTGAGCATCAGCGATGCCGGCAGCGGCCGCCAGTTTCGCTTCGCCGCCGACGAAATGCGCCTGATCAATTCTGGCGACATGCATCGCCTGGCGGCGCGCATGCGTTGCCTGCAGACGCAATCGGCCCCGGTCGATACGGTGATCGAGTACGACAGCGCGCTCGACGACGGCACCGCCTACATCGGCGGCAATTCGCTTGATCTCGCGGCGATCCTGCGCGGCTACCCGGTGTTCGGGGCGACCATCGTGCGCGGCACCGGGCGTGCCCAGCTGTGGGGCCACTGGCACGCCAATCAACCGACCGAGGCGCGCCTCGAAATCGCGCTCAATGACCTGTTGCTCGAAGCTCAAACGCCGATCGAACTCGACGAAAAGCGACGTCTGGAACCGCGCGTCAACTTCAACGAGATTGCGTTTGGCGCACGCTGGACGCGCACCGCGGATGGCTGGAAGGCCGATGTGGCCGACCTCAAGCTCGAGCGCCAGGAAATCGCGCTGGCGCCGGCATTCGCCCACGTCGAAATGCAGGCGGCCGGCAGCGAGGGCGGTGCTGCCTATCTCGTGCGTCTGCGCGATGTCGACGTGGCTGCGCCGGCGACGCTGGCGATGCTGGCGGAAGACGTGCCGAGCGCATGGCGACGTTGGCTGTATGTCGCCAATCCCGAGGGCGAGGTGCGTGCTGCCGACCTGCGCTGGTCCGGCGCCGACGACTTCGATCTGTCGGCGCGTGTCGCCGGCCTCGGTTGGCGCCCGGTGGACAAGGTGCCTGGTGCGAGCGGCGTCAGCGGCGTCGTGCTCGGCGACCAGCAGGCGCTGAGCATCGCGCTGCCGCAGCACCACGGAATAATTGCTTACGAGCCGTACGTATTTCGCCGGCCGTTCGAGTTTTCCGAGTTCGCCGGTACCGTTGCCGTGTATCGCACCGACTCGACATGGCGCGTTGAAACCGATGCGCTGTCATTTGAAGGCGCCGGTTATGGCGGCGAGCTGGCCGGCGCGATGGACCTGCCCGACGCCGGCGGACGGCCGCTGATCGATGCCTATGCCGTGGTCGATCACGCCGTGGTGCCGGCTTCGCACCTGTTCTGGCCAACCAACACGATGCCGCCGCCGACCATCGCCTGGCTCGACCGTGCGCTCGAATCGGGGCGCGTGGTCGGTGGACGCGCAGTGATCCGAGGTGACCTGGCCGACTGGCCGTTCCGCAATTTCACCGGGCGCTTCGAAGCGCGCGCCGAGATCGAAGACCTCACGCTGAAATACCTTCCGGACTGGCCCGTTGCCGAACACGTTCACGCCGCGGCCGACTTCGTCAACACGTCGCTGCGCGTCGATGCCGATGGCGGGCAGGTCAAGGGCAACCGCTTCAACCGCGCGAGTGCCGAAATCCTCGACCTCGGCGAACCGGTGCTCGAACTCGACTTCGACACCCAAGGCGCAGGTCGCGATCTGCTGGGCCTGCTCAAGGCAACGCCGATCGGCCTGCGCTACGGTACGCAGCTGCTCGGCGTCGACGTCGGCGGGCAGGGCAAGGTCGATTTCCACCTGCACGTTCCGATCAAGCAGGCCGAACAGCTGACGCTCACCGGCACCGCGGCGCTGAGCGATGCCGAACTGGCCGACGCGAAGTACGCGCTGCACCTGTTTCACGCCAACGGCAAGGTTCGCTTCAGCCAGTCCGGATTTTCGGCCGATGATCTAGCGGTGACTATGCACGAGCAGCCGGCAACGTTCGCCCTCGCGGTCGGCGCGTTCACGTCCAATCCGCGCCACGTTGTCGAAGCGAACCTCAACGCCAATCTGCCGGCGGCGAATGTGCTCGCCTACGTCCCGGCGCTGTCGGCATACGCCGATCACATCGGCGGCAGTGCGAACTGGAGCGCCAGCTTCAGCGCCGATGTGGCACAGAACGCGACGCAGCAGCTGCTGGTCAGTTCGGATCTGCGCGGCATTACCTCGGACCTGCCGGCGCCGCTCGGCAAGACCGCGGACGCGGCGTTGCCGCTGCAACTGACACTCGGCATGCCGCTGGTCGGCGGCAGCATAGACCTTCGACTCGGTGAACTGCTGCGCATGCGCGGGCATCTGGCGTCGCCGGTCAGCCCGTTCGCGGCGCGCGTGACATTCAGCGGCAACAGCGACGAGGCGCCGCCGAAAAGCGGTTTCGTGATCGCCGGCAGGGTGCCCTCGCTCGATCTTTCCGGCTGGATGAATTTTGGCGCCGGCAACAGCGGCGATGGCGGATTGCTCAGCAGCGTCGACTTGCAGGCGGACTCGATGACCGCCTACGCGCGCGATTTCGGCGCGGCAAGATTTACACTGACGCGCGCAGCGGACGGCCTCGACCTGGGATTCAACGGTGCGCAAGTCGACGGCACGCTGCACCTGCCGCTCAGCAAAATCGGCGAGCATGGCGTCACCGCGCAGTTCGCGCATCTTCACTGGCCGGAAGCGGCAGAGACTGTAAACAGCGCGATGTCCGGCGAAAATCCAGCCAGCGTGCCGCCGCTGCATATCCACATCGCCGATTTCCGCCTCGGCAGCGAGAATTTCGGCGAGGCCAGCGTCGAAACCTATCCGATCGCCGGAGGAGCGCACTTCGAAAAGGTCAGCACGCACTCGACCAACATCGAAATGCGCGCTCACGGCGACTGGACCGGTCGGCCGGGCAGTGATGTCTCGAAGTTCTCGATCGAACTGACCGCGAACAACGTCGGCCGCATGCTCGATTCTTTCGGCTACTCCGGCGTGATTGTCGGCGGCCAGACCGTCGCGCACATCGAGGGCAGCTGGTCGGGGGCGCCGTCTTCGTTTGCGCTGGCGCGGCTCGACGGCACGCTGAAGGTGTCGATGAAGGATGGTCGCATTCCCGACGCCGATCCGGGCGGCGCGCGTGTGCTGGGTCTGTTCAACCTGGCGGCGATTCCGCGGCGCCTCGCATTCGACTTCGGCGACCTCTTCAAGTCCGGCTTCAGCTTCGACGCGATCGAAGGGCTGTTCACGCTCAAGGACGGCGTGGCGCAGACGCAGAATCTCGAAGTGCGCAGTCCGGCCGCCGACATGCTGCTCAAGGGCAGCATGGGATTGAAAACCAAGGACTGGGACCAGACCGTCGAGGTGACGCCGCATGTTGGCGGCACGCTCGCGCTCGGCGGCGCGCTGATCGGCGGCCCGGTCGGCGCCGCGGCCGGCGTGCTGCTGCAGGGCGTGTTCAAGAACCAGATCAATTCGGTGGCGCGCGCGCAATACAAGGTCACCGGTAGCTGGGACAACCCGAAGGTGACCGTGCTGGCCAGGGAAACCGTGAAGCCGAAGAAGCCTGTGCCGAAGCCGGATTCGGCACAGCCGCAGGGCACCGCGCCCACCGCCAGCGGCGAGCCGAAGCGCGGAACCGGCTGAAGATCGGATCAGGGCAGTGCCGTGCAGCCGTCCATGCCGGAGGCAAAGATGATCTCGGCCTGGATCTCGTAGGCACCGATGTCCGGAAAGCCGTTATCGCGGACGTTCGGGGCCAGTCGCTGATCGTAGGGCAGGTCGGGGCTGATATTGCTGCCGGCATCGATGCCCGGGCTGCCGCTGAGCAGCGCATGCGTCTTGGTCAACCCGCCGTTGTCGCGCAGCGGGCCGAGCAGCGGACATGCGCCGTGCATGCTGCCGCTTGGCGCGTCGCCGTTGCCTTCGCGGATCAGGTTGTTCGCACCGCTGACGGCGCTCGGCGCCGCGTAGACGCTGAGGTCGCTGTCCACCGCCGGATCGCCGTACGCGTTGTTCGCGATCAGCACGCTTTCGATATCGACCGGACTGCCGTAGGAGAACAGGCCGGCAGCAAAGTGCTGCAGATTGCCGTTCAGGATGCCGGCACCGGCAAACGCCGTATTGAACGCGATCGTGCTGTTGCGCACAGTCGCGGTGACGGCCCGCGTGTAGAAGCCGCCGGTGATGTTCGCGCTGTTTCCGGATACGGTGCTGTTGTTGATGATCGCCGAGGTCGGCACGCACAAACCCGTGCACAGGTTTTCCGTCGCGATTCCGCCGCCGTGCCCGTCGGCTTGATTGCCGCTGATCGTCGACGCGACGATCGAGGCGCTCGCGCTTGCCAGTCCGCCGCCATCGGAAGCGAAGCTGCCGGTCGCGGAATTGCCGGTGATGCTGCTGGCTGTTGCTTCAATGGTGCTGGCTGCCGCGCCACCGCCGCGTGCAGCAGACGTTGCGCCTGCCTGCACCTTGGCCGTATTGCCGGACAGGGTACTGCGGTTCAACGTGATCGCGCCGGCGTAGACGCCGCCGCCAAAGGCCAGATTCGCGGCCGACGCCGTGCATCCGCTCACCCTGGCGTGGTCGAGCGCTACGGTTCCCTGCGAGAAAATGCATCCGCCGTTTACCTGGTCGACGGCCGGGCCGCCGTAGTAACCGTTGCTGACCGTCAGGTAGCCCAGGTTCAGCGTGCCGGTGCCTTCGTGCCGGAACACGCGTTGCTTCCCCATGCCAGCGGCACGTTCGATCGTGAGCTGGCTGGCGCCGGGACCGATCAGCGTCAGGTCGTCAAGCGCAATGGCGATGCCGCCGGTCGACAGCGAGATCGTACCGCAGCTCAGGCCGGTCAAGTTGATCGTGTCGCCGCTTTGCTGCGGCGTCAGTGCAGCAACGACCGCGCGCAAGCTTCCCGGGCCGTCGTCGTCGCAGGTCAGAACATTGTGGATCGCTGCGTTGGCCGGTGCCGACGCGCAGGCGAAGATGGCGGCGAGGCCGGCCGCAATCGGTGCAAGGCGCAAGTGGCGTGATCGATGCGTGTTCATCCTGCGTCCTCTCTGGCCGGGGTGTAGGGCTGGCGCTTGCTACTGAATACGGCGAAAGCGCGACAAAGCGGGTCGGGTACACTTGCCGGGCGGCATGGCTGAACTGCCGTGGATCCGCCACGCGCGGTTGTGTCCCCGACGAGCGCCCCCAAATCAAGTCGACAAATCTGCTTAGCGAAGAACGTCATGACCCTGCTTGCCCTCGCCGAACAACGTTTGCTGACGCCAGGAGGCCTCGCCGGCGGCGATCTCGACCGCGTCTTTGCGCGCCTGATGGGGCCGTCGATCGACGCGGCCGACCTGTATTTCCAGCACTCGCGCAGCGAGTCGTGGGTGCTCGAGGATGGCATCGTCAAGGAAGGCGGTCACTCGATCGAACAGGGCGTCGGGGTGCGCGCGATGAGCGGAGAGAAGACCGGCTTTGCCTACTCGGACGAGATCGTGCTGCCCGAATTGCTGACCGCCGCGCGTTCTGCACGTGCTATCGCGCAGAGCGGGCACGAAGGCGGCGGTCACGCGCTGGCGGCGCGCGAAACGGCGGTACTTTATCCGCCGATCGATCCGGTCGACTCGCTGCCGAACGAAGACAAGATTGTACTTTTGCGCGAAGTGGACAAATTCTGCCGCGGTGCCGATCCACGCATCGGTCAGGTCGTGGTCAGCCTGTCCGCGGTTATCGACACGGTGCTGGTCGCCGCCGCCGATGGCACGCTGGCTGCGGACGTGCGCCCGCTCGTTCGCCTGAACGTGCAGGTGATCGCCGAACAGAACGGCCGCCGCGAGCAGGGCGTTGCCGGCGGCGGCGGGCGTTACGGTTACCGCGAACTGCTGGCCAACGGCCGCGCCCAGGCGCTGGCGGGCGAAGCGGTACGCCAGGCGCTGATCAATCTCGAGTCGGTACCGGCGCCTGCCGGAGGCATGACCGTCGTGCTGGGGCCCGGCTGGCCGGGCGTGCTGCTGCATGAAGCGATCGGCCACGGCCTGGAGGGTGACTTCAATCGCAAGGGCACGTCGGCATTTTCCGGCCGCATCGGCGACAAGGTTGCCGCCGCCGGCGTGACCGTCGTCGACGACGGCACGTTGGCAAACCGGCGCGGTTCGTTGAGCGTCGACGACGAAGGCATGCCGACCGAATGCACGACGCTGATCGAGAACGGCGTATTGAAGGGCTACATGCAGGACAAGTTTAACGCGCGCCTGATGGGCACGCGGCCGACCGGCAACGGCCGGCGCGAATCATTCGCGCACCTGCCGATGCCGCGCATGACCAACACCTACATGCTGGCCGGGCCGCACGATCCGCAGGAAATCATCGCCTCGGTCGAACGCGGCCTGTACGCGGTGAATTTCGGCGGCGGCCAGGTCGACATCACCAACGGCAAGTTCGTATTCTCGGCGAGCGAGGCCTACCTGATCGAAAACGGCAGGGTCACGCGTCCGGTCAAGGGCGCGACGCTGATCGGTTCGGGGCCGGAGGTGCTGACGCGCGTATCGATGATCGGCCACGATCTCAAACTCGACGAGGGCGTCGGCGTCTGCGGCAAGGAGGGCCAGAGCGTTCCGGTCGGCGTCGGCCAGCCAACGCTGCGCATTGACGCGATGACGGTTGGCGGCACGGCGGGCTGAGCACAACGTCAGTCGAAGCCGTTGCGGAACAACGTCGCGTCCCAGACATCGGTGATCGGCGGCTTGCCGGCGGCGGCGCCGATCGGGCTCAATCCGTAAATTGCCTCGAGCGTGGCCAGAACGTTGAAATGGTCGATCGTCTCGGTGTAGTTGCCGCGGATCACCAGCGCGCCGACGAAGACCGTCGGAATCTGGTTGGTCGCCGAACCGTCGTCTTCGTCCCAGGTCAGCACCAGCAGGCTGTTGTGTGCGCGCGTCCACTGAACATAGGCGTCGATGTTGTTGGCGAGCCACTTGTCGCCGGTCGCGATCGAGCAGTCATGCATGTCGCTGCACAGGTTCGGGATCACGAACGACAGCGTCGGCAGCGTGGAAAAGTCGGTCGGAAACGCCGTAAACGGCTGGTTGCCCGCGGCCGGGACGTTGCTGAAGTTTACCCACGGGTTGTGCTTGCGCGCATAGCCGTGCGCAACGTATGTGCAGGCGGTCGGATTGGATACCGGCAGCGTTTCCGAATAGCCGACGAAGCTCAGATCGGCGGCGATCAACTGGCTGCCGAGATTGTCGGTCGAGAATGTATGCGGGCAACTGTCGTCGGTGACGCCCTGGTTCGAACCGGAGAACAGGTCGAGATAGTTCGGCTCGCTCGGGTGTTCGATCGCGAAGGACTGGCTGAAATTCGCGCCGCCGGATGCAAGGCCGTTGATGTACGGCGCCTTGGCCGTATTGCCGATGATTTCCTCCTCGCTGTGGTTCTCCATCACGACCACAACGACGTGATCGAACAATGGGATCTGGGAGCATGCCGCAGAGGGCCAGAACAGCGCCGCTGTCGCGAACGCGAGCGCGACGTGGTGGGTGCCGGGCTGACTGGTCCGCGTGCCGGGCACGGTCGAGATGGGTGCCCGCTCGGTTCCGCACGACATCTGATTTCGTGCCGGTCGACCCATTGAATCACGCTGCATCTCACTTCCTCCGTCCTGCACCGGATCATGCCGACTTACCTTACACAATCGAACAGGCGAAGCCACGCGCTGCGTCGTATCCTGCGCAATGGCCGGTTCCTGCTCGATGGTCGCGCTGCGGGTCGGGTCGGTATAGTCGTTGGCGGAACAGGCTGTCCGGGCATTCGAACATGCGCAAGGCAAGTTATTCGTTCGCGGCACTGCTGGGCCTCATTTCGGTCGCGCCGGCAATGGCGTTTGCCGTCGATGCCGGCCGGCAAGTCGGATCGCGTGCCTGCGCGGCTTTGAGCGATCGCGTTGGCGACCGCGTCGATCACGCTCCGCTGCTGCTGCGCAGCTACGACAACGCAAAAGGCAGCGGCGAACCGGACGAGCCCGCGCTGCGCACGGCGGCGTTCAGCTACGACAATGCGCTGGCGGTGATCGCACTGCTGGCTTGCGACGAGCGCGCAAAGGCACAACGCGTGGGCGACGCGTTGCGCATTGCCATTGTGGAGGACTCGCGCTTGCGCAATACCTATCGTGCCGGCGTTGTCGGTCAGAACGTCCTCCTCAACGGCTGGTGGGATGCCAAGGAGAATCGCTGGGCAGAGGATTCCTACCAGGCCGGGAGCGCAACCGGCAATGTCGCATGGACCGCGCTGGCGATGCTCGCACTTCACGACGCGACCGGCGACGGGCGTTGGCTCGATGCTGCCACTAAGCTCGGCGAATGGGTAGTCGCCACCACGGCCGATTCGCGTGGCGCCGGTGGCTTCAACGGTGGCATCGGCGGGTTCGACGCCGCTCCGCAACGGCTGCTGTGGAAGGCGACCGAGCACAACATCGATCTTGCCGCCGTGTTTGCCTGGCTCGATTGCCTGCAGCCGGGGCACGGTTGGAACGCGCACGCCACGAAGGCGCGCCATTTTGTCCAATCGCAATGGCAAGCCGGCACCGGTCATTTCCTCGTCGGCACGCTGCCGGACGGAGTGACGTCCAACCGCCAGACCTCCGGCCTCGACGTCCAGCTGTGGCCGTTGCTGTTGCGCGATCCCGATCCTGCCTGGCGTCGTGCCATCGATTACGCTGAACGTGAACACGGCGTTGCCGGCGGTTTCGATTTCAACTCCGATCGCGACGGATTGTGGCTCGAAGGCACGGCGCAGGCGGCGCTGGTTTACTGCAGTCTGGGTCGCGATCGCGAAGCAGACGCGTTGCTGGAAACGATGGCCGGGCAGTTCGCTCCGGGTGGATTTGTATACGCAACGCGTGAGCCGCGCATCACGACCGGACTGGCACTGAGCAGCGCCAGCGCATCGGCCGACTTCTATTACTTTCACCGGCCGCACCTGGCGGCCACCGCTTGGGCTGCGCTGGCCGCACGCGGCCGCAATCCGTTCCGTGCGCCGGGCCATTGAACCGCTCTGCTGCCGGTGCTAGGCCTCGGCCTCTGGGTCGCTTCCGCCGGCGAGCAACTCGCGCAGCATGCGGAACAGCTCGCGGTAGGCGTGCGGCGGCTTGCCGGCGGCGCGCTCGCTGCGTGCCTGACGGGCGAGAGTCCGCAATTGCTGGCGGTCGGCGCGCGGATACTCGGTGAGGAAGCTGCCCAGAGCCTCGTCGCCCTCCGCGATCAGGTGTTCGCGCCAGGCTTCGACCTGGTGCAGTTCCGCGGTCTCGCGCCGGCCACGGTCACGATCGTGTTCGATCGCGGCACGGATCGCATCTAGCTCGTTGTCGTCGAGCCGGCGCATCTGCTTTGCGACAAACTGGTTCTGCCGCTTGCGCGCAATCTGCTGGCTGACCGAGCGCGCGCGCCGCACTTCATCGAGCAATTCGCCCGACAGCGGAATCGACTTCAGCTGTGCGTCGGACATCTCGCTGAGTGCATGGGCGAGGCGCAGCACGTCGAGCGCTTCGCGCCGGCGCTGGCTGCGGCTGACGTCGTCATCGCCGTCGAGGGGTTGCGCTTGGCTTTTGCTGTTGGTTTCGTCTGGGCGCGGCCGCATATTCGCCATAATACCTGTTACGGCCGCAATAGAACCTGCGGCCGTAACTCCCGCCGTTGCAGCCGCAGACAAGCTGCGGCTGAACGCCGGGGGAGCGCGCACACGGATCAAGGAAATGCTGAGTGAATGACGTTGTGGCACGAAATGACGGGATGTCCGCCGCTGACAGCCTCGATCTGCCTGACCGGCTGGCGAATCCTGCTTCGGATGTGATCGCATACCGCAAGCAGGCGGGCGCGAGCGGGACCTTTGCGGCCGCAGTAGAGTTCTGCGGCCGTAACTCCCGCCGTTGCAGCCGCAAACAAGCTGCGGCTGAACGCCGGGGAAGCGCGCACACGGATCAAGGAATTACTGAGTGAATGACGTTGTGGCACGAAATGACGGGATGTCTGCTGATGACAGCGTCGGTGAGCTGGATCGCCTGGCCAATCTTGCCGAGGACGTGATCGCCCGCTGCCGCGCAGCAGGCGCAAGCGAGGCCGAGATCGGCGCGAACGTGGACAGCGGGCTGAGCGTGAACGTACGCCTGGGCCAAGTCGAGACGATCGAGCACACGCGCGACCGTTCGTTCGGCGTGACGGTCTACTTCGGCAAGCGCAAGGGCTCTGCCAGCACGGCCGACCTGCATCCGGATTCGATCGACAAGACCATCGAACAGGCCTGCGCGATTGCGCGCTTTACCGAAGAGGATCCGTGCGCAGGCCTTGCCGATCCGGCCCGGCTGGCGCGCGAGTTTCCCGACCTGAACCTGTGGCATCCGTGGGCGCTGACGCCGCAACAGGCGATCGCACTCGGCATTGAAATCGAGGATGCCGGCCGCGCGCAGTCGGGCATCTCGAACTCCGAAGGCGCTTCGGTGCAGACCGGTCGCTCGCTGTCGGTATACGCGACTTCGCAGGGTTTCGTCGGATCCGAACGCGGCACGCGCCATTCGCTGGCGTGCACGCTGATCGCCGAGGACGATGCCGGCATGCAGCGCGACTACTGGTACGAAAGCGTGCGCGCTGCCGATGATTTTCCAGCTGCGGCCTCGATCGGCCGGAAGGCGGCGGAGCGAACGTTGGCGCGGCTCGATGCCAGACAACTCGACACGCGCGAGAGCGCGGTGCTGTTTGCGCCGGAAGTCGCGCGCGGCCTGATCGGCCACCTGGTTTCCGCTGCAAGTGGTGGCGCGCTTTATCGCCGCTCGAGCTTCCTGCTCGACCATGCCGGAAAAAAGATACTTCCGAACTTTGTGGACATTGTCGAGCGCCCGCATCTGCGGCGCGGTCAGGGCTCGTCGACATTCGACGCGGAAGGCGTCGCAACGGTCGACAGCGACTTGGTGCGCGACGGCGTGCTGCAGCGCTATGTGCTGGGCAGCTATTCGGCGCGCAAGCTCGGCTTGCAAAGTACCGGCAACGCGGGTGGCATCCACAACCTGCTGGCAAAGGGCGGCGGCGACGACTTCGCCGCGATGCTGAAAAAGCTCGACACCGGCCTGCTCGTGACCGAGGTGATGGGGCAGGGCGTCTCGATCGTGACCGGCGACTACTCGCGCGGCGCGTCGGGTTTCTGGGTCGAAAACGGCGCGATCGCTTACCCAGTCGAAGAGATCACGATCGCGTCGAATCTGCGCGACATGTTCACCGGCATCGTCGCGATCGGCAGCGACGTCGACCCGCGCTCGTCGATTCTCACCGGATCGATTCTGCTCGAACGCATGACGATCGCGGGAAGCTGATCGACAGGTGCAGGGACGAGGACTGACGGCGGGGTCAGGAGCGACTGTCTGTGCTCGTGGCGCTCTGCTGTCGGCCCTCAGCTCTCAGCCTTGGCTCTTCAGTCATGTTGACACCCGCGCACGCACGCCGCACAGTTTGTACTGCCGTTTCCACCAGCCACGAGGATTCCCATGAGCGTTCCGCCGAGTGATGCCGCTGCGCAGCCTTCGCCCGCGACCGGTTCCCCGACTGCCGAGGAAAAGCAGTGGGCGTTGTTCGCCCATTTGTCGGCCTTGATCGGCTTCATCATCCCGTTCGGATCGATCATCGGGCCGCTGATCATCTGGCAGATCAAGAAGAACGAGATGCCGTTTGTCGATGATCAGGGCAAGGAAGCGCTGAATTTCCAGATCACGATGGCGATCGCGGTCGTCGTCTGCTGCGTGCTGATGATCGTGCTGATCGGCTTCCTGCTGATCTGGATCGTCGGGCTGTTCGACCTGGTGTTCATCATCGTCGCGGCACTGGCCGCCAACAACGGCCAAGCCTACCGTTATCCGTTTACGCTGCGCCTGGTCAAGTAAAGAATGGGCTGACCGCTGAGAGTCGAGGGCTGAAAAGCGCGGAGCCTGCGCTCTTGACCTTCAGCCTCAGCCCTCGTCCCTCAGCCCTATCTTTCCCTAACTGTCGCGCTCGGCCACGTAGCAGGCCAGCGCGATGAGTTCATCAGCGCGATCGACGATCGGCGCGAGCGCGTCGATGGCCATGCCGGTCATCTGCGCCAGCTGCTCGCGGGCGCCTGCCATGCCGAGCAACGCCGGATAGGTGGGTTTGGAGTCCGCCGCGTCCTTGCCGGCGGTCTTGCCGAGCGTCGCGCTGTCGGCCTCGACATCGAGGATGTCGTCGCGGATCTGGAACGCCAGTCCGATGCAATGGCCATAGCGTGCGAGTGTTTCCAGCAGCATGATATCGCTGCAGCCGGCAGCCAGAGCGCCGAGGCGCACGCTGGCGCGAATCAGTGCGCCGGTCTTGTGGACATGCATGCGCTCGAGCCCGGCCACGTCCAGGGTGCGGCCGACGGCAGCCAGATCCAACGCCTGGCCGCCCGCCATGCCGCGCGACCCACAGGCCGCGGCGAGCGAATGCAACATGTCCACAAGTATAGAAGGTGTCGCAGCGAGCTGCGCATCGCCGGAAAGCACCTCGAACGCAACTGCCTGTAGCGCGTCGCCGGCCAGGATTGCGGCGGCCTCGCCGAAGGCGACGTGGCAGGTCGGGCGCCCGCGCCGCAGCGAATCGTCGTCCATCGCCGGCAGGTCGTCATGCACGAGCGAATAGGCGTGGATGATCTCGACTGCAGCCGCGGCGGCGTCGAGCCGCTCCAGCGATCCTCCGAGTGCGGTTCCGGTCGCGTAGACGAGCAGCGGGCGCAGCCGCTTGCCGCCGCCGAGCACGGCGTAGCGCATCGCCCTATGCAGGTCCTCGGGAGTGCGGTCTTCCGGCGGCAGCACACGTTCCAGCACGCTGTCGGCGCGAATGCCCCAGGCGACGGCCGCTGGCGACAGCCGCGCGGTCTGCGCTGCCGTGGGTGGAGTGTTGCCGACGTTCAAGGCGTATCGGGCTTGAAGTCTTCCGCGTCGTCCGGCGCTTCCGGATCGTACAGCAGCTTGACGCGCAACTCGGCTTGCTCGAGCGCCGCCTGGCAGTTGCGATAAAGCTCGATGCCGCGCTCGTAGGTCTTGAGCGAGTCGTCCAGGCTCAGGTCGCCATGTTCCATGCGCTGGACGAGCTGCTCGAGTTCATCCAGCGATTGTTCGAATTCGGCAACACGGCCCGGCTCGGCGGCAGCCGCATTGGACGTCTTCGACTCCGGTGCACTGGCGGGCGGCATGGCTTGTGGCATGGCGGGCAAGCTACCGCAGTGGCGCGCTGGAATCAATGGCAGGAGCGAGGGCTTGAGGGCTGAGGTCGAGGGCTGAAAAGAATTGGCGCAACGTTCGCTGTGCTCTCTTGCCGTGAGTCGGTCGCAGCACATTTCACCGGCACGCGGATCGAGTTGGAAAAAAACGAAGAGCGTGATGCTGCAGCCCTCAGCCCTCAGCCCTCAGCCCTCCTTCCCCAGACCTCATCCACACAATCCGCGCCTGCAACTGTTCATACAATCGACGCCCGTCAGTGGACAGAAAGATATCGCCGACCACGATCAATTCCGTGCCGGCATGGATCAGCGGAATGCGGTCGCGCTGCCAGGGCGGAACGCCGGCCTCCTGAAGTAGAAGGCGCAATTCACGCGTATGCATCGCGTCGGCAGGCCTGATGCGCTCGCCGCCGTGTCGATAGCGTACGTTGAGCGGCGGCGCGTGTCCCACCATGGTTTTTCCGTTATGCGAGTGCCATTCCAGACGGCTGCCGTCGGGCAAGGCCAGTCGATCGCTTTGCCATGTGGCCTGCCAGTCCGCTGGCAGCGGCGGCTGTCGGTGCATCGCGTAGATCAGGTCACGATAGCGCCGTACGTCGCTGCGTTCCCAGCTGACACAGGGGATGCTGTCTTCGGCGGCGTCTCGCAGCTGGCGTTCGAGTTCGGTGACGTGAAAATGTGCCGGCTCATCCATGCCGAGTATGCGCAGCCAACGGCGCAGGACCGGATCTCTCAGCGCCTCGGGCAAATCGAGCCAGCCGCGCCAGGCGAGTGTCGTCGGATCGACGCCTTGCAGGCGGGCGAGCGCCCGAGCAGCTTCCTGATCGATGAATTGCGCTGCCGCGACGGCCCAGCGCGCGCTGTGGCCGATGGCTGCCGTTGCGTCAGGCCAGCGTTGCCGCAGACGCGGCAGGATTTCGGCGCGCAGGAAATTGCGCCGCAGCTGCGTGTTGTCGTTGCTGGGATCGTCGATCCAGTGCAGCGTGTGACTCGTCGCATACGCGTGCAGTTGCCCGCGCGGCAGATCGAGCATTGGCCGCCACAGCAAGCCGGCACCGAACACGCGCAGCGCGCGCATCCCGCCGAGGCCTTCCGGGCCGGCGCCGCGCAGCAATTTCAGCAGCACCGTTTCGGCCTGGTCATCCGCGTGGTGCGCGACGGCAAGCACCTCGCCGGCGCCGAGCCGAGCGGCGAGCGAGGAATAGCGCGCGGCGCGCGCGGCATCCTCGACGCCGCGCCCGGAGACGGCGATCGAGTCAATGCCGATCGATTCGAAAGCGACACCGAGGCATGCGGCAGCTTCGCGGCACTGCCCAGACCATTGTCCGCTCTGCGGCTGCAGCCCATGGTCGATGTGCAGCGCGCGCAGTCCGCGCGCGCGCGCGCCAGGCAGCGACGCGAGTGCATGCAGCAGAACTGTGGAATCCATCCCGCCGCTGAAGGCGACGGCGATCGGGCCCGCCGGCAGTTGCGCGAGCTGCGTTTGCAGATGGCAGGTCAGCGCTGTGGACATGCGTGCATGGTGCCAGAAATGGCGTCCACCGTGACTCGCCGTCCATGGCAAGTACGGGCCGCTTTCAATTCAAGTGTTACAGGCAACTAGCCCTTGAATGCGCCGTAGCGACGCAGACGGCGATAGCGCTGCTCGACCAGCCCGGCGGCATCCTGCTGTTCGAGTGCATCGAGTTGGTTCAGCAGCACGGCCTTGAGCCGGATTGCCATGGCGCGCGGATCGCGGTGCGCACCGCCGAGCGGTTCGCGCACGATCTTGTCGATCAGGCCGAGTTCGAGCAGGCGTGGCGCGGTGATGCCGAGCTGCTCAGCCGCGTCCTTCGCCTTTTCTGTACTTTTCCACAAAATCGACGCGCAGCCTTCCGGCGTGATAACCGAGTAGGTCGAGTATTGCAGCATGATCGTGCGATCGCCGACGCCGATCGCGAGCGCGCCGCCCGAGCCGCCCTCGCCGATCACGGTGCAGATGATCGGCACGCCCAGTTCGGACATCTCCAGCAGGTTGCGTGCGATCGCCTCGCTCTGGCCACGTTCCTCGGCGCCGACGCCGGGATATGCCCCCGGCGTGTCGATGAAAGTCAGCACCGGCAGCCTGAAGCGTTCGGCCATCTTCATCAGGCGCAGCGCCTTGCGATAGCCTTCCGGCCGCGGCATGCCGAAATTGCGCCGGATCTTGGTCTTCGTGTCGCGGCCTTTCTGGTGGCCGATCACGACAACCGAGCGGCCATCGATGCGGGCCAGACCGCCGACGATCGCAGCGTCGTCGGCGAACGCGCGGTCACCGGCCAGTTCGTGGAACTCGCTGCAGATCGTCTGCACATAGTCGAGCGTGTACGGCCGCGCCGGATGTCGCGCCAGCTGCGCGATCTGCCACGGCGTCAGGTTCCTGAAGATCTCGGCCGTCTTGTGCTTGAGCTTGTCCTTGAGCCGGCCGATGTCCTCTTCGATATTGAAGGCTTGTCCGTGGCTGGCATGGCGCAGCTCCTGGATCTTCGCTTCGAGTTCGGCGATCGGCTGTTCGAATTCGAGGAAATTTGGGTTCATTCAGCGCGTTGCGGCAACAAAGCGCGAAGTATAACTCATTGAGGTAAGCCCCCGGCTATGCCGGGGGACTCACCGGGGTTTGACCTATACAGCGGTCATTGTGAATCTGAAATCTCGACCAAGAGACGGAGATTCACGATGAAAGAATATCAGAGCCTGAGTCATACGAGGTGGGATTGTAAGTACCACGTTGTCTTCATCCCGAAGCGGCGCAAGAAGAAGATTTTCGGCGTGCTCCGCAAGGAGCTCGTAGGGATTTTGCACGAACTGGCGAGTCACAAGGAGTCGAGGATTGTGGAAGGACATCTGATGTCCGATCACATACACATGTGCGTGAGCATCCCGCCGAAGTATGCAGTATCGAACGTCGTGGGATACCTCAAGGGCAAGAGCGCGATCGCAGTGGCACGGCGGTTCGGAGGGCGGACGCGAAATTTCACGGGTGAGGTATTCTGGGCCCGAGGCTATTTTGTATCGACGGTGGGCTTGGACGAAGCGATGGTGCGTGCGTACATTCGCAATCAGGAGCAGGAAGACGAGTGACAGGACCAGATGAAGTTGGGAGTGTAGACAGCCGCCCTGGGCGGCTCATGCTCTCAGGGCGCCTTTGAGGCGCTCACCCAATAAGCCCCCGGCTTTGCCGGGGGTAATTTAACTTGAGGGGAGAGGGGAGAGGGAGAAGAGAGAGGCAGGAGGGGTAATGAGAGAGGAGGAGACGGGCAAACTTGGCAAAACCCCGCGCCGCGGTCATCCTGCGGCTTGCCCTTACCCCCTTTTTCTCCGTTCTTGCCTCTCTCGAAGGGGTCAGGCGGATGGCGGCGGTCCAAACACGATCTCGGCACCGAGCACGCCGGCCATTTTTTCTAGCGTCTGGCGCAGTTCCGGACTCGCACGCACGCGCCATTCCGGCCCCAGTTCGATTTCTCCGCGCGCCTGCCCGTTGCGCACCGTCAGACGCACCGGCGTGGTGCCGCCGCGGTAGCCGGACAGCGCATCCTGCAGGCGGCGCGGGAAATCGGCGTCGATGCCGTTCAGGCGCAGGCGCAGCAGGCGCGCCTGGCGTTCGCATGCCGAATTGATCGCCGAAATGCGCTGCGTGCGCATGCGATAGCCGCCGACGAACTCGTCGACCGAAATCGCGCCATCGAACACCAGGATCGCATCGCGTGTCAACAGCGGGCCGAATTCGACCCAGGCCTCGCGGTACAGGATCGCTTCGAACCTGCCGGAGAAGTCCTCGACCTGCACGAATACTCGGCTGTCGCCCTGCTTGCGCAAGCCCATGACGGCGCCGATCAGCGTAAAGCCCTGCTGATCGGCGTAGCGGAACTGGCGGTCGGGCGGCGGCGCCTTGTAGTGCTTGTCGATTTCACCGATCGGGCAAGTGGCCGTGCGGGCGATGAGATCGCGCCAGGCATCCGTCGGGTGACCGGAGAGGTAATGACCCAGTGTCTCGCGTTCGCCGCCGAGCAGCTGCTCAGCCGGCCAGTCCTCGACTTCGGCAAGTTCGATCTTGCGTGCGATCGGGCTGGCCGCGCCGAACATGTCGTTTTGTCCGGCCTGCGCGTCGCGCGCCGTCTGTTCTGCCGCACGCATCGCCGCCGGCAGCTGCGCCATGAGGCTCGCGCGATTCTTTGCCAGCGCATCCATCGAACCGGACAGGATCAGTGCTTCGAGCGCGCGCTTGTTGAGCTTCTGCGCGTCGACGCGGCCGCAGAAATCGCCGAGGTCGCGGAACGCGCCGCCGCTGGCGCGCGCCTCGACGAGGCTTTCGACCGCGCCGCGGCCGACGCCCTTGACCGCACCGAGGCCGTAGCGGATCGCATGCGAACGTTTTTTCGCCGACACCGGGTCCGGATCGAGCGCATCGAACATGTAGCGCGAGGCGTTGACGTCCGGCGGCAGCACCGTCAAACCGAGCGCGCGTGCCTCGCCGAGGAAGGTGACGACCTTGTCGGTATTGTCCATGTCGGAAGACAACACGGCCGCCATGAACTCGGCCGGATAGTGCACCTTGAGCCAGGCGGTCTGGTACGCGATCAGCGCATAGGCTGCGGCATGCGACTTGTTGAAGCCGTAGCCGGCGAATTTCTCCATCAGGTCGAAGATCGCGTCGGCCTGCGCAGCCGACAGGCCGTTGTTCGCTGCGCCGTCGCGGAACACGGCGCGCTGCTTGGCCATCTCGGCGACATTCTTCTTGCCCATCGCGCGGCGCAGCAGGTCGGCGCCGCCGAGCGTGTAACCGCCGACGATCTGCGCCATCTGCATGACCTGTTCCTGATAGACCATGATGCCGTAGGTCTCGCGCAGGACCGGTTCGACACGCGGATCGGGATATTCGATCGACTCGGTGCCGTGCTTGCGCCGGCAGAAACTCGGAATCAGTTCCATGGGGCCAGGCCGGTACAGCGACACCAGCGCGATGATGTCCTCGAAACAGTCGGGCCTGGCATCCTTGAGCATGCCCTGCATGCCGCGACCTTCGAGCTGGAACACGGCCACGGTCTGTGCGCGTTTCAGCAGTGCGTAGACCTCGGCATCGTCCAGGGGCAATGTGGCGATGTCGACCGGCACGTCGCCGCGCGGCGCGCGGCGCGCATTGATCGCCTTGACCGCCCAGTCGATGATCGTCAGCGTGCGCAGGCCGAGGAAGTCGAACTTGACCAGGCCGACGGCTTCGACGTCGTCCTTGTCGAACTGGGTGACGATGCCTTCGCCGCCGCCTTCGCTGTAGAGCGGCGCGAAATCGGTCAGCGGCGAAGGCGCGATCACGACGCCGCCGGCATGTTTGCCGGCGTTACGCGTCAGGTCTTCCAGTTCGATCGCGAGGTCAGCGAGGCCGCGCACATCCTCGTCGGATTCGTACAGCGCCTTGAAGTCGGCGACGACGCGGTCAGGCTCCTCGTAGGATTTCTGCGAGCGGCCGAGCGCATCCTGCAGGCTCAGATCGAGCGGTCTCATCGGAATCAACTTGGCAATCTTGTCGACCTGCCCGTACGGCATGCCGAGCGCGCGGCCGGCGTCGCGCAGCACGGCCTTCGCCGCCATCGTGCCGTAGGTGATGATCTGGCTGACGCGATCGTGACCGTACTTGTCGGCGACGTAGTCGATGACGCGGTCGCGGCCGTCCATGCAGAAGTCGACGTCGAAGTCCGGCATCGACACACGTTCGGGGTTGAGGAAGCGCTCGAACAGGAGGCCGTAGCGCAACGGATCCAGGTCGGTGATACCCAGGCTCCAGGCGACGACCGAACCGGCGCCGGAACCGCGGCCCGGCCCGACCGGAATGTCGTTGCGCTTGGCCCAGTTGATGAAGTCGGCGACGATCAGGAAGTAGCCGGCGAAGCCCATTTTGCCGATCACATCGAGTTCGTGTTGGAGCCGGCGCTCGTAATCGTCCGGGTTGAAGCCGGGTGCGGTTCCGACCTTGGCCAGATGTGCCTGCAGGCCGCGCCCGGCCTCGGCGCTGATGTGCGATTCGAGCGTCTGCTGCGCCGGCACCGGAAATGCCGGCAGATGGTAGGTGCCGAACGACAATTCCAGATTGCAGCGTTTTGCAATTTCTACACTATTTTGCAGCGCGCCCGGAAGATCGGCGAACAGCTGCGCCATTTCCTGCGCCGACTTGAGGTATTGCTGCGGGGTGAACACGTGCGGCCGCTTCGGATCATTGAGCTGGCGCCCCTGATGAATGCAGACGCGCGCCTCGTGCGCTTCGAAGTCGCTGCGTGTGAGGAAGCGCACGTCATTGGTTGCGACAGCCGGGCAATCGGCCTCCGCCGCCAGTTGCAGGGCCGCTTCGAGGTAGTGCTCTTCGTCTGCGTGGCCGCAGCGGGTCAGCTCGAAATACCAGTGATCGTCGAACCGTCGCAACCACTCGTGTGTACGTGCAAGCGCAACCTCGTGCTTGCCGGCGTGCAGCAGCCGGCCGACATCGCTGTCGCGTCCGGCCAGGGCGATCAGGCCGTCGCAGCGCCCGGCAAACCAGTCCGGGTCGACCAGGGCAAAATCGCCGTGGCGGCCCTCGATGTAGCTGCGCGAGATCAGTTGCGTGAGATTGAGATAGCCGCGCCGGTTCTGGCACAGCAAAGTCAGGCGCGTCGGCGCGCTGGCGTCGCCGGGATTGGCAATCCACAAGTCGGCTCCGGCCACCGGCTTGATGCCGTTGGCTTCCGCGGCGCGGTAGAACTTGACCAGCGCGAACAGGTTGCTGTGGTCGGTCAGCGCCAGCGCCGGCATGTCGAGCGCGACCGCCTGGCTGATCAGGTTCGGACGCGGCGCTTTGGCCGGATCGCCATATTCTGGCTTGTCCGGCAGGCGGATCGTCGAATCGACCAGCGAGTAGTCGCTGTGGATACGCAGGTGGACGAAAGAGGGATTCATGGCAGCCGAAAGCTAGATAGGCAGCGTAGCCCCCGGCCGGAGAGTGGGCAAGACTTGACGTGGACGACGAACCCGATCCGGTCTTGCCGGCGCTGCCCGCGCAAGGCCGGCGTCCTTTCACCGTTTTCACCGCAGCCCGTGGACGCGGGCCTCAATCGAAGCCGTTGCCGAAGATACTGTCCGATTTCAGGCGAGTGGTGCCGAACAGCGCGCACGCCGTCGTCGCGGTTGCATCGCAGATCGTGCCGGTCACGGTCCAGGTGCCGTTGCCGCTGGAGGCGACACTGTCGAAGCCTGCGTCGAGGTAACCGCCGGGAGTTTTGGTGCCTACCCACTTGCTGCCGTCGCCGCGCAGCCAGGGATGCGCGCCGAAATCGGTGAGAAGGCCGTCGGACAGACGCACCGTCGTGAACATCGGATCGCCATTGTTGTTGTAGCCGCCGACGGCGATACGGCTGCCGTCCGAAGCGATCGATCGCGGGTTGAATTCCAGCGCCTCTTCCGCCGCCCCGCTGACCGAGCAGTCCGGCGTCGCCGCCAGCGTGGCTTTGCCTCCGACGGCCCAGCTGAAGTCGGGCAGGGTAAGGTTGAACGGCGGCCCGACAAACGCGTGCAGCTTGTAGATCGCCGCACCGTAGAAACTGCAGAATGTGAACGCGTTGTCGTCGGTGGCGAAATAGATCAGGTCGGCGCTCTGGGTCGCTCCACGGGTCGCGAGGATTCCCGTCGTGGGGCCGCCATTGGAATATCCGAAGCCGGGGTCGCCGATCTGCAGCGGTTGATCGTAGATGCCGCCGTTTCCGAACGACGGCACCAGGTCGCCGCTGCCGCCATCGATCGCCATGACGAACGCGTCGGTTTGGGCATTGGTCGTCTGGGGTGTGGTGATGGAGACGTTGCCGACCAGATACAGCGTCGGTGTGCCGGTGTCGGTGCGCACGCCGACTGCATGCGTTGCCGCACCGGAGCAAGCGTTGACGGTGCCGGCATCGCAAAGGTCAAGGGGCAGCGGCTGGTCGATGGCGCCGTTGCCGATGTGGCCGAAGGTGGTATCCACGCTGAGTAAGCCGCCTGCCCCAATCGCAAAGCGTTTCATGGTCACGACCCAGTGCGGGATGCTCGTGTTGTTCGCCTCAACTATCGTGCCGGAATTGTAGTTTGCTACGGCAATGATCTTCAAAAAGGTCCTGGGTAATCCGCCGATGATCAGCGAATACGAATACGGCACGAGTGCGGCACCGAATTCGTACAGGGTGGTCGTGAATGCCGAATAAGCGCCGACGAAGCTGCCGTCAGTGCCAAAGACGACAATGTATACATCCTTGTCGGTCGACGAGAATTGGTAGTCGGCCAGGACGTAGATGTAGTCGCCCACGACCTTCACGTCGACGATGTGCGAGTATTTCGAGGAGGTGCTGTTGGGGTAGGTGACATAGATGTTGAAGTAGCTCGCATAGGCCGCGTTCGGGTTCGCCCAACCGGTCCGGCCGCCGTCGGCGGTGTAGTGCACGAGACCGATGTTGCCGCCGACGATGTTGCCGGTCTGCGATGCCGTCGGGACCAGGCCGGCAACGACTACATCGCCGTTCGGCAGCATGGCCAGCTGCTCGGCGAAGTGGGGCGTGTCGATGCCGGTCGCGAAGCGGTCATCGAGGACCACGCCGCCGTTGAACGCCGTATCGAGCGTGTAGTGGTCGAGGAACGGATTGGCGTGCGCAGCGGCAGCCAGGGCCGCTAGGAGCGCACAGGACAGGAATTGATGCTTCGGGTGCGGGAATAGTCGCAGCAGCATATGGGTTGCTCGTGTCGGGGTCTGGTCCATGCATTCGGTTTTTCCCCGCGCCGATTACAATCACCGTCGGCAGCGATTGGCTTTGCGGGTGAATCGCGTCCGAGCAAATGCGCCGTCGACGAAAAGCGCGACGGTGCGTCGTCCGGCCTGAGAATCGCATCGGAGCTGGAGTTCCTGCCGGCAGCGCACACCGCGACGAACAAGCGGGCCGGCGTGAGGGCATAGTTCCGCCATCAGCCAAAGCCCATCGAAGACACCGCTGACAGAAGAGGCCGCGGGCCAGGACCCCTGGGCCATGGGCGGGCACGTACCGCGAGGGTTAGCAGAATCCGAGCGGCAGTTCGGCCTGCACGACCGGGGCGAAGCTGCGCCGGTGTTCGCAGCACGGGCCGAGGCGGCGCAATGCTTCAAAGTGCTCGGGGGTCGAATAACCTTTGTGCTGGGCAAACCCGTAACCCGGAAAACGTGCGTCGAGTTCGACCATGATCCGGTCGCGCGCGACCTTGGCCAGTATCGACGCCGCACTGATTGCGCGTTCGAGCGCGTCGCCGTCGACGATCGCTTGCGCGCTGCAGATCGTATTCCTTGGCACATGGTTGCCGTCGATCAGCGCGAGTTGCGGCAGCGGAGCCAACAGGGCCAGCGCCCGCGCCATGCCGAGCATGGTCGCCTGGAAGATGTTGATCCGGTCGATGTCCGCCACGTCGATCGCGACGACGCTGAACGCGATCGCGCGTTCTCGAATGCGTACGTCGAGCGTCTCGCGACGCCTGGCGCTGAGCACCTTCGAATCGGCAAGGCCGTTGATCCGCCGCAGCGGATCCAGGATCACCGCGGCGACCACGACCGGGCCGGCCAGTGGGCCACGTCCGGCTTCGTCGACGCCGGCGGTCAGCAGCGGCCGCTCATTCATGCAGCACGCCCAGATCGTGGAAGATGAAATTCTGGTATGCGTCGAGCACCGGTTTGTCCGGGCAGTTCAGGTAGAAGCCGTGGCAGCGATCGCGCATCAGCGCGTTGGCGGAGAAGAAGGCGTCCTTCCGGATACCGGCGACATCGAGTATCAGCGCGCCGCCGAAACTGAGGTCGAACACCGGATAGTCGTAGTCGCGTGCCGGCTTGAAGTTCGTCTTGAGCATGTAGTAGGTGACGAAGTTCGGATCGCTGACCGACTTCGGCACGATCTTCTGCAACTCGCGCATCGCGCCGTCGAACGATGGCTGATGATCGCCGAAATGGAACAGCAGTGTCGGCCGGTCGCCGTCGAGCAGGGTCTTTTCCAGATGCGTCATCGCCGCGTCGGAACCGTCCAGCCGATACAGATAGTTCGCGAGGTTGAGGTTCATCCATTCGTCGAGATCCTTCGGTTTCCATTTGCCGGGAAACAGCGGCTTGTCGTACGGCGCCTGTTGCTCCTTGTAGGGCGTGTTGTGCGGGCCGTGCTGGCGCAGCGTCAGCATCATGATGAACAGCGGCTTGTCGCCGATCGCCTTCTTCTCGTCGGCGTAGATGCGGTCGAATACCTGCATCAGATCGTTGTCGCTCGATTCCCACGACAGTCCGTAGTCCTGACCATCGTAAAACCGGTCGAAGCCGTAGAACTTGTAGGCGTTGCGTGCGTTGATGAAGTCGCCGGACATCGGATAGATCGCGATCGTGCGATAGCCGGCTTCGTGCAATACCTTCGGCAGCGTGTGGATGACACGCGGGGCTAGATTGTACGGTGCGTAGAGTCCGGCATCGCCGAAGATCTGGTGATCGAGTCCGGTCAGCAGCGCGAACTCGCTGGTCCAGGTGCCGCCGCCCCAGACGTGGACGGTCAACATGCCGTGAGCCCGCGTGCGGCCATCGGTCTGGAACATGCGGTGCTTGCACAACGGCAGCGTGCAGACGGCGAGCATGGTCGGGTCGTAGGTGCTCTCCTCGAGCACCGAGACGATATCGGGATGCGACTGCGCGCTCTTCGGCGACTTGGCGTCGTTGCAGCGGGACGGCGCGCACGTTGCCGGATTGTCGCCGGCGGGCTGTGCCCACGACAGCATGGCCGCGTCGGCGGCGCGCGGCGGGATCTTGATTTCGGTCTGGTAGAACGAGGTGAAGAAGTCGGTGACGTAGCTCTTGTCGTTCATCGTCTGCCACATGCCCTTGCCGAATACATCGGAAAACGGGCCGGCAGGCGAGTCGATCGCGACAAGCAGGATCGCCGCCGCCAGCACGCCGAGCGTGCGTATTCGGTGGCGCTGTGCAACATTCTGGAGGATGCGCGGCCGATCCATGTACCACACGAGAAACAGCAGACCCGGGATCAGGATCGCGCCGGCGACCAGCGAGAACATGATCGGCGGATAGCGTGTGGCAACGTCGAGAAGATCGCGGTTGACGAAATATACCAGGTCCGGCGCCAGCAGCGGCGCGGTCAGATAGTGGAACTTCAGCGTGCTGGCGACGAGGATGCCGCCGAACAGGACGGTCGGCAGCGCCAGTGCGAACGCGGGCCGCCGCGTCGCGAACGCAGTCAACACGACGGCGGTCGAGAGCAGGGCGAGCGCGAACAGGCGTTCGGTGAGGGTCGCTTCCAGCAGCGGACCGCAGATCAGCAAGGTGACAAAGCCCAGCGCCGCGATGATCGTGATGATGCGGGTGGATCTGGGCAGCGCCGAGGCGTTCGCCATCGCGGAAGAAGGGCCGAGGAGACGTGACATGGTGAGGTGTGGTGGCAGTGCCGTCAATGCGCGCCGATGCTGCGTCGCGGCGACGCCGTCATGCGCATCACGCCGGCAGCAACTCCGCGACCGCAGCGGCGGCATCGTGTCCCGGATCGCCACGCAACGATACGTGAAGGCGCGTGAATTCCGCCTGTGTAGCGGCATCCAGCGCGCGCGCGCGCAGCATTGGCGCGAGCGCGTCGGCAAGCGCCTGCGACGTGCACGCGTCCTGCATCATCTCCGGCACGATTGTCCGTCCGGCCAGGATGTTCGGCAGCGAGTAGACATCGGTCCGCATCATTCCGAACAGCTTGACCAGCCAATAGGTCAGCGGTGCGAGGCGGTAGGCCACGACCATCGGCCGTTTCGCCAGCATGGCTTCCAGCGCCGCGGTGCCTGACGCGAGCAGCACGGCGTCGGCAGCGATCATGGCTTCGTGCGCGCGGCCATCCACTATCCGCACGACGTCCTGCAACGGCTGCGCCGCTGCGAATGCCTGATCCTGCAGGGTTTCGAACGCAGCCCTGCAATTGGCGTTTGCCATCGGCGCGATGATTTGCAGGTGCGGAAATTCCGCACGCAGTTTTTCAACCGCACCGAGAAAATGAAAGGCAAGCCGGTCGATTTCGTCGAGCCGGCTTCCCGGCAGCATGGCGAGCACGGGGGTGTCCGGCGGCAGGCCTAGAGCACGCCGCGCCGCGGACTTGTCGGGATCGAGCGGGAATGCAGCCGCAAGCGGATGACCGACGAAACGCGCATCGACACCGTGCCGCGCGTAGATCGGCGGTTCCATCGGAAACAGGCACAGCACGCGATCGGCACTGCGCCCGATCTTCGCGGCGCGGTTTTCGCGCCAGGCCCATATCGAGGGGCTCACATAGTGCACGCTGCGGACGCCAGCGGCTTTCAGCTTTTTCTCCAGCCCGAGGTTGAAATCCGGAGCGTCTATGCCGATGAATGCAGCCGGCCTGGATTCCAGAGTGCGTCGATGGACGTCGCGGCGCAGGGCAAGCAGGCCGGGAAGATGCCGCAACACTTCGACCAGACCCATCACGCTGAGGCGTTCGGCCGCATGCCAGGTCGCCATTCCGGCTGCCGCCATCTGCGGGCCGCCGACCCCGGCGAAGCGCGCTGCCGGAAATCGCCGGCGCAGTCCGGCGATCAGGTTGGCGCCGAGCAGGTCGCCCGAGGCTTCGCCGGCAACGAGGACGAAGAGCGGGGACTGGGGACTGGCGACTTGGGACGTCGGTGAGGGCATGGGTGCTCGTCATTCCGGTCGACGAGGGACCGCGAAGGCAGGCGACGGTGCGGATGGCGCTAATGAACACTCACCCAGCGAAGGACCCAAATGGCAGGCGTCAGACGTGGCGAGTGATCCGTCTTGCTCCCGCATCGCGCGTTCGCTGTCGGCGCGATGGCGCAGGGCAAGTCCCGAGTCCCCAGTCCCCAGTCCCGAGCCCCGGCCGGTCATCGCATCAACGGCCGCTGGCTCTGTTCGAAAAAGGCCAGCAGCTCGGCGACGTCATTGGATTCGGTGCCGAGCTGCGCCAGCTGTTCTCGCGCCTGCGCGAGCGGTAGTCCCGACGTGTAGAGCGTCTTGTAGGCGCGCCGGATCGCCGTGATGCGCTCCGCCGAGAAGCCGCGGCGCTTGAGTCCTTCGGAATTGATGCCGCGCGGGCGTCCGTAGTCGGCCGCCAGGATCACGAACGGCGGCACGTCGCCGTTGACCAGGCAGCCCATGCCGATGAAGGCGTGCGCGCCGATGCGGCAGAACTGATGCACGCCGCTGAAGCCGGACAGGATCACATGGTCACCGATGTCCACGTGGCCGGCGAGCGTGGCGTTGTTCGAAAAGATCGCGTGATTGCCGATGCGGCAATCGTGCGCGATGTGGGTATAGGCCATGATCCAGTTGTCGTCGCCGATTCGGGTGACACCGCCGCCTTCGCCGGTGCCGCGATTTATCGTGACGAATTCACGGATGGTGTTGTGATCGCCGATTACCAGTTCGCTGCGCTCGCCGCGGAACTTCTTGTCCTGCGGATCGCCGCCGACAGATGCGAAAGGATGGATGTGATTTTCGCGGCCGATCCGGGTCGGACCCCGGACCACGACATGCGGGCCGAGTTTCGTGCCGTCGCCGATCGTGACGTCGGCGCCGATCACGCTATAGGCACCGACTTCGACGCCGGCCCCGAGGGAGACGCTGTCGGCAATCTGGGCGGTGGGGTGGACCGCGCCCGTCCCGGAGTCTGCCTTTGCCATCAAGCGTCGCGCTCGGCGCACATCAGTTCGGCTTCGGCGACGGTCTTCCCGGCGACGCTGGCGCGGCAGTGGAACAGGCCCATGCTGCGGATCATGCGCTTGAGTTCGACTTCGAGTATCAACTGGTCGCCCGGTCCGACGATCTGGGTAAATTTTGCCTTGTCCACTTTTACCAGGTAATACAATGCTCGGCTGTCCGGGTCATGCTTGCGCGACATCTGCACCAGCAGGCCGCAGGCCTGGGCCAGCGATTCGATGATCAGCACGCCGGGCATCACCGGATGGCCGGGGAAATGGCCCTGGAAGAACGGTTCGTTGATGCTGATATTCTTCAACGCACGCAGGCGGCCATCGGCGGCACTGTAATCGAGCACGCGGTCGACCAGCAGGAATGGATAGCGATGCGGCAGCATCGCGGCGATGCCGCGCACGTCGATCGGAGTCGTGCTCGCGGCAGGTGTCTCAGTCATGATTTCAAATCCTTCTCGATTGCTCGTACACGCCGGGTCAATTCGTCGAGGCGCTTGAATCGCGTGGCGTTGCGGCGCCAGTCGCGGTTGTTCTGGAACGGGGTGCCTGAAGAGTATTCGCCGGGCTGGTCGATCGAATGCGTGACCAGCGTCATGGCGGTCACCGTCACCCGGTCGGCCACGTTCAGGTGGCCCAGTATGCCAGCGCCCCCGCCGATCAGACAGTAGCGGCCGATCGTCGCGCTGCCCGCTACTGCCGAGCAGCCGGCCATTGCCGTATGCGCGCCGATGCGCACGTTGTGTGCGATCTGGATCTGGTTGTCGAGTCGCACGTCCTCCTCGAGCACGGTGTCGTCGATCGCGCCGCGATCGATCGTCGTGTTCGCGCCGATCTCGCAGTCGTCGCCGATGCGTACGCCACCGAGCTGGGGAACCTTGACCCAGCCGCCGTGATCGGACAATGCGCGGTCGAATGCAATGCCGAAGCCGTCGGAGCCAATCACCGCGCCCGGATGGACCAGCACACGCTGTCCGAGCCGGACGCGTGCTACCAGCGTGACGCGTGCGACCAGGCGTGATTGTGCGCCGACGTGGCAATCCGTACCGACCACGCAGTGCGGACCGATCGACGCGCCGGCGTCGACGCGTGCGCCGGCCTCGACGACACAGTGCGGGCCGATGCTGGCCGAGTCCGCGACCAGCGCATCGGCGGCGACGACGGCGGTCGGATGGATGCCCGCCGGACCCGACTGCTGTGCGTCGAACAGCGCGGCGATTCTGGCGAAAGTCACGTACGGGTCGGCCGCGACCAGAGCCGGAACCGGGCATTCGGCTGCGTCGTCGGCGCGCAGCACCACGGCGCCCGCCTGGCTCGCGCGCAATTCGCCGCGGTAGCGCGGGTTGGCGAGAAAGCTCAGTTGCTGCGGCGTTGCTGTCGCCAGTGTGCCGACACCGTGGATCACGCGATCGCCGTCACCGCGCAGGTCCAGCGCAAAGCGCTGCGCCAGCTGCGCCAGCGCGAAACCGCTGGCAGCCGCCGTCACGGCTTGCTCCGCGGACTCGAGCTGGCGTGCTTGAGATGGTCGAGCACGGCGTCAGTGATGTCGATTCGCGGGCTGACGTACAGCGGCGGGCTCGCCTCGATAAGGTCATAGCCCTGGCTGCGTGCAAATTCGATGATGATGTCCTGCATTTTCTGCCAGTTGCGGTCGCGTTCTGCGGCCTGGCGCGTGGCCAGTTCGCTGCGTGCTTCATCGACCATGCGCTTGTTGGCGCGCTCGGTCGCGTCGATCTCGCGCTTGAGCGCTTCGGCATCGTCCTTGCTCATGATCACGCTGTCGCGCTCGTAACGCTGCTTGAGCGCCGTCAGCTTGGCTTCGGCGGCCTTGATCGCGCCGTCGCGAGACGAAAACTCGCGTTCCAGCCGGGCGCGGCTCTCGATCATCTGCGGCGCTTCGTCAAGCACGCGCTTCAAGTCGACGTAACCGATTTTCGCGGTCTGGGCGGCCGCCGACAGCGGCAGCAGGGCTGCAAACGCAAGCAGCGCTCCGCCGATACCGCTGACTGCGCCTGTGTTTCGCCTCACCGACCCAACCTCGCACGCGTTCGCTGGCCGCGACGCCGGGCAGCGGCCCCCGCCGAATAGTAACCTGATTGGGGCGCGGTCTGAACAACCCAGGGCCTTCGAACCGCCGGGACCGGCGAGCGTCCTACGCCCGGGCGTTGCGCACTCGCGCCAAGTCGTACGGGGAGAGAGGGGAAATCATGACGCGGATCAACGCAGACTTACGCCGATAAAAGCTTATGACAACAGGTTTTTCCATCCGCGTTCATCCGCGCAATCCGCGTCCAGACGCAGGTCCTAGAACTGCGTGCCGAAGTTGAACTGCAGGGTCTCCGGGATATCACCGGGCTTCTTGATGATCGGCCGGCCGATATTGATCACGATCGGCCCCACCGGCGCCTGCCAGTGCAGCGACAGGCCGGTCGACACGCGGATCTGGTTCCACGAGAAGTCGTTGTAGCTGGCAAACACGTTGCCGGCGTCGACGAACCAGGACAGGCGCGTCGCCGAGTCATCCTTCACGAACGGTGTCGGGATGATCAATTCAGCCGAAGCCACGGTCTTGAATGCGCCGCCTAGCGGCTGGCGGCAGTAATCGGCCTGACTGATCGACGTGCAGCCCGGTGTCAGCGTGTACGGACCAAGCGTGTTGTCGCGGAAGTTGCGGACGTCCGAGATGCCGCCGGCATAGAAGTTCTTGAAGAACGGCAGGCCTTTGACCTCCGGAACGAAGGCCGGATCGGTCGGCGGCAGCACGCTCTTGATCGATGAATAGCTGTCGCCGTAGCCGATCGTCGCGGAGCCGAGGAACGTGAACGAGTCGGTGATCGGCAGATATTGCGCATATTTGTACGTCAGGATGTAGTACGGCACGGTCGATCCGGGCAGAGCGACTTCGGCCTGGAACTGCTGCAGCGATCCATGCGTCGGATTGAAGAACTTGTTGCGCGTATCGTGCGCCCACGACGCGGTGATCGCCCAGGTATGGAACGTGTCGTGGCCGAGGTTGTTGATGTAGTCGACGATCGGCTGCGGCGAGAACGGCTCGCGGGTGAAAATGATGTTGCCGTTGTTGTCCGTCACGAAAATCTCGTTGCCGTTCGCATCGACCGCCGGCAGACCGGTGGTCGGATCGATCACCGGCGTCGCCACGTCGCTGAAGGTGATGATCTTGGTATTGCTGATGCCGAACGACAGACGCACGGAATCCGATTCCGACACCGGCAAACCGAGAAAGGTCGAGAACGAGGCGGTATTGTTGAAGTAGCTCGCGACGTTGATCTGCGCGGTATCGAGCTTGCTGTAGTTGGCGTCGTAACCGAGGCCGACGCCGTCCGGCGTCAGGTAAGGCTGGTAGTAATTGAGGTTGTAGCGCGTCAGGTAGTAGCTCTTCTGCACCGTTGCCGAGGCAGCGTCGCCGGTACCGAGGAAGTTGTTCTCGGACACCGAGACGCTGGCGATCAGCTTCTCGACCTGCGAGTAGCCGAGGCCGAAGGTGAAGCTGCCGGCCGAGGTTTCCTCGACCGTGACATTGACGTCGACCTGGTCGTCGGTGCCGGGCACTTTGGGTGTTTCGATCGTGACTTTCTTGAAGAAACCGAGGCGCTGCAGGCGGATCTTCGAGCGGTCGATCGCGGCCTGCGAATACCACGCGCCTTCGAGCTGGCGCATTTCGCGGCGCATGACTTCGTCCTGCGTGCTGGCATTGCCCTTGAACGCGACGTGGCGCACGTACACGCGCTTGCCCGGATTGACGAAGAACGTCACCGATGCAATGCGCTTTTCCTTGTCGACGTTCGGCACCGGCGTCACCTGTGCAAACGCATAGCCGATGTTCGCGAGCACGGCAATCATCGCTTCCTGTGACTGCACGATTTTCTTGCGCGAGAACACTTCGCCGGGCTTGATCTTGATCAGGTTGCGCATGTCCTCTTCGGTGACCACCAGCTCGCCGGCGAGCTTGACGTCGCCGACCGTGTACACTTCGCCTTCGCTCACGTTTGCGGTCAGATACATCGAGCGCTTGTCGGGACTGATCGTGACTTGGGTCGAGTCGATGCTGAAATCGACGTGGCCGCGGTCCAGGTAGTACGAATTGAGCTTCTCCAGATCGCCCGACAGCTTCTCGCGCGAGTACTGGTCGTCCTTCGAATACCACGACGTCCAGTTCGATGTGTTCGATTCGAAGTCGCTGCGGATCTCGTCGGTCGTGAAGGCATGGTTGCCGGTGATGTTGATGTGCTTGATCGTGGCGACCTTGCCTTCCGCAATGACGATCGACAGTTCGACGCGATTGCGATCGAGCGGGATCACCTTGGGCTTGATCGAAACGTTGTACTTGCCGCGGTTGTAGTACTGGCGCGTCAGTTCCTGGGTGACGCGATCGAGCGACAGGCGGTCGAACGGCTCGCCTTCGGACAGGCCGATGTCCTTGAGGCCCTTGAGTAGGTCCTCGGACTTCAGGTCCTTGTTGCCCTTGAGTTCGATCTTCGAGATCGCCGGCCGCTCCTTGACCGTGATGACCAGGATGTCGCCCTGGCGTGAAATCCCCACGTCGCTGAAGAAACCGGTCTTGTACAGGGCACGCACCGCCTGCTGCACGCGTTCGCTGGTGACGTTGTCGCCTTTTTCGACCGGCAGATAGGTGAAGACCGTACCGGCAGAGATGCGCTGCAGGCCGTCGATGCGGATATCCGAGGCCACGAACGGGTCCATGGCAAGGGCTTTTGCGCTGAGGCTGGCGAGCAGGAACAGGGCGGCGATTCGCTTCATCGTCACTTCCAGAACAGTTGATTTGTGCGCCGGCGCGGCGGAGCAGTTGCGCCGACAGTATTGTTTTTGTCGAATGTATACAAATTTGCTCCCATCCCCGGCTGGACCGGCGACGCGAGCGGCCATCGAAATCACGGGTCGGCTCTGCTACGAGGCGACGATACGCACTATGTCGTTGTAGAAAGCCAAACTCATCAGGGTGACCAGCAGCGCCAGGCCGACATATTGTCCGGCAATCAGTGCGCGCTCGCTGAGCGGCTTGCCCTTGACCAGTTCGATGAAGTAGTAGAGCAGGTGGCCGCCGTCCAGGATCGGGATTGGCAGCAGGTTGAGTATGCCCAGACTCAACGAGATGACCGCCAGGAACGACAGGAACCAGGCTACGCCCTGGTGCGCCGAGTCGTTCGCGACCTGCGCAATCGTGATCACGCTGGAAAGGTTCCTGGTCGACGCCTGACCGGTCAGCATGCTGCCGATCATGCCGAGCGTCATCCGCGTGGTCTTCCAGGTTTCGCGCAACGCCGCCGGCACGGCCTGCAGTGGCCCGTAGTGTTCGATGGCGTCATTGCCGCGGCTCCGGCTGCCAATGCCGATCATCCAGCGTGCAGCACCGTTGTCCTTGTCTCGCGTCGCGGTCAGCTCCAGCGGCACATCATCGCCACCGCGGTGCACGACGACCTGCAGATGCGGATTCTTCTCCGCCTGCGCGCCGATTGCACGGGTCAGATCGTTCCAGTTGGCGATCGCCACGTCGTTGACGCGCACGATGCGGTCGCCCGGAAGCACGCCGGCGTTCGCGGCCGGCGAATCCGGCGAAACGATCGCCACCATGGCCGGCAGCGCCTGTTGCGTAAGACCGATCGCATCGAAGGTCTTGCTGTTGTCAATGGCGTCGGCAGGCAGTTTGCTCAGCGGCAGGACGCGGTCGCGCGCGATGCCCTGCGCATCGATCACGGCGATGGCGACGTCCTGGTGCAGCATCGCCGCCTGGGCCACCTCGAGCATCGCATTGCTGAGCGAATCGACACTCTCGCCGCCAACCGAGGTGAAGCGGTCGCCGGCCTTGAACCCGGCCTGCGCCGCCAGGCCGGCCGGCTCGCCGATGACCGGCTGCATGTCCGGGCGACCGATGACGAACATTGCCCAGAAGGCAATGATGGTGAAGGCGATGTTGAACGCAGGCCCCGCGGCCGCGATCGCAATGCGGCGCCAGACGGGCGCCGCCGAATACTCGCCGGGCTGCCCGCTCACGAGTTCCGGATGCTCGGCTTCGCGCGCATCGAGGAACTTCACGTAGCCGCCAAGCGGAACGGCGCCGATCGCATACTCGACGCCGTCGCGGCCGACGCGTGACCACAGCGGCTTGCCGAAGCCGACCGAGAAGCGCAGGACCCTGACGCCGCAGCGGCGTGCGACCCAGTAATGGCCGAACTCGTGGAAAGTCACCAGAATGCCGAGTGTGACCAGCAGCCACCACGCGGAACCGAAAAACTCACTCATCTAATTCTCTACCTCAATCTGAGTCGCGGTTGCCCGCAACTCCGGCTCGCGCCGCTCCCTCGACGCGAGAGAGCAAATAACAAATGCCTGAAAACCCTGCAAAATGCTTCGGTTCACGATGCACGTAGCGCTCATGCGCATCCCGTGGACGCAGCAACCGCGCGCAGTATAAACGGTTTCGCCACGAATCCCGCCGATCATCCTGCCCGGCATTCAGGCTGCAGAGAGGATTCCCGCCTAGCAGAAACTGCGCTGCATGATACGTTGCGCGGCTTTGCGGGCGGTTAAATCGGCGTAAACCAACGATTCGAGGTCGGGCGCCGGTGTGGCGGGCTGGGCCGACAGCGTGGCTTCGATCAATTCGTCGATCGCCAGGAACGGCAGCGTGCCGGCAAGAAACGCATCGACGGCGATCTCGTTGGCGGCATTGAGGATCGTCGGCGCCGTCCCGCCGCCGGCCAGCGCACGATAGGCCAGATCGAGGCAGCGAAACGTGTCGCGGTCAGGCGCCTCGAAGCGCAACTGGCCCAGTTGTTTCAGGTCCAGCGCGGCGACGCCCGAGTCGATGCGCTCCGGCCAGGCCAGCGCGTGCGCAAGGGCCGTGCGCATGTCCGGATTGCCCAGCTGTGCGAGCATCGAGCCGTCCGGATATTCGACCAGCGAGTGGACGATGCTTTCCGGGTGCACGACGACATCGATTTGCGTCGCATCGGCCCCGAACAGCCAGTGGGCCTCGATGACCTCGAGACCCTTGTTCATCAGGGTCGCCGAGTCGACCGAGATCTTGCGGCCCATGCGCCACTTCGGGTGCGCGCAGGCCTGGTCCGGCGTGACCGCAGCCAGGTCGCTGCGGCGCCAACCGCGAAACGGGCCGCCGGATGCTGTCAGCGTAATGCGCCGCGCCCCGGCGGCCGCGAGGCTGTGCCGGTCGGCCGGCAGGCATTGGAAGATCGCGTTGTGTTCCGAATCGATCGGGATCAGTTCTCCGCCGCTGTTGCGCAACGCATCGAACAGCAACCCGCCCGCCATCACCACGGCTTCCTTGTTCGCCAGCAGCAGGCGCTTGCCGGCGCGGGCTGCGGCGAGAGTCGATTCGAGGCCGGCAGCGCCGACGATCGCCGCAATCACGGTATCGCACAGTTCTGCGGCGGCCGCCTGCTGCAGTCCGGCGTCGCCACTGGCAACGCGGGTCTGAAGTCCGGCAGAAGCAAGCTTGCCGCGCAGCGCCGGTTCCGCAGTCGCGTCGGAAATGACGGCAAGGTCAGGTTGGAAGCGCGCGCACAGCGCGACCAGCGCGTCGACATTGCGGTGGGCACTCAGAACGCTGGCACGGAAACGCTGCGGATGCCGGGCGATAACATCGAGCGCGCTGGCTCCGATCGAGCCGGTCGCGCCGAGGATAGCGACCTGCCTCATAGTCCGAGTACGGCTTTGCCCAGAGCAAAAATCGGCAGCGCGGCAAAGACGCCATCTAGCCGGTCGAATACGCCGCCATGGCCGGGGAAAAGGGTGCCGGAGTCCTTCACGTTCGCGTGCCGCTTGATCAGGCTTTCGAACAGGTCGCCGACGATCGACAGTGCGACCGAAACCAGGGCGAGGGCGACGAGCGCGACCAGGGTCACTCCGCGCACTTCGAGCAGCCAGCCGCCGATCACGCCGATCACCGTCGATCCGGCCAGCGCGCCGTAGACGCCGGCCATGGTCTTGCCCGGGCTGATCGTCGGCGCGAGCTTGGTCGTGCCCCAGCGTTTGCCTGCCAGGTAGGCGAACGTGTCGGCCGACCAGATCAATACCAGCGAGTACAACGCCCAGGTATGCAGTCCCGGCTGCGGCAAGTGCACTTGCATGAAGGCCGCCCACGCCGGCAGCACGGCCAGCGCACCGGCAACGAGTTTGATCGCCGTGTTCTCGGGCGTCGCCGCGGCAGCGAATGAGAAATGCCGCAGCCAGGAAACCGCGAACAGCCACCAAACCGCACCGGCAGCGATCATCGACCACCAGATCCACGTGCCGCGACAGCACCACAACGCGAGCATCGCCACTGCGGCCAATCCGACCAGCACGCCACGCCATGGCCGCGAACGCATGCCCGACAGGCGCGTCCATTCCCACAGCGCGATCAGGCACAGGACCGCGATCAGCGCCGCGAGCGCGAGAGTCGGAATCAACAGTATCAACGCGATCGCCAGAGGCGTTACCAGCAATGCGGTGATAAAACGTTGTTTCACTCTTCTCCCCCGATGCCCGGACGTCAGGTGCGTACCGCCAGCTGGGCGCTGGTCTTGCCGAAGCGTCGTTCGCGCCGGCTGAAATCTTCCACGGCCTGCTGCAGGCAGCCCTGATCGAAATCGGGCCAGAGTACGTCGCTGAAGAAGAATTCGCTATAGGCCAGCTGCCAAAGCAGGAAATTGCTGATGCGCTGTTCGCCGCCGGTGCGGATGAACAGGTCGACCGGCGGCAGTTCGGCAAGGCAGAAAAACCGTTCAAGACGGCGCTCGTCGATCGTCGTGGCGTCGAGCTCCCCACGTTGCGCGGCGAGCGCCGTTTGCCTGGCGGCATTGGCGATATCCCAGCGACCACCGTAATTCACGGCGATGCTCAGCGCCAGCTTGGTATTGCCCGCGGTCCGGGCCATCGCCGCCTTCATTCGATCGTGCAGCGCCGGCTCGAAAGCTGCCAGATCCCCTATGAAAGCCATGCGCACGCCATTGTCATGCAAGGCGTCGACCTCCCGGTCCAGGGCCTTCAGGAACAATTCCATCAGCGCACCGACTTCGGTCGGCGGCCGCTTCCAGTTCTCGCTGGAAAAAGCGAACAGCGTCAGCGCGCCGATACCGCGGCGCAGGCAGAATTCGATCGCTGCGCGCACCGCTTTCTGTCCGGCGCGATGCCCGAAGCTGCGTGGCCGGTGGCGTCGCTTTGCCCAGCGCCCGTTGCCGTCCATGACGATGGCGATGTGGCGAGGGTATGACAATGTGGACGTTTCCACATTGTGTACTGGCGGGGCTGGCTGGGTCTGGCTCAGAGGGGACTCCATCGACTACGAAAGCGCTTTCCCTCCTCCCACTGGGAGGAAGTGGCGCGAAGCGCCGGATGAGGGTTCGGTCTCGACACGACGTCGTTCGGTTGCGGACCTTTACTGCTTACCTCTCTGAGTGATCGTCGGGCCGTTTCTCAGTCTTTTGACATCGATAGTTACCCGACCCTCACCCCGCGCCCTCTTCCAATGGGGGGGTGATTGTCGCGTTGTGCGCGACGTCGATTTTTCAGAGGGCCATCAACTCATCTTCCTTCGCCTTGACGACGGCGTCGACTTCCTTGACGAATTTGTCGGTCAGCTTCTGCACGTCGTCTTCGGCGCGGCGTTCTTCGTCCTCGGTGATCTTCTTGTCCTTGAGCAGTTCCTTGACGTGATGCATCGCGTCGCGGCGGATGTTGCGCACGGCCACCTTCGCGGTCTCGCCTTCGTGGGCGACATGCTTGGACAATTCCTTGCGCCGTTCCTCGGTTAGCGGCGGCAGGTTGATGCGGATCACGGTGCCGGCGGTGGTCGGATTCAGGCCGAGGTCGGAGGCAAGAATGGCCTTTTCGACCGCCTGCACCATGTTCTTTTCCCACGGCGTGATCGTCAGCGAGCGCGCGTCGGCCACGGCGATGTTGGCGACCTGGCTGATCGGCACATCCGAACCGTAGTAGTTGACTTTGAGATGTTCGACCAGCGCAGTGCTCGCGCGGCCGGTACGCAGACGCTGCAGTTCGTGGCGGAGCGCTTCAACGCTCTTGGCCATGCGTTGCTGGGAGTCTTGTTTGATGTCGTTGAGCATAGGGACGGCTCCGCGCTGCTGCGAGGCCGATCAGTATAGCAGCGTCGCGCGCCGGACCCGGCGCGCGACCAGGCGGACGCGCACTGTCGTTGCCGGGTCCACGTGCACCCGGGTTCGCACCAAGACTGCCACCCTGCGGCGCTTAGAAACTGCGTGTCAGCTTGAGATCGATGTCGTAGACAAGAACAGCATTTCCCAGGCCCCAGATCGATCGCGTCAAGGTGGCCGACAGCAGATAGCTGTCATTGAAGGTGTAGTCGATGGCGCCACCGATGTTGGCGTGATCCTGCATGCGGAACTTGTCGTGCAGCGCCCACAACGGCCCGCTGCAGCAGCTTGCGTTGATCTGGTTGTCCGTGTGACCGTAGCCGATCTTCACGTCGCTGACCGCGCGTATGCCGACTTGGGGATTGATGAAGTAGCCGAAGTCGAAACCGAAATCGTAATAGTCGGCGTTGATTCCCAGGGTTTTCGGCATGAATACATACTGGAAATGGCCGGCAAAGTAGAGATCGGAAAAATCGAGCTGGTGCTGGACCAGGACTCCGGTTCCGAACTTGGTCAGCCGCTGACCCACAACCGCGGAGCCGTAATACTGATAATTGTTGCTGGGGACATACAGATCTGCCGATGGCGTGACGTAATAATTGTCGCCGACCACGGCGTGATAGCTGACACCGGCATCCCAGTCGACCCAGGAGCTGTGATAGTCGCCGTTGTCGACGAAAACCGGAGCGCAGTTCGGAGGACACGGCAGCTGCGGATGCGCGAAGTTGCCCGAATACTTCGCTCTTGAAAACGGCAGACCGAGCCGGAGTTCCCAACGGTCGGCGACGAAATAGGCGGCCTCCAGATCGACGGTTTGGAAACTGACCTGACCTGAATCCTTTGCGGCGGGGCCGACATAGTCGCCGTGGAAGAACGGATGTGAATAGTCGATGGAAAGCGAGCCATGGCCGGCGCCGAAATCGGCGCCGGGGGTGAGTATCGTATCGGTGGACAGGTCGTCAATCCCGGTCTGCGAGCAGGCGCTGGATGCGGCAACAAGCAGGAACATCAATGAGACGCTGCGCACCAATGCGCCAATCAGGTTCACACGGCAGGCGTCTCCGTTTGCTTTCGCCCTGGCGCTCATCTTCCTTCCCCTGTTGTGCCGCGATCAACTGCCGCGCGTCTGCATCGATTGTTCGATCGACTTCAGATATTGATTCAGCCCGTCACCTTCGCGCACGCAGCGTGGAAACCGCTCGATCAGCGCAGGATCCTTTTCCGCGCCCGGATCGAGCACCGCGACCAGCGTCGGTTCGTGCGCCGACTTGCCGAGATGCGCGGCGACGGCGTCCATGTCGCGACTGCCGGCAATGACGACGTCGAACTGCCTGGCTGCGAGCGCCTGGGTCAGGCTGCTGCCGTCGGTAACGACGGTAACCTTGTGACCGGCTCTCTGCAGGCCGGCATAAAGCTGTTTTTCCGAACCGGGCGCGTCGGAACCCGACGGCCGATAGATCAGAATGTCCGCGGGCTGACGCGTGACGAAAGCGTGGTAGCGCATGGCCTGGCCGCTGTGGAACATGCTCTCGCCACAAGATCGGGCATCCGGGGCGACCATCGTCAATGCGAAGGCAAATACTGCGATGGCGGCGTGTTGCTTGTTCATGGTTTTCTCCCTGGTTGGGTACTCGATGCGGGGATGGCGGTCGCGTTGCGTCTATCCGTTCCGGAATCAGCCGCCCCGATTACAGGCTCGGCAGTGACGGCAAAGAACACGTGGCTTGACGGACGCTTGCCGGTATCTTCCAGATCGATGCTTGCGACCAGCCGCTCGGGGTGCGGGTTCGACAGACGCGGATTGCTCAGCAGATGCTGGTGCAGGTCCCCGATCAGACGCAGGAAGTCGCCCCAGGCCCAGCCCAGCGGCACCGGCTCATCCTGATCCGAATCGCCCGGAAGTTCGAAACCGCTGCGCAACGGCAGGTCGGCGCTGCTGCCGTCGCGGTAGTGCAGGCGCAGGCGAATCATTTCCTCCCCGCTGTCTTCGGCGACGAAGCTGCCGTCCAGTATCAGCACATGGAATGCCGCGATCGGCGCCGCGGGTACCGCCAATCCCACCACGACGTTCGTCATGCCCATTTTTTCAGCACTTAGCCTGTCGCCTAACTGCACGGTACCGCGCACGTCGAAATCTGTTCCCTCGATGCGCACCGTTCCAAGCGGAAACAGGTTCATCGACGGTACCAGCGCGTGCAACGTGTTGCTGACCGTCGACGGTGCGCTGGTGTACGCGGCAGACATATCGAGCATGAGCGGGCTGGCATGCGCTGCGCGCGCGGGAATGGCCCTGCCACGAATGAGTGTTGCTGCAACCGGCTCGGGGCGCTGTTGCGGATCATGCCAGGCACCCGGGTCACGAGCAGTTACGACCGGTTGCTGTGCCAGCAGCCGCGCGTCCGCCTTTGCATCGAGCAGTGCCGCGTCCTTTTGAAGATCGTCGACTTTGCGCGTTTCAGGGCCGATCGGCCAGATGATCCAGGCGCCATGAATGCTGCGGGCCAATAGCTGATCGTCGTCGGGCGCGAATGCAACCTGCGCGATCATGTCGACCATCGGCAGCAGATCGGCGCTCAGTGGAGGGCCGGCTGCAATTCCACTCGCGGCGTCGTAAAGTTGCACCGAATAGCGATACGCGTGCGCAACAAGGTGACTGTCGTGGCTGGTTGCCAGGACGGCCGTAGCCTCCTCGCGAGTCGCCGGACGCAGGCTCTTTTCGTCGGGCGCACCGGGATCGAAGATATCGAATTCACGACCAGCGACGAATGGCCTGGCGCCCGCCATGATGATGCCGATCGGCCAGGCACCGCTGACTTCGCGCCTCTTCTGGATCTTTCCCGACGACGGATTCCACGATAGTACGCTACCTCCCAGCGCGCGCGGATCATCAATGCGCGTCAACAGCGAGACGTTGTGCGCATCCGGCGCGAACGCGGACCAGACGACGGGTATCTTCTGATCGTGCGGATAGACGCCGATGGGACGCAGCGTGCGTGCGTCGAATACCTGCGTCTGCGACCGCGCCGTACCGGTCGTCAGCAGGCGCTCGCCGTCCGGTGACATGTCGAACTGGCGCAGTGGCCCGGCAACGATGAGCGGATTTGGAGACACGAGGCGCAGACCGTTGCGCAGATCGATCGTTTCGAGTCGTTCGGAAAACCCCGTGGCAGCCTTTTCCGGAAATGACAGCACGACGTTTCCGGATCCACGCGTCGCCGCCAGGCGCATCGGGCTGTCGCCGAGTTCGATCGGCGCATAGCGCGGCTTCATCGTCTCGCCGTCGAAAATGATCATCCGCGTGCCAGCGGTTGTGATCAGCGTATGGCCGCCGTCGATCAATTCGGCAAAGCCGAGCGGTTGTTCCAGTTCGACCCAGGGCGTGGCTTGCCCCGAAGCAGGCGCGACGACTCGAACCTTGTCGTAGGCGACATCGACAATGTGCTTGCCGTCGTACTCGAGCGTCCCGGCCAGCAGTCGCGCCGTTTCGGCATCCGCCACCGGTGAGGCGGGCGCCCGCCACAAGCGGATCTCGCCGTCGGTTTCCGCAGTAATAATGAGACCCGTGGATGGGCAGAAGCCGAGCGAATACGGACCGGCGGTCGCTGCGCGCATCGGACTGGTCGCGATCCGCGAGGCAGGTATTGCGGTGGGTCCGAGCGGGGGGAGACGCCACAGGCCGGACTTGCCGAGACCCGACGCGATCAGCAGGCGCTGGCGGTGGCTGATCGCGACGCGGCGCAATTCAAAATCGTGCTGCATCTGGCCGGCATTCAACGGGCTGCCCGTGACAACGTCGAAGGCGTAGGCGGCGCCGTCCCAGCGCACCGCCGCGAGCCACTCACTGTCCTCGCTGAAAGCAATCCAGGTGACTTCGCGGCCGGTCGGCGTGGCAAGTTGACGCAGCCGCAGGGTCGACATGTCGAGCACGAAGACACGCCCCTGAAGGTCACCGAATGCGAATCTCTTCCCGTCGCCGCTTTCCGCCCAGGCGGAAAGTCCCTGGGTTGAGGGCAGGATGACCCGTGCGACCTGCGCCATGGTGCGTGGATCGTACGAAGCCAGTCTTTGCTGTCCGTTGCCGACACCCACGAGACGCGATCCGTCGCGGCTCGGGATCATGACTTCCCGCTCCGGGCTTTGATCGACGATCGGCGAGAGCGGCTTCCACGGATCGACTTGCCAGAATTGGATCTTCTGATTGCGATCGCGCAGAACCGCATATTTCCCGTTGGCGCTGAAAGTCGCGTCGGAGAGATTCGCGAAATCATCGGGCGGTGAGACGAAGCCGCCGCTATCGAGGTCGATCAGGTAGGTATCGGATTCTCCGGGCGCGGTGTAGAAGTCGAACCAGTCCAGCGTCACGCGCAGACGATGGTTGTCGACGAAGCGCAACAGGATCGGCGGCTCCGGCGCATCGCTCGAATCCGCCAACCCGAGCAGGTCCACGTGTCCGAGCTCGCGCAGCGTATCGGTCCGGTACCAATGGACGGTCTGATCGGTCAGGGCCAGGGCGAAACGGCTGCCGTCCGGACTCAGTTCGGCAGCGAACGGCGAAGCCTTTGCCGCATTGTCCAGGTGCATGCGCTTCAGTAGCACGACGCCATGATCGAGAATCGAAGCGACCTCGCGTCGCTCGATTGTCGCGGTTGTTGCTGTTTTTCGGGACCGTTCCTGCTCGTCGATATTCGCGATGAGCGGCGTCAGCGCCTCGAACCCGTTGCCGTCGAGCTGCAGGCGCAGCGCCGCGTCGCGGCGGCTCTCCCATAGTCGCTCGCTGGCGGTCGCCGCATTGCCCTCGGCGCGCCGCCATTGGCTGGTCACGCCGATGATGCCGGCCAGGATCGAAAGGCCGAAGAGCAGACCGAGGGCGGCGACATACGGCTGTCGCCGCGCCCAGCGCAGGATTCGTTGGGCGCCGTGCAGCGGCCGTGCCCGCACCTCGCGTCCTTCGATGAACGCAGCAAGATCGTCGGCCAGAGCCCGTCCGCTCGCATAGCGCCGCGCGACGTCGCGGGTCATGCATTTGCCGATGATCGCGCCAAGGTCGCGCGGCACCTCGGGCACCTGATGCCGCGGATCCGGTGGTTCGCTGTGCACAACCAGATTCAGTGTCGCCTGCGGCGTCTCGCCGAGGAACGGCGGCGCGCCGGTGACCAGCTCGTACAGGATTGCGCCCAGTCCCCAGATATCGGTGGCCGGCGTGATCCGCTGCGCCCCCGCAACGCCCTGTTCCGGCGCCATGTAGCTCGGCGTGCCGGACACCTCCTGATTGTCGGCGGCCAAGCCGGCTTCAAGGCGGCGGGCGAGGCCGAAATCGGCGACGTGCGGTACGCCATTGTCGTCGATCAGCACATTCGCCGGCTTCAGATCCAGATGCAGCACGCCGAGCCGATGCGCATAGTCGACGGCCTCGGCGACGGTGCGCAGCAATTGGGCTGAGCGCTGTGCCGGTTGCCGGCCTTCGCGTTTCAACAACGCGGCGAGGCTGCCGCCATGCACCAGACGCATGCTGAAGAAGTGCATCTCGTCTGCGCAGCCGACCTCGTAGATCGCAACGATATTCGGATGCTGCATGCGCGCGGCGTTCTGCGCTTCGAGGCGGAAGCGCGCGATGAATTCTCGTGAGGCCCACGGGCCTGCGGCAAGCAATTTGACCGCCACGTCGCGATCAAGGCCGTGCTGGCGCGCCCGATAGACCACGCCCATGCCGCCTTCGCCGATCTGTTCGATCAGTTCGTAGTCGCCAAGCCGGCGTTGCGCCGGATCAGTCAAGTCCAGTTCGAGAGAATAGGTGGGCAGCAACGCCAGGTGGCGGCCTTCGATGCGTGAGGCGTCGATGCTGAAACTCGCGAACGCAAGATCGGCAATCGCAGGGATGCCGCCGCGCAGACTGACCAGCGGGTCGACTGCGATGGCACCGATGAGAAGGGTATCCTGGCTGGGCGGAGCGCTCATGGCGCTTGCATATTTTTCAATGCCACATGCAGTGCCGCCTGCTCGGCGCTCAGATCATCGGACGAAGCGACCGTATCGGCCAGTTCCTGGGCGGCCAGCTCGCGGAAGCGCTGGCGCAGGCGCTTGACCGCCATCGCCAGGGTCAGCGGCTGGCATTTCAGCGTCTGTGCCAGGGCCTGCAGTTCGCCCGATAGCGGATCCTGGGCCATGAAGGGCTGCAGCGCGTCATACATCTCGATATGGCCGGTCTGGCGCGCTTCGAGCTGCAATCGGCGCAACGCGCGCGTGATCACCTCCAGCGCAAAGCTGTGCTGATAGGCCTGTTCGGGCGTACTGGAATTGCCGTTGTCGCGCAGATTGCGCGCCTCGAGGTCGGCCGGCACCGCCAGTTGGCTTGACGCATCGTTGTCGACGACTTCGCGCCAGTCGCTGCCGAGAAACAGGTTGAGTTGTTCGAGCAGGAAGCGGCGGAAATGCGTTTGCGGCGGCCGCCCTGGTCCTTCGTGGAACTGGCGCATCAGGCAGCCGAGAAAGGTACGCGTGATGTCCTGCGCGACTGCCGGCGCGTGTCCGCAACGGCGTACGTACGCGTACACCGGGTACGAGTAGCGCTGGGCAAGTTCTGTCAGCGCCGAATTCGCGTCGGCGGAAAGCGTCGAAGCCGTCTGCATCACCATCGACCAGCGCGTCGTGGCAAAGCGGTCGTGCGAGCGGCTGGCGGGCGTCGTCATGCTGATCGATTCGTCAAGAAGGCTTCCCCAGCGTTCAGGTACTGCGCGCAGGAATTACACGGCGCCGAAAACTATTCCAGGACTTTTGCCAGCGTAGCGCGCAGCTCGCGCAACTCGGCCTCCAATTCGGCGCGTCCCACCGTGGTCTGTGCAATTTCCTCGCGTACCAGTTCGCGCAACCGATGGCGCAGCCGATGTACGGCGACCGCGAGCGTGTTGCGACGCAGGTTGAGTGCTTCGGCGGCACGCGCGTAGTCTTTTTCGTCGGGTCGCTCGGTGAGAAATTCATGGAGAAAATCAAACATTTGTGTCTTGCCGGCCTCCTCGGCTTCGCCGCGCAGCCGGCGCATTGCCGTGTCGAGTACGGCCAACGCCCAGTCGCGCTCGAAGGCGCGCTCCGGCGAAGCGCTGTCGACCATCCAGTCGGTCACGGAAGGCTGGTCGTCGGTGAGCACCGCCATGCGCACCGCGCCGCCACGCTTGATCGCGTGCGCTTCGGCATCGGCGTTGATCAGGAAGCGCTTCAGTGCCGTCAACAGGAACGCGCGGAAACGGCCGCGCTCGGGGTCGGCGACCGTCTGATAGGCATCTTCGACGAAGCGCTCGAAAAACGTCTGCGCGAGATCTTCCGCGACATCGGGTGCGTAACCGCGACCGCGGATGTAGGCGAGCACCGGCGGGCGGTAGGCGCGGCACAGCGACTCCAGTGCCGCACGCGCATCACGCGAATCACCGCGCGCGCGCGCGACGATGCTCCAGTGTGTCGTATCGAACCGCGACATGCCTGCGACGTGTCCCCGGGGTGCGGCTGCTGCATTCCTGATAGCAGCATACTGCATCAAACGCGGTCGCGCCGCAGCCTGTCGCAGCCCTGATTCAGCAAATCCGGAAACCGGCTCCGCCGTCATTCGATTTGCCGTACTGCGTACCGCGGACGCGGCGCAACTGCTGCTCGAGGCGCAGTTCCTGCTGACGGTCGTCGTACCAGCGCTGGCGCTCGATCCTGATCTGGGCCGGCGTTACGCCGAGGCTGGCTGCCTCGCCGATGCGGTAGCGGCAGAAGTCTGCGTAGTCGTCGAGTTCGCCGCGCAGCGAATCCATCGCCGCGTCGATCAGGATCGCGTCGTCGAGCAGGCCGACGATCGGCACGTTGTTCGCAATCAGCGCCTGCCGGTCGTCGTCGATGTAGGCGATGATGTCGCGCATCGTCACGAGCTGTTTCGCCGGAATGTTCCATTGGGCATCTTGCAGGGCTGCTCGGATCTCGCCGGCCCGGCGCATGCGCACCTTGATGAATGCCGATTCCTGGCCTTTCATGGAGGCGCGCAATACCCGGCGCGCGGCGCCGGCGATCTGCTCGGCGTTATAAGCGGGCCTGTCGGGCGCGACGCGGCGCACCAGCTCGTTGAAGCGCCGCAGCTTGTCGTCGTGCAGTTCGAGGCTGGTGATGCTCGGAGTGAAAATGCCCGAGCGTGCGGCGCTCATGTCGATTTGGGTGATCGAGCGGTTGAAATCGAAGTTGAACACGGGCATGGCCGGTCTCCAATGAGTCACGCATTGCGCCGAATCGGAATGACGTCACTGAGATAATTCCATAATGGGCGCTGCGGATTACACGATCCGGTGGTGACCGTTTGGAAAGTGGCTGCACCTGGCGCCGCGCCCTGCCGGGTGGCTGATGCCGGAGCTGCGGGTCAGAATTGTTTTGTCAGCCTGCCTTCGAGCGCGTACTTGAAGTCGAACACGGTCTCGCCGAAGAACTCACGCTGGATGCCGGCCGACAGCGTGTAGCGGTTGCCGATGTCGTAGTCCAGGCCGAGGCCGGCGCCGAAATAGGTGTGCTCGGAAATCTGGTCGTGGTGGTACCAGTACTCGTCGGTGTGTCCGTCAGTCAGCGGCTCCAGATTGTAGGCCGAGTAGCCGTTGCCGATACGGCCGCTGACGAACGCACGTACGGACCACCGTTCGTTGATGAAATAACCGAGCTCGCCGTCGAAGCGTTGGTAGCCTGTATCCTGGCCGAGCACGTGCTCGCTGAACGCATAGCCGTATCCGAGTTTGTAGTAGAGGTTGCTGAATTCGAACTGGTGGGCGAGCGTTACGGCAACCAGCAGCTGATGCAGGCGCTGGCCGACAGCGGCATTGTCGAAGAATACATAGTCGTGGCTGGGGATCGTCGCGGTCACGGATGGTGTGATGTAGTAATCGTTGAGGTGCGTGTGCCAGGCCGCGCCAAGCGTAAAGTCCTGCCAGGTACTGTGGTAGCGGCCATCATCGATGAACTGCGACTCCGGGTGCTGGGGATCGAGTGCCGGGATGTTGGCGCATTGCGGCGGCGTCGTGGTCGGGCAATGCGGCGCCGACCCCTGATACCGGTTCGACAGGAACGGGATGCCGACGTGAACCGACCAGGCGTCGGCGACGTTATAGTCGAAATCGAGTTCGACTCCGCGGCTGCGCACGGCACCGTTCGGAATCTTGGTCTTGGAGTCCAGCCAGAATCCGTTGACATAGCTGTTGAGGTAGGCGATCGAGATGTCGCCGTGACCTGCTGCCGATTCCTGCAGCCCCTCATCTGCAGGCTGGGGCAGCTGTTGCAACGGATTGGGCGCCTGGGCCGCTCCCGGCGCAGCGTGGCCGACCAACAGCGCCGACGATATCAACATGATCCATGCACGCATGACGGTTCCCCTAGTCGAATGGACGCGCTTGCCCAGCCCGCCATCGGCGGGCGACCATTGCAGTACCAACAAATTCAACGCGCGAATTTACGTACCGCGCGCCTTCATCGTCTGTTCGATCGTCTTCAGGAACTGATTGACGTTGGCGTCCTCGTTCAGCGCCAGCGGATAGTGCTCGCGCAGCGCGTTTTCGTCGCTGTGCTGGAGCACCGGTATCAGCGTCGGCTCGTGGTTGACGTGTGCGAGCTGCGTGTTGATCGCCGGCAGGTCGATCGCGTAGGCGATGATCACGTCGTACGAATGCGCGGCGAGGGCCTTGGCGAGGGCATCGGGAGTGTCGATGATCGTCACCTTGTGCCCGGCGCGTTCGAGATTGTGATGGAAGCCCTCTGTTTCGGCATTTGCGGCCTGGTGCGCGGCGTTGCCGGAATACAGCAGTATCTGCGCCGGATGCTTGGTGACGAACGCGTGATAGCGCAGCGCGCCGCCCATTCGGTACATGACTTCGCCACAGGCTTGCGCGTCCGAGGACGCGATGGCGACGACGAGCAACAGTGCGGTAGTAGTCAGTCGATTCATGGCATTTCTCCGTCAATTTCAGTGAGTCGGATTTGCTCCAGCGCGCCCGTCGTCTTGGTCTAGCGAGGTTCCGCCGCAGGCGCGCGGACAGGCTCGGCCGTTACCGCGATGAACACCGGCTCGGCCCAGCCGCTGTTCGACGTTTCCAGATCGACAGAAGCGATCAGCTTCTCAGGATACGGGTTTGGCAGACGCGGATTACTGTAAATCTCGCTGCGAAACTCGCCGATCATCATCAATCGTTTGATCGAGGCCCAGCCGACCGGCGTCGGGCGATCGCGATCGGTCGTGCCCGGGACTTCCCGTTGCGTGCGGATCGGGAGCAGTGCCTGGCTGCCGTCGCGATAGTGCAGTCGCACCTGGGCGTAGAGGCGCTCGGAAGGCTCGGGCAGCGCCAGCGTGGCGAACATCAGCACGTGGAAGGCGGCGATCGGTACAGGCGGAACGGAAATGCCCGTCGCCGCCGACTGCAAAGTGCGCGAAGCGCGAACCGCGTTGTTCAGCTGGCGCAGTTCGATGCCGCCGCGAATATCGAAGTCGACGCCGTCGAGTCGGGCAACTCCGACCGGCATGTCGGTGATAGCGGTCAACACGCTATCGGTCCCCTTGTGCAGGCTCAACGGACCCAGCGTGTAGCCTGAAGTCAAGTCCAGAAGCAGCGGATTGGTATCCGGATCACGCTGCGGGATCGCGTTCTGCAGCGCGATACGCGCCATCATCGGCGTCGGGCGCGCGTCGTGCGCGCTGGAGGCTCCGGGATCGCGCGCGCGCAGACGCGCGTGCTCGTCCGCACTGGTCATGCGCAGGACCCGTGGCCCTTCGATCGACGGCGACAGCAGGTCGGCATCCAGCCTGAGGGCGTCGAGGCGTCGCATATCGCTCGCGATCGGCCACACGAACCAGCACCGGCTTCTACCCAGGCGAGCGAGCAGCGACCGACCTTCCGGGTCGAATGCGAGATTGGCAATGCCGTCCTGCGTGCGCCAGTTGACTTCGAGTGGCGGCCCGATCGCCGCCATGGTTTCGGCGTCGTAGAGCTGCACGCCGCGCGAGCGCGCATAGGCGATCAGCCGTCCGTCGCGGCTTACCGCCGAGATTGCCGACGGTTCGCCGCCGCCGCGCAGGGGAGCGCTGCGCCGTTCCTGCGGCACGCCGGGATCGAGCACGAGCGCGTCGAGAGTCGCCAGCAGCGGCACGCGGCCGAGTGTCGTTACGCCGACCGGCCAGGCACCCGCAATGTGCCGGGTCTCGTCGACCTTGTTCGTGGCGATGTTCCAGAGCAGCAGCGTCGCGTTGTTCGCGTCGGATTCTTCGGTGCTGCGCGTGACCAGCCACACCATCTTGGAATCGGCCGTGAATTCCGCCGCCAGCACCGGCTGCTCGCGATCGTGCGCGTACGCGCCGACGCGCTGCCGCGTCATCGCATCATAGACTTGCGTTTCCGCATTCGGCGGGCCGACCACCAGAATGTCGTGACCGTCGGGCGAAAACGCGATGCGCCGGATCGGTCCGCTCACGTGATCGACGAACTCGCGGATGTTCCCGGTCGCCACCGTGACGGTGACGATCCGTTCTTCGAATCCCTGTTTGCCGCTGTGTCCGAAGGTGAGAAGAAGCGTTGCGCCGCCGTCGTCGACCGCGAGGTCCTGCGGTGTCGCCGGCAACTCGATCGGCGCGTAGCGCGGCCGCATCGTGCTGGCGTCGAACACGTACAGTGTATGCCCGCTGACGGCGACCAGCGTGCGCGCGGCATCCACCAGTTCAGCGAACAGCACCGGCTGCGGCAGCTGCATCCAGTCAGTTGCCGCCGTACCCTGCGCGGAGGCGACGCGCACGTGATCGTACGCGACATCGACGACGTGTGCGCCGTCGAACTGCAGGTCTCCCGCAAGCACCCAGCTGGCGCGCGCACCGATCGAGGGGTCGCGCGGCAGCCGCCACAGCCGCACTTCGCCGTCCATATCCGCCGTGGCGAGCAGCCCGGCCGTCTTGGAAACACCCGCCCAGTACAGCCCCGCATGTGCCGACGGGGTCGGATTGGCGAGGACACGGGTCGCGTACGTTCCGCCTCCGACGCTGCCCTGTTGCGGCATGCGCCACATGACGCTTTCGCCGGCGCCGGAAGCGATTACGAAATTGTCGCGGTGGCTCACGGCGATGAACCGCAAGTCGAAGTCATGGCGCAACTCGCCCGAATGCAGCGCGTTGCCGGTGGCCGCGTCGAACGCGAACGCGGCGCCATCCTGGCGT
>DASXKR010000017.1:0-96343 GCA_036496665.1 Rudaea sp. | reverse complement strand
CTGCCAGACCTGCGCCTTGGTGAGGAACTGGGCTTCGTCGACCAGTACGCAATGCAGCGGACCGTTTGCGCCGATCTCATCGCGGGCAACGCGTAGCAAATCATCATTGCGCTCGAACTGACGGCCGTTCGCCTTCAGGCCGATGCGCGAGGCGACGACGCCGCGGCCGTGACGGTCGTTCAGATGCGGCGTCAGGATCAGCGTGCGCATGCCGCGTTCATGATAGTTGTGCGCGCTCTGCAGCAGAGTCGTCGTCTTGCCGGCATTCATCGCCGAATAATAGAAATACAGCTTGGCCATTGTTTAGAGCAGGGCTGAGGAGCGAGAGCAGAGGGGGCGGAAGAGCAGGAGCGTGCGGTCTGGTCTCTTTTTTCAGCCCTCAGCTCTCCGCCCTTCATCGTCGAGGGCCGCTATGCTAGCGCGTCCTCTGCCGCCGAACACGCACTTCACATGACCGATACCTGTTTCGTCACCCATCTCGAATGCAGCAAGACCGGCGAGCGCCATGACGCCGGCATGCTGCACAACCTCTCTCGTGCCGGCAAGCCGCTCCTGGTGCGCTACGACCTTCCGGCAATCGCCAAGTCGCTTTCGCGCGCCGCACTGCGCGAACGCCCGCCGGACTGGTGGCGCTATCGCGAGTTGTTGCCGATGCAGCACGCCGCCAGTGCGGTGTCGCTCGGCGAAGTCATGACGCCGCTGATCGAGCTGCCGCGCATCGCTGCAGATCTCGGCCTCGGCAACGTGATCGTCAAGGACGAAGGCCGCCTGCCGACCGGCTCGTTCAAGGCGCGCGGTCTCGCGCTGGCGGTGACGATGGCGCGCGAACTCGGCGTGCACGAGATGGCGATCCCGACCAACGGCAACGCCGGCGCGGCGATGGCCGCATACGCGAGCCGCGCCGGCATCGCGACGATCGCGTTCTGCCCGGACGACACCCCGGACATCAACGTGCGCGAGATCGCCGCGCAAGGCGGCCGCGTCTACAAGGTCAACGGTCTGATCGACGATTGCGGCAAGCTCGTCGCCGAAGGCGAGAAGGCGCGCGGCTGGTTCAACTGCTCGACGTTGAAGGAGCCGTACCGCATCGAAGGCAAGAAGACGATGGGTCTCGAACTGGCCGAACAACTCGACTGGCGCCTGCCGGATGCGATCTTCTATCCGACCGGCGGCGGCACCGGGCTGATCGGCATGTGGAAGGCGTTCGCCGAGATGGAGGCGCTCGGCTGGATCGGCCCGCAGCGCCCGCGCATGTACGCGATCCAGGCGAGCGGCTGTGCGCCGATCGTGCGCGCTTTCGAGCAGGGCGTCGACCACGCCACGCGCTGGGAGAATGCGCACACGATCGCGTCCGGCATCCGCGTGCCGGGCGCGCTCGGCGATTTCCTGATCCTGCGTGCCGTGCGCGAATCCGGCGGCGCCGCGCTGGCAGTCGACGACGATGCGATCGAAGCCGCGCTCGACGAGTGCGGACATCGGGACGGCCTGCTGCTGTGTCCCGAAGGCGCGGCGACGCTGGCTGGCTTGCGTCTCGCGCAGCAGCGCGGCCTGGTGGGCAGCGGCGAACGCGTCGTGCTGTTCAACTGTGCCGACGGCCGCAAGTATCCGCTACGCGCCGCGGACGCGACCGTCGATCGTAGCCAGCCGATCGACTTTTCGCAGCTGTGATCCTGAAGAGTAGAAGCCCAAGATTCATCACGAAGAAACGAAGGACACGAGGAAGGTCCGTGCGAAAGGAAAAGATTGAACCACGGAGAACACGGAGAAGAGGAAGTGCAGAATGCGTCCCTTTCTTTCTCCTTGTTCTCCCACCTTCTCCGTGTTCTTCGTGTCAATGCTTTTCTTCTTGAATCTTTTCGTGCCGTAATGGTGAATCCTTTGCCTGGTTCTACAATCCGCTCCCGATTTCGCACTCCCGCATGAAACTCAACCCGCAACAACGCGCCGCCGTCGAGTACTGCGACGGGCCGTTGCTGGTGCTGGCCGGCGCCGGCTCCGGCAAGACGCGCGTGATTGCCGAGAAGATCGCGCATCTGGTGCGCAACCGGAATCTTTCGCCGGGCAAGATCAGCGCGATCACGTTCACGAACAAGGCGGCGCGCGAGATGCGCGAACGAACCGCGAAACTGTTGCGTGGCGATGCCGCTGACGAGGTCAACGTCTGCACGTTCCATGCACTCGGACTGAAGTTTCTGCAGATCGAACATGCCAGGGTCGGGCTGCGCCGCGGCTTCTCGGTGTTCGATGCCGACGACAGCGCGGCGATCGTCAAGGACCTCGCGCCGAAGGCGAGCAAACCCGATGCCTTGTACGCGTTGCGCAACCTGCTGTCGCAGGCCAAGAACGCCGGGCTCGATCCCGATCAGGCTGCAGCCGCTGCGCGCAGTTCGCGCGAGCGTGAAGCCGCGGACCTGTACGCGCGCTATCAGCTGCGTCTCGGCGCGTTCAACGCGGTCGACTTCGACGACTTGATCCGCCTGCCGCTGGCGCTGGTCGAGAGCGACGCCAGTGCGTGCGCGCAATGGCAGGAGCGCATTCGCTATCTGCTGGTCGACGAATACCAGGACACCAACGACGCGCAGTATCGCTGGCTGAAACTTCTGGCCGGCACACGCGGCGCATTGACCGTGGTCGGCGACGACGATCAGTCGATCTATGCGTGGCGCGGCGCCAATCCGGGCAACCTCGACACGCTGGCCAGCGACTATCCGCAGCTGAAGGTCGTCAAGCTCGAACAGAACTATCGTTGCCCCAACCGGATCCTGCGCGCGGCGAACGTGTTGATCCGCCACAATCCGCACAAGCACGAAAAGAATCTGTGGAGCGAGCAGGGCGACGGTGCGCCGATCCGCGTGCTGGTGTGCAAGGACGACGAGCACGAAGCCGAACGCATCGCCGCCGACATCGTTCATCTGGCGCAGAAGCACAAGGCGCGCTGGCACGAGTTCGCGGTGCTGTATCGCGGCAACCACCAGTCGCGGCCGCTGGAGAAGGCACTGCGCCTGGCGCGCGTGCCGTATCACCTGACCGGCGGCACGGCGTTTCTCGAGCGCGCCGAGGTCAAGGACCTGCTCGCCTACCTGCGCCTGATCGTCAACGCGGATGACGACGCGGCGTTCCTGCGCATCGCCAACGTGCCGCGGCGCGATATCGGCACCACGACACTGGAAAAGCTCGGCCAGCTCGCGCAGTCGCGGCACTGCAGCCTGTTGCAGACGGCACGCAACGATACCGCCTTGACGCAAATCGCATCGCGTCAAGCGTCGGCGCTGGTGGCCTTCGGCGAGATGATCGGGCAGCTCGCGTCGACTGCGCTCACGATGACTGCGGCCGAGCTGGTCGAGGAACTGATCCGGCGGACGCACTACGAAGCGCATCTGCGCGAGCAGACCAAGGATCCGGCCGCGCAACAGCGGCGGCGCGAAAATCTCGACGAACTGGTCGGCTGGTTCCGCGCGATGCAACGCAACGGCAGCGGTGCGCACGATCTGGCCAACCAGCTCGCGCTGCTGACCCATAGCGATCGCGACGACGGCGGCGACGCGGTGCGGCTCATGACGCTGCACTCGGCCAAGGGACTCGAATTCCGCTTTGTCTACGTCGCCGGGGTAGAGGAAGGCACGCTGCCCCACGCTGCCGTCATCGACCAGGGTCCGGTCGACGAGGAGCGGCGGCTGTTCTATGTCGGCATCACGCGCGCCAAGGAGCGTTTGTGCCTGAGCTATGCCGCGCGTTCGCGCCGCTACGGCGAGATCATTGCCAACGAACCGAGCCGGTTCCTGGCCGAACTGCCGCAGGATGACCTGCACTGGGACGGACGCGACGCAGAGCAGGACGACGAAAGCCGGCGCGAACTGGCTTCCTCGCACATCGCCCGCCTGGCTGATCTTCTGGCCGATTGAGTGACGTCGTGCGGAATGGCGGACGTTATATTCAAATAAATTGTATTAGTTTCAATATGATATATCGCTAACAACACCTATTGCATTAACTAAGCGCAGTAACTATAATGTGGCCGTGAATTTGTAAGCCGATTGCCCCGCGAACAAAGCAGAAGAACGACGTACTGATTCCCCTCCAGCGCAAGCTGGAACTCTGCCGGACGGCCATGTGCCGTCCGCTTTTTTTTGGGCATACGCAAGGGCAATCCGATTCGGCAATCTTGCCATTATCCGACCCGCTAACTAGAGTGACCTTCCCGCGCGTCAAGCATTCCTCCCTGGGGTTCACATGCACACCAAGTTCGCCCGTATCGGTTTGATCCTGTCCGTGGCCGCGTTTGCGGTCAGCTGCAACCAGCAGCAGCCGGCACAGACCGCCGCTGCGCCCGCTGCGGCCACGGCCCCTGCTGCGGTCGCATCCGGTCCTGACGCCGCCATCATGGCGACGGTGCATGCGCTGCGCGCGAACAACATTGCCGTGTTGCTCGACAACTCGCTGCCGCCGGGCGAATTGGCCAAGGTCAAGGCCGACTGGAACAAGGAAATGAACAAGGAGCCGGTCACCGACGAGGAGCGGCGCAAGTTCACCGAGCAGATGACCAAGCTCACCGCGCCGGGCGCCGAAGACAAGCTGTTCGCCGAAGTCGAGCCGCAACTCAAGCAGTTCGAGCAGCAAGGCGCCCAGCAGATGCCGATGATGATCGCGATGGGCCAGGGCTTCATCCAGAGCGCAATCCAGCAGAACAAGGACCTGACCGATCCGCAGAAACAGCAGACAGTCGCCTTGATCGACGCCACCGCGAAATGGGCGCAGACCGTCAAGTTCACCGAGCCGGCCCTGGCCAAGCAGGGCATCGCCGTCATCTGCAAGACCGCGCGCGAGTTGAACCTGAAGACCATCGATGAAGTTCGCGCGTTGAACTACGACCAGGCGATGCAGCGCGCCGCCATCGCCATTGCCGGATTCAAGCAGCTGCTCGCGATCTATGGTCTGTCGATGGACAAGGCACTGGATTCGGTCAAGGCCGAAACGTTGTCGACCGGCGCCGACACGGCCAAGGTCAAGGTGTCGTACACGGCCTTCGACCAGCCGTTCACGACCGAGACCGATCTGGTCAAGGTCGATGGCAAGTGGTTCAGCAAGCAGGCGGTAGACCAGTGGGCCAAACAGCAGAAGAGCGAGATGGCCAAGATCGCGCCTGCCGCTGGTGAGCAGCAGCCGGCCGCCGGGAAATAATCCGCCGCTCGCTCTGGCCGCGCCGGCTCGACTCGGCGCGGCTGCCTGCCCGCCGAACCGTGCGGACGTGCGCGCGCGGGAGCGCCGGCGCATGTCCTTTACAATGACCTGATGGATCAGCCCATACCCTCCGCAACTCCGGCGCCGCCCCTGGCGCCGCTCTGGTTGCGCGCGCTCGGCTTGCTGATCGAGCCGTGGATCCGCATCCGGCGCGAGCCGGCCGAACCGCGCGTGCAGTACGACCTGACGTTGCCGGTGTGCTATGTCACCGAACGCTACGGCTTGTCCGATACGCTGATCCTCGAGCAGGCCTGTCGAGAGGCCGGCCTGCCGGAGCCATTGCGTCCGTTCGAGTTCGCGGGATTGCGCAAGCAGCGCGCGATGTTCGCGCTGTCGCGCCGTGACGGCTGGCTGTTCGGCCGGCCGCGCTCGCGCACGCATTCGGAAACGCTGGCGCAATTGCTCGAGGGCGTACGCACCCACGCGGAGCTCGACATCCAGCTGATCCCGGTGTCGATCCTGGTCGGCCGCGCCCCGGATCGGCAGAGCGGCTGGTTCCGCGTGCTGTTTTCGGAAAACTGGGTCGTAGTCGGGCGTTTTCGCCGGCTGATCTCGCTGCTGCTGAACGGCCGCGGCACGATCGTGCAGTTCGCCGCGCCGGTCTCGCTGCGTCAGTTCCTCGCCGACGAGAAAGAGGCGCCGAATGCGCTGCGCAAGCTGTCGCGCGTGCTGCGCATCCATTTCCGTCGCATTCGCGCCGCCGTCATCGGTCCGGACCTTTCGCACCGGCGCACCATGATTGAGGGGGTGATCAACGCCGCGCCGGTGCAGAACGCGATCGCAGTCGCGGCGAGCAAGGATGGCATCACAAAAGACCAGGCCGCGGCCAAGGCGCGCGCGTTTGCCTGGGAGATCGCGGCAGACCAGTCGCATCCGTTCGTGCGATCGGTGTCGTTCATGCTGACCGGGTTGTGGGACCGTATCTACGACGGCGTCAATGTGCACCACTTCGACAAGATGCGGGCGATGGCGCCGGGGCATGAAATCATCTACGTGCCCTGCCACCGCAGTCACATCGACTACCTGCTGCTGTCGTATCTGCTCTATCGCAACGGTGTCGTCGTGCCGCACATTGCCGCCGGGCAGAATCTCAACCTGCCGGTGCTCGGTGCACTGCTGCGCCGCGGCGGCGCGTTCTTCATGCGCCGCAGTTTCAGCGATCCGTTCTACTCGACCGTGTTCCGCGAATACATGAGCCAGCTGTTCGCGCGCGGCGTCTCGATCGAGTACTTTGTCGAGGGCGGCCGTTCGCGCACCGGCCGCACGCTGGCGCCGCGCGGCGGACTGCTGTCGATGACGCTGCGCAGCTTCCTGCGCGAGTCGCACCGCCCGGTCGTGTTCCAGCCGGTCTACATCGGTTACGAACGGATAATGGAAGGCGATTCGTACATCGGCGAGTTGTCCGGCAAGCCGAAGGAAAAGGAATCGCTGCTCGGCCTGTTCCGCGCGTTCCGCAAGCTGCGCGAAAACTACGGCAAGGTGACGGTCAACTTCGGCGAACCGCTTTTTCTGACACCGATGCTCGACGGCATCGACGCCGGCTGGCGCGCCGCAACGGCCGATCCGGAAGCCAAGCCGACATGGCTGAAAGGCGCGGTCGACACGCTGTCCGAGCGCATTGTCGTCAATATCAATCGCGCCGCTGACGTCAATCCGATCAACCTGCTGGCGCTGGCGCTCCTTTCGGCGCCGAAGCATGCCATGGCGGAAAGCGATCTGGTCGCGCAGCTCGACCTCAGTCGCGCTCTGCTCATCGAACTGCCGTATTCCGACCGCGTTACCGTCACGCCGCTCGATGCAGCGAAGATCATCGCCTACGGCGAAAAGATGCAGATCGTGCAGCGCATCGCGCATCCGCTCGGCGACGTGCTGGTCAGTGAAGGCCGCAGCGCGATCCTGCTTTCCTACTTCCGCAACAACGTGCTGCACCTGTTCGCGGCGCCGGCGTGGATCGCCTGCTGCTTCCTCAACAATCGGCGCATGGCGCGCGCGACGATCCTGCGCCTCGGCCGTCTGGTCTATCCGTTCATCCAGGCCGAACTGTTCCTGCCATGGGATGAAGCCGGTTTCGTCACGCGCCTCGAGGCGACGATCGACCTGCTCGTCGCGCGCGGCGTGCTCGACACCGATTCGGACCGGCGAATCCTGAGTCGCGGCCCGGGCCAGGGCGATGGCGCGTTCCAGCTGCGCGCGGTTGCGCAGAACCTGCTGCAGGCGTTCGAGCGCTATTACATCGCGATTGCGGCGCTGGTGCGCAACGGACCGCATACGCTGTCGTCCGCGGAACTCGAGAACCTGTGCACGTTGACCGCGCAGCGCCTGAGCCTGCTGCTCGAACTCAACGCGCCGGAATTTTTCGACAAGTCGCTGTTCCGCGGCTTCATTCAGAAGTTGCGCGAACGCAAGGTCGTGTGGACCGACGACGGCGGCAAGCTCGACTTCGACAGCGAACTCGAGAGCGTCGCCCGCGATGCCAAGGTCATCCTCAGCCGCGAGATCCGCCACGGCATTCTCAAGCTCACGCCGGAGCGCCGGCAGGCACTCGCTCCGCCTGCGGGTGCGGACAACTCGGACGAATAAGCGGCAAGAGCATTTTGACGCGGATACACGCGGATCAAAGAGCGATGAACGCGGATAAAGCAGGGCGGACACGAGAATCTCTATCCGCGCAATTCCACGCTCATCCACAAAGTCCGCGTCCGAGGGATGAGCAAAAGCCCGTACGCGGATCAGAGCAGATCAGCGCAGAACTCTGCGAGCCAAAGAGAAAACTCTATCCGCGAAAATTTCGCTCCTTATCCGTAATCCGCGTTAGGAGTTCTCTTTGTTACGCATCCAGATCGGGAATCAACTTGTTCTCGAGGTAGGTGATCATGTCCTTGAGGCGCAGCTTGCGCTTCTTCATGCGCTTGAGCTGCAGCTCGTCGCACGCCGGATCGGCGGCCATGCGCGAGATCACGGCGTCCAGATCGCGGTGTTCGATGCGCAATTCGACCAGCTGACGCGAAATTTCAGCGGTATCTTCCATCGACATCCGACCGGCTGCTCAGGGTCGGCGACCATTCGCCGCTCGCCGGGCACGACCTTCGAAGCAGCCGCGCCGAACTCGTACAATAGCATTCCTTGCCCCTTATCCTTCAGCCCATGAATGCGATCGTTGCCCGACCCGTCGAAGCCAACAAGCTGGCCAAGCGCCTGCGGCGGCAGGTCGGCCAGGCCATCGGCGACTACAACATGATCGAGGACGGCGACCGCATCATGGTGTGCCTGTCCGGCGGCAAGGATTCGTACACGATGCTCGATCTGCTGCGCCAGCTGCAAAGCAAGGCGCCGGTGCGCTTCGAACTGGTCGCGGTGCACCTGGACCAGAAGCAGCCCGACTACGATGCGCGCATCCTTCCGGACTACCTGCGTTCGATCGGCATGCCGTTCGAGATCATCGAGCAGGACACGTACAGCGTGGTCAAGCGCGTGGTGCCGGAAGGCAAGACGATGTGCGGCCTGTGTTCGCGCCTGCGCCGTGGCGCGCTGTACGCCTGCGCCGAGCGTCATGGCTTCACGCGCATCGCGCTCGGCCATCATCGCGACGATCTGGTCGAAACGCTGTTCCTGAACATGTTCCATCATTCGAAGCTGAAGGCGATGCCGCCTAAGCTGCAGTCCGACGACGGCAAGCACGTCGTGATCCGTCCGCTCGCCTATTGCAATGAGAAGGACATTGCCGATTACGCCGCACTGAAGGGATTTCCGATCATGCCGTGCAACCTGTGCGGCTCGCAGGAAACCTTGCAGCGCAAGCTGATCAAGCAGATGCTGCAGGACTGGGAGCGCAGGTTCCCGGGCCGCGTGGAAAACGTGTTCCGGTCGCTGACCAGCGTCGCGCCGTCGCAGCTTGCCGATTCGTCCCTGTTCGATTTCGCCGCGCTCGGCAGCCGCGCACAAGGCGAACAGCCGAGCCCGACCGACTGGCTGCTCGGTCCGACCGATCCGGACACCGATTCGGTTCACTGACAACCCGGAACTCCTTTCTCCCGCGACACCCACCGGCGTCGCGGGCCAGCTCCTACACTTTTGCGAGTGCTTTCATGTGGTTTCGTAACCTGACCCTGTTCCGCTTTTCCAAATCCGCCGGCAAGAATCTCAAGACGCTCGAAGCGAAGCTCGACAAGCATCGTCTGCGCCCCTGTGGGCCGATCGAACTGGCTAGCCAGGGTTTCATTTCACCGCGTGGTCGCGAGGAAGACGCGCTGTTGCATGAAGTCGGCAGATTCAGCCTGCTGACCGCCGCGCGCGAGGACAAGCTGCTGCCGAACAGTGTTGTTAGCGACGAGTTGAATGCGCGTTTACGGAAGATGAGCGAAAAAGCCGGCAAACCGGCCGGTTCGCGCGAACGCAAGCGGCTCAAAGACGAGGTATTGACTGACCTGTTGCCACGGGCGTTCACACGCCTGTCAAAACGGAATGTGTATCTGGACATGGAAAACGGCTGGCTGGTCATCGATACTGCCAGCCGCAAGGCAGCGGAGGCCGCGCTGAGCCTGATTCGCGAGGCTTTGGGCAGTTTTCCAGCCGCGCCGCTGGTTCCGGACGAATCTCCGCGGGTGCTGATGACCGATTGGTTGGCCCGCGGCAAGCCGCCGGCCAAATTGGCCCTTGGCGACGAATGCGAATTGCGCGATTCTGGCGACGGTGGCGCCGCGGTTCGCTGTCGGCGGCAGGACCTTGAAAGCGACGAAATCCGGGAGCATCTGAAATCGGGTAAGCAGGTTTTTTCAGCTCGGCTTGGTGTTCGACGAGCGGCTGAGTTTCAGCCTCGACGAAGACCTTGTCGTGCGCAAGCTGCGGTTCCTCGACCAGGTGCAGAACGAATTGGGTGACACCGAGGCGGAGTCGGCCGTAGCCGAACTCGACGCGCGGTTTGCACTGATGTCGCTGGAACTGAGACGCCTGTTCGACAACCTGCAGGAATGGTTCGGATTGCCCCGGCCCATGGACAAATAGGAGATCGGCCGCGTCAGCGGCGACAGCTTATGACCAGCAGCGGCACCAGCGACTATCTGGAACTGTCGACGCCTACCGGCGATACGATCAAGGTATTGCGGCAGGCTCATCCGCGCGCGCGCCGCCTGCGCCTGACGGTGACCTCGGGCGGCGCCCGCGTGTCATACCCCGAGGGCACGCACCCGGCACAGGTCTTCGCCTTCCTGCGCAAGCATGCGAACTGGCTCGAGCGCAAACTCGACGAGTTGCAGCTCGACCAGGCCGGACCACCGCCTCTGCGCGCCGGCGTGCCGACGCTGATCCCGCTGCGCGGCGAAACCACGCGCCTGAGCTGGCGCGATGGCGCCTATCCGCAGGTCGAGGTCGATGGCGAGCGCCTGATCCTGTCGGTGCCGAAACCGCACAACCAGCGCGCACTCGCGGCGGCGCGATCACTGCTGCACTCGTTCCTGCAGGCGCAGATCCGCCGCGATGTGTCGCGCATTCTGGCTCGGCACATCGACGAGCTCGGCCGCGTGCCGAGCGGCGTGCGCATCAAGCCGCTGAAGAGCTTGTGGGGCAGTCTGGATTCGCGCGACCGCATCACGCTCGACCTCGCTCTCGCGCTGGCGCCGCCCGATGCGCTCAAGTACGTGATCGTGCACGAGTTGTGTCACCTGCGCGTACGCGACCATTCACCACGTTTCTGGAATCAGGTCGCCACGCTGTATCCGGAATGGCGTGACCAGCGCGACTGGCTGAAGACCCGCGGACACGCGCTCAAAGCCGAATTGGCGCGCCTGATCGGCCCTTAGGGATTTTTGGGCCGCCGGAAATCCTGACTTGACGGCGCGGCCGAGTTCCCGAGCGGTTTTGGCGCGGATTAACGCGGATAGGAGCTGAAATCTGGGCATCCGCGAAAAACAGCGACCCTGTTGCTGCACTCTTTAGTTCTTGTCCCCTATTTCTTATCCGCGTTGATCCGCGTAATCCGCGTCCAAGTGCTCTTGATGGCTGTTGCCTGCCGCGACGAACGCGAGCAGCGCGGCGGCGACCGGCTGCGGATCTTCCAGGTGCAGATGATGATGGCCGGGCAGGCGCACGACCTCGATGCCGGGAACGCGCGCGATGCGCGCATTGACCATGGCTTCGTCGAGGAATGAGGGCGCAGGCTGCGCCAGGATCAGCTGCGTCGGCGCACGGATGCCTTCGAGCAGTGCCAGGACTTGCGCTTCGACATAGCGCTGCGGCGACGCCAGCGTCAGGCGCGCGTCGGAAGACCAGACAAACCCGCCTGACGCGGCGCGAATGCCGCGGCTGACCAGGATCCGTGCCGCTTCCGGCGAAAGGCCGTTTGCTTTCACGCGTGCCTGCACCGCTTCTGCTTCGCTGGCGAAGACGCGCAGTGCCTTGGCCTGCAAGGCAGCGCGCTGGTCGAGCGCGCGTTGCAGTTGCGTGAGTGCGTGGCCGGCCTCTCCGGCCAGCGGCCCAAGCGCCTCGATCAGCAGCAATTGTCCGACGCGCTCGGGGCATACCGCGGCCAGCACGCTGGCAATCGTACCGCCGAGCGAATGGCCAAGCAGGCTGAACTGCCGCCAGCCGAGCTGGTCTGCCGCCGCAAGCACCTCGCCGAGATAGTCGACGTAGTGATACCAGGCACCGGTCGGGCGGTGTTCGGAGCGGCCGTGACCGGGCAGGTCCAATGCGACAATGTGGAAATGTTGACAAAGCAGCGGAGCCAGGCGATCGAACGATGCGGCATTGTCGAGCCAGCCGTGCACGGCGAGCAGCGCAGGCAGCGACGGATCGCCCCAGACCTTCGCTGCCATACGCAAGTGCGGCAGCGCGATGGATATCTCGCGGGTCGCGGTCATGCCGCTGGCGCGTCGAAGGCGGATGCCGCTGCCGCGTCGGCCGCGAACCAGCCGGCAGCATTGCGCCGGATCAGCGCCAGCAGCACGTCGACATGTGCCGGGCTGTCGTTGAGCGCCGGGATGTAATCGAGGCGCTTGCCGCCTGACGCCACGAACAGATCGCGATCGCGCAGCGCGATTTCCTCGAGGGTCTCGAGGCAATCGACGGCAAAACCCGGACACAACACCTGGATATGTTCGATGCCCTGGCCCGGCAGCGCGGCAAGAACCTGTTCGGTGTATGGCTGCAACCAGGGCTCGCGCCCGAGCCGCGACTGGAACGCGACCAGCAGGTCGTCCTCGTGCATCTGCAGGCGCGCGCGCAGATGTTGCGCCGTGGCGCAGCACTGGTCGAAATACGGATCGCCGTTGCGGACATAGCGCTGCGGGATACCGTGAAACGACAGCAGCAGCTTCGGCGCCCGACCCCGGGATTTCCAGAATTTCTCCACATTTTCTGCAAGTGCAGAAATATGCCCGGGGTCGTCATGGTAATTGTCGATGTGGCGCATCTCCGGCGCAGGATGCAGGCGCTGCACGGCTGCGGCGAGGGCGTCGACGGCCGTGCCGGTCGATGTGCCCGAGTATTGCGGATACAACGGCAGCAACAGAAGACGGCGCAAGCCGGAAGCGTACAGGCGCTCGACCGTCGCGCCGATCGACGGCTGACCGTAACGCATCGCCAGCACGACGCGCATCCGATCGGCACTCAGCGCGCGCACGCGCAGATCGAGTTGTTCGGCCAGTGATTCACTATAGACGCGCAAGGGCGAACCACGTTCGGTCCAGATCCTCGCGTACGCTCTCGCCGAGCGCCGCGGCCGCACATTCAGGATCACGCCGTACAGGATCGGCAGCCACCACCAGCGCGGCGCGTCGATCACGCGCGGATCGGACAGGAACTCGGCCAGATAACGCCGCACCGCCGCCGGCGTGGGGGCCTCCGGGGTGCCCAGATTGACCAGCAGTACCACATCGGTAGCAGAGACCGGCGCCGGATCGAGGGATGTCATCGCTTGCAGGTCTCCAAACGCCGGTTTCGACCGGCCCACGGCTTGTGGCCCGTGCATGCCCGGCTCACAATCGGTTGTGTCCCGATGGTCGCGCCCAAGTCATTGTAACACTGCGGTTTTCGACCACTTTGTTTCGCCCGAACAAGGTGTTAGACTCTTCAGTGCCGCTGCCCTCAAGGGCGGTGGCAGACGATTCACCAAAAAACTATTATTAAAAAAAGAGAAGCTCCATCATGCCCCTGCGCGCCGTTATCGCGTCGCTCGTGTTGGCTGTCAGCAGCGTTGTCGCCAACGCTCAGACGATAGCCTATGGCGAGGCATTCGACACGCTTTACGCGTTCGACCTCACGACACGAAATGCCGGACCTATCGGCCCAGCAGGCAGCTGGGGCGGAACCGCGCTTTCGAATGTCGAAGGACTGACCTGGAGCCCGGACGGCCAGCACCTGTATGCCGTAACCGACACCTTGCTCAAGGTGTTGATGACCGTCGACCGTTCGACCGGCGCCGGCACGGTAGTGGGCAAGCTCGGCGGCAGTGCCGGCCTCGGCGATACCGGACAAGGTAATTTCAACGTACTCGACCTCGGCATGTCGTTCACTTGCGACGGCAAGCTGTGGCTGTCTGCCGGCGCGACCGGTTCCTTGTGGGAGATAGACCCCAGCACGGCCAACGCAACCAAGGTCGGCAATCTCGGGGTGACCATTACCGGACTGACGGCGCGCGGCAACCAGCTGTTCGGCGCCGGCAGCCGCGGCAACCCGAACCTGTACCTGATCGACACGAAGACCGCCAACGCAACCGCGGTCGGCACTTACGGCAGCAGCGTCGACCCGATCACGACCGCGAGCCCCGGATTCGAATCCAGTGGTCAGCTCTGGTCGGTGCTGGACAACGTGCCGCCGCTGCCGCCGCTCAATACCCAGCCACAGTGGAGTTCACTGGCCAAGCTTGCCGCCAATGGCAACCTCAGCGTAGTCGGCGACATCACGACATCGAGCGGACAGAAATACCCGAGCAACGCGACGCAGCTGCCCTATGTCGGCCTCAAGGGCCTCGCCATCGCATCGCCCTGCTCGATCGTCGTTGTCAGTTCGGCCCCGGCCCCGACGCTATCCGAAGCCGGCTCGGCCATCCTCGCCCTGCTCATCGCCCTGATCACGGGAACCTACGCGCTGCCGCGCCGTCGAAAGATTTAACCGCAACCTAACCGTGGCGTTGCGGCAATGCGCTACCGTTGTCAACCCAGTGGAAAGGAACGCACCGTGAATCGATGCTTTGCCGTCATGCTCGCGTTTCTTGCGCTCGCCTCGTCGTACGCCTCGCCGGCGCACGCCGGCGAGGAGGAAAACAAGCGCGCCCAGGATGCCGTGCGCGTGCTCAAGGAAGTCATGATGGCACCGGACAAGCGCATTCCGGCCGACCTGATCGGCAGTGCCTACGCGATCGCGGTGATCCCGGACGTGATCAAGGCAGGGTTCGTCATCGGCGGACGTCACGGCCTGGGAATCGTCTCGGTCAAGACCAGTGACGGCACCTGGAGCAATCCGAGCTTCATCAGCATGACCGGCGGCAGCATCGGCTTCCAGGCCGGCGTTTCGTCGACCGACGTGATCCTGGTGTTCCGATCCGAGCGCGGCGTCGATTCGATCATCCACGGCAAATTCACGCTGGGCGCGGACGCATCCGTCGCCGCGGGTCCGGTCGGCCGAACCGCGCAAGCGTCGACCGACGCACAGCTCAAGGCCGAGATCTATTCGTATTCGCGCTCGCGCGGCCTGTTTGCCGGCGCCGCGCTGGACGGTTCGGTGATCGCGATCGACAACGATGCGAACCAGTCCATCTACGGCGACGGCATTACGCCGCGGCGTATCTTCGCCGGCGGCGTCGCCAACGTGCCGAATGCCGTGGTCGATTTCCGCGACCGCCTGGAAGAGTACACTGCACGCTGACATCCAAGCCCCGCTGGCCGGGCCAAAAAGGCACCGCTGGCGGGACGCAACCGGAGCAAGATCATGGGAACCTGGGGTATTGGCCACTGGCTGGTGGTCCTTCTGATTGCGGTACTGCTGTTCGGTACCAAGAAACTCGGCAACATCGGCGGTGACCTCGCCAATGCGATCAAGAGTTTTCGCAAGGGATTGCAGGACGAGGACCATTCCGCGCAGGGGGAGCTCAAGGCCGATCCGAACCCGCCTGCGGCGACCGCGAGCAGCGAAACCAAGCGCGAAAACACGCCGTAGAGATCATCATGTTCGATATCGGCATGGGCGAGTTGGGCCTGATCGCGGTGGTCGGGCTGCTCGTGCTCGGCCCGGAGCGACTGCCGCGCGTCGCGCGCACGACCGGCGCGTTGCTGCGCAAGGCGCGGCAAAGCTGGCACAGCGTGCGTGCCGACATCGAACGCGAATTCGCGGCCGAGGATCTGAAGCAGACATTGCGGCAGACCGCCGCTGCGGCCGATCCGAGTGCCGACTGGAAACGCGCGATCGACCCCGGCGCCGGCGGCCATGGCGCGGCCAACGCCGGACAAGTCGCGCCGCCGGCCACGTCGACCGACGGCCCGGCCAATGAGCAACGCTGACGGCAGCGGAGAAGGCGGGGAAGGCACCGAACAGACCTTCATCTCGCACCTGGTAGAACTGCGCGCACGCCTGCTCAAGGCGGTTGCCGCCGTGTTGCTGGTGCTGCTCGCACTATTGCCATTCGCCAGCCGGCTCTATCATTTCATTGCCGAGCCGCTGCTCGACCGGCTGCCGGGCGACGCAAAGATGGTCGCCATCGACGTCGCCTCGCCGTTCTTCACGCCACTGCGGCTGGTTTTCTTCATCGCCTTGTTTGTCGCCATGCCGGTCGTCCTTTACCAGGCCTGGCGTTTCGTCGCGCCCGGTCTGTACCGCCACGAGAAGCGCCTGGCCACGCCGCTGCTCGTGTCGAGCGTCCTGCTGTTCTATGCCGGCTGTGCGTTCGCTTACTGGTTCGTGCTGCCGAACGTGTTCCGCTTCCTGCTCGGCATCACGCCTGAGGGCGTGTCGATGATGACCGACATCGGCCGTTACCTCGATTTCGTGCTGACCATGTTCCTGGCGTTCGGCGTCTGCTTCGAAATACCGATCGCGGTCGTCATCGTCGCGTCGCTGGGCTGGGTTACCCCGGCGCAGTTGTCGGCCAACCGGCCGTACGTGATCTTCGGCGTATTCGTGGTCGCGGCCGTCCTGGCTCCGCCCGACGTCATATCGATGATCATGCTGGCGATACCGATGTGCCTGCTCTATGAACTGGGGCTGCTGGCCACGCGCATGCTGCTGCATCACGATCGCGGCAGTGCAGCAGGAACGCCGGAGGTGTGACGATCCCGGTACATGCTTCGACTTTTCGCCAGATTGTGTTTTCGTGGCAAAGGTATAAAATGCGAACTGCAATATCTGCAGTAATACATTTGTCCACACCCTCCCGAGGAGCCCCCAATGGCAAAGAACGAAGATACCCGCGACGCGAGCCTGCGCGTCTCCAAGAAGATGCGCGACAGCCTGAAGGCCGCCGCTGCAGTTGCGGGTCGCCCGTTGTACGACGTAACCAATGAAGCGATCAACAACTACCTGAGTTCTGCCAAGGGTGCTCCGCGCAAGGCCAAGAAATAGGTACAGTTTGTATACTCCGCAGCCATTCGGTTGCGGACGCAAGCAAGACGGCCCGCTGGGCCGTTTTTGCTTTTTATACTATGGGTTTTTCCCTGCGCTTTTCAGAAAGCGGCGCAGCAGTGCACGGGCGCGCGGACTGGACTGCACCGCGGCGCCGATGCATTCGGCATCCAGACCTTCGTTGCGCAGCGCGTCAGCGCGCAGGCGCAGATAGCCGCGCATCGCCGCGACCGAGAACTCCGGGTGAAACTGCAGTCCCCAGGCGCGCTTCGAATAGCGCACGGCCTGATAGTTGTCTTGGCTGGAGCGGGCCAGCACGGTCGCGTTGCCGGGCAGCTCGACCACCGTCTGCAGATGCGTCGCCTGGGCTGCAAAGTCGCCGATCGCTGCCAGCAGCGGGTCGATGGCGGCGGGTGCCAGACAGTCGATCCGCACCGTGCCGATCTCGCGGCCGCGCGGATTGTCGGCGACACGACCGCCGAGCGCATGTGCCAGCAACTGGTGACCGTAGCAGACGCCGAGCAGCGGCACGTCGCGGCGCACCGCGTCGGCCAGCCACTGCGCCGTGCGCTCACTCCAGTCGTGGCGTTGCGTGACCATCGCCGCCGACCCGGTCACGATCGCGGCGCTGACGCGCTGCGGCGGCGGCAGGGCTCGGCCAGCCTGCACATCGACAACCGTGACGTCGGCTTCGGCAAGGCCAAGCCCGCGCTGGAACCACTGCGGAAAATCGCCGAGGCGCGAGCGCAGTTCGACCGGCGCCGAGCCGGTCTGCACGATCACGAACGTCATGCGTCGATCGGCGGCAACACGCCGATGACTTCGCTGATCGTGGTCACGCCGCGCGCCACCTGCGCCGCGGCCGATACACGCAGCGGCCGCATGCCGTCGGCCAGTGCCGCGGCGGTCAATTTCTCGAGATCGAGCGCCGGCTGGATCATCTGCCGCAACTGCGACGACACACGCATCATCTCGTAGATGCCGGTGCGGCCGAGGAAACCGGTGTTGCGACATTCCAGACAACCGACCGGCGCATACACGCGCGCCGGCGGCGGCAGGTTCCAGTGATGGGCAAGCACCGCCCAGGCACGCACGTCCAGTGGTGCGTCGGTCTTGCAATGCGGACACAGGGTACGCACGAGACGCTGCGCGACGACGCCGGCCAGGGTCGAGTGGATCAGGTAATGCGGCGCGCCGAGGTCGAGCAGGCGCGTGATCGCTGACGGCGCATCGTTGGTGTGCAACGTCGACAGCACCAGGTGGCCGGTCAATGATGCCTGGATCGCCATCTGCGCGGTTTCCAGGTCGCGGATTTCGCCGACCATGATGATGTCCGGATCCTGGCGCAACAGCGTGCGCACGCCGGTGGCGAAATCCAGGTCGATTGCCGGCTGCACCTGCATCTGGTTCAGATCGGGCGAGACCATTTCGATCGGGTCTTCGACTGTGCAGACATTGATGTCGGGCGTCGCCAGATGCTTGAGCGTCGAATACAGCGTCGTCGTCTTGCCCGATCCGGTCGGACCGGTCACCAGCACGATGCCGTGCGGGCGCTCGACCAAGCCGCGCCACAGTGTTTCCTCCTCGCTGGAAAAACCGAGCTGGCGGAATTCCTTGACGACGATGTCCGGGTCGAAGATGCGCATCACGACTTTTTCACCGAACGCGGTCGGCATCGTCGACAGGCGCAGCTCGACCTCACGGCCTTCGCTCGAACGCGTCTTGATGCGGCCGTCCTGTGGCCGGCGCTTCTCGGCGAGGTCCATGCGGCCGAGGATCTTCACGCGCGCCGTCACGGCGGTCATGACCGGCGTCGGCAACTCGAATACCTTGTGCATGACGCCGTCGATGCGGAAACGGATCGGGCTGGTGTCGCGGCGCGGCTCGAGGTGGATGTCCGAGGCACGTTGTTCGAACGCGTACTGCAGCAACCAGTCGACGATGTGCACGACGTGGCGGTCGTCCGCGCCGACGTCGCCGGATTTGCCGAGCTCGAGCAGCTGTTCGAAATTCAGGATCGCACGGCCGTCGTTGAGATCGCCCTTGGCATCCTTGGCGCGCTGGATCGAGCGCTGCACGCCGTAGAACTCGACCAGGAAGCGGTTCAGATCGACCGGATTGCAGACCACGCGTTGCAGGTCGCGCCGCAGGATGTGACCGAGGTCGGCGATCCATCGCGTATCGAACGGTTCACAGGTCGCGAACACGACCTGCAGCGGCGTCACCGCCACCGGCAGGATCCGATAGCGCTGCGCGTACGCACTGGATATCACCTTCGTGACCGCGGCCACGTCGATCTTCATCGGATCGATTTTCAGGTACGGCAGCTTCGCCTTGTCGGCCAGCCATTGGGTCAGCACTTCGAGGCTCAGCGGCTTGCCGTCGCGCGGGTTGATCGCCTTCTGGTTTGCGATCAGGGCCAGCGGATGCAGCTCGACTTTTGCGTTCGCACTGCGCGCATCGGCACGTGCCCGGGCCAGGTCGGTGTCGCCGATCATGCCGTCGTGCTTCAGTGCTGCGAGCACGCTGTCGATATCGAGCTTGCGATACTGGCCGAGCGCCGGCGCGTCGCCGCCGCCATCGACCGCGTCGAGCCGCGGCGCGAGCGGTGTCGGACGATGCGGAATGGTGGCCATGGATGCGCCTGAAGGATTGCGATGACTGCCGTTATACTAGCGCGCTTTGTGCACCGAACCGTGAAATCATGATCGATCAAGCGCGGCCCGCGCCGACCTCGGGCCCGACCTTCCAGAACGTGATCCAGACCTTGAACCGCTACTGGGCGGAACAAGGCTGCGCGTTGATCCAGCCGCTCGACACCGAAGTCGGCGCCGGCACATTTCATCCGGCGACATTCCTGCGCGCACTCGGCCCCGAACCGTGGGCGGCCGCGTACGTGCAACCGTCGCGCCGGCCCGGCGACGGCCGTTACGGCGAGAATCCGAACCGCCTGCAGCACTACTACCAGTACCAGGTCGTAATGAAGCCGAATCCGGACGACATTCTGGATTTGTACATCGGCTCGCTCAAGGCGCTCGGCGTCGATCCGCTCGTGCATGACCTGCGCTTCGTCGAGGACAACTGGGAATCGCCGACGCTCGGCGCCTGGGGGCTGGGCTGGGAGGTCTGGTTGAACGGCATGGAAGTCACGCAGTTCACCTACTTCCAGCAGGCCGGTGGCCTGGAGTGCCGGCCCGTGACCGGCGAGATCACCTATGGCCTCGAACGCCTGGCGATGTACCTGCAGAACGTCGACAACGTCTTCGACCTGGTCTGGACGCGGGCGCCGCGCGGCACCGTGACCTACGGTGACGTGTTCCACCAGAACGAAGTCGAGCAGAGCGCCTATAACTTCGAATACGCGAATGTGCCGGAGCTGTTCCACGCGTTCGACGCCTGCGAAGCCGAGGCGAAGAAGCTGATCGAGCTCGGCCTGCCACTGCCGGCCTACGACCAGGTCTGCAAGGCCTCGCACAGTTTCAACCTGCTCGATGCGCGCCGTGCGATCAGCGTGACCGAGCGTCAGCGCTACATCCTGCGCGTGCGCGCGCTGGCGAAACTCGTGGCCGAGGCATATTTTGCACGGCGCGAGAAACTCGGCTTTCCGGGGCTGAAGGGCAAGGAGGCTGCGCATGGCTGAGCACAAGCCGCTGCTGATCGAGATTGGCTGCGAAGAGCTGCCGCCGAAGGCGCTGGACGACCTGAGCCTAGGATTCGCAAACATCTTGGTCGACGAGATGCAAACTCGCTATGTCTCCTTTAGCGGTAAGCCCATTGTTTTTTCGACTCCGCGGCGTTTGGCAGTCATTCTTGCGAATGTGCCGACGTTCTTTCAACCGATGACGCTTATGGAGCGAATTCCCCTCGCTCGCGCATTCAATAAAGCCGGACAGGCCACTCCGGAATTGCTCGGACGTTCAAAGAACCTAGGCATAAAGCCGGAAGACTTTTTTAAGGAAGGTAATGAGCTTGTATATACAAGAACTCCTCCGGCCGAACACACATCTCCAAAAATAGCGGAATTACTGCCTTGGGTGTTAAAAAGGGTCGCTAGGCTACCAAACATCAAACCAATGCGGTGGAGCGATCACGACTACGCGTTCGTGCGTCCGGTGCATTGGATCGTCATCCTGCATGGCGACGAAGTGATCGAAACCGAACTCTTCGGCATCAGGAGCGGACGACAGTCGCGCGGGCATCGCTTCCACCATCCGCAACCGGTACATATTGCCGACGCAGACAGCTACCTTGATGCGTTGCGAGCCGCCAATGTGCTGGTTGATCCTCAAGAACGGCGAAAACAAATTGCGCACGAACTTGCTACGCAATCTGGTCGCATCAGGTCTGCAGCGAAGCGCGACGACCTTCGTGTTCACATCCCGGCGGAGCTCTTGGATGAAGTTGCAAACCTGACGGAATGGCCGAAAGCGATCTCTTGCGGCTTCGATTCGGAATTTCTCGTAGTGCCGCAAGAGGCACTAAGCCAGACGATGCGGGAAAATCAAAGATTTTTCCCAGTCTACAACGACCAGAATCGACTGACCGAGTACTTCATCGGCATAGCGAATATCGACTCGAAGGACCCGTCCGAGATCCGTAAGGGTTACGAGCGCGTGATCCGGCCGCGCTTCGCCGATGCAAAGTTCTTCTACGACGAAGATCTTAAAACGCCCCTCTCGGCGCGACAGGAAGCTCTGAAGACGGTGACCTATCAGCAACAGCTCGGCAGCGTCTGGGACAAGTGCCTGCGCGTCATCGACCTGTCGCGTGTGATCGCGAATCGTCTCGGCGTCGATGCCGCGCTCGTGACGCGTGCGGCTTCGCTGAGCAAATGCGATTTGATGACGCGCATGGTAGGCGAATTCCCTGAGCTGCAGGGCGTTATGGGCCGCTACTACGCAACAGCCGACGGTGAGAACGTCGATGTCTCGCAGGCAATCGACGAGTTTTACAAGCCGCGTTTTGCCGGCGACGGCATCGCTATGGGCCAACTTGCGCAGGTACTCGCAGTGGCCGAACGTTTGGATACGCTCGCTGGAGGTTTCGCCGTTGGCCTGAAACCATCTGGCAACAAGGACCCGTTCGCGCTGCGTCGCGCGGCCTTAGGGCTCAGCCGCACACTCATCGAAGGTGCGCTCGAGCTAAACCTCGAAGCACTACTGCGCGAAGCGGTCGAACTGTTACCTAAAGTACAAGGAAAACTCGGCGAGAAGACGCTGAAGGCCGGACTTACAAGTCCACTGGTTGATGCGGAGATTCGCAAACAACAAGAAACGGGTTTGTCTTTGGAGGAAAAGCGCGCCTTGACCGAGGACATGCGTACATTCATTTTCGAGCGGCTGCGCGGCTACTATGCCGACCAGGGCTACGGCGTAGAGCAATTCGAAGCGGTGCGTGCCGTCGAGGTCGAAACGCTGATCGACTTCGACCGGCGGCTGCGTGCCGTCGCGGAGTTTTCGCAATTGCCGGATGCCCAGGCGCTGGCGGCGGCGAACAAGCGGATCGGCAACATCCTGCGCCAAGCCGGCGGCCAGGCCAGCGGCCAGGTCGATCCGTCCGCACTCGACCCCGGTGCGGAAACCGAACTGCATGCGGCCATCGGCGCGGCGGCGGAGGCCGTCCGGCCGCTGGTCGCCGAGAGCCGGTATGTCGACATTCTGCGCCGCCTCGCGGCGCTGCGCGCCCCGGTCGACCGTTTCTTCGACGCTGTCATGGTCATGGCCGACGATCCACTCAAGCGCAACAATCGCCTCGGGATGCTGAGCCAACTGCGTCGCATGTTCCTGCACGTCGCCGACATCTCGCTGCTGCCGGTGGAACGCACGACGGGCGCCAGCGCGCAATGAGCCGCGGCGAAGAGCGGCTGTGGGAACGGGCGCGTCGCTATCTGGCCGAAGGCCAGAACCAGGCGGCACGCATCACGCTCGAGTCGCTGTTGCAGCGCATGCCGGACAGCGCGGCGGTAAACCTGCAGCTCGGCGGCCTCGCCTATGCCGAAGATCGCCTGCGCGACTGCACGCGGCATACGGTCCAGGCCGCGAACGCGGCGCCCGACGATGCCGAAGCGATCCTGCAGATCGTATTGACGCTGCTGCAGGTCGGCGAGACCGTGCTCGCCCGCCGGTGCCTCGACCATCCGGCCATTGCGGATTGTCGATCCGCCGCCACACTGGCGCGGCTGGCGAGCGCCCGCCAGATGATCGGTGATCACGACGATGCACTGGCCCTGCTCGATCGCGCCAGGGCGCTCGGTCTCGACAGTGCGGATTTTCGCTACATCCGCAGCGTGCAGCTGCTGTTCAACGGCAAGACCGACGAGGCCGAGGCGGAACTCAATGCCTGCCTGCGCATCGGGTCGACCTACGGCCGCGCCTCGGTAACGCTGGCGCGCCTGCACAAGCAGACGCGCCAATCCAATCACGTCGACTATATTCGCGCCGAACTGCAGCGCGTGGCGAAAGGCAGCGAGGATCACGCCGCCTTCGAATACGCGTTGTACAAGGAACTCGAGGATCTGGGCGACCACGACGCGGCCTGGGCAGCGCTCGAACGCGGCAGCGCACTGATGTTCGCGCGGCTCGAATACGATGCACGCTGGGAAAGCCGCATCGTCGACGGCCTGCAGGCGTTGAATACGTCCGAATTCCTTTCGCCTTCGCCGTCGCACGCGCCGCAGCCCGGTCCGCAACCGATCTTCATCATCGGCATGCCGCGCTCGGGCACGACCGTGCTCGATCGCATCCTCGGCAATCATTCGCAGGTCGTCTCCGCTGGCGAGCTCGGCGATTTTGCCCGCGCGCTGCGCTGGGGCGTCGATCACAAGTCGCTGCATCCGGTCGACGAGACGATACTCGAGCGCGCCGCGCAATCCGACTTCGAACAGATCGGTGCCCGCTATCTTTCGCAGACGCAGTGGCGCGCAGGCGGCAGGTCGCATTTCATCGACAAGCTGCCGATCAACTGGATGCAGGCCGGTTTCATCCGGCGTGCATTGCCTGGCGCGCGCATTTTGCACATGACGCGCGATCCGATGGACACGTGCTTTTCGAACTTCCGCGCCTTCTTCGGCGTCGGCTACGCCTACAGCTACAACTTCGACGCGCTGTCTGCGCACTACCGCCACTACCGGCGCCTCATGGACCACTGGCACCAGGCCATGCCCGGCCAGATTCTCGACGTGCCGTACGCACGCCTGGTCGGCGATGCCGAGAGCGTCACGCGCGAAGTGCTGGATTTCTGCGGCCTGCCCTATGAGGCCGGTTGCGCCGAGCTCGACCGCAATACCGCGCCGGTGGCGACACTGAGCAGCCAGCAGGTGCGCGAGCCGATCCACCAACGCGCGATCGGCGAATGGCAGCGCTACGAGCGCCAGCTGGAACCGCTGCGCGCCGCGATCGGCGCCTGAGCAGTACGCTATCGATCACGCTGGAAAAGCATTGAACGCGGATTGCGCGGATAACAGCCGGATAGATGCGGATAGAGCTGTCTCCTTTTTGATCCGGTTTTCTCGATCCGCGTGATCCGCCTTCGTGGCTCTTGAATCCGCGTAATCCGCGTTCCCCGCCTTTGATTGACAAAAAAAGGGCTGGCCTCTCGGCCAGCCCTTCGCAAGCGACGCTCTTTTGCAAGGAGCGCTCTTATTCCTTCTTGCCGCCGCCGAAGTGCATGTTGAATTCGGCCATCAGCAGTCGGCCGTACGAGTTATAGTAGAAGGGATTGTAATAAGGATAGGCCGAGAACGTGCGATCAACTGGCGGCCGCGAATTGAAGACGTTGTTCGCGATCAGCGTGATCGCGGCATCGTCGTTGAAGTTGTACTGCACGGTCGCGTTGTAGATCATCCACGGCGCCACGGTGTAGCTGCCGTCGTAGCTCCAGGTCTTGCCGAAGCGGGTGCCACGAACCGTGGTGCTCCACGGACCGATGCGCCAGTTGATCGTGCCGCTGCCGATGTCCTTGAATTGATCGTAGTAGCTGTTCTCGCGCAGCAGGTCGGTAACCGGATCGGTCGGGAACTGCTGGTACTCGTGCTTCAGCGTCGTGTTGAAGTCGGCGCCGAAGGTGAAGTCGCCGAAACGGCCGGCTTCGACACGGTACTGCATGCTTGCCGTGATACCGGCTACCGATTCGTTCGAGATGTTGATCGGGAACGTCGACACGCTGTTCAGCAAACCGGCACCGATCGGCGCAGTGAGCGGGTTGCGGCCCACCTCGTTGATGAACTGCTGGCACGCCTGCGAGGTGCCGTCGACCGGCGTTCCGCTGCGCGTGTGGCCGAGGCGGCAGTCCGCTTCGCGATCGAGGATCGTTTGCAGGCTGTAGCTGTTGACCTCGTTGTCGATCTTGATGTTGTAGTAGTCGACCTTGACGTTGAAGTCGCTGGTCGGCGACCACACCGCACCGTAGCCGAACGACTTGGCCGTGATGTACTTCAGGTCCTTGTTGCCGGTCTGGAAGCCCTGGATCTGCACCGAGTTGTAGGGCGGCGCGCAGTTGGTGTAGTTGTCGCCCTGCGCCTTGCGGCAGTTGAAGGTATCGACGACGCTGGTGAAGAACGAACTGCCGGTCGAGAAGATATAGCCCATGTCCGGCGCGCGGAACGCGGTCGCGTAGTTGGCGCGGAACAGCAGCGTGTCGATTGGACGGAACTCGAGGCCGACCTTGTAGGTGCCCTTGCCCTGCGAGTTGCCGGCGGCCTTGTAGTCGTCGTAGCGCGCCGACAGATCGGCGGTCAGCATGCTGAAGATCGGCACGTTGAACTCGGCCGCGGCGGCCTGGCGGTCACGCTTGCCGCTGCCGCTCGTGCCGCCAGTTCCCCAGAACTCGCCGGCCGTGATGCGCGGATCGACCGGATTGTCCCACGACTGGTTACCGGCTTCGAGCACACCGGCGAAACCGACCGATCCGGCCGGCAACGTGAAGATGTCGGTGTTGGTGACGGTCAGGTTGAGCTGCTGGGTGTAGGTTTCCGAGTCGCTACGAACGAAGTCGCTGATGCTGTCGTACTGCGCCGGCGTGATCGCGCCCCAGAAATTCTTCTGCTGGCGGATGTGGTAGCCCGGATAGCCGTAGCCGTACGGGTCGGTACCGTCCTGCGGGCCAAGGAAGAACGCGTTGACCTTGTCGGTCAAGGTGCGGCGGTTATAGGAGTTGGCTTCATAATCGGAGCGGTGGAACGACGCATCGTAGTTCCAGTTCGAACTGCCCAGGGCGCCGCGAATGCCGGCGTTGACGATGTAGCTGTCCTCTTTCACCGTGCCATCGGCCTCGTGGCCGATTTCTTCCGGCGCGAAGATGTGCTGCAGACGGACCAGCTTCTGGTCGTCGATGTCCCAGATGTAGGTCGGCATACCGACGCCAGTGGCCCAGAACGAGACGCCGCCGACGAAATAGGTCGTCTTCGTGTGGTCGTACAGGATATCGCCATACAGCTGCGCGTTGTCGTTGAGCTGATACTTCAAGCTTCCGTAGGCATTGGCGGTCTCGTTGCCATTGAGAAACGTCGTAAAGCCCACGCCGTTGTTGCTGCCGCAGTAACTGCCGAATCCGGCACGTTGGCGGTATGCCTCATCGCCGTGATACAGGCTGCTGATCGCATCGCAGGTCGCCTGGCCCGGATCATCGTATTTGCCGGTGAAGCCGTCGATCATGACGCGGTCGCGCTGCGCGATCGGCGGACCGCCGTTCAGGGTCGGGTTGTCGGCTGCGTTGTTGGTGTACGAGCGCTGATAACCCCAGACCGGGCTCTGTTTGTTCAACTCCACGCCGAACATCGCGTCGAGGCCGCCCCAGGTACCGCCACCGCCGATCTGGAACCGCTGCTGCGCACCGCCGCCGTCGCTGAAGCCGCCAGCGCGGTAATCGATCGTGACGCCTTCCAACTTCTGCTTGAGCACGATGTTGACGACACCGGCGATCGCGGCCGAGCCGTAGATCGCCGACTGGTTGCCCGGCAGGATGTCGATGTGGTCGACCATGAAGTTCGGAATCGTGTTCAGGTCGACGAAGTTGCTGTTGCTGTTGTACAGGAACGGATAGTCGGCCAGCGGCCGGCCGTTGAGCATGATCAGGGTGAAGCTCGGATCCAGGCCCAGCAGGCTGATCGTGCTTGCACCCGGGGTGAAGCTGTTCGTGAACTGGTTGTCCTGCACCGCACCAGTCGCGGTCGGTAACGAACGTAAAGCATCGTAAACGTTCTTGAAACCCTCACGCTTGATGTCCTCGGCCGTGATCGTGACGACCGGCGAGGCGGTTTCGATCTGCGCCTTCGGGATCAGCGAACCGGTGACTACAACTGTCTCGAATTCCTGGGCGTTCTTCTTCTTGGTCTGATCCGCAGTCGTCTGCTGATCCGTTGCGTCCTGAGCCAGAACGGTGCCTGCCGCCAGCGTGGCGCACAGGCCCATGATGATGGATGACACCAGTAAGCGTTGTTTCATAAGGATTTCCCCAACCGGATAACGAAGATTCATCGCACGTGATCGATGATCGCCACGAGCGAACTGAAGGCATGCAAACAGTTCCGATCGGCCGGAACCTAGCGAAGCCAACGTCTCATTCCCACTCGCCCTGAGTCCCCGGAAGCGGTATTTCGTCACTCGGGCCGAGCCGGCTTTGTCGTTTTGCCGCCTTGTCGCGCGACCATAACAAATGCTTAACTTGACTGTCAATTTGATGCTCTCTTCCCGAGCGCGCGACGGCCGTAGCGCCTGAACCGTCGTTCACGTTGCGGCAATCCGTGTTGGCAGATGATCGGAATGGATAGGCAGGCCCGGCTGGCGCGGCTAAAATGCTTCGTCCCGGGATACGCGTCGACTGGGGTCAGTTGCGACCGTCGTCCCAAGAATTACCCCTGACAACGTCATCTGCCGCAACAGGTCCGGCAGATTTTTATCTGGAGATTTCCATGCGCCATTCGATGCTTCCCGCGCTGCTGGCACTGGCACTGCTGTCCGGCTGCAATTCACCGAGCCCGCCGCCGCAAGCAACAGCGCCGGTCCAGAAGATCGCCAGCAGCGTGAGCGGCAGAGTCATGTTGCGCGATCCGCGCGAACTCAGCGCGCAGACCCGGCTCGAGCTGCGTGTCACCGATGTCGCACAGCCCGGGCTGGTGCTGGCGCAGACGACGATCAGTCCGGCCAATCAGCCGCCGATTGCATTCAACCTGCCGATCGATCCGGGCAAGGTCGATCCGCGCCGCACCTACGCGGTCGAGGCGATGCTGATCGACGGTGAGCGCCGCTACCTGCCGGTGCTGCAATATCCGGTGCTGACCCACAACGCGGCAGCCCAGGTCGAAATCGTTGTCGCACCGGAAGCCACGCCGGCGGAGAAGATGTACGACGATTTCAAGAAGACCTTCGGCCAGATCGGCGGCATGAAATCGATCAATGGCAGCTCGCTGAACGACAACGCGTCGGTGGCGTGGGATGCATTTGCCCAGAACAACAAGATTCGCGTCGTGCGCGAGATCACCGACCTCGACGGCGACAAGGGCCGCGTCACCTACAAGATGGCGTACCAGAACGATATGCCGTGGGTCGTGCAGAAGGAGGAGTCGCCGGCCGGCTCGAACCATCCGTACGCGACGACCAAGGTCGGCTGGGATGAAAACGGACAGCTGGTGCTGAAGCAACGCGTCGCCAATGGTCAGAACAGCGAAGTCTCGGCCGACGATGCCAAGGCGATCTACAGCCACGCGCAGCAGGCCTACAGCACCGCACAGGCCCACCTGCCGAAGAAGTAATGAGAGGAGCGTGAGGTCGCGTGCTGCGCACGTTCGCGAGGAGTGAGGCCGCGCGCTCGCGAGGAGTCGCGGGCTGAGGATACTCGTAGTGAGGGGCGTCAAGCGCGCTCGTGAAAGAACGTCTACCCTCACGAGACGGCGCAGCCGCCGACCTCACGCGCAACACTACGCTGCGCGCCGCTTCAGATGCACCAGCAGCAGCGAGATCGCCGCCGGCGTGACGCCGGCAATGCGCAGCGCCTGGCCGACGGTCTGCGGCTGCGTCCTGGTCAGTTTCTGCGTGACTTCCGTGGACAGGCCGCGCACCGCCGCATAATCGAAGCCGGCCGGGATGCGGGTTTCCTCGTTGCGACGCTGGCGCTCGATCTCACTGGTCTGGCGCTCGAGGTAGCCTGAGTACTTCGCGGCGATTTCGACCTGCTCGGCAACACGCGTGTCGTCGACCGCCGGGCCGAGCGCAGCGACCTGCATCAACGTCGCGTAATTCAATTCCGGCCGGCGCAACAGATCGAGCGCGTTCGTCTCGCGCGAAACGGCAACACCGATCGCCGCGGCGATGGCATCGCCCAACCCATTGCCCGGCGCGGCCCATAGGCCGCCGAGGCGCCGCGTTTCGCGGTCGACCGCGTCGCGCTTGCGCGCAAATGCCGCATGACGCCCGGCATCGATGCTGCCCAATTCGTAACCCGTGTCGGTCAAGCGCAGATCGGCGTTGTCCTCGCGCAGGTGCAGGCGATATTCGGCACGCGAGGTAAACATGCGGTACGGTTCCAGCGTACCGTTCGTGATCAGGTCGTCGATCAGCACGCCGATATACGCTTCGTCGCGACGCGGCGTCCACGCTGCCTTGTCCTGCGCCGCGCGCGCGGCGTTGAGCCCGGCGATCAGGCCCTGCGCCGCGGCCTCTTCGTAGCCGGTCGTGCCGTTGATCTGGCCGGCGAAGAACAATCCGTCGATGGCCTTGGTTTCCAGGCTCGCCTTCAGGCCGCGCGGATCGAAGTAGTCGTATTCGATCGCGTAGCCGGGGCGCGTGATGTGCGCGTTCGCGAAGCCGTTGATCGAGCGCACCAGTTCAACCTGCACATCGAACGGCAGCGACGTCGAGATGCCGTTCGGGTAGATCTCGGTGGTTTCGAGTCCTTCCGGCTCGATGAAAATCTGGTGCGAGGTCTTGTCGGCGAAGCGCACGACCTTGTCTTCGATCGATGGGCAGTAGCGCGGGCCGACGCCTTCGATCTTGCCGGTGTAGAGCGGCGAGCGGTCGAGCGCGCCACGGATGATGTCGTGCGTGCGCGCGGAAGTGTGCGTGATCCAGCAGCTCACCTGGCGCGGGTGATCGGCGGTCGAGCCGGCGAACGAGAATACCGGGGCCGGATCGTCGCCGGGTTGTTCTGCAACACGGCTGAAGTCGATGCTGCGTCCGTCGATGCGCGGCGGCGTGCCGGTCTTGAGGCGGGCAACGCCGAGCGACAGTTCGCGCAGGCGCTCGGCCAGGCGCTGCGCCGGAGCGTCGCCGGCTCGTCCACCGGCGTAGTTCGACAGGCCGACGTGGATCTTGCCAGCCAGAAACGTGCCGGCGGTCAGGATCACAGTGGTCGCTGCGAAACGCAGGCCCATCTGCGTGACGACACCGGTCACGCGCTGGCCGTCGAAGGTCAGGTCGTCGACCGATTGCTGGAATATCGACAGGTTCGGCTGCGTCTCGAGGCGCCGCCTGATTGCCGCCTTGTACAACGCGCGGTCGGCCTGGCAACGCGTGGCGCGGACAGCCGGTCCCTTCGATGCGTTGAGTGTTCGCCACTGGATTCCGGCGCGATCGGCCGCCCAGGCCATGACGCCGCCGAGCGCATCGATCTCCCTGACCAGATGACCCTTGCCGATGCCGCCGATGGCCGGATTGCAGCTCATCTGGCCGAGCGTTTCGATGTTCTGCGTCAGCAGCAGCGTGCGCGCACCGAGGCGTGCGGCCGCGAGGGCAGCTTCCGTGCCGGCGTGGCCGCCGCCAATGACAATGACATCGTAGGATTGCATTTGCTTACACGATTGATGCTTCGCCGGCACGGTCCGGCACTAGGCTCGAACATCGTGTTCTCGCCAAGTGCCCCCGCCCTCGACTCCTGTCTCGGGCGCTCACCGGCGCGAACTGCGCGTCAACGCAGTTCGCGAAAACGCCGGTTCGCCCGGCGTGGCCGCCGCCAATGACAATGAGATCGTAGCGCTGCATGCTTCCTACCCGCTCTTTACGCGAAGGCTTATTTTAGCCGACCTGCAGGCGACCGGAATGGCATGCGTCTTGCTCGATCTTCACGCACTCTTCACGACACGCGGCGCGCGGTGACGTACGACGGCAAGGCTGGGCTCAGGGGCCGGCCAAGTGTGCGCGGGAGGAAGCACCAAGGGAATAGACGGGAAGTCAGGAGTAAGGCTGGCGCCCGGCGGTCTTAGGAACAGGGGGAATCCAAGAGGACCGTATGCCGGGCGCCAGTAACCGCTAGCTCTACTCGCAGAGATGCCGTCGTTCCCCCTCGGCATCTGCACTCACGGTTGGCGAGCGAAGAATAGCCGCCACCGCCGTTATCAAACTGTGAATCAAATCACGCTGTTGTGTGACGATTGACCTTGTGCGTCAATCTGCGACGTAGCGCGTCAAGAAAGCGTGAAAGTATACTTGGTCGATTTTGGCATGCGTCCTGCAGAATCGTTCTCTGCAATCGCAAAGGAGAGTGCCGTGTTCGCCAACGTGACGTCGCTGACGGTCAACCCGATGTTCCTGCATCACGACCTGCTGATCGAGCTCGGCCGCCTCGAAATGGCGATCGGCGATATGCGCAGCAATGTCCCGGCGAACGATCGCCCGGATTTCGATGTGCTCGACCTGGGTGTGCTCGAATCAGCGCAGTCGACGATCCGGCAAACGCTCGATCGCATTCCGACCTGAGATCACTCGAAAACCCGCCCGCGGCGCCAGGTCGTCGCGGTCCGCAACTCCGCCACGGTCCCGCACCCGGCGCTGCGTCGAGTTCCCGCTGCCCACACAGCGTGACGCCAGCGCCGGGTTTTCTCAAATCGCGTACCATTTGTGCGTCATGACCTCCGCGATCGACGCCGCCTCCGTTCGACAAGCCGCGCAGCGCATCCGGCCGCACGCACGGCGCACGCCGGTGCTGCGTTCGAGCGCCCTTGACGCACTGGCCGGCGCACAGCTCGCGTTCAAATGCGAGAACTTCCAGCGCGCCGGCGCCTTCAAGTTTCGCGGTGCGTGCAATTCGGTGTGGGCTCTCGCTGACGACGTGGCACGAGTCGGCGTCGTGACGCACTCGTCGGGCAACCACGGCGCCGCGCTGGCACTCGCTGCGACAACGCGCAATATTCCGGCGCATGTCGTCGTTCCCGAGGACGCAATCGCCTCGAAGGTTGCGGCGATCCGCGCGTATGGCGCCACGCTGCACTTCTGTGCGCCGACGCTCGCCGCACGGGACGCAGCAGCCGAACGCATTCGCCGCGAAACCGGCGCCACACTGGTCCATCCGTTCACCCATCCCGAGGTGATCGCCGGCCAGGGTACCGCCACGCTCGAACTGCTCGAGGACGAAACCGGACTCGACGCGCTGATCGCGCCGGTCGGCGGCGGGGGCCTGATCAGCGGCAGCGCGATCGCCGCGCATTCTATGTCGCCGGAACTGCCGATATTCGCCGCCGAACCCGAAGGCGCGGCGGACGCATACGAATCCGTTCGGCGCAACGAACGCGTCACGGACATCGTGCCGCACACGATCTGCGATGGCCTGCGCGCCGCTATAGGGCCGATCGACTTCACCTTGATGCGCGACCACCACGTGACGGTACTGCCGGTCAGCGACGCCGAAACGATCGCCGCAATGCGCCTGATCTGGGAGCGCATGAAGATCATCGTCGAACCGTCGTCGGCCACGGTGCTGGCTGCCGTGCTGCGGTACAAGGCGCACTTCAGCGGCAAGCGCGTCGGCGTGATCCTCACCGGCGGCAATGTCGATCTCGACCACCTACCTTGGACTTCTCCCGAGGCGGGCAAAGCGGAACGCGGATTGCGCGGATAAAGCTACTTGAACATCGCTGCATCCGCCGTGATGGCTTCATCGGCGTTGAGAGATTCTGTTTGTTTGATTCGCTCTGTCCGCGTTGATTGCTTTTCATCCGTATTGATCCGCGTTCAAGCTTTTCTTTTTCGCGCTTCGGCTTGGGGGCGCCCGCACGCCGGCCAGCGCAACGAGCAAGGCGGGAGCGCAGGGAAGGACGAGGAACGCGGATTACGCGGATACGCGATATTGATGTTCGATCTATTCGCGTTGATTGCTTTTCATCCGCGTTGATCCGCGTTCAAGGCCCCTTTCATTTTCGCGGTTCGGCGCTGCGGGAGCAGCACGCCGGCCAGCGCAATGGCGATCAACGCAATGCCGATCGCCTCGTCGACATCCGGCACTTCGCCGAGCACGCCCCAAGCGAGCAGTACGCCGAGCAGCGGTGTTGCCAGACTGGCCACGCCGGCGACGCCGGCCGGCAGGCGCTCGACCACGAACAGCCACAGCGCCCACGCGATCGCCGAGCCGAGCACGGCGTTGTAAGCGACGGCACCGATCAGCTCGCTCGACCATTCAATCGGCCGTTCCGGAACCAGCAGCGCAATCAGCACGACGACGACGGCGCCGAACAACGATTGCCACGCGGTCAGGCGCAGCGGCGAAACCGCGCTGCGCTGGAACAGGCGCTTGGTCAGCACCGTCGCCAGCCCCCAGCACGCACCGCCGGTCAGCGCCAGCGCGCAACTGCGCAATCCGCCGATTGCGCGCCACGGTTCCATCACCAGCAGCAGGCCGATGGCGGCGATCGCCAGGAAGGTCCAGTGGCGCGGCGCCGGCCGCTCGCCGAGCAGCACCCAGGCGAACGCGATGACCCAGAACGGCATGGTGTAGGCCAGCAGCGCCATCTTGCCGGCACCGCCCTCGACCAGCGACATCTGCACGAGCAGCTGGAACGCCGCGGTCTGCGCCAGGCCGATCAGGATCGTGTCGCGCATCGGCGTCGGTGCGCGCGATTCGCCGCGCCACCACAGCAACAAGAACAGCAGCAACGTGCCGAACAGCGTACGCAGCGCGGAAAAATCCAGCGGACCGATGTAGTGCAGCGCGCGCTTCATGACGATCCAGTTGAAACTCCAGATCAGGCTCATCAAGGCGAGCGCGACCAGGGCCTGGCGTCGGGCGGTTGCTTCTGTCATTGCGGGATCGGCCGAGCAGAGGGGAACAGATTGAACCACGAAGAACACGAAGAACACGAAGAAGGAAGGATTCGCGTGAAAGGCGCGGGGAACCTGGCGACCTCGCAGACCGTTCGCATTGAGCCTAGCCCGCGCTGAGAGCCAAGTCGAAACGCTGCCGCCTGCAGAGGATCATGCAGGGCACGGCGGGAAGTCCGCCTCCGCGAGATTTGATTGCTTCCTTCGTGTTCTTCGTGTTCTTCGTGGTTAAATCTTGTGCTTCGCCAGAACTCAAGGAGCGCAATCATGGCCACGCCCGAACCCAAACGCTGCTCATGGGCCGGCAGCGACCCGGTGATGCGCGCCTACCACGACACCGAATGGGGCGTGCCGCTGCACGATGACACACAATTGTTCGAATTCCTCGTGCTCGAAGGCGCGCAAGCCGGCCTGAGCTGGAGCACGGTGTTGAACAAGCGCGCGGCGTACCGCAAGGCGTTTCACGGCTTCGACATCACGCGCGTGGCGCGGATGAGCGAGGCTGCGCTGGAAAAGCTGTTGCAGAATCCCGCGCTGATCCGCAACCGGCTCAAGATCTGGTCGGCGCGGCGCAACGCACAGGCTGCGTTGAAGGTGATCGGCGAGGTCGGCAGTCTCGACCGGTACTTCTGGTCGTTCGTCGACGGCAAGCCGGTCGTCAACCGCTGGCGTGAGCGCGGACAGGTGCCGGCGCGCACCAATTTATCCGACCGACTCAGCAAGGACCTCAAGCAGCGCGGCTTCAACTTCGTCGGCTCGACGATCATCTACGCGCACATGCAGGCGACCGGCATGGTCAACGATCACTTCACCGGCTGCTTTCGCTACAGAGAGCTGCGAGATCGCGCGCCCCGGAAGGAATTTTTAACGCGGATTAGCGCGGATGAAAAGCAATCAACGCGGAAAGAGCGAACATCAAAGTAGCTTCATCCGCGTAATCCGCGTTCCTCGCTCTTCTCCGCGTCCATCGGCGTTCCCGCTCTGCAACTCAGCGCCGCGAACCGCGCAGGCGATCAACCGGGAATGTCGCGATCTCGGCGCCGCCGCGGCTGCGCCGCGGCTGTCCCGGCTCGGGCGCCCAGGCGTGCGCGTAGATGACTTCGTACGTCGCCGGCAGCACGCCGTCGCTGCGGAACGATTCGTAGGCATCGAGCATGCCGCGCCAATGCGTCTTGCCGGTCAGGCCGCGCGGGCGCGCAGCGTCGGCATTGGTCGCGCCGATCGCCTTGAGTTCGCGCATCAGCGCGCCGGCATCGGCGTAGGTCAGCGTGAAGTGTTCGGCGTCGAGCACCGGATCGCGGAAACCGGCCTGCATCAGCGCGTCGCCGATGCGCGCGATATCGGTGAAGCGGCCGACGTGCGGCGCGCGATCGACCTGCGCCCAGGCGGTGCGCAGCTCGTGCAGCGTGTCCGGCCCGAACGTCGAGATCGCAAGGTAAGCGCGCGGCCGCAGCACGCGCCGGAATTCGTCGAACAGCGCCGGCACGTCGTCGATCCACTGCATGCACAGATTGGAGAACAGCACATCGACGCTGGCGTCGGCCAGTGGCAGCGCGCGCGCGTCGGCATTGATTCGCGCCAGTGGACGCAGCCAGCCGGAGCGCATGCGACGCAGCATCGGCAACGCAAGGTCGAGCGCGACGACATGCGCCGACTTCCAGCGCTTGCGCAATGCCAGCGCCGCATTGCCGGTTCCGCAGCCGACATCGAGCACACGCGCCGGCTCGCTCTCGACGTATTCGAGCCGGTCGAGCAGGCGTTGCTCGACCTCGTGCTGCAGCACCGCGTGCGCGTCGTAGGTTGCCGCCGCGCGGCCGAACGCTTGCCGAACATGGTGCATGTCGAGTGGCGGCGTCATGCGCCGTCGATCCCGGCGGCAAATCCGATGATCTCCTCGGCCACCTCGGACGCATGGCGCAGGAACGGCGCATGGCCCGACGCAATTTCGAGGAAATCGCCAGCCGGACTGTGCTGCGCCGCCCAGCGCATCGCCGCGACCGGAACCAGGCGATCGCGCCGTCCGGCGATCCACAGACTCGGCACCGACAAGTGCGCGAGATCGCCGCGCAGATCGGTTGCCTGCAGGATGTCGAGCCCCTGTTCGAGTACGCGCAGCGACGGATCGCCGCGCTCGAACACGTGCGCCTTGAGTTCGCGCAATTCGTCCTGGGACTGGGCCGACCCGAGCGTTTCCAGCGCGAGAAATCGCTCGATTGTCGCACGATAGTTTTCAACCAGGCCGGTGCCGAACTGGATGAATACGTCCGCCGGCACGCCGTGTGGCCAGTCCGGCGTCGAGACGAAGCGCGGCGATGCGGCAATTTCCACAATGCCGCGCACCCGCTGAGGCAACGCCAGTGCTGCACGCAGGCTGACCAGGCCGCCGAACGACCAGCCGACCCAGAGCGCTGGCGGAACGCATTGCGCGATATGCGCGGCGCAGGCGGCCGAATCGATCGACTCGCCGGAGGCGGCGCTGTGGCCGTGGCCGGGCAGGTCGACGACATGCAGCCTGAAGTGCCGTGCCAACAGCGGCGTCAACGGCGCGAAGATGCCGCCGTGCATGGCCCAGCCGTGAATCAGCACGAGGTCGGGACCGCTGCCGCTGCTTTCGATGTGCACGTCAGCGCTCGGTCCGCGTGCGCCCGACCGCACGCGCGAGCGCATTGAGCAGTCGTTCGACGTCATTCTCTTCATGTCGCGCCGACAGTACGACGCGCAGGCGCGCCTTGCCTTGCGCAACGGTCGGCGGACGGATCGCCGGCACGAAGAAGCCTTCGCCCTCGAGCGCCTGCGACGCATCCAGTGCAGCCTTGCTGGCGCCGATCAGGACCGGCTGGATCGGCGTGCGCGATGCCATCAGCTGCAGGCCACGCTCGATCGCACCGCGGCGGAAGTGTGCGATCAGGCGCGCAAGCCTGTCGCGACGCCAGGCTTCGAAGCGCGCAATGTCGACGGCGACGGACGCTGCCGCTGCCAACGCCGGCGGCAGCGCCGTCGTGTAGACGTGCGCGCGCGCGAACTGGACAAGGCCGTCGATCAGCGCCGCGCTCCCCGCCACGAATGCGCCGCCGACACCGAGCGCCTTGCCGAGCGTCGCCATCAGCACCGGCGCATGCTCCGCGGTCACGCCGGCTTCGCTCAGGCTGCCGGCGCCCTCGGCTCCGAGGACGCCGATGCCGTGTGCGTCGTCGACCATCAGCGTGGCATGCTGCGTTTTACACAATGCGGCAAGCTCGGCCAGCGGTGCGACATCGCCGTCCATGCTGAACACGCCGTCGGTCACCAGCAATGCGGCTGCGTCGGGTCGTGCGGCGAGCTGGCGTCCGGCACTTGCGAGGTCGGCGTGCACATAACGGCTGAGTTCCGCGCCGCACAGTTTCGCCGCGTCGATCAGGCTGGCGTGATTGAGCTTGTCCTGCACGCACACAGCCTGCCCCGGACGTGATCCCGGATCGCCGGTGCCGAACAGCGCCTGCATTGCGCCGAGATTGGCCATGTAGCCGGTCGAGAACAGCAGCGCGCGTTCGCGCCCGGTCCAGCGCGCGAGCTTCTCCTCGAGCGCGGCGTGTTCCTCGCGGTGGCCGCCGAGCAGGTGCGCGGCGGTCGAACCGACACCCCACTGCATCGCCGCGCGCTGCAGCGCTTCGATCAGTGCCGGATGTTGCGCGAGACCGAGGTAGTCGTTGCTGGCGAAATTCAACAGCGCCTTGCCGTCGACGACGACACGCGCGCCATCGACCGACTCGACCGTGCGCAGCCGACGCAGCAGCGACTCGCGCTCGCGCTTGGCCCGCGCTTTGGCGAGGCGTTGGATCAGGTCTGTGCGCGGCATGAGATCTTCCCTTCTTCCCTCGGGAGAAGGGGTTCCACCTGCTGCGCCCGCGACAGCGGTCGGCGCAGGCGAAACCCGATGCATGGCGTGCAAGGTGGAGCGGATGAGGGTCGGTGCTGTAGTGACATCGGAATCAGCGACGGAGGCTGGCAACGGTCTGGACGCTAGTGCCGCGCCCGGCCCTCACCCCTGCCCCTCTCCGGCGGGAGAGGGGTTCAAGCGGCGACGACTTGGGCCCGCACGATGTCTGCATGCACTGTCGCGCCGTCGAGGTCGACCGCCATCGGCACGATGCCGAGCCGTGCGAACAGCGCCTGGTCGTGTTCGACGTCGGGATTGCCGGTCGTCAGCAATTTCTCGCCGTAGAAGATCGAATTGGCGCCGGCGAGGAAACACAGCGCCTGCAGCTCGTCGCTCATCTCGGCGCGTCCGGCGGACAGGCGCACCATCGAGCGCGGCATCAGGATGCGCGCCACAGCAATCGTGCGCACGAATTCGAACGGATCGAGCAGCGCGGTGCCGGCCAGCGGCGTGCCTTCGACCTGCACCAGACGATTGATCGGCACCGACTGCGGATGTTCCGGCAGATTCGCCAGCGTCTGCAGCAGGCCGGCGCGCTGCTCGCGCGTCTCGCCCATGCCGACGATGCCGCCGCAGCAGGTTTTCATGCCGGCGTCGCGCACGTGCCCGAGCGTGTCGAGGCGGTCGGCGAATTCGCGCGTGTGGATGATTTCGCCGTAGAACTCCGGCGCGCTGTCGATGTTGTGGTTGTAATAGTCGAGGCCGGCCGCCTTGAGCGTGCGCGCCTGATCGCCGCTGAGCATACCGAGGGTCGCACAGGTCTCCATGCCGAGCGCGCGCACGGCGCCAACCATTTCGGCCACCTTGTCGATGTCGCGATCCTTCGGCGAGCGCCACGCCGCGCCCATGCAGAAGCGCGTCGCACCGGCGGCCTTGGCCGCGCGGGCTTTTTCCAGCACCGCGTCGAGTGCCATGAGCTTCTCGGCTTTCACCCCGGTCGAGTAGCGCGCCGCCTGCGGGCAGTAGGCGCAATCCTCCGGGCAGCCGCCGGTCTTGATCGACAGCAACGTCGACACCTGCACGGCATTGGCATCGTGATTGGCACGATGAACGCTTTGGGCACGCGCGACCAGGTCGTTGAAGGGCGCCGAAAGCAGGGCGAGTACTTCGCTCCGCGCCCAGTCGTGGCGAGCAGGAGCTTCGGTCGTTCGCATGGCAGGCATGATGGCGGATGCAACGTGGCGTAGAGTGACGGCCAGTTTGGTCAGGGAGGATGGGACTGTCAACCCGATGGAGTCAAAATCAGTTGACGGACTGTGGGGCAGGGCGCAGCGCCTGATCCTGCCATCGCACTGCCTGCTGTGTGCCCAGGATGGCGACGGCAGACGCGACCTATGCGCGGCCTGCGCCGGCGACCTGGTGCGCAACCGCCTTTGCTGCCCGCGCTGCGCGCTGCCGCTGCAGGCCCCGGCGCCGCTGTGCGGTGAATGCCTGTTGCACGAACCGCCGTTCGACGCGGCGTTCGCGCCATTCCTCTACGGCCACCCGATCGACCTGCTCGTTACGAAACTGAAGTTCGGCCGCAGCCTCGCCGCCGGGCGCGTGCTGTCGGAGCTGTGGCGCGACGCGGTCGCCGACCTTTCCCCGGCGCGGCCCGACCTGTTCGTGCCGGTCCCATTGCATGCATCGCGCCTGCGCGAGCGCGGCTACAACCAGGCGCTGGAACTTGCCCGGCCGCTGGCGCGTGCGCTCGGCATCCCGCTCGGCGGCAAAGTCTTGTCGCGCACGAAAGCGACAGCCGCGCAGTCCAACCTCGATGCCAAGGCCCGGCGCAGGAATCTGCGCGGCGCGTTCACGCTCGATCCGGTACCGCTCACCGGCGCCGCGTCGCAAAGCCTGCACATCGCGCTGGTCGACGACGTGATGACGACCGGCGCCACGCTGCGCGAGTGCGCGCGCATGCTCAAACGCGCCGGTGTCGCACGGGTCGATGTCTGGGCCCTCGCCCGCGCGCCGAAATCGCGCTGAGCCAGAAGCGGTGAGCGCTGGCGGAGCCGGCTAGTGAGCGCTCGCTGCGCGAGCGAGTGAGGAGGTTAGGAAAAGCAGGCTCTCCTCACTCCTCACGGGGCGGCGCAGCCGCCGACCTCACCAGGTTCCGAAGAACCGCTCACGCTCAGTTGAGGGCGAGCGACATCACGATGCCGACCCACAGCGCCAGCCCAACCCAGTTGTTGTTGCGGAACGCGGCGAAGCAGGCGTCGCGATCGCGCTTGCGCATGATCCATTGCTGCCAGGAGAACAGCAGCGTGGCTGCAGCCACACCGACGATGTATACCTTGTGCAGATGCCCGCGTTGCGCCACCAGCAGCATGGTCAGCAGGAACGTGACCATCAGCACGCCGAGGATCGGCAGGTCGGCGTCGCCGAACAGGATCGCGGTTGATTTCGCGCCGATGCGGATGTCGTCGTCGCGGTCGACCATTGCGTACTGGGTGTCGTAGATCGTCGACCACAGAATGTTGGCCAGGTACAACTCGCCGCACAGCGGCAGGACCGCCTTGAACGCGGCCGGATCGGCGCCCTTGACCGCCGCGAATGCCATCGGAATCGACCAGCCGAACGCGGCGCCGAGGTAGACCTGCGGCAGATAGGTGTAGCGCTTGCTGAACGGGTAGGTGATGGCGAGAAAGGCGCCGATGAACGACAACTCGATCGTCAGTCGGTTCGTGAACAGCACGAGCACGAAGGCCATCACGATCAGCGCGAAGAACACGTACAGCGCCTCGCGCGGTGTCACCAGTCCGGCGGCGATCGGCCGGTCGTGCGTGCGCTTGACCTGCGGATCGAGGTTGCGGTCGGCGTAGTCGTTGATCACGCAACCGGCCGAACGCATGAAGAACACGCCGAGCGTGAAGATGATGAGCGTGCCCCATGGCGGAAAATCGCCGGCCGCGAGCCACAGCGCCCACCACGTCGGCCACAACAGCAGCAGCGCGCCGATCGGCTTGTGCATGCGCGCGAGCTTCGCGTACTGGGTCAGGCGTTCGCGCACGTGAACCCAGTCGATGCGCGCCAGTGCCGCACGAACGGCATCGATCGACCGGCGCCACCAGGGCGCCACGGCGCCGACTGCCGACGCTGCGGCACGTTGCGCATTGCGCTGCGCCGCCGCCAACGCTGCGGCGATCGCGTCGCGGCGGCGTTTCAATTCGGCCGCTCGTGCCGGTTTGCCTTTGTTGTCCATCGCCGCAGTGTAATTGAGCCTGCCCGGATTGTTCGAGTCGTGGATCGCACCGAACGGCCGGTAGTGGACCAGTTTGAAAACGTTTGGCCGTTCGCCCTGAGGTATCGAAGGGCGAACCGCTTCGTGCATCGCTGTTCATGGTTCGATACGCCGCAGGCGTACCCTGGCCTGAGCCTGTCGAAGGCTCACCACGAACCGCTACTTCATTTTTCAAACTGACCCAGTACCGAACGGCCAGCCGGCTCGCCGCGACGGCCGGCGTAGCGGTATGCTCGCTGCTGCTGATCGCCATGAGCCAGGCCATGGACAACGTTCTGCCGTCGCGCTTCATTCCTTTTGCCACCTGCATCGCGCTGTTCGCGCTGTCGCTGGCGCTGGCCATCGCCTGGGACAGTATCGCCTGGCGCTGGCTTGCGGTGATCAGCGGCGTGTTGTGCCTGGTCGGCGTGCTCGACATCACGCAAAGGAAGAAGACGCTGCGCCGGAATTTCCCCGTCAGTGCGCATTTGCGCACGTTCTTCGAATACTTCCGCCCGATGCTGCGCCAGTACGTGGTCGAGTCCGACTACGAGGAAGTGCCGTTCTCGCACGTGCAGCGCTCGATCGCCTATCAGCGGGCGAAGAACGTACTCGACAAGCGCCCGTTCGGTACCGAGCTCGATCTTTACGCGACGCAATACGAGTGGATCAACCACTCGATGGCGCCGGCGAAGATCGACGACCACGATTTCCGCGTCGCGATCGGCGGCCCGCAGTGCGCGCATCCGTACTCGGCCAGCGTGTTCAACATCTCGGCGATGAGCTTCGGCTCGCTGTCGGCGAACGCGATCCGGGCGCTGAACGAAGGCGCGCGTCGCGGCGGCTTCTATCACGACACCGGTGAAGGATCGATTTCGCCCTATCACCGCGAGAACGGCGGCGACATCTGCTGGGAGATCGGCTCGGGCTACTTCGGCTGCCGCAACGCCGACGGCACCTTCGACGAAAAATGTTTTGTGGAGAACGCACTTTCTCCACAAGTCAAAATGATCGAGATCAAGCTGTCGCAGGGCGCCAAGCCGGGCCACGGCGGCGTGCTGCCGGCAGCCAAGGTCAGCAAGGAGATCTCGATCACGCGCGGCGTACCGATGGGCGTCGACTGCGTATCGCCGGCCGCGCACAGCGCGTTCTCGACGCCGCTCGGCCTGCTCGAGTTCGTCGCCCGCCTGCGTGAGAAATCCGGCGGCAAGCCAACCGGCTTCAAGCTTGCCCTCGGCCACCCGTGGGAGTGGTTCGGCATCGCCAAGGCGATGGAGCAGAGCGGCATCCTGCCGGACTTCATTGTCGTCGACGGCGGTGAGGGCGGCACCGGTGCCGCGCCGCTGGAATTCGCCGACCATGTCGGCGCGCCGCTGCGCGAGGCGCTGCTGCTCGTGCACAACACGCTGGTCGGCCTGAACCTGCGCGACAAGATCCGCATCGGCGCCAGCGGCAAGGTCATCACCGCGTTCGACCTGGCGCGCACGCTCGCACTCGGCGCCGACTGGTGCAACGCCGCGCGCGGCTTCATGTTCGCGCTCGGCTGCATCCAGTCGCTGAACTGCCACACCGACCGCTGTCCGACCGGCGTCGCGACCCAGGATCCGTCGCGCTGGAACAAGCTCGACGTGCCGGACAAGGCCGGACGCGTGAAGATGTTTCACGAAAACACGCTCAAGGCGCTCAAGGAACTGCTCGCAGCGGCCGGATTGCGTCACCCAAGCGAATTGGGGCCCGAACATGTGATCCGGCGCGTGTCGTCGGTCGAGGTGCGTTCGCTGTCGGCGCTGTATCCGTTCGTCAGGCCCGGTGAACTGCTGGGCGGCGTGCCGGAACATGCCGTGTTCCGCGTGTTCTGGAATGTCTCGCGCGCCGACTCGTTCGTACCGCCGCGCACGGTCCTCGAGTTGCACAACACGAAGGCGCGTTGAGCGACACACCACCGGCGCGCGTCGACATGGCCCTCCCACCGAGCGCCCGCGCCAGCCGGCGAGCCGGTTGCGCGACGCGCCCAAGGGGCATTTTCCTTACCGCGCTGAGGGAATCCCCGGATTCCGCTGTAGCCAAGGGCAGCAGCAGACTTGCCCCGTGCGCTGCGGATCTGCGCTCCCGACGCGAGTCGAAGGATGTTTCAAAGCAGGGAAGTTGTTCGCGCACCAACCCCTTCCTGGCGCACCGATGTTTTTCGCCCGACATGGCTGCGCAAGAAAGGATCGACGAAATCCACCCGGATGCGGCGGCGGCTGGCGCAGCCTCGTCAGCTCGCTCGCTGCGCTCGCTTGTAAGGCGGCGTCGGCCGCCTCACTCACCTCCTCAACTCCTCCCGAGCGCCCGCAGCGCGCGGCCTCACTCATCACTGCTCCTGGCGCACCTCACTCCTCACCGCTCTTCGGCTATATTTGCCGCAGGCGTCGCGCCGGCACAGGAACATTTCGCGTTCGCGCCGGTCTAGCGGAGTCTGGTCGGGAGGAGTTCGAGTCGCCGATGGTGCATCTGCAGGGAGTGACGCGCCGCTACCACGTCGGCGGGCAGGTCGTGGACGCGCTGGCCGGCATCGACGTCGAAGTGCCGCACGGACAGTTCGTCGCGATCGTCGGCCCGTCGGGTTCCGGCAAGTCGACCCTGCTCAATATCCTGGGCTGCCTGGACCGGCCGAGTGCCGGCCGCTATCACCTCGACGGCACCGACGTGTCGACCTTCGACGATGAGCGCGCCAGCGATTTCCGCAACCGCCGCGTCGGTTTCGTATTCCAGTCGTTTCATCTGCTGCCGCGCCTGACCGTGCTCGAGAACGTGTTGCTGCCGCAACGCTTCCTGCATTCGTCGGCGGTGTCGCTCGAACCGCGCGCGCGAACCCTGCTCGATCGCATGGGCCTCGGCGAGCGCCTGCAGCACCGGCCCGAGCAGTTGTCGGGAGGCCAGATGCAGCGCGTCGCGATCGCGCGCGCGTTGCTGATGGAACCGGCGCTGCTGCTCGCCGACGAACCAACCGGCAACCTCGACTCGCGCAGCGCGAACGGCGTGCTCGATCTGATGGGCGAGGTCCACGCCAGCGGCCAAACCGTCGTGCTGGTGACGCACGACGCCGAAATCGCCGCGCGCGCGCAACGCCAGGTGCATCTTCGCGACGGCAAGGTGGAACATGACAGCGCCGCCTAGCCTGCGCCGGCTGGCGCTGCTGCTGCTCGCCGCCGGTGCGCCGGCGCATGCAGTCGTGTTCACCGGCGAGGTGCGCGCGGAAGGGGCACAGACGCTGTTCACGCCACCGTCGGATTCCTCGCCGGTCGTGCTGCGCTACTACGTGCCGGACGGCACGCGAGTCAAAGCCGGTGACGTGCTGTTGCGCATCGATGCCGGCCAGGCGGCGGCGCAGATCCGCGATCTCGATGCCAAAATCGAGCAGGCGCGTGCCAAGGTCGACAAGGAAACCGCCGACCTGCGCCTGAAACAGGTCGATGCCGAACTCGCACTGATCGACGCGCAGGCTGCCCTCGATACCGCGCAGGTCGATGCGGCGATCCCGAAGCAACTGGTTTCGGCGCTCGATTATGACCGCTATCACGCCGAGTTCGACCGCACGACACACGATGCCGCACTCAAGGCGAAAGAAGTCGGCGACGCGCGCGACGCCGTCGGGCGCCGGCTCGAGGACGGCAAGCTCGAGCTCGAGAAGCTGCAGGTGCAAAAGGTATACAACCAGTCGCAGGTCGAGGCGGCCGAAGTGCGCGCCGACCGCGATGGCACCTTGATCCACGGCTTCAGCCGCTGGCTCGGCACGCGCATCGACGAAGGCACCTCGACCTATCCGGGTCAGGAAGTCGGCACGGTGGTCAGCGCCGAAGGCTTGAGCGTGCGCGCCTGGGTGCTGGAACCGGACCGTCCCGGACTCGCCATCGGCCAGACGCTGCGCCTTTCGTTCGACGCGCTGCCGGGACGTGGCGTTACCGGCACGATCAGTGCGATTTCCGGCGCCTCCGAAGCACGCCAGGAATGGGGCCCGGGGCGCTACTACGTCGTCGACATCGGTCTATCGACGTTGGGCGGCGCTCGGCTCAATCCCGGCATGAGCGTGCGCGTCGAAAACGAAGACGACGCCAACGCTGCGTCGGCCGCAGCCACGGTGCCGCCGGCACGCAAGCCGGCGCACGCGACCGGCGAAGTCTATGCGCGCTCGACCGCGGCGATTTCGCCGCCGCAGATCGAGGACCTCTGGCAGCTGACCGTGACGCAGATGGCCGATGACGGCAAGACCGTGAAGAAAGGCGACCCGATCGTCTCGTTCGATGGCGGCGAGATCAACAAGCAGCTGACCGCCAAGCGCAGCGAGCTCGAGGAGAAGAAGCGCACCCAGGACAAGCTGCGGCTCGAACTCGGCGAGAAGGCGCGCACCGAGACGCTGACTGCGGCCGAAGCGCATGCCGAAGCAATCAAGGCGCAGCGCAAGGCGAGCGAACCGGAAGCCTACGTGCCGGGCGTCGAGTACAAGAAACTGCTGATCGCGCGGCGCAAGGCCGAACAACGCGAAGCCAAGAGCGTCGAACGCGAACGCGTCGCCGCGGAGGAACGCACCGCCGAGCAGCGCGCCGCCGATGCCGACGTCGCGCGCCTGAACGTCGATGTCGAACGCATGCGGACATCGCTCGCCGAGCTGAACCTGACGGCTCCGCGCGACGGCACCTTCCTGCACGCCGTGCAGCCGTGGAATGGCGAGAAGATCGAGGTCGGCAAGCAGGTCTGGCGCGGCGTCTCGGTCGGACAGATCCCCGATATCGCCACGCTCGCGGTGCGCGCGGCGCTGCCGGAGCGCGACATCGAACGCGTCAAGCCCGGCGATCACGTGAAAATCACGCTCGAGGGCGGCAGCGGCCAGACGCTGCACGGCCATGTCGAGGACATCGGCATCAGCGTGCACAGCAAGTCGCGCGTCGAGCCGGTGCCGGTGATCGACCTCAACATCGCGCTCGATGGCAACGCCGGCTCGCTCAAGCCGGGTCAGCCGGTGCAAGTGGACATTGTGCAAAATGATAATAAGGTGACTTCGTCATGAGGCATGCCGGACTCCTGCTCGTGGTCGCGCTGGCGCTGGTTGCCTGCACGCACGACGACGGCGAAGCGCCGCTGGTCGAACGCATCGACTGGGCACCGGCCGAATTCGTCGTCTATGCCGAGGGCACGCTCGACTCGACTACACCGACGCCGCTGCTGGTTCCCGGTTCGCAATGGTCGCAGCGCCAGTTGCGCTGGACGCTGGCCGACGGCAGCTGGGTCAAGAAGGACGAGGTCGTGGCGCGCTTCACCGCTGAGCAGAGCAAGCTCAGCCTCGCCACCGCGCTGGTCGAACTGCAGCGCAATGCGATCGCGCGCGCCGGCAAGCAGGACGAGCTCGGCGATACCCAGGGCAAGCTCACCGTCGATCTCGACCAGGTGGCCGGCCTGCTCGGCATCGCGCATCGCTACGCCAACGCGACCGAAACGGCACTGGCGCGCAACAAGATCCTCGACGCCGTGCAGGACGAACACTTCCTCGGCGTCAAGCAGGACACGCTGAACTGGCGCAAGGGGCAGTCCAGCACGCGCGGCAGCGCCGAGCTCGCGCTGATCGACGCACAGCGCGCCACCAACGACATTCTCGCGAGGCAAAGCAAGGACGACCTGGCCGCGCTCGAAGTGAAAGCGCCGCACGAGGGTCTGCTCGTGCTGCAGCCGGACTGGTCCGGCGAGAAACCGAAGATCGGCGCCGCGATGTGGGCCGGCAACGCGTTTGCCAGCCTGCCCGACACCGGCAACATGCAGGTCGAGATCTCGCTGCCGCAGACCGAGGCACAGGGACTGAGGGAAGGCCTCGCGGTCGAGCTCAGTCCACTCGGCGCGCCGCAGCAGAAAATCGAGTCGACCATATTGTGGGTCGCCGCAGCTGCCGCAACGCGCAGCCGCGAATCGCCGGTCAAGTATCTGTCGATGAAAGCCAAGGTTCCCGCCGACGCCGTGACGCGCTGGCACTGGGCGCCGGGCCAGCGCTTCCGTGCCACCGTCATCCTGCTGCATGCCGACAAGACGCTGACGGTACCGAACATCGCGCTGGCAAACGACGGCGACGCGTCAGCCAGCGTGACCGTGCGTGCCGGTGGCCGTTCCGAAACGCGCAACGTACATCTTGGCGTACGCGGCCCGAGTCGTTCGCAGATTCTCGGCGGACTCGAGGCCGGCGAGAGCATTGTCCTTGGCGGCATCCCGGTCCCGCTGGAAAAGGCATCGGCAACGCCGACGCGCGCCGCAGTCGCCGGCAAGGCGCCGCCATGATGCTGACATCGGCCTGGCGCGAAGCGATCGAGGAGCTGTGGCGGCGGCGCCTGCGCACACTGTTGACGCTGCTCGGGCTGATCTTCGGCGTCGGCGCGATCGTCGCGATGCAAGGCGTCGGCGAAGGCAGCCGGCGCGAGGCGCTGCGTCTGGTCGAGAGCCTCGGCCTGCACAATCTGATTGTCGAGCGCATCGCCCTGGATCCGGAGACGCTCAAGGAAAGTCGCGCGCGCAGTCTCGGCCTGAGTCTGGCCGACGCGCGGGCGGCCGTTGCCGTCGTGCCGGGTGCCGGGCACTTCGCTGCCGAGAAGCGCATCCACACGTTCGCCGTGTTCAGCGATGAAGCCGACGCAACCGCGCAGGCGAGCGGCGTCAGCCCGGACTATTTTCCGCTCGCCTCGCTGCGCGTCGCCGAAGGCCGCGCACTGACGCAGGACGACGATGACCGGCTCGCCGCGGTCGCGGTGCTTGGCCATCAGGCCGCGCACGAACTGTTTCCGGACGGCCACGCGCTCGGGCGCATGGTCAAGGTCAACCACGTGTGGTTGCGCGTCGTCGGCGTGCTCGCCGATCGCGACCTGGGCAAGGACAAGTTCGAGGGCGTTGCGCTCGGCGCGGAGAGCGATCGCATCTTCATTCCGCTGGCCAGCACGCTCGCGCGCTTTCGCTTTCCGCCGATCGAGGACGAAATCGACCGCTTCATGGTCGGCGTCGGCGACCCCGAACAACTGGCGCCGGGCGCGCGCGTACTGTCGGCCGTACTCAATCAGCGTCACGGCGGCGTCGCCGACTTCAGCCTGATCGTGCCACAGCAGCTGTATCGCCAGAACCAGAAGACCCAGCAGATCTTCAGCATCGTCATGGGTGCGATCGCCGGCGTCAGCTTGCTGGTCGGCGGCATCGGCATCATGAACATCATGTTGGCCAACGTGCTCGAACGGCGTCGCGAAATCGGTTTGCTGCGCGCACTGGGTGCACGCCAGCGCGACATCGTGTCGCGCTTCCTGCGCGAGGCGGTCGTCATCTGCGCGAGCGGCGCCGGCATCGGCCTGCTGTTCGGCGCCGCGCTGGCCTACCTGATTGCCGCATTCGCCGGCTGGCAGGTCGCCTGGCCGGCGATCCTGATCGTGCTGTCGACGCTGATGTGCGCGCTGGTCGGCCTCGCCTTCGCCGTCTACCCGGCGCGCCAGGCCGCGCTGCTCGATCCGATCGCGGCGATTCGCGCTGAATAGATCGCGACGAATAGATCGCTCTGAAAAGAATCCGGCCGAACAGTGCGCCGGAACGCGGTTCCGTGCGAAAATTGGCGTTCGCCAATTCCGCGCTCGTAGCTCAGCTGGTCGAACCGGGGCGCGCTTATGCGATGCGTTGACTGCGACGGCGGGAATGCCGTCGCGAACAGCGCAGCTGGCCCGCAAGCGACAGGGATGTCGCGAGTCACCGCATGCGCACGGGTGAGGAGGAGGCATGGATGCCGACTGAAAGACTCACCAAGGATGGTTCATGCGACAATTTACATACGCGCCCGTAGCTCAGCTGGATAGAGTAGCGGCTTCCGAAGCCGTTGGTCGGGGGTTCGAATCCCTCCGGGCGCGCCAATTCCTCTGTGTCCGGTTCGTGCGACGTGTGTGACAGTGGCTGCCTTGGCACTTATCGGAACGAGTAAAGGCTGGTGGGTGCTGAACGTGCACGAGCGGCGCGTGGCACCGCAGGGTTTTCGCGACGATGCCAAGCGCAGCTGCTATCGCCTGCGGCGTCCTGCGCGAACTCAGTCTAGCTAGCTAGCGAACGTCGCGAATACGTTCGACGTTGCTTCTGATGATGTTGGCTGCTTGATGCATTCGCGAGGCGTCGCACCCTTGCTCGATCAACGCCGCGCCAGTCGTTTGCAGGCGATCGAGGATCGAGCGACCGATTTCCGCCACGCGCTTCAGAACGAAGTTGGGTGCATATCCTGCTTCACGGGCGAACTGTCGCCAATCGTCGGCGCGAATTTCGTCGATGCGCCGTGCCGCGCCGATACGTAGCGCCGGCGTACGGTCAACGAGGCGTTCAGGGAGAACCAGAGTCGGCACAAGGTCGTAGAACGGTGCGAGTTGGAATTGCCCTGCCGGGTCCATCAACAGCGCGAGGTTCTTTCCATGGGCATCGGCATTACCCATCAACGCGTTGAACACCACCCAGTCCAGCAGGGCCTGGACCGCGACGGGACCGAGGCCAAGTCTGCGAATAAGCGTGGAGCATGCCGCGAGGCCAGGGCCGCCCTGGCTTTCATACTTGAGCTCGGCCGGATAACCCAGCGCCTGGCAAAAATCCTCCTGGTGCAGGCGTCGCACCGCTGCAGCACCTGGTTGACGATCGTAGCGCTCGATCAGCAATGCGGCGCGATTCGCGAACCCGATGGGCCGGGCGCGCACGGCATTCAGGCCGACGGCGCGAGCCAACGCCAGGCCCAGAGCCTCGAGGTCCCGCAATCCCCGGAACTTGCTGCTGTCCGGTTTCAGAATATGTGTGCTGGATTCGCCAGGCGCAGGCAGGCGCAGGCGTTCCCCCGGTTCCGCGATCACGGCGATCTTGTCCTGCGCGCCGGCGAGCGAAAGCCTCAAGGGCGTGCCAAGCAATGCCCAGGCGCCGTCGCCCAACTCTTCGCCTTGCTGACGAAGCAAGGTCTCAAGGTCGGTTTCGTCATCCCGCCTGTCAACACGTGGTGTTTCGCGATCGCGGATGCTTACTGCGCCGGCGCATTCACCACCGATTGCCGCCAACAGCGCAAAATCATCCCGAGCAGGAATTCGCATCCGTGTGACCACCGCCTCTCGCACCGCGCCTTCCGGCAGCAGATTGCAGAACCAGTTGCGCACGACGGCGCCGACATAGGGCTCTGGGCGCAGCGGCAGCGCTACCGAGAGTGGCAGCGGAACCTTGGAGGCGAGGTAGTCCGAGCCGTAGCTGAACGTCCAGTCCTCCGGATACGGGGAGGACCCCGGCACCGCGAGGGTGCCGATGGGCTGCCCGAAAAGATCGACGGTTAGTTGCTCGGTCATCTCACGCTTCCCCGCTGGCGCCAACGTGCAGGCGAAGCCCGAGAACAGCGAGTACGGCCAGAGCCTTGCCCAGAGCGACGTTGGACTTGCCTCGTTCCAACTCGCTGATGAAGCGCAATCCTGTGCCCGCCAGACCCGCCAAGTGCGACTGCGTCAGTCCGTTTGTCCGGCGGGTCTGACGGACAAGCGTTCCGAGTTCCACGGAATTAGTGATGAGCATTGGCTGTCCCGAACGGGAAGATTCACGCCGTCATTCGACTGCTGATCGATTATTTTACCGATCGGTAATATCTAACCAATAAACCTTAAATCAGTCAAGTCTTTTCCCGATCGGGATTGTCACGCTGAGTGCAACTTTTCGAAACGACCCGTCGAACGGTTGTGCCGGACATTTGCGGATGCGAGTCATTTGAGCTGAATGAAGAGGAATTGCGCCGATTCTGGATCTTGCTGTTATTGCGAGAACCGGTGAGCTTGAGTATCTGATCGCTTTGTCGGTACGGCTTCCGAAGCTGTTGGTTTGGGGTTCGAATCCCTCCGGGCGCGCCAACTGCCACCAATTTTCCGTGCGGATCAGCGCCGCGCGGCGTCGGCGTCCTGCAACGGCACGCTGAAACTGGCGAGGCAGCCGTGCGTGCCCTGCTTGTTCTCGAGCGTCAGCGCGCCGCCGTGTGCTTCGGCGATCTGCCGTGCCAGCACGAGACCGATGCCGGACCCACCGGGTTTCGTAGTGTAAAAAGGAATAAATAGATTTTCGGTCTTGCCGATGCCGGGACCATCATCTTCGATCTCGATATGTGCGGCGTCGCCGGCGCGGTGCCAGCGCATGCGCACGGCGCCGTGGTACGGCAGCGCGGCGTCGGCCGCGTTCTTGACCAGATTGATCATCGCCTGCTCGATCTGGTCGGCGTCGGCCTGCACCGTCAGCAGCGGGGCACCGGCGACCTCCACGGCGACGCGCTGTTCGAGCCGCGCGACGCGGCGCACCAGTTCGCCGATCTCGACGTCGCGCTTGTTCGGCGGCGGCAGCCGCGCCAGCGCTGTGTAGCCGGCCATGAAGCGGGTCAGTGCCTCCGCGCGATCGCCGATCACGGCGAGGCCGCCGCTGACGTCCTCGCGCCAGTCGCGCGGCGGCGGCTGTTGTGCGAGCAGCTTGCCGAGCGTGCCGGTCATCGAGCGGATCGGCGCCAACGAGTTGTTGAGTTCGTGCCCGAGCACGCGCAGCAGGCGCTGCCAGGCGGCGCGTTCCTCTTCGCGCAAAGCGCGGCTCAGGTCGGCGACGACCAGCAGGTCGTGCGGCATGCCGCCCTCGCGGAAGCGCGCGCGGCGCACCTCGAAACGGCCGCTGCCGCCGGGGAACGCGCGCTTGCGGATCTGCGCGTCGTCGAGCGCGAGGCAGTCGGCAATGCCGAGTTCGTCGGCCGTGCGGCCAAGCAGGTTCTCGGCAGGCCGCGCGAGCAGGCGCTCGCCGGCCGGGTTGACCAGGCGCAGGCGCCGGCCGGAATCAAAGGTGAAGATCGCGATGTCGGTCGCGCCGATGACCTTGGTCAGCAGCGCACCGGTCTCCTCGACGCGATGGCGCTGGTCGCGCAGCGTCTGCGACAGCGTGTTGATCTCCCAGATCACCTCGCCGATCGGGTCACCGCGGCGTGCGCGCGAACCGCGCAGACTGAAATCACCCTCGCGCAGCGCTTCGAGCAGATTGGACAATGTATACAACGGATAGATGACGCGGTTGCGCAGGCGCACGGCCAACCACAGCGTCAGCAGCGCACCGATGATGGCGAATGTCACAAGCAAACCCGACGGCAGGTCGCGCCAGGCCAGCACCACCACGAGCAGCACGATCGCCGGCGCGGCAACGGCGAACGCCGCGGCCAGGATGCGCGCATCGTAGGTCCAGCTTTCGAAGTAGCGCTGGCGGGATGGATTTGAAGACGCACGCGCCATGGAGCGGTCCTGCGTAATTGGTGTCAGCACGACGGCTGGGCATGCGCGACCTTACGCCATGCCGCCGCGCATGTTAAACGCCATGCGCCCTGAGCGCAGTCACGCAGCGCCGAGTCGAAGGGCAGTACGCACGCCATCACCTCAGGCACTTCGAATCATCGCACGCGCCAGGCGATCCTCATGACGCACTAATCCGCCGCGCGCATGCCGAATTTTTCCAGACGCCGGTACAACGCGGCACGGCTCAAGCCGAGCATCTCGGCGGTCTTCTGGATGTTGCCGCCGCAGCGCTCGAGGGCGTTGCGGATCATGTCCTGCTCGGCTGCGTCCAGCGTCAGCGCTGCCGGTGCGCCGGCCGGCGCCGCCAGCGGCAGGCTGAACTCGAGATGGGCGATCTGCGCACCGGTCGCCGTCAGCACCGCGCGCTCCATGACATGCGACAACTCGCGCACGTTGCCCGGCCACGAATAATCCTCGAGCGCGCGCAAGGCGCCCGCGCTGAGCTGCACGCCGGCGCGCTGGTAGCGCTGCGCGCTGCGCGCGAGGAACACCTGCGCCAGCGGCGCGATGTCCTCGCGCCGTTCGCGCAGCGGCGGCACGTGCACTTCGACCGTGTTGAGCCGGAACAGCAGGTCCTTGCGGAAGCGTCCGCCCGCGATCTCGGCGGCGAGGTCGGCGTTGGTCGCGGCGATCAGGCGCACGTCGACCTTCAGCGTGCGCGACGAACCGACGCGTTCGAGCTCGCCATCCTCGACCACGCGCAGGAGCTTGCCCTGCTGCGGATGCGGAATGTTCGCGATCTCGTCGAGAAACAGCGTGCCGCCGTCGGCCGCCTCGAAGCGGCCGATGCGGTCGGTCTTGGCGTCGGTAAACGCACCGCGCACGTGGCCGAACATTTCGGCTTCGAACACGCTGTCGGCGAGTCCGCCCATGTTGACCTTGACCAGGGCACGCTCGGCGCGGCGCGAGTGGCGGTGGATCAGGCGCGCGACGTCGCCCTTGCCGCTGCCGTTCTCGCCGAGTATCAGCACATTCGCATCGGTCGGCGCGACGCGCTCGATCAGCATCATCACCGGCTGCATCGCACGCGAGCCGGCGATGAACTCCTGCTCGTCGTCGTCGCGCAACAGGCGGTTTTCCGCGCGCAGGCGCTGCTCGCGCCGCGCCGCGGCACCGAGTGCGATCTGATTGCGCAGCACGCTGATCAGGCGCGTGTTGTCCCACGGCTTTTCGATGAAGTCGCCGGCACCGAGGCGCATCGCCTCGACCGCCAGATCGATCGAACCCCACGCCGTCATTACCACGACCGGCAGATCCGTATCGGCGCGCTTGAGCGCCTTGAGCAGTTCCAGACCCTCCGCGCCCGAGGTCGTGTCGCGCGTGTAGTTCAGATCGATCAGCGCGACCGAGAACTGCGTCGACTTGACCGCCGCGAGTGCCGCACCCGGATCGCCGAACGCGCGGCAGGCATGGTCTTCCGACTTCAGCAGCAGGCGCAGCGCCTCGAGCACGTCGCGCTGGTCGTCGGCAATCAGGATTGGCAGGGCGCTATCAGTCATTGGGAGTCATGGTACTGGAGCGGGAAAGGGGAGAGGGAGAAGGAAGGGGGAAAAATGAGAATGCCTGCAGCCGGTGGAACATTGGATTTCATCGGCTTCACGGTGCTCGATACGACGCTCCGGCTCGCTTGCCCTTCTCCCCTCTCCCCTCTCTCTTCTCTGCCTCCCGTTCAAGCCGCCTGTGCCGGCCCGGCCAGCCAGCCGTCGCGTAGCTCAACGATGCGCTGGCCGGCGCGCGCGTTGTCTTCCGAATGCGTCACCTGCACGATCGTCATGCCTTGTTCGTTCAGTTCCTTGAGCAGGTCCATGATCATCTTGCCCTGGGTCGAGTGCAGCGCGCCGGTCGGTTCGTCGGCGAGCAGGAGGCCCGGTCGCGTGATGACCGCACGCGCGACTGCGACGAGTTGCTGCTGACCGCCCGACAACTGCTTCGGATACAGGTCTTTCTTGCCGACGATCTGGAAGCGGTCGAGGATGTCGGCGACGCGCGCCTTGCGCTCGCTTGCCTTGACGTCACGGTAGCTCAGCGGCAAGTCGAGGTTTTCCTGCACGGTCAGATCGTCGATCAGGTGATAGTGCTGGAAGATGAAGCCGACCTGTTCGCGCTGCAGCGCCTGGCGCTGCTTCTGATTCAGCGCGTGCACGGCCTGCTCGCCGAGCTGGTACTCACCTTGCCAGTCGCTGTCCATCAGGCCGAGGATATTGAGCAGGCTGGTCTTGCCCGATCCCGACGGCCCCATGACGCTGAGGAATTCGCCGGCGCGGATATCCAGCGAGATATTGCGCAGGATCCAGGTGCGTCCAGCCTGCAGCGGATAGGATTTTTCCACATTGTTCAGTCGGATCATCGGCGATATGTCCTCGTTCGGTCTTTCATTCATGGCGCAGCGCGGTCATCGGGTCGACGCGCAGCGCACGCCGCGCCGGCACGATCACGGCGAGCGCCGCCGCGCCGATCAGCACAAGCAACGCCGTCATGACGACCGCTACTCCACCGGGCTGGATCGTTTGCAGCGACGCGCTGAGCTGCCAGGCGAACGGAATGCCGGCAGCAAGGCCGAGCGCGAGGCCGAGTGCGAGCTGGGAAAAGTTGCGTGTGAACAAGGCTCGCAGCACGGCGACGCGCGACGCGCCCAGCGCGCGACGCACGCCGATTTCGCGCATGCGCTGGCCGACCGCGAAGGCCATCACGCCGTACAGGCCGGCGCCGGCGAGAATTAGCGCGACGACGCCGAACAGGGTGAAGCTCTGCGCGACGACGCGCTCGCCGAAGCTCATGCTGCGCCGGATCTCGGCATAGTCGCGCACCCAGTACAAAGGCGTGTCCGCGTCGACCTCGCGCATCGCATCGGCCAGCGCCGGTGCGAATTCGAGCGCCGGGCCGCGTGTACGCACGGCGACGCTGGCAATCTTGAACGGCACTTGCCGGAGTGGGACGAACAGCGACGGCGACGGCGTGCCGCCGGGGGCATCCAGGTTCACCGGGCCGCTGACGCCGACCACGGTTACCGTGGTGTCCTCCGCGCCACGCGGGTCGAGCCGGAACTGACGGCCGACGATCGACTTGCCGTCGCCAAAGCGCGCAGCGAAGCGCCGGTCGGCGACCGCCACGCGCGCACTGCTGGCCGTGTCTCCGCTGTTGAAGAAACGCCCTTCCTGCAGTGGAACGCCATAGGCTGCGAGGAAATGATCGTCTACCGAGCCTAGGTAGGTCGTCGGCAACTCCGCATCGCCTGCGCTCGTGCCCGCCGGCAACACGTCGCGAGCCCAGTTGTAATATGTTCCCGGCAACGCAGTACCGACGCTCGCGTCGACCACAGAGGGATCGGCGCGCAGGCGCTCGCCGATGTGGTCGTACAGGCGCAACTGGTCGGCCGCGGTCGGAAACGCGCGCGTCGGCAACAGTACGCGCGCAGTCAGCAGATGATCGGTATCGATGCCAAGGTCGCTGTGCTGGAGTGCCGCGATGCCACGCACCAGCGTGCCGACGCAGATCACCAACGCGCAAGACAATGCGACTTCGCCGACGACGAGTACGCGGCTGACGCGCGCGAACCGCGCGCTGCCGACGCTGCGCATATTGCCGTCTTGCAAACCGGCTGAAGGTGCAACCCTCGCGGCGTGCAGCGCCGGCAACACACCGCTGACGAACGCCGTCAGCAGTGCGCCACCAAACGCAAGCAGCACGACCCTTGCATCGACGTCGAAATGCAGCCACGCGAGCGTGAATTCCGATTCGCGCAGCAACGCCTGTTGCCAGCGCAGCCCGACTTGGGCGAGCGCGAGTGCGATTGCGGTTGCGGCCAGGCTCAACAGCAAGCTCTGCGCGAGCAGTTGCACGATCAGGCGACTGCGGCTCGCGCCGAGCGCGACGCGCACGGCCAGTTCCTGTCTGCGCCCGAGGGTGCGCGTGAGCAGCAGGTTCGCCGCGTTCGCGCAGGCGATCAACAGCACCATGAATACAGCGGCCAGCATCATGCCGAGCATCGAGCGCGTGGTGCGGTCCATGGCCATGTTCCTGAGCGGCTCGACGCGCCAGTGCTGGCCACGGAAACGCTCCGGATCGGCATGCGCGGCATCGTCGAACCATGTGCCGTACGCCGCATCGAGCTGGGCCGCGTCGACACCGGCGTGGCGGCGCAGCACGAGCCAGTACGCGTACTCATCCCGCTTCGCCGCTTGCGCCAGAGTTGCTGCAACCCAGACCGCCTCGCGACGTGGAAACGAAAAGTCCTTTGGCATCACACCGATCACTGTCGCCGGATGTGCGTCGACGCGGATCTCGCGTCCGACCACGCCGGCATCACCGCCATAGCGGTTTTGCCACAGCTCGTATGACAGCATCGCAACCGGAGCCGCACCGGGCTGGTTGTCGGCTTCGGCGAAGTCGCGGCCGAGCAGCGGCGCGACGCCAAGCAGACCGAACAGGTTGGCGCTGACATGCCCGCCGTTGTAGCGTTCGGGACGATCCAGGTCGCTCAGGTTGATCGTCGACCGGGCGACGCCGGCGACTTCCGCGACTTGAGCCAGGTGGCGCCGGCTGCTGATCAGGTCCTGGTCGGACATCGGAAAGATGTCGCCCAGGCCGCCGTCACCGAGAAGCCCGGCCTGGTACAGGTCGTCCGGCGCGGCGAACGGCAGCGGTCGCAGCACATAGCCGTCGAGAAACGCAAGCATGAACACGACGCAGGCCAGGCCCGCGGCGAGCACGCCGACCACGAGCGCGGAGAACGCCGGTTGCGCAAGGATCGCGCGCACAGCGTGGCGAAGTTCGTGCAGCAGCATGCTCATGTGACGCGCATCCGCGATTGGTTCGTTGATCGCATCATCGCGCCATCACTCATAGCGCAACGCTTCGGTCGGATCGATGCGCAACGCGCGCCGCGCCGGAACGATGATGGCGAGCGTCGCCGCGCCGATCAGGATGCTCAGCACAACCACGGGCGTGGTCAGGTCGTTTTCGCCAATGCTGTGCAGTGTACCGGTCAGCAGGCGCGCGAGCGGCATGCCGATGAACAGACCAGCGCACAAACCCAGTCCAAGCTGCCAGCCGGTGCGCGCGAACAGGCTGCGCAACACGCCGCCGGCCGGCGCGCCGAGCGCGCGGCGCACGCCGATTTCGCGCGTGCGCTGGCCGACGCTGAACGCCATGATGCCGTACAGTCCGGCGCCGGCAAGCACCAGCGCAATCAGGCCGAACACGCCGAACATCTGCGCGACCATGTGTTCGCCGAACGTCGCTTCGGCAATCACCGCGCGGAAATCGCGCACCCAGTACAGCGGCGTGTCGGCATCGACCTCGCGCATGATCGCGTTGAGGCGCGGAGCGAAGGCGTCCGGATCGCCGCGCACCTGCACGACCAGGCTGACGAAACGCGCCGGGTCCTGGCGCAGCGGCACGAGCAGCACCGGCTGCGGCACATCGCCCGGCGCATCGAGCTTGAGCGGCGCGATCACGCCGACGATCGTGACGGTCGGGCCGTCGGCGCTGCGCGGATCCAGACGGAAACGCCGCCCGACAACGTCGCCGCCGGCCGCGTAGTGCTCAGCGAACGCTGGATCGACGACAGCGACGCGTTCGCCGCCGCTGCCGTCGCGCTGGTCGAAGAAGCGGCCGCGCAGCAGGCGCAGACCGTAGGTCGCGAGAAAATGATCGTCGACAGCGCCGTAACGCGCCTTCGGCAACGCGTTGTCACCTTCGGCGGCGATCCCTTCGGGCAGCAGGTCGCGGTTGCTGCCGAAACGCAATGGCAATGTCGTGGCGACACTGGCGTCGACGACCTGCGCGTCGCCGCGCAGGCGGTCGGTCAGCTTCTCGAACAGGCGCACCTGGTCGGCGCCGGTCGGATAGGTGTTGGTGAACAGGCCGATGCGTGCGCTGAGCAGGTGCGATGCATCAAAGCCGAGATCGAGCCGGTCGAGTGCAACGATGCCGCGGATCATCGTGCCGACGACGATCAGCAGCGCGCACGACAGTGCGACTTCGCCGATCACCAGCGCGCGACTCAGGCGCACGAAGCGGCCGCCCGAGCTGCCACGCGAACCGTCGCGCAGCGTCGTCGCCACGCTGTCGCGCGCGGCGCGCAACGCCGGCAACAGGCCGGTGGCGAGCGCGGTCAGCAGCGCCGCGGCAATGGCCATTCCGACCACGTTCCCGTCAAGGTCGAAGCGCAGCCATTCGGCCACGCCGTTCGGCGACGAGCGCAGCAGATCGCCTTCCCGATGCATCGCCAGCGTGGCGAGCGGCAGCGCGATCGCGGTGGCGATGACCGCGAGCAGCAGCGACTGCGCGAGCAAGTGCAGTGCGATGCGGCGGCGGCTGGCACCGAGCGCGACGCGCACGGCCAGTTCCTGGCGCCGGCTCAGCGTGCGCAGCAGCAGCAGATTGGCCGCATTGGCGCAGGCGACCAGCAGCACGAACACGACCGCGGCGAGCATGATGCCAAGCACGGTGCGGGTCTGGCGGTTGACGGTATAGAGGGACAGCGATTCGACTCCGGTACGCACGCCGCGGAAGCGTTTCGGATCGACGCGCATCGCATCGTTGCGCCAGGCGTCGAGCGCGGTCGCGACCGCGGCCTGGTCGACGCCGTCGCGCAGTCGCAGCGCGATCACGTAGCTGTTCTCGGTATCGGCAACGTCCTCGCGCAACGTCGCCGGAATCCAGACGACTTCGCGAAACGGAAAGCTCATTCCCGGCGGCATGATGCCGACCACGGTCGCCGGACGCGTGTTGACGCGGATCTGCCGCCCGACGATTCCCGGATCGCCGCCGTAGCGGCTGTGCCACAGCGTATCCGACAGCAGCACGACCGGCGGCGCACCGGGTTGCTCGTCGCTCTCGATGAAATCGCGCCCGAGCACCGGCGTGGCACCGAGCACGCGGCCCAGATTGGCGCTGATCATCGCGCCGTCGAAGCGCTCGGGCCGATCCAGATCGCTCAGGTTGATCGTCGCGGACTCGTAGCCGGCGACATCGGCCTGCTCGACCAAGCGGCGGCGCAGTTCGAGCAGGTCGCGCGCGCTGACATCGTCGAGGCGGCCTTCGTTGCTGCCGTCGGTCACGCCGGCATGCAGCAGCCGATCGGGTCGCGGGAACGGCATCGGCCGCAGCACCAGGCCGTTGATCATCACCAGCATGAAGATCACGCAGGCCAGACCCGAGGCGAGTACTCCAACGACCAATGCCGAGAATGCCGGCCGACCCATCACCGCCCGCAGCGCCTGGCGCAGTTCGTAAAAGATCGCTGTCATTGCCGTTCCCCTCCTGATATTGAATCGGGTGAAATGTCATTCATGGCGCAGTGCTTCGATCGGGTCGACGCGTGCCGCGCGGCGCGCCGGCAACCAGCAGGCCAGCAATGCGACGGTGCCGAGCAGCGCGGCAACCGCCGCAAGCGTGACCGCATCGAACGCACTGACTTGATACAGGCGCGCGCCGAGCACGCGCGCCAGCGCATACGCAAATGGCAATGCCAGCAGCAGTCCGGCCACGATCAGACGCGTCCCCTGCGCCAACACGATCTTCAGCACGCTCTGCCGCGACGCGCCGAGCGCCATGCGCACGCCGAACTCCGCCGTGCGCATGCGCACGGCGTAGGCGAGCACCGCGTACAACCCGACCGCGGCCAGAGCCAGTGCCATCGCGCCGAGCAGTTCGAGCAAGGCGTTCAGGCGCACGCGATCCCGCAGCGTGTCGGCGATGCGGTCGCGCATCGGCACGACGTCGCGCAGGCGCGCCCGTGGCGCCACCTCGTGGAAGATTTCCTTGACCGGCGTTGCCAGCAGCGCTGGATCCGATTGCGTGCGCAGCAGCAGCATGCCATTGAGCGGATATTCCTCTGGCAGGTAAACGCTCGGCCGCTGCGCCTGTTCGTCGAGCGCCTGCATCTTCAGCGTCGGTACCACGCCGACGACGGTCAGTTCACGCATTGGTTCCTTGAACTCGAACGACATCATGAACTTCTGGCCGAGCGCGTCGCGATCGGGAAAGACCTGCCGGGCGAATTTCGCGTCGACGATTGCGACCGCGCCGTGCGACTGTGTCTCCTCCGGGATGAACGCGCGACCTCGCAACAGCGTCGTGCCGAGCGCGCGGAAGTAGTCGGCGTTGACATACGACCGGTTGGCAATGGCCTGCCCGGCGGTATCGTCTTTCTCGTGGCCGGGCAATGCGAAATTGCTCACGCTCATGCTCCAGCCGAACGGCGCGAGCGTGCCCATGCCGACCGCGGTGACCCCAGGCAGTGCGCGGCAGCGCTCGACGAACAGGCGTGTTGCGGCGTTCGCGGCGTCGACGTCGGCGGGACTCGCCCGGCTGCCCGGCCGAGACGCAGGCAGATCCGCGATCGCCGAAAGCGCCAGGTGATTGCGATCGAAACCGACCTCTTCGGCGAGCAGGCGCTGCGAGCTGCGCAGCAGCAGGCCGACACCGACGAGCAATGCGGCGGTCAGCGCGATCTGCGTGACGATCAGCACCTGGCGCGCGCGCTGCGTGCCGCGACCGAGCGTCTGCACGCCGCCGGCGCGGATCGCCAGCGCCAGATTGCCGCGCTGCAGCCACAGGGAGCTGCCGGCCATGGCCAATGCGAGTGCAACGGTGAGTGCGGCGGTGAACGCAAAGGTGACGAGGTCGAGGCCGAAGGCCTGCGGTGCGTCGCCGGGAACCAGATCGAAGCGGCGCAGCAATTCGACCGCGAGCGGAATCACGGCGAGGCCGGCGGCCGCACCGCACGCGCACAGTGTCAGGGTTTCTGCGATCGTCTGGCGCAGGCGCCGCCACGGTCCCGCACCGAGCGCCTCGAGCAGCGCGAGTTCCTGGCGCCTTGCCAGCATGCGCGCGATGTACAGGTTGCAGACATTCGCGGTCGCGACCAGCAGCACGAGCGCGACCGCCAGCAGCATCAGTTGCAGCGCGCCTTGCCGGTCGCCGATCCACAGGTCGCGCAGCGGTTTGATTTCGACGCGCACGCCGACCAGGTCGATGATGTCCCTGAGGCCTGCCATGCCGCGCGCGAGCGCAGCCAATTCGTTCTCCGCGTCGGCCAGCGTGGCTTGCGGGCGCAGCCGCGCTATCGCGGTCAGGTCGCCGAACGCGCCGGCCTGGTCAACGCCGCGTTCGGCCGGGCTGAACGAGAGCGGCAACCACACCTGGGTCGTATGCCGCGGAAATCCGAAGCTGCGCGGCAAGACGCCGACGATGCGGAATTCCCCGTCGGCAAGCTCGATGCTCTTGCCGATCGCATCGTCGGCGCCGGCGTAGCGTGCCTGCCACAGATCCCAGCTGATCAGCGCGCTGCGCGCCGCGCCGTCCTGTGTGTCTTCAGCGACGATCAGGCGGCCGAGCGCCGGTCGGGCGCCGAGCATCGTCAGAACGCCCGGCTGCACGAGCGCCGCCTGGTACGTGGTCATCCGCGCATCCGCGTCGGCGCTACGCAATTGCCGGTCGCGATAGCCGGCGACGGCTTCGAGCGTCCGCGTCTTCGCGACCGCTTCGTCGAAGAACGGCACCGGCAGGCCGACGTTGATGCCGCGATTGGCCAGCAGCGTGCTGACCGTGACGACGCGCTCGGAACCGGCGAACGGCAGTGGCTTGAACAGCAAACCGTAGAGCACGCTGAACAGGCTCGCATTTGCGCCGATCGTCAGACCGAACAGCAGGATCACGGTGGCGCTGAATCCCGGGCTGCGCAGCAGGCGGCGCACGGCGAAACGCAGGTCGCGGATCATGGCGCGCTCCTATTCGTGGCGCAGTGCTTCGATCGGATCGACGCGCGATGCGCGCCGTGCCGGCAGCCAGCAGGCGACGAACGCCGTGACTGCGAGCAGCGCAATGACGCCGGCCAGCGTCAGAGGATCGACGACGCCGATGCCGAACAGTTGCGCGCGCATCGCCGACGCGATCGCGACCGCGCCGATCAGGCCGAGGAAAAGTCCGAGCGCCGTCAGCCGGCCGCCGTCGCCGAGGATCAGGCGCAGGATGTCGCGACGCTGCGCGCCGAGCGACAGGCGCACGCCGATTTCGCCGGTGCGCAGCGCGACCGCGAACGCGAGCACGCCGTAGATGCCGATTGCGGAAAGCGCGAGCGCAACGCCGGCGAACAGCATCAGCAGCAGCATCGGCGTGCGCCGATCGTCGAGCGACTGCGCGATGCGTTCGCTCATCGTCTTGATGTCGAACACCGGCTGCTCCGGATCGATGCGTTGCAGTGCGTCGCGCAGCGGCGCGATCAGCGCACTGGGCGCCAGCGTCGTTTTCACCGCCAGCGTCACGTGCGATTCGGGAAACTGTTTGTAGTAGACGTAGATCGTTTCCTTCGTGGTCTGCTCGGACAAGCGCTCGCGTTTGACGACGCCGGCCACGCCGACGATGGTGAGCCAACCGGTCTTGCTCGGATCGCGGTTGTTGATGCGTTTGCCGAGCGGGCTTTCATTCGGAAAATATTTTTTCGCCAGCAGTTCATCGACGATCGCGACCTTCATCGCATCGCGCGTGTCGCCATTGTTGAAGCTGCGGCCTTGCAGAATCGGCACCTGCAATGACTTGAAAAAATCCTCGTCGACCATCTGGGCAAAGCCGTGCGGCATGGCTTCGCCGTTCTTGGCATCGTGGCCTTCGATGGCGTAGCTGCTCTGCGCGTTGTTGCCGCTGAATGGCATGTTGTTGACCAGGCCCGCCGACGTCACGCCCGGCAACGCGCGCACGGCGCCGAGCAATTGTTCGTAGAATTGCACTTTCTTCGCATCGTCCGCGTAGCGGTCCTCAGCCAGGTCGATCGACGCGCTGAGCACGTTTTCGCTGGAAAATCCCGGGCTCGCTTGCTGGATCTGCACGAAGCTGCGCAACAGCAGCCCGGAAATGACCAGCAACGCGACCGCCATCGATATCTGCACCACGACGAGCGCATTGCGCAGCGCGCGCGAAGCGATTCCCGCGCTGTTGCCGCGGCCACCTTCCTTGAGCGCTTCAAATGGGCGTCCGCGCGCCAGCGACAACACCGGTAGCAACCCGAAAGCGAACGCGGTTCCGACGGCAAGCGCGAATGAAAACGTCAGTACTGATGCATCGATGCCGATGGTAAAGCTCGCCGTCGTGTCGCCCAGACCCAAGTCGCGGATCAGCGCGACGCCGAGCCCTGCCAGCACCAACCCGGCGCCGCCGCCGGCGATCGCCAGCAGCAGGCTTTCAGCGAGAAGCTGGCGCGCAACGCGTCCGCCGCCGGCACCCAGCGCCGAGCGCACCGACAATTCTTTCTGGCGCGATGAAAGCCGCGACAACATCAGATTGGCGACATTGGCGCAGGCGATCAGCAACACGCAGCCGACCAGAACCTGCAGCAGCCACAGCGTCGGACGCAGATCGCCGACCCAGGCATCGCGCAGGCTGCGCGCGCGGCCGGTGAATCCCGCGGCTTCGACGAAGCGCTTCCAGGCCAGCGCGAATGTCTTCGATTCGTCGCCGGTGCCTTCATTGGATACCGACAGGCGCTCGATGTTGCGATGGATGATCGCGTTCATCTGCGCCTCGAGCTGCGCGATCGTCGCGCCGGGTTTGAGGCGGCCGACCATGTTGGAGAATTCCCAGCCACGCTGCTTGTCGCTGCGCTGTTCCTCGGTGAATGCGAACGGCGTCCACAATTGCGCCTGGCGGTCCGGGAAGAAAAAATTCTCGGGCATCACGCCGACGATGCGGTAGTTCGCGCCGTTCATCGTCACGTCACGCCCGATGATGCCGCGATCGCCGCCGAAACCATTTTTCCACAATGGGAAACTCAGCACGGCGACATGATCGTTGCCGGCCTTCGCATCGTCTTCGACCAGGGCGCGCCCGAGTGTCGCGGATACGCCCAGCGTCGAGAACAGGCTGGGCGTCGCGAGCGTACCATTGAGCCGCTGCGGTGCGCCCTGCAGGCTCAGGTTGTAGCTTTGGGCGTGATACAGCGCGCTGTCCTCCAGTGCCGACGCCTGTTCGCGGCGATCCAGATAATCCGGAATCGAATCGCCGCCGTTGAGCACACCGTTGCGCGGATAGGTGTTGTAGATATCGACCAGACGCTCGCTGTCGGCGTACGGCAGCGGCTTCAGCAGCAACGCATTGATGACGCTGAACACCGCCGTGTTCGCACCGATGCCGAGCGCGAGCGTCAGCACGGCGGCGAGCGTGAAGCCCGGCTTGGCCAGCAACATGCGAATCCCGTAGCGCAGATCCTGCAACAGATGATTCAGCATGGTGCGTTCCTCATTCGTGGCGCAGTGCTTCAATCGGATCGACGCGCGATGCGCGCCGCGCCGGCAGCCAGCAGGCGACGAACGCGGTGACTGCAAGCAGCGCAATGACGCCGGCCAGCGTCAGCGGGTCGACCGCGTCGATACCGAACAGCTGAGTCTTGATCAGCTGCGACAGCGCGAGCGATCCGACCAGGCCGATGCCAAGGCCGATTCCGGCCAGACGCGCGCCGTCCGTGAGCACGAGCCGCAGGATGTCGCCGCGCTGCGCACCGATCGACATGCGCACGCCGAGTTCGCCGGTGCGGCTGGCGACCGAGAAGGCGAGCACGCCGTAGATGCCGATCGCCGACAGCGCGAGCGCGAGCGCGGCGAACAGGCCGAGCAGCAGCATCGGCGTGCGCCGGTCGTCGAGCGACGTGCGGATGCGCTCGCTCATCGTCTGCACGTCGTAGATCGGTTGTTCTGGATCGATGCGCTGCAGCGCGGTGCGCAGCGGCGCGACCAGCGTGTCCGGATCGATCGCGGTCTTGAGCGCGATCGTCGACGAGCGTTCCGGCCGCTGCCGATAGTAGAAATAGTACGTTTCCTTGTTGGTCAGTTCGTAGAGCTTGTTGCGTTTGATCGTGCCGGCCACGCCGACGATCGTGTACCACGGTCCCTTCTTGGCGTCTTCGAGGCCGATGCGCTGGCCGAGCGCCCTGGCCGGATCGCCGAAGTACTTCTTCGCCAATAGATCATCGATCACGACGACCTTGCCGGCATCGGCCGAATCGGACGCGCTGAACCCGCGACCCTGTAGCAGCGGGATTTGCATGGCCTTGAAGAAATCTTCGTCCACGACCTGGAGAAAACCGTGCGGCACGGATTCGCCGGCGGCCGGTTCCTGGCCATCGACGAAGTACGAGCTCTGCGAATTATTATTGGTAAACGGCATCGAGCTGACCAGGCCGGCCGAGCTCACGCCCGGCAGAGCGCGCACTGCTGCCAGCGCGCGTTCGTAGAACTGCGCAACCGCGCTGTCGTCCTTGTAGCGGTTGTCCGGCAGATCCACGCGCACGCTGAGAACGCTCTGCGTGTCGAAGCCGGGGCTGGCTTCCTGCAGGTGCACGAAGCTGCGCACCAGCAGGCCGGCGCCGGCCAGCAGCGTGACCGCGAGCGCCATCTGCACGATCACCAGCACGCGCCGCGTCGCGCGCGCCGAACGGCTGCCGCCGCTGCCGCGACCGCCTTCCTTGAGCACCTCGTAGGCCCGTTCGCGCCACAGCGCGACGACCGGGAACAGGCCGAACAGCACACCGGTCAGCAATGCCAGCACGAGTGTGAAGGCGATGACGCTGCCATCGAGGCCGACGGCGAAACCGTGCGCCGCATCGTCGAGCCCGAGCAGGCGGATCAGCTGCACGCACCACTGTGCGACGATGAGTCCGGCAATGCCGCCGGCGAGTGCGAGCAGCAGGCTTTCCACCAGCAACTGGCGCGCGAGCCGGCCGCGGCCGGCGCCGAGCGCGGTGCGCACCGACAGTTCCTTCTGCCGCGCCGAGATGCGCGTCAGCATCAGGTTGGCAACGTTGGCGCAGGCGATCAGCAGCACGAACGCGACGACGGCCTGCAACATCAGCAGCACCGGCGCCAGTTCGCCGACCAGGAAGGTGTGCAGGTTCTTCGCACGTCCGGTGAAGCCGGAGCTGTCCATGAACTTCTTGAAGCCGGCCCCCTCCTTCGTGCCCGAGATGGCGATGCGGTCGACATTGGCGCGCGTGATCGCGCCGAGCTGTGCATTGAGCTCGCCCAGTGTCGCGCCCGGTTTCAGCCGGCCGATCGATTCGGAAAATTCGTGGCCGCGCTCGTCGTCGCTTTTCTGCTTCGGCGTGAACGCAAACGGCACCCACAGCTGCGCCTTGCGATCCGGAAACGCGAACGCCTCGTCCATCACGCCGACGACGCGGTAGCTATCGCCGTTGAGGCGGATGTCGCGGCCGACGATCGCCGGGTCCGCGTTGAACTGATTGCGCCACAGCGCCGCGCTGAGCACGGCCACGTGATCCTGCCCGGTCTCGGCGGCGTCGGCACCGAACACGCGCCCGATTTTCGCATCGACTTTCAGCGTCGTGAACAACGACGGCGTCGCGACATAGCCGATCAGACGTTGCGGCGCGCCCTGTTCGGCCAGGTTGAAGCTCTGGCCGTGGTACATGGCCAGATCCTCGAGTGCTGCGGCATTTTCGCGCCGGTCGAGATAATCCGGAATCGACGTGCCGGCGATTTCGAGATATATCTTCGGATAGGTGTTGTAGACATAGACCAGGCGCTCGCTGTCTTCGTACGGCAGCGGCCGCAGCAACATGCCGTTGATGACACTGAAGATCGCGCTGTTCGCGCCGATGCCGAGCGCGAGCGTCAGCACCGCCGCGACGGTGAAGCCCGGCTTGGCGCGCAGCATGCGCAGGCCGTAGCGCAGGTCCTGTAACAGATGGGTCAGCATGGTGCGTACTCCGTGGTCATTCGTGGCGCAACGCTTCGATCGGCGTGATGCGCGCCGCGCGACGGGCAGGCAGCCAGCAGGCCACGAGCGCCGTAGCACCGATCAGCAGGACGACGCCAAGCAGGGTCGCCGGGTCGGCGACGCCGACACCGAACAGCTGCGCGCGCATGGCCAGTCCGATCGCGATCGCGCCGGCAAGGCCGAGACCCAGGCCGAGTGCGGTCAAGCGGCCGCCATCGCGCAGCACCAGCCGCAGGATGTCGCTCCGCTGCGCGCCGAGCGACAGGCGCACGCCGATCTCGCCGGTGCGCAGCGCCACGGCGAATGCAAGCACGCCGTAGATGCCGACCGCCGACAGCGCCAGCGCCACGCCGGCGAACAGCATCAGCAGCAGCATCGGCGTGCGCCGGTCGTCGAGCGACAGCGCGATCCGTTCGCTCATCGTCTTGATGTCGAACACCGGCTGATCCGGATCGATGCGGCGCAATACCGCGCGCAGCGGCGCCACCAGCGCCGCCGGCGCCATATCGGTGCGCAGCGCCAGCGTCGCAAGGCTGTCGGGCTGCTGCTTGTAATAGACGTAAATCGTTTCCTTGCTGGTCTGCTCGGACAGCCGGTCACGCTTGACCGTGCCGACGACGCCAACAATGGTCATCCACTTCGTTTTCGCCGGATCGGTGCTGTTGTAGTCGATGCTGACGCGCTTTCCGACCGGGTCCTGGCCGGCGAAGTATTTCTTCGCCAGGATCTCGTCGATGATCGCGACCGGTGGCGCCGTCGCAGTGTCCTGCGCGGTGAACGTGCGGCCGGCGAGGATCGGGATCTGCAGTGACTTGAAGAAATCCTCGTCGATGACCTGCTGATAACCGTGCGGCGTTGCGCCGTCACCGCGATCGCGCCCATCGATGATGTAGCTGCCGGAGCCGTCGTTGCCGCTGAACGGCATGTTGTCCACGAGCCCGACCGATTTCACGCCGGGCAACGCGCGCGTCTCGTCGAGCAGGCGCTCGTAGAAGCGCGCCTGGCTCGCATTGTCCGGATAGCGGTTCTGCGGCAACACAATCATCGCGCTGAGTACGTTGTCGCTGACGAAACCCGGACTTTCCTGCTGCACGTGCAGGTAGCTGCGGATCAATAGTCCAGCCACGCCGAGCAATGCGACCGCCATGGCCGTCTGCGCCACGACCAGCGCGTTGCGCAGGCGCCGCGACGCCGGTCCCGCGCTGTTGCCGCGACCGCCTTCGCTCAAGGCCTCGGCCGTACGCGTGCGAGCCAGCGAAAGGAGCGGAAACAATCCGAAGATCAGGCCGGTGGCGAGTGCGAGCAACAGCGAGAACAGCAACACCGGCAGATCGAGTTCGATGCTGAAGCTGTCGGTCTGGCCGCCGAGGCCGAGCGTGCGAATCATCGCCACGCCAGCCGCGGCCAGCGCAATTCCAGCTGCACCGCCGATCAGGGCGAGCAGCAGGCTCTCGATCAGCAACTGGCGCGCAATGCGCCGCCGGCCGGCACCGAGCGCACTGCGCACGGACAGCTCTTTCTGCCGCGCCGACAGCCGTGTCAACAGCAGATTGGCGACGTTCGCACAGGCAATCAACAACACGACGGCGACCAGTGCCTGCAACAGCCACAGCGTCGGCCGCAGATCGCCGACCCAGGCGTCGCGCAGCGTCTGCGCGCGCCCGGTGAAGCCCGAACTTTCGACGAACTTCTTCCACTCGGCGCCGCGCGGCGTGCCACCGACGCGCTCGAGGTTGTGCTGCACGATCGCATCCATCTGCGCATCGAACTGTGCTTTCGACGCGCCGGGCTTGAGGCGGCCGATCGAATCGTAGGCCTCGCGGCCACGCTCTTCGTCGCCGCGCTGCTTGTCGGTGAACGCCAGCGGCGCCCACAGCTGTGCCTTGCGATCCGGAAAGAAGAACCCTTCGGGCATCACGCCGACGATGCGGTAGTTGTCGCCATTGAGGCGCACGGCGCGGCCGACGATGCCGGTGTCGGCGCCGAACTGGTTCTTCCACAATGCGGCGCTCAACACGACGACGTGCTCGTTGCCGACCTCGCCGTCGGCGGCGTTCAGCACGCGGCCAAGCGCTGCGGCGGCACCGAGCGTGGAAAACAGGCTCGGTGTTGCCGCGACGCCGTTGAGCCGTTCCGGCGCGCTTTGCGTGCTCAGGTTGAAACTGCTCGGCTGCCAGATCGCCGAATCGACCAGCGCCGGCGCCTGCTCGCGTCGATCGAGATAGTCCGGCACCGAGGTGCCCGCCATCATCAGCTCGCCCTTCGGATAGGTGTTGTAGATATGCACGAGTTGCGCACTGTCGGCATACGGCAGCGGCTTGAGCAGGAGCGCGTCGATGACGCTGAACACGGCCGTGTTCGCGCCGATGCCGAGCGCGAGCGTAAGCACCGCGGCGAGCGTGAAGGCCGGCTTGGCCAGCAGCATGCGTACACCGTAGCGCAGGTCCTGCAACAAGTGGGTCAGCATCGGAATATCCTCATTCGTGGCGCAACGCGACGATCGGATCGAGCCGCGCGGCGCGCCGCGCAGGAAGCCAGCAGGCAAACAAGGCTGTCGCCAGCAGGCCAAGCGACATGACGGTGATTGTCATTGCATCGGTCGGCGCAACGGCGAACAGCATGTCCGTCATCAAGCGAGTCAGGGCAAACGCACCGGCAAGACCGACGGCTAGTCCGATGAGGGCAAGCAGCAACCCGCCACGCATGACCAGCCCGACAACGTCGGCCATGCCCGCGCCAAGCGCCATGCGGATGCCGAGTTCCTGCGTGCGCTGCACGACGGCATAGGCGATCACGCCGTAGATACCAACCGCAGAGAGCAGCATCGCGACAGCGGCGAACAACGCAAGCAGCAGCATGTTGAAGCGCCTTGCGGCCAGCGACCCGGCAGCGACTTCGCTCATCGAGCGGACTTTCGTCACGGGTAGTCCGGCATCGAGCTTCCAGATCTGCCGCTTGATCGCCTGCGCCGTGGCCGCCGGATCGGCCGCGGTGCGCGCGACCAGCGTCATCCAGCGCTTCCACGGCGGCGCCTGCGTGTACGGCGAATAAAGGGCCGGCTGTTCCGCCAGGTCCAGGCCGAAATGGCGGACATCACCGACCACGCCGACGATCGTGATCCACTCGACCTGCTCGAGGCGCGCCCAGCGCACGCGCTTGCCGAGCGGGTCGGAATCGGGGAAGTACTTGCGCACCATCGCCTCGTTGACGATGCCGACCAGCGGCGCGTTGTCGACGAGATCGTGCGATTCGAAAGCGCGGCCGGCGCGCAAAGGAATCTGCATGACCTTGAAATAATCGCCCAGCACGCTGCGCGTCTCCAGGCTCGGTTCATCGCCGGGCGCAACCGGTGGCCAGCCATCGATCAGGAAATCATGGTTGAGGGATTCACCGCCCAGCGGCACTTCGCTGATCAGCGCGGCATGCGCGCCCGAAACGGAATCGACCGCATCGAGTACGTCGCGCCGGAAGCGCGTCTGCCTGGCAAGATCCGGATAGCGCGCTTCCGGCAGTTCAACGCGCATCGTCAACAGATGGTCCGGCTTGAATCCCGGATCGATGTTGCGCAGTTGCCAGAACGTCTTGACCAGCAGCCCGGCGCCGATCAGCAGCACCAGTGCGGTAGCCAGTTCAGCGACGATAAGCATGCTGCGCACCCGTTGCCGCGTCCGGGCGGCCGTCGCCCCGCGCGCACTTTCCTTCAATCCGTCGCAGACACCTGCACGGGCAGCGCTCCATGCCGGAAACAATCCGAAGACCAGTCCGGTGAGCAGCGATACACCGGCGGTGAATGCAAACACGCGCCAGTCGACGCCGACCTGGTCCAGGCGCGGCAGTCGTTCCGGCCTGAACACGACGAGCAAGCGCGTACCAGCCCACGCGATCAGTGCACCGACAACACCGCCGGACAGCGAGATCAGCACGCTTTCCGTGAGCAGTTGGCGCATCAGGCGCCCGCGTCCGGCACCCAGAGCCGAGCGGACGACGATCTCACGCGTGCGTCCGGAGGCGCGCGCCAGCAGCAGGTTGGCGAAGTTGGCGCAGGCGATCATGAGCACAAGGCTGACTGCCGCGAACAGCACCAGCAGCGTGCCGGTCGAGTCGCCGACGACCCGCTGCTTGAGCGGCAGCAGCGTCGTCTTGCGGTTCTTGTCGTCAGCCGGATAGCGATCGGCCAGCTGCCTATCGATCACTGCCATCCCGGCACGCGCCTGCTGCAGCGTGAACTCCGGCGCGAGGCGCGCATAGGTGCGCAGGAAGTGCACGCCGCGCACGTTCGCGGCGACCGGATTGGACACGTGCACTGGCGTCCAGGCTTCCGCGTTGTCCTGCGGCGACGCAAAGCCGGCCGGCATGACACCGATCACGGTGTAGCTGTTGCCGGCCAGCGTCAGCGCCTTACCGACAATGCGCTTGTCTCCGCCGAACTGGTCCTGCCAGAGATTGTGGCCGAGCACCACGACGAACGGGCCGCCGTTGATGTCGTCGGCCGCGTTGATGAAACGGCCGCGCAGCGCATTCACGCCGAGCGTCGAAAAATAATTGCCCGTGACCTGGCCGACGCGGAACTGCACCGGTTCTCCGGCGCCCGTATAGGCCAGCAGCGCGAGTACTTCGCCGCCGATGCCGGCGAATGCGCGGCTGTCCGCTTCGACTTCCGCAAGATCGGGCGCGGACTCGTTCGAGCGGAAGCCGACCAGCTGCTCGGGCTGCTCGTAGGCCAGCGGGCGCAGCAGCACCGCGTCGATCACGCTGAAGATCGCGCTGTTGGCGCCGATGCCGAGCGCGAGCGTCAATATCGCCGGCAGCGCGAAGCCGGGGTTTGCCAGCAGCGAACGCAGGCCATAGCGCAGATCCTGACGAAGCACGGTCAGCATGGCGACGCTGCGCTATTCATGGCGCAAGGCGGTGATCGGATCGAGCCGCGAAGCGCGCTGCGCCGGCAGCCAGCACGCCGCCAGCGCGGTGACCACCAGCACGACCGCAACGCCCGCAAGGCTGGGCAGGTCCACTGGAGCGACTTCGAACAGGCGGTTTTTCAACAGCAAGCCCGTCGCGAGCGCGCCGAGCAGGCCGACGCCGACGCCGGCACCGACCAGTCGCGCGCCATCGGCGAGAATACCGCGCCGCACGCGGCTGGCGTCGGCGCCGATCGCCATGCGCAGGCCGATTTCGCCGGTGCGCTGCTCGACGCTGAAGGCGAGCACGCCGTAGATGCCGATTGCGGCGAGCAGCAGCGCGCACACTGCGAACAGGCCGAGCAGTTGCAGCGGCACGCGCCTGCCGGTCAACGATTCTTCGATGCGTTGATCGAGCGTGGCGACGTTGAACAGCGGCTGTTCGGCGTCGACCGAACGGATTGCTGCACGCAGCGGCTCGACGAGCGCGGCCGGCGCGGCCGAGGTGCGCAGCGCGAGGAACACGCTGTCGCCGGCGCGCGCTGCGAAATCGAAATAGAACGTCGGCTCATCGGCGGCCCTGGTCAAGTCGCCGTGCTTGACGCTGGCGACGACGCCCACGATCGTCCACGCGTCCCCGCCCGGCGACCCGCCGAGCGTGATGCGCTGTCCGAGTGCACTCGAATTGGGGAAGTAGACCCGTTTGAATGCCGCGTCGACCACGATGGTTCGTGCGTCCGGGTTCCAATCCGCTGAGGTGAACGCACGCCCGCGAAGCAACGGGATGCGCAGTGCCGCGAAGAAATTCTGATCGACGCTACGCCAGGCCGCGTGCGGCAGCGGACCGGTGTCGCCGCCGCCCTCGATGCGAAACACGATCCCGGAATTCTCGCCCGAGAACGGCAACTTTGTCGTGGCTGCGGCGACATCGACGCCCGGCAGCGCGCGCACCGCGGCGAGGATGCGCTCAACACCGCGCGCTTGCGCTGCGCCATCGGGATATTTTGCCGCTGGCAGGGTCAGGTGTGCAGTCAGTACACCGGCAGCCGAGAAGCCCGGGCTTTGCGTCGCTGCGTTCGCGAAGCTGCGCAGCAGCAGCGCGACGCCGGACAGCAGTGCCAGCGCCAGCGCGATCTGCACGACCACCAGCGCAGCCCGCACGCGGCGCGCACGCGGCGCACTGCCGGCAAGACGACTGGATTCACGCAGCAGCGCCTGCTCGGCAACACCCGTTGCAAGCCACGCCGGAGTCAGGCCGAACACGAGCGTGGCAACGATGCCGAGAGCGAGCCCGAACCCGAGCACGCGCCCGTCGATCGCGAAATGGGCCCAGGCCGGCAAAAGACCCGAGGCGACGACGAGTTGGGCGCCGAGCCGTGCAGCGGCTATGCCGAGCACACCGCCAGCGAACGCGATGACGCCTGCTTCGATCAGCAACTGCCGCACGATGTCGCTGCGGCGTGCGCCGAGTGCGGCACGTACGGCCAGCTCGCCTTGGCGCGCCGACAGACGCGTCAGCATCAGATTGCCGACGTTCGCCAGCACGATCAGCAGAATCAGCGCGACCGCAACCTGAAGCATGAGCAATTCGCCTGCATTGCGCCCGGACAGCTGATCGCGCAGCAGGCGCGTGCCGAAGCGCATGCCGATCGTATCGACCCACTGCGCGTATTCGCTGGCCGCTCCGGCGTGCTCGACATTGCGCCGGACCATCGCCGCACATTGCGCTTCGACCTGCGCTCGCGTCGCGCCGGGCGTGAGGCGCGCGACGATCGACGAGAAGTTGACGCCGCGTTGATCTTCGACGAGATCCTCCGGCGTGAAGGCAAATGGCACGATCGCGCCGATGTCGGCGCGTGGAAACATGAACCCGGCAGGCATCACCCCGAGCACCCGATAGTCCATGCCGTCCAGGCGCAAGCTGCGCCCGACGACCCGCGGATCGGCGCCGAAGCGATTGCGCCAGAGCGCATCGCTCAGCACGACGACGTGATCGCGGCCCGGCACCGCATCGTCAGCTTCGAAGACACGGCCGCGCGCGGCACCGACGCCCAGCGTCGAGAACAGCGACGGTGTCGCACGCAGACCGGGCAACCGCTCAGGCGCACCGGCGTCGACGAGATTGAAGCTCGCATCGGTGTACAGCGCGCTGTCGGCGAGCGCCGGCACTTGCGCGTGCAGGTCGACGTAGTCGGGGATCGACACGTTGTCTGGACCGGCCCCGAAGCGCGCGGATGTTGCGTAGACGTCGACCAGCGCATCGGCATCGCGATACGGCAGTGCGCTCAGGTAAACGCCGTCGATCAGGGTGAACACGAGCGTGTTGGCGCCAATGCCGAGCGCGAGGGTCAGCACCGCGACGAGCGTGAAGCCAGGCTTCGCCGCGAAGGCACGCAGGCCGTGGCGCAGGTCTTCGATGAGATGGCCGAGCATGATGACCTCCTCGAGCTATTCGTGGTGCGGCGGTCGGCGCCTGCTGTGCGCCGGAACGATCGTCGTGGCGATCGCGACCAGCGTGGCAGGACGATCAGTGGCGCCGGATCGCCTCGCGAACGCGCTCGTCTTCCTCGTTGCGCAAGCGATGCAGCGTCGCTTCGTCGACGACGCGGCCGTCGAACATGAAAACCTTGCGGTCGGCGAACTCGGCGTAGCGCGGATCGTGCGTGACCATGCAGATCGACGCGCCACCCTTGTGCAGCTCGTCGAGCAGTTCCATCACGGCTTCGCCGTTCTTCGAGTCGAGGTTGCCGGTCGGTTCGTCGGCGAGCAGGATCGACGGCTTGCCGACCAGGGCGCGCGCGACCGCGACGCGCTGCTGCTGGCCGCCGGACAACTGCGCGGGATAATGCTTGAGCCGATGCGCCATGCCGACCCGCTCGAGTGCCTCGAGCACGCGCTCGCGCCGTTCGCCCTTGCCCATGCCGTCGCGATAGGTCAGCGGCAGTTCGACGTTCTCGAACACGGACAGGTCGCCGATCAGGTTGAATGCCTGGAAGATGAAGCCGATCTCGCGGTTGCGGATGCGCGCGCGCTCGTTCGCGCCGATGTCCTCGACGGCGACGCCGTTCAACTGGTACTTGCCTTCGGTCGGACTGTCGAGCAGACCGAGGATCGACAGCAGCGTCGACTTGCCGCAGCCGGACGGCCCGGAGATCGACACGTACTCGCCGGGAAAAATGGAAAAGTGTACGCCGGCCAGGGCGTGCGTCTCGACCTCGTCGGTGAAGAATACCTTCTTGATCGCGTCCATCGAGATCAGGGCCTGGCTTGGAGCGGTGCTTTGTGGCGAGCTGCTGGCTTGGCTGTTCATCATGGTGTCATTCATTTGTTCCCCACTAAGTCAGGTTTGTGCCGTCATTCCCGCGGACGCGGGAATCCATTGTGCTTTTCGACAAGTTGCTGCAGATCAAGATGGATTCCCGCTTGCGCGGGAATGACGTCTTTTTTTGGCTCTTGCGTCGGATGCGTCATGCCAGTCAGATGCGTCGTGAACAGAATCAGTTGAGGCGAATGCGTTCATAGGCATCCCAGGCCGACGTGTCGGACAGCACGACCTGGTCGCCCGGATTCAAGCCCTTCGTGATCTCGATCAGGTTCACCGAACTGCGCCCGAGCCGCACCGGCACACGCTCGGCGATGCCGTCGGACGGATTGAGCTTGAACAGGCGCACGTCGGAGTTCGGCTGGCCGAACGCCGGACGGCCGACATAGACGACGTTGGCGAGGCGCTCGATCTGGATCGTGCCTTCGACCGAAAGATCCGGACGCGCGCCGGGCGGCAGAGCGCCGTCGAGGTCGACGTCGACCTGCACCGTGCCGTTCTGCACGGCCGGATCGATGCGCTCGACCTTGCCGTCGGCGATGCCGTTGCGCGTGTCGACCTTGACGGACTGGCCGATCAGTACATCCTTGGCCTGGGTCTCGGCGATGTGCAGTTCGGCGCGCAGCTGGTCCGGGCGCGCGACGCGCGCGAGATTGGTTCCGGCCGCCACCTGCTGACCTTCCTGCACCGGCACCTGCTGCAGCACGCCGGCGATGCCGGCTTTGAGCTTGAGCGCGTCGACCTGGCGCTGGCGTAGCGCGAGCGTGGTTTCGAGTTGCTGCAGGCGCGCGTTGTCGGCATCGAGTTGCGCGTGCACCGTTTCGCCAAATTTCTTGATGCGCTCGGTCTCGATGTCGAGCCGCACCTTGCGCTGTTCAGCGGTCAGTTCGATCTGGCGGTACTGGATAGTCGGAATCACGCCCTTCGCGGCGAGCTCTTTTTTCGCTTCCGCTTCGAGCCGCGCCGATTCGTAGTCCGATTGCACCTGGGCGAAGTTCGCTTTCTGATCGAGCTCCTGGTTTTCCAGCGACATCTTCTTCGCGGCGTTGTCCGCGCGCGCCGCCAGCATGGCCGCCTGTGCGCTGGACAGTTGCTCCTGCACCTCGGGATTCGACAGCTCGAGCAGCACCGTGTCGGCCTGCACCAGCGCGCCCGGCTTGACCACGATGCGCTCGACGTGTGCGCTGGTCTCGGCGGTGATCCAGCGGATTTCTTTCGGCACCAGTGTGCCGGGACCGCGCACCTCGCGCAGCATCTCGCCACGCTTGACCGTGTCGAGCCACACGCTGGAGCGTTCGACCTGCGGGGCAGCCGGTTTGAGGCGCGCGACGCCGACCGACGCGGCGAGCAGCGCGAGCCCGACGCCCGCCCCGATCAGCAGCTGCCGGCGGCGCTTCTTTACTTTCAGATCGTCACGACGAATGTCCATGTGGCTGCCACAGCACGCCGCATGCCAAGCCTGTCATTTCTTGCAAGTAACTGTTGCGTATTTATTTTTGTTACGTCAGCAGGATCACGGCGGCGGCCAACTGTTCGTTTTCGAACAGTTGAATTTCCGGAAATGCACGCTCTCGGCAAACTTCGGACTTTGCTCATGGCAGCGGAAATGACGCGAGCCGCTACCGGGGCGCGGGCCATCGCCAACGCCGGCAATGCCGTTCCTTTCAGCGCTTGGCCGTTCAGGCAGCGGCAATTGTCGTATCGAGTGTCGCCGAGAAATCAGTTGCCGATGTCAGGCTTCGCAAGGCGGCGCTTGTTTGACTCAGCGACTATCGGACTATCTATCGCGCCGGCTACAGCAACTGCGCGTCGAGCGTGATCTCGGCCTTGAACAGCTTCGACACCGGGCAATTGGTCTCGGCCGTGTGCGCCAATTCCTGAAATTTCACATCATCGATGTTCGGGATCTTCGCGCGCAGGGTCAAGGCGGCTTTGGTGATCGAAAACCCATCGCCGACCTGTTCCAGCGTGATCACCGAGGTCGTATCCATGCGCTCGGCCTTGAAACCGGCCTTTTCCAGTATCAGCGAAAGCGCCATCGTGAAACAGCCGGCGTGACCGGCGCCGATCAGTTCCTCGGGATTGGTGCCCTTGCCGCTTTCAAAGCGGCTGCCGAACCCATACGGATGTTCCTTCAGCGCGCCACTCTGTGTCGAGATCGTCCCGCCGCCGTCCTTGAGACCGCCCATCCATACTGCCGATCCGGTGCGATTGATTTTCATGAGGCTCTCCTTGGTAATATCGTGCCGGGGCCAAAATGCACGCCCCGCGCGCGTCACGGACGCGCGATGTTGTGTCAGCATAGTCGTCAAGACCTTAGCAATTGGTCAAGCCGCGCTGCGGCCCGATGTTCAATCCTCCAGGGATTCAGCCAGGTCTCTTCCACTTGATCGAGCAGCCGATGCTCGGATGCTGTTCGCCTGGTGCGGCGCCGCCAGACGCGATCGCGCGCATCGAGTCGAACAGTTCGCGCACGGCGTCAGGCCGCGCTTCCTTGCCGGAACTGTCGAGGCGCCCGCGGTAGCGCAATTTCAGCTGCGCGTCATAGCCGAAGAAATCCGGTGTGCAGACCGCGCCGTAGGCGCGCGCAATCTGCTGGGATTCATCGTGAAGATACGGAAACGGCAACTGCCATTCACTCGCGATGCGCCGCATGTTGTCGAACGAATCGTCCGGATACGCTACCGCATCGTTGCTGTTGATCGCGACGACGCCGACACCGAGTGTTTGCAACTCGCGCGCATCACGAACCAGGCGCGTGCGGATCGCCCTGACGTACGGACAATGGTTGCAGATGAACGCGACCAGCGTGCCGTTCGCCCCGCGCAGATCCGCCAGCGCATGCGGGCGGCTGTCGATGCCGGGCAGGCGGAAGTCCGGTGCGGTCGAGCCGAGTTCACCGGGCGGGGCCGTGGTTGCCATGTCGAGAATTCCCGTGCTTGAGGTCTTGCCGACCGGGATTGGTTCATGTTGGGCGTCAATTCGTGAACGGCGACGAAAGCGTACGCCGCATCAACCTAGCCGGCGTGCCGCCGATCGATGCGGATGTACTGCGCATGCCAGTTGCGCAGTTGCTGCAGATCGACGAAACCATGCTGCAGCGGCGCACCAGCGAGCACTTTCTCCGGCTGGCCCGGTTCGCCCAGGCTGCTCAGGACGCTCAGCGCGCCGGCAAAATTCTGTGCGCGCGTGTAGTCGCTGGCCGTGACGATCGTCGGAATACTGCAGGTGCGCGCCGCGCGCAATCCGGCCGCGGAGTCCTCGAACGCAAAGCACTCGCTCGCGTCGATGGCGAGCGCGCGCAGCACGACCTGATAGACCTGCGGATCGGGCTTTTTCCTTAATGCATCTTCGGCCGCGCCGATAACGGCGAACCAGCCGGGCGCGCCGGCCGGCAAGGCATGTTCGAGCAGCGCGTCGACATTGGCGCGCGACGTCGTCGTGGCGATCGCGAGCATCGTGCCGGACTCGCGGGCTTCGGTGAGCAGGCGCGCGACGCCGGGACGCAGGCGCACCGTACCTTCGTCGACCATGCGCAGGTAGTGAGCGGTCTTGCGCGCATGCAGTTGGCGCGCGAGTGCGTCGCGCTGGTCTTGTGGAATTTGTGTCGCTTCGGTTTCGATGAAGTGTGCGATGCGCTCGCGCCCGCCGGCGACGCGCAGCAGATCGCCGTAGCGCGCAACGTCCCAGTGCCAGTCGAATCCGGCATCGGCGAAGGCCTGATTGAACGCGACCCGATGACCGTCGCGCTCGGTATCGGCGAGCGTGCCATCGACGTCGAAAATCAATGCTCGCAGCATGTTTCGAACACCATCATCAGTGAAGCGGCCGCTTCGTCCTTTCCCTGGGGGAGGGGTTGGGGTGAGGGTCGGAAATCGTATCGACGGCGGTGATGGCCCGACCCTCATCCGGCGCTCCGCGCGACCTTCTGCCGAAGGGAGAAGGGAGAAGCGCTTGTCTTGTCATTTCATCGTCAGTGATAGCGCGCGGCCATTTTCTCCAGCGCCACCGGCTTGATCTTCGACGCCTGGCCCGCGCAGCCGAATGCGATGAAGCGCGCCTTGCAGATATCCTTCGCGGCGGCCGTCGCGGCCTTCAGCGCCTTGCGCGGATCGAATTCGCTGCGGTCGTGGGCGAAGGTCTTGCGCATCGCGCCGGTCATCGCCAGGCGAATGTCGGTGTCGATGTTGACCTTGCGCACGCCGCTGCGGATGCCGAGCTGGATTTCCTCGACCGGCACGCCGTAGGTCTCCTTGATGTCGCCGCCATACTCGCGAATGATCGCAAGCCACTCCTGCGGCACCGAGCTCGAGCCGTGCATGACCAGGTGCGTGTTCGGTATCGTTTCATGGATTGCGCGAATCCGCTCCATGTCCAGGATGTCGCCGGTCGGCTGGCGCGTGAACTTGTAGGCGCCGTGCGAGGTGCCTATCGCGATGGCGAGCGCGTCGACGCGCGTTTTTTCGACAAAGTCCCTGGCCTGTTCCGGATCGGTCAGCAGCATCGAATGATCGAGCTTGCCTTCGGCACCGACGCCATCCTCTTCGCCGGCCATGCCGGTTTCGAGCGAGCCGAGGCAGCCGAGCTCGCCCTCGACCGACACGCCGATCGCGTGTGCCATGCGTGTCACAAAGTGGGTATTTTCCACATTGTATTCGTAGCTTGCCGGCGTCTTCTGGTCTTCCAGCAAAGAGCCATCCATCATGACCGAGGTGAAGCCCGAGCGCAGCGATTGCTGGCACACGGCTGGCGAGGCGCCGTGGTCCTGATGCAGCACGAGCGGAATGTCCGGGTGCGTCTCGACCGCAGCCAGCACCATGTGGCGCAGATAGGCTTCTCCGGCGTATTTGCGTGCGCCGGCCGACGCCTGCAGGATCACCGGGCTGGCGGTTTCCTGCGCGGCCTGCATGATCGCGTGGATCTGCTCGAGGTTGTTGACGTTGAATGCCGGCACGCCATAGCCGTTTTCGGCCGCGTGATCGAGCAGCTGGCGCAGACTGATGAATGCCATGTCGGTCTCCAGTGATGAAATCAGTTCGTCGCGGCGACGCGCACGCGCCGTTCTTCGGCCGCGATCCACGCGGGCAGCCAGATCAACGAATCGAGGACGTCGCAGCCGAGTTCGCTGACCGGCTGTCCTTGATCGTAGCCGTGCGGCACGCAGACGACCGCGCAGCCGGCCGCGCGCGCGGCGGCAACATCATTGGCCGAGTCGCCGACCATCAGCGCCTGCTGCGGATCGATGCCGAAATGATCGCAGGCGCGCCACAGCGGCTCCGGATGGGGTTTGGGCCGCGTCACGCGATCGCCGCCGATGATCAATTGCAGGTGCGGCGCAATGCCGAAGCGCGTCAGCACGGTTTCCGCCAGATGCTGCAGCGCGTTGGTGACGACGCCGAGCTTGAAGCCTTGTTCGGAAAGCTCACGCAGACCTTCCAGCGTTCCCGGGAAAACCCGCCCGAGGGTACCGGCCTGGCTCTCGTAGTGGCGCGCATAGCCGGCCAGCAGCGGGTCGACGAAACGGTCGCGCTCGTCCGCGGCGAGCGATGGCTGCGCTTCGAGCGCGCGCCGCGACAGGATGCGCGGGCCGTTGCCGATCAGCGTGGCAATATGTTGCGGGTCGAGCGCCATCAGACCGAGTTCGACCAGTGCCTTGTTCACCGCGGCGGCGATATCCGGCAGCGTGTCGACCAGCGTGCCGTCCATGTCGAACAGCACCGCGCGGAAGCGGGCGTCGCTCACCTGGGCGCGTGCTCTGCGGCGGCCAACAGTTCGCGCGCCTGTTGCGTGACATGCATCGCAGTGAAACCGAACAGCTCGAACAGCTGGCCGGCCGGCGCCGATTCGCCGAAGCGGTCGATGCCGATCACGCGGCCGCTCTCGCCGACGAGCCGATGCCACGGCGCGCTGACGCCGGCTTCGATCGCGAGGCGCGGCACGCCGCGCGGCAGCACGTAGTCGCGGTAGTCGGCGCGTTGCGCGTCGAACACTTCGAGGCACGGCATCGACACGACGCGCAGACCGATGCCCTCGGCCGCGAGCTGGTTGCGTGCCTCGACCGCGAGCGCGACTTCCGAGCCCGTGGCGATCGCGACCGCATCGGGCTTGCCATCGGCGGCATCTACCAGCACATAGCCGCCGAGCGCGATCATGCCGAGCTGCTCCGGCGTGCGCGGTTGCGGCGGCAGGTTCTGGCGCGACAGGATCAGGCAGGTCGGGCCGTCGCGGCGTTCGAGCGCAACGACCCACGCCGCGAACGTTTCGGCGGCATCGCACGGGCGCAGCACACGCAGGTTCGGAATCAGGCGCAGGCTGGCGACGTGTTCGACCGGTTGATGGGTCGGACCGTCTTCGCCGAGGCCGATCGAATCGTGGGTCAGCACGAAAATCGAGCGCTGGCGCATCAGCGCCGCCATGCGGATCGCGTTGCGGCTGTAGTCGGAGAAGGTCAGGAATGTGCCGCCGTACGGAATGTAGCCGCCGTGCAGCGCGATGCCGTTGATCGCGGCGCTCATGCCGAATTCGCGCACGCCGTAGTTGATGTGATTGCCGAAGGCCAAGCCGTTGTCGCCGTGACGCAGCGCGACCGCGCCCTTGAAGTTGGTCAGGTTCGACCCGGTCAGGTCGGCCGAGCCGCCGAGCAGTTCCGGCAGCTTCGGCGCGAGCACGTCGAGTGCGTTCTGCGACGCCTTGCGCGTAGCGATGTTCGGCATCGCGTCCTGTATTTCGGCCAGTGCGGCGCGGGTGAATGCGGCGAAATCGGCCGGCAGGTTGCCGGCGACGCGGCGCTGGAATTCGGCGGCGAGTTCCGGAAACGCCTTTGCGTAGGCGCCGAAGCGCTGCTGCCACTGTGCCTCGAGTTGCACCCCGTGTCCGCGCGCGTTCCAGCTTTCGAGTACCTGCTGCGGCAACTCGAATGGCGCATGCGGCCACGCGAGCGCGCTGCGCATCGCGCTGATTTCGGCGCCGCCGAGCGGTGCGCCGTGTACATCGTGGCCGCCGGCCTTGTTCGGACTGCCTTTGCCGATCACGGTCTTGCAGCACAGCAGGCTCGGCCGGCCGGTGACCGATCTGGCTTCGGCAAGCGCGCGTTCGAGCGCAATGGCATCGTGGCCGTCGATATCGCGCACGACATGCCAGCCATAGGCTTCGAAGCGGCGCGGCGTGTCGTCGGCGAACCAGTGCTCGACGCGGCCATCGATCGAGATGCCATTGTCGTCGTAACAGCAGATCAACTTGCCGAGACCCAGCGTTCCGGCCAGCGATGCCGCCTCGTGGCTGATGCCTTCCATCAGGCAGCCGTCGCCGACGAAGACGTAGGTCTGGTGATCGACGACGCGATGGCCGGGGCGGTTGAACTCACGCGCCAGCAGCGCTTCGGCCAGCGCCATGCCGACGGCGTTGGCCAGACCCTGGCCGAGCGGCCCGGTCGTGGTCTCGACGCCGGGCGTCATGCCGTATTCGGGATGGCCGGGCGTCTTGCTGTGCAGCTGACGGAAGCGCTTGAGCTCGTCCAGCGGCAGATCGTAGCCGGTCAGGTATAAAAGTGCATAAAGCAGCATCGAGCCGTGGCCATTCGACAGGACGAAGCGGTCGCGGTCGGGCCAGGCCGGATTGGCCGGGTTGTGGCGCAGATGCCGCATCCACAGCGCGAGCGCGACCTCGGCCATTCCGAGCGGCGCGCCGGGGTGGCCGGAATTCGCCGCCTGCACCGCGTCGGCGGCAAGGAAGCGCAGTGCGTTGGTCAAGTCCTGCTGCGTCGTTTCGATCGGTCGGATTTCGGCGTTCATTTCGATGGGTCCGTCTTGATTTTCCCTTCTCCCTGCGGGAGAAGGTGGCGCGAAGCGCCGGATGAGGGTCGGGTCATTGATCGACCTCGATACGTGACCCGACCCTCACCCCTGTCCTCGTCCCACGGGGAGAGGGGTTCAAACAATCTCTTGGCTTCGTTGGCTTCCTTCGTGTCTTTCGTGGTGAGCCTTGTGAATTTCTTGTCAAACGTCACGCCGCCAGCGCGCGGCGCTTGCGGTCCATCAGCTGCAGGATCATCGGCGTGAAGATCAGTTCCATCGCCAGACCCATCTTGCCACCCGGCGCGACGATCGTGTTCGGGCGGCTCATGAACGAGTCGTGCAGCATGCTCAACAGATACGGAAAGTCGATGCCGCGCGGGCTGGCGAAACGGATCACGAGAAAGCTTTCGTCAGGACTCGGGATGTAGCGCGCGATGAACGGGTTCGACGTGTCCACGGTCGGCACGCGCTGAAAATTGACATGCGTGCGCGAGAACTGCGGGCAGATGTGGCCGACGTAGTCCGGCATGCGCCGCAGGATCGTGTCGGTCACGGCTTCCTGCGAGTAGCCGCGCAGGCGCTGGTCGCGATGCAGCTTCTGGATCCATTCCAGGTTGATGATCGGCACGACGCCGACGCGCAGGTCGGCGTATTTCGATACGTCGACATTGCCGTCGGCGACCGCGCCGTGCAGGCCTTCGTAGAACAGCAGGTCGGTGCCGGCCGGCACATCTTCCCACGGCGTGAATGTGCCGGGGTCCTGCTGGTACGGCGCCGCCTCGGCTGCGTCGTGCAGGTACTTGCGCGTGCGCCCGATGCCGGTTTCGCCGTAGACGCGAAACAGGTCCTCGAGTTCGGCGAACAGGTTCGCGACCGGGCCGAAGTGGCTGTAGTTGTTGTCGCCGCGTTCTTCGGCTTCCTTCATCTGCTGACGCATCTCGAGCCGGTTGAAACGATGGAACGCGTCGCCCTCGACCAGGTGCGCGTTGAGGTTCTCGCGGCGGAAAATGTTGACGAAGCTCGACATGACCGTGGTCGTGCCGGCGCCGGATGAGCCGGTGATCGCGATGACCGGGTGCTTGATCGACATGGCGGCAGCCTCCAGAGTATTTCGTCATTCCCGCGCAAGCGGGGATCCAAATTGATCTTTCTTTCGTACGCTTCACCACACTCATCAGAGTAAATGGACGGTTCGCCGCATCCGCGGCTCGCCCTTCGGGTCATTCGCTGCGCGAGCGTTCGCTCCGGCATCCTGCCCGCGCAGTCCCGCTTGCGCAGGAACGACGCCGATAGGAGCGTCACGCGTGTCGTCATGCCCTTGCCTCGGGACGAAACAGCGAACGCTCGTTGAACAGCGGCGAGACGAACGGCTGATCTTCTCCTCGGTCGAATTCGCGGTGGTAGCGTTCGATGCGTTCGACCTCGCATTTCGAGCCGAGGATCACCGGTACGCGCTGATGCAACGCTTCGGGCTGCCGGTCGAGGATGCGCTGGCGGCCGGTCGAGGCCAGACCGCCGGCCTGCTCGACCAGCATCGCCATCGGATTGGCCTCGTACATCAGACGCAAGCGCCCGGCCTTGTTCGGCGCCTTGTTGTCGCGCGGATACGAGAACACGCCGCCGCGAATCAGTACGCGATGCACGTCGGCGACCATCGAGGCGATCCAGCGCATGTTGAAATCGCGCCCGCGCGGGCCGGTCTTGCCAGCCTTGCATTCGTCGACGTAGCGCTGCATCGGCGGCTCCCAGAAGCGCTCGTTCGAGGTGTTGATCGCGAACTGGTCGGTCTCCTCCGGTACGCGCAGGTTCGGATGCGTCAGGATGAAATTGCCGATTTCCTTGTCCAGCGTGAAGCCGTGCGTGCCCTGGCCGACGGTCAGCACGAGGATCGTCGACGGTCCGTAGATCGCGTAGCCGGCAGCGACCTGGCGATTGCCCGGTTGCAGGTAGTCGGCTTCGACCGGCGCGTCGTCGCGGCCGTGCACCAGCACCGAGAAGATTGTGCCGACCGCGACGTTCAGATCGATGTTGGCCGAACCGTCGAGCGGATCGAACAACAGCAGGTAGCGACCACGCGCGTATTCCTCCGGGATCGGGAACGGAGCATCCATCTCCTCGGACGCCATGCCGGCGACCAGACCGCCCCAGTCGCAATGGCGCAGGATGATCTCGTTGGTCAGCACGTCGAGCGGTTTCTGCACTTCGCCCTGGACGTTGGTCGTCTCGAGCGAACCGCTGTTGCCGTCGAGCGCGCCCTTGGCAGCAACCGCGCTGATCGCCTTGATCGCGGCGGCGACGTCGACCAGCAGCGCTGCGAGCGCCTGACTGTCCGGCGAGCCTTTCAACTGTTCGATCAGGAATTTCGACAGTGTGGTGCGGCGCGTGAACATGGTCGTCTCTCCGGTGCGTTGCCGTCTAAAGTCTGCTTGCTCTCAGCTCGTCATTCCGGCGCAAGCCGGAATCCAGCTTCTCATTTGCCCACGCAGCAAGGAGAAAGAGCTGGATTCCGGCTTGCGCCGGAATGACGAGACTGGAAGGAGTCCTCATTTGCTTGCCTCTCCATCCAACCCGCCGCGAAACACGCGGCTGGCACGGATGTCCTGCGCGGCGATCAACATCAGCTCGTCGCGCGTCGGCGCGGCGTTGTGCGCGGCGTCGACGAACAGGCGGTTGGCCTGGCGCAGACGCGCACGGTCGAGTGCATTGCGAATCGAGCGCGCGTTGGCAAAATGTGGCTGCTGCAGGCGCAGCGCGATGTACTCGCGCATTGCCGTCAGGCTCTCGCTGTCGAAGCGGTAGTCCATCTGCGCAACCAGCAGCTGCGCGATCTGCAGCAGCTCGTCGGTCGAGTAGTCCGGAAAATCCAGATGATGCGCGACGCGCGAAGCCATGCCGGGATTGCTGCGGAAGAACGTGTCCATGCGGTTCTTGTAGCCGGCCAGGATCACGACCAGGTCGTCGCGCTGATTCTCCATGACTTGCAGCAGGATCTCGATTGCTTCCTGCCCGTAGTCGCGTTCGTTTTCCGGCCGGAACAGGTAGTAGGCCTCGTCGATGAACAGCACGCCGCCCATTGCCTTCTTCAACACTTCCTTGGTTTTCGGCGCGGTATGGCCGATGTACTGGCCGACCAGGTCGTCGCGCGTGACCGCGACCAGGTGATTGCTGCGCGTGTAGCCGAGCCGGTGCAGGATGTCGGCCATGCGCATCGCGACGGTCGTCTTGCCGGTGCCGGGATTGCCGGTGAAGCACATGTGCAGGCTCGGTGCGCCGGCCGAAAGACCGATCGCGTTGCGTGCGTTGTCGACCAGCAGCAATGCGGCGATCTCGCGGATGCGCGACTTGATCGGTGCAAGGCCGACCAGGTCACGATCGAGCTTGTCGAACACCTCGGCGATGCCGCTGTCACGGTAGAGCCCGACAAGATCGCGCGCCGCAAGATTGCGGTCGCCGTGATTGGCGGCGAGTTCGGCGGGCGTGATGTGGGCGGCGGCGTTCATCGTGCTCTTCGTTCGCTGGTCTCTGCGCTTTCGGTTCGGTTAGTTCCCTTCTCCCACCGGGAGAAGGTGGCGCGAAGCGCCGGATGAGGGTCGGAACATTTATCGACGATACAGGCCCGACCCTTACCCCTGCCCCTCTCCCGATGGGAGAGGGCTTCAGGAAATCAGTGTCGCAACCCGGACCGGACATCCGTCAATACCTGGCTCCTTCCGGATTGCGGCTCACCGCATAGCTCTCGATCGAATAGCGGATCGTGCGCCCCGGTTCCTCCGTGCGCATCAGGCGGAAACCCGGCTCTTCCTTCGGCCGGTTGACGATGAAACTCATGCACACCGACTCGACCGTGTGCGTCGAGTCGAACGCCGTCACGCGGATGTAGTGATTCGGAAACGTCGCGCGACAATCGTTGATCTCCTTGAGGACGCCGGCCGGGTCGCGCAGGTCGAACATCGGGTTGCCGAACATTTCCCAGAACGTGTTGCGCGGATGCGGATCGTCGGTGTACTCGATGCCAATCGCCCAGCCTTTGTCGAGCGCGTACTTGAGCTGCGCGCCGATCTGCCTGTCGGCCAGATCCGGCAGGAATGAAAACGTGCCCTGGGTGATGCGCATGTCATGTCTCCTTTGAAGCAAACGATTTTTTGACGCGGATTTCGCGGATGAAGGCGGATAGAGCAAGAAGGGCTTTTTTTAATCCACTCAACGCGTGCAGCAATCTGATCGTCTTTATGACTGTCTTGATCCGCGTTCATCCGCGTTTATCCGCCTCAATCCGCGTTCAATAGCTTTTCTCTGGGCCCTCAGCTCGCCGTCGGCGTCGGCACAAAGTCCGACGTGTCGGTCGACGTGTAGTTGAACGTGATCTCGCCCCACGTATCGAGCGCGGCCTTGAGCGGCGTGCACCACTTCGCGGCGTCTTTCAATATATCGAGACCTTCGTTGGCGATGTCGCGGCCTTCGTTGCGCGCGAGCACCATTGCCTCGAGCGCGACGCGATTGGCCGTCGCACCGGCCTGGATGCCCTGCGGATGGCCGATCGTGCCGCCGCCGAACTGCAGCACGACGTCGTCGCCGAACAGGTCGAGCAGCTGGTGCATCTGGCCGGCATGGATGCCGCCGGAGGCGACCGGCATGACCTTGCGCAGCGCACCCCAGTCCTGTTCGAAGTAGTTGCCGCGCAGCAGATCGACCTGCGTGTGCGCGTCGCGGCAGACGTTGTAGTAACCCTGCACCGTCGGCGGGTCGCCCTCGAGCTTGCCGACCGCCGTGCCGGCGTGGATGTGATCGACACCGGTCAGGCGCATCCACTTGGCGATCACGCGGAAGCTCACGCCGTGGTTTTTCTGCCGCGTGTAGGTGCCGTGTCCGGCGCGATGCAGGTGCAGGATCATGTCGTTGTCGCGGCACCAGTTCGACAGCGACTGGATGCCGGTGTAGCCGACGACGAGGTCGACCATGACGATGATCGAACCCAACTCCTTGGCAAACGCGGCGCGCTTGTACATCTCCTCGATGTTCCCCGCAGTGACGTTGAGATAGCTGCCCTTGACCTCACCGGTCGCGGCAGAGGCCTTGTTCACCGCGTCCATGACGTAGAGGAAACGGTCGCGCCAGTGCATGAACGGCTGCGAGTTGATGTTCTCGTCATCCTTCATGAAGTCGAGTCCGCCTTTCAAACCCTCGTAGACGACACGGCCGTAGTTGCGTCCCGAAAGGCCGAGCTTCGGCTTCGTCGTCGCGCCGAGCAGCGGCCGGCCGAATTTGTCGAGGCGTTCGCGCTCGACGATGATTCCGGTCGGCGGCCCGCGGAATGTTTTCACGTAGGCGACCGGAAACTGCATGTCTTCGAGGCGCGCGGCCTTGAGCGGCTTGAAGCTGAAGATGTTGCCGATGATCGACGCGGTGACGTTGGTGATCGAGCCTTCCTCGAACAGCGACAGGTCGTAGGCGATGTAGGCGAAGTACTGACCCGGAATATTCGGCACCGGATCGACGCGATAGGCCTTCGCCCGGTACATGTCGCAGGCGGTCAGGCGATCGGTCCAGACCACGGTCCAGGTCGCCGTCGACGATTCGCCGGCGACCGCGGCGGCGGCCTCGACCGGGTCGACGCCTTCCTGCGGCGTGATGCGGAACAGCGCGAGGATGTCGGTCGCCTTCGGCTGATAGTCCGGCTGCCAGTAGCCCATCTGCCGGTACTTCAGGACGCCGGCCTTGTAGCGCTTGGCCGAGCTCTTGATCTCGGTTGCCGTGTCTTTCGCTGCCGGCTGAGCCGTGTCTTTGGCAAGGGCATTCATGACCAACTCCTCCAACGCTCGTTCTCGACGCGTTCGAGGCTAGGCGAAGCCGATCAAAAGTTAAATTAAAAGTTTCTTTGCCTGAGTTAAGGTATACCTTATGATTGCTGCGAAGCGTTGCCGCTCCCCACCTGACCGTGTTCCTTGAAACGCCGCGGCAGATCGTGGGCTGGGCTGAGGGCAGCGCCCAGCGTCGCGCGCACGAATGTCGCTGGGCTTTTCACTTCGTTCAGCTCAGCCTACACGTTGCTTTTCAACCTCAGCTCTGCTCCGTAGGAACCGACCATGCTGCGCCAACTGAGTCTTCGCCAGCTGACTGTCTTCCTCGAAGCGACGCGGCAGATGAGTTTCGCCCGCGCGGCCGAATCGCTGCACCTGACCCAGCCGGCGATTTCGATGCAGATCCGGCAGCTCGAAAGCGCGGTCGGACTGCCGCTGTTCGAACGCGTCGGCAAGAAACTCGCGTTGACCAAGGCCGGCGAACTGTTTCGCCATCACGCCGCGCGCGTGCTCGGCGAATTGCAGGACGCCGAACAGGCACTGCAGTCGCTGAAGGGCTTGCGCAGCGGCCAGGCGACGGTTGGCCTCGTCAGCACGGCAAAGTATTTCGCGCCGAAGCTGCTCGCGCAGTTTGCCGAACATCATCCTCAAGTCGACATCCAGTTCCTCGTCGGCAATCGCGAGATACTGATCAACGCCCTGCGCGACAACGAGATCGATTTTGCGGTCATGGGCAGGCCGCCGGAGAAACTCGACGCGACCGCCGAACCGATCGCGGAAAATCCGCACATGCTCGTCGCGCACAAGGCGCATCGGCTGGTGCGCGCGCGCCGCTTCGACTTCCACGAACTGCGCAAGGAAACGTTCCTGATGCGCGAACCCGGTTCCGGCACGCGCCTGGTCATGGAAGGCGTGTTCAAGCAGCATCTGTTCACACCGCAGCGCATCGTCACGATCGGCAGCAACGAGACGGTCAAGCAGGCGGTCATGGCCGGCATGGGCGTGAGCCTGCTGTCGCTGCACACGCTCGAACTGGAACTGCGCACGAAGGAGATCGGTTTGCTCGACATCATCGGCACGCCGGTGATGCGCAGCTGGCACCTGGTCAACATGCACGCGAAGAAGCTGTCGCCGGCCGCTGCCGCGTTCCGCCAGTTCCTGTTCGAGCGCACCAACGCGCATCTGGAGAAGACGTTTGCGCCATACAGCCGACTGCATCGTTCGAGGGAACGCGTCGCTGCGAAAGCGTGAGATCGCGGGCAGAGCGCTGTGAGGTCGATCGCTGCGCGCTTGTGAGGCGCAGGCGCAAGGTCGAGCGCTGCGCGCTCTCGTCAGGGAGAACAGGGGCGTCGCCAGCTCTGCCTCACTCATCACGAGGCCGACAGCGGCCGACCCTACTCCTCACCGCTTCGTACTCGGCTACTCGGCGGCCGACCCTGCTCCTTGCGGCTCTATAATCTGCAGCGCCGACCCCAATCCTGACCCTCTCCTCATGACGCACGAACGCAACCCGCAGGCCCAGCAGATGGGCGACGAGTCGATGGCGCGCAACCTGGCCTGGCAGGCGCAGGCAATCTGGCCGCAGGAGCAGGTGCTGTTTGCGCGCTACGGGTTGGCCGGGCCGCTGCGCGTCCTCGACCTGGGCTGCGGCACCGGTGAGATCACCCGCCGGCTCGCCGACCTGTATCCACAGGCGCAAGTCGTCGGCATCGACATCCTCGAAGGCAATCTCGCACTCGCGCGCCGGGACAGCGACGCTTACGGCGGCCGTGTCCGCTACGAAGTTGGCGATGCATTCGCGCTGCACTACGCGGATGCAACGTTCGACCTCGTCGTCTGCCGCCACATGTCGCAAGCCGTGCCGCATTTCGACAAGGTACTCGACGAAATAGGCCACATTCTGCGGCCCGGCGGCTGGCTGCACCTGCTGTCGGAGGATTACGCGATGCTGCGCATGCCGCGGCATCTTTCGGCCGGTGGTCTGCCGGGACCCTGGGCTTCCGACGGGCGGCCACGCCCGGCCATCCATGGCCTAGGCGGCACTTCGGCTCCTGCCGATCGCGACTACGACCCGGACCGTTTCTGGGTCGACCATGCGCTGCCGTTCCTGGAAAGCATCGGCTGCGACGGCCGCATCGGCCGGCATTCGCCGCCATTGCTTGAAACGCGCGGCTACACGCAGCTCGCCGTCGACTACATCGTCGTCGACACGCTGCGCGTGCCGCGCGAAATCTTCGCCAACATCCTGATCGCGTGGCGCGACGGCTTCGCGCCGGTGCTGGCCGAGACGACACGGCGCCGGCTCGCCGACGTGCGTGCCGATTTCGATTCGATGATCGCCGACGTTGCCACGCCGCCGAACTATGCGGTCTGGCATGTGCCGGTGATCTCGGCGCGACGGCCCTGACGGTATCGCCTGTTGCGACGACCTTGTGGCATGACAGGCGCATGACGGCAGCACAACGCCACGATACCGATTCCGCCACGCCCGGCATGATCATCTACCGGGCCAGCCGCCTCGAAGCATTGCTCGATCCGCTGCTCGCGCTGATGCAGGCCGTGCCGCCGCGCGACGTGCTGGCGCCGCACGGCATCATCGCCGCGCATCCGGGCATGCTGAAGTGGCTGTCGCACGAGATCGCCCTGCGCCGCGGCCCGCGCGGCATTGCCGCGAACCTGCGCATCGAGCTGCCGAGCGAATGGCTCGACCGCCTGGCGCAGCACATGCTCGGCGAAGAGGCGGTAGCGCTGCGGCCATATCGCCGCGAAGTACTGCGCTGGCGCATCGATGATTGCCTGCGCACGACGCCGGATGCGCAGGTCGCAGCCTACCTTGCCGCCGATACGCACAGCAGCGCGCCGCGGCGCTTTCAGCTCGCCGAACGCCTCGCGCGGATCTATACGCGTTACCTCGTATATCGCCCCGACTGGCTGCGCGATTGGGCGGCTGGCCGCGAAGGCAGCCCAACGCCAACATTTCTCGCACCGCTGTGGAAGGTATTGCGCGCCGGCATCGGCGAACCGCATCGCGGCGAGATGCTCACGCGGCTGATCGCGACGCTGGGTGAGGCTACGGTCGCGCCGCTCGGCGACGAGCCGCTGCACGTGTTTGGCCTGGCCCATCTCGCGCCGTCCGAGCTTGCGGTGTTGGGTGCGGTCGCGCGGCTGCGGCCGGTCGTTCTGTACGTGCCCGATCCGTGCCGCGAATACTGGGGCGGCCTGCGCGGCGAGCGCGCGCGGCTGCGCGAACTCGTAAGGGCGGATCCCGACGCCCCGGAGACGCAGAACGCGTTCCTCGAGCAGGGCCACCCACTGCTCGCGAACTGGGGACGCATGGGCCAGCATTTCCTGCTGGCGCTCGACGAAACCGACGCGCAAATCGACGAGCGCCACTGGCAGGACAAGGCGGATACGCCGCAACTCGACAGCCGCCTGCACCGCCTGCAGGAAAGCATCCGGCAATTGAAGCCTGAACTGATCGGCGAAGCCGCGAACGCGGGACCGGCGCGTGCCGATCGATCGCTGCGCGTCCACGCCTGCCACACGCGCCTGCGCGAACTCGAAGTGCTGCGCGACGGGTTGCTGTACGAGCGCAACGAGAATCCGCAGCTCGAGGCGTCCGACATCGTCGTCATGATGCCGGATATCGCCGCCTACCTGCCGCTGCTGCCGACCGTGTTCGGCGAAGCCGGCCGTCACGAAGGGCCGCTGCCCTATCACTGCTTCGATGTCGCGCTGGCGCGTTCACACCCGCTGTTCGCCGCGCTGCGCCAGCTGCTCGATCTGCCACGCTCTCGCGTCACCGCGTCCGAAGTCGTCGATCTGCTCACGGTGCCGCAGATCGCGCGCCGCCTGAACCTTGGTCCCGGCGACAGCGATGCGCTCGCACGTTGGCTGCAGAACGGCCGTGTCGCCTGGGCGCTCGACGCCGCGTTCCGCGTGCGCTTCGACGTGCCGGCGATCGCCGAACACACGTTCGCCTGGGCGCTGGACCGCATGCTCGCCGGTTACGTGATCGGGCCGTCCGGCGATGACGAGCCGCGCGCGGTCGCCTTTCCGGATGCGAGCCAGATCATGCCGGTCGAAGGCATGCACGGTCCGCAGGCCGCATTGCTCGGCGCGCTGGATACGCTGCTGGTCGAACTGCAAGCCTGGTGCACGCTTGGCCAGGCGCCGCGCCACGCCGGCGAATGGTCGACGCTGCTCGAACAGCGCCTCGAATCCCTCTTCCTCATCGACCCGACCGATCGCGAGGCGCGCGAGGCGAAGGCCTTCCTGCTGCGCTTCGTGCGCGCGATCGCGAGCGAACCGGCTGAGAGCGGGCTTGATCCGCTGCTCGATTTCACTGTGGTACGCGACGTCCTGCTTGAACGTCTCGACGCCGTACCGGAGCGCCAGCGCTTCCTGCTCGGCGGCGTCACGTTCTGCGGCATGGTGCCGCAGCGCGCGATTCCGTTCGAGGTCATCGCGGTACTCGGTCTCAACGATGGCGAGTTCCCGCGCGCCGGCCGCGATGCCGGGCTCGACCTGATGAGCACGCAGCGGCGCCTCGGCGATCGCGACGTGCGCAGCGACGATCGCTACCTGTTCCTCGAAACGGTCATGTCGGCGCGCAGCGCGCTGCATCTGAGCTATATCGGCGAAGGCGTGCGTGACGGCCAGCCGCGCAATCCGGCCGCGCCACTCGACGAGTTGATGGCCGTGCTCGACGCCGCGGCAACCACGACAGCTCCTGCAACGGCGGCGGCGCCGGCGAGCGATGCGCGCGGCATCGATGAAACCGATGCGGAAAGGGAACAGCGCCTGCGCCCGTGGTTGGTCAGGCATCCGCTACAACCGTTCGACCCGCGCTACTTCGACGGCAGCGATGCGGCGCTGTTTTCGTTCCGCCGCGATTTCGCGCAGATGCGTGCCGGCGACGACACGCCATCGGCCACACCGTTCGTCGCGGACAGCGCAGCGGCGCCGGCTGAACCGCTGGCATCGCAGACGATCGGCCTGGGTGAGGTGTTCGCCTACTACAAGGATCCGGCCAGACAGTTGCTGGCAAACGCGTTGAATCTGCGCCTCGAGGCGTTGAGCGACGACAAGCTGAGCGACAGCGAGCCGATGCAGGCGCGCTTCGAAGCGATCGACCAGGTCGCCAAGAGATTGTTCACTGCCGCGGTTGCCGCGCCGGACCGCGCCGTTCCGGACAGCGTGCCCGACTGGCTGCGCCTGACCGGTTTGTTGCCACCGGGGCGCGTCGGCGATACCGCCTGGGCAGGGGAACGCGACAAGGCGCGCACGCTCGTCGCCGCGATCGATGGTCACGAGTTGTTCGACGGCGGACTGCCGCCAGCGCTGGCGCCGCCGATACAGTGCCTGCTGACGGCCGAGCGCGGCGATGCACACTTCATCTTGCAAGGCGACTTGCGTCGCGTCTACGAAAAGCATGGAGCGCTCTGGGTCATGGATGTCTACCCGGGCAAAACCAAAGAGAGCGAGCTCGACTTCAAGGCGCGCATCGGCTTCTTTCTCGAATGGGCGCTGCTGCGACTCGACGATCCGGACGGCCGGCGCAGCGTCCGCGCCTGCGCCGTCATCGCCGGCGAGCGCGACGAGCGCTGGGAGCTGAGCTTCAACCAGTGGGATCATGAATTTGTCTCCACGCGCGCGGACAGGGTGGCGATGCTGCGCGAGCTCGAACAACGCGTCACCGGACTGGCCGAATTCTGGCTGCGCTCGCAACGCCATCCGCAATGGTATTTCCCGGCGACATCGTGGGCCGCGGTCCAGGGCGGCATCGAGGCGGCCGCCAAGCGCTGGAAGGGCGGCACCGATCCGTTCGGCAAGCGCGGCGAACGCGAATACACGCCCGGCTACGCGCGCCTGCTCGCCGGCGAACGCGAGTTCGACGAAGGACCCGACAGCAAGGCGTTGCTCGAGAACGCGCAGCACTTGCAGGCGCTGATCAACCTCGGTCTGCCGCTGGCATGGTCGCAGTGAACGACACACGACGCGAGCAGCACGTGGCGGCGAGCTGGATGCAGCTCGAACTGGACGAGGGCGGTCGCTGCCTGATCGAAGCCAGCGCCGGCACCGGCAAGACCTGGGCGATCTCGGTCCTCTACCTGCGCCTGCTGCTCGAACGGCAGCTCGGGCCGCGCCAGATTATCGTCACGACGTTCACCGATGCGGCTGCGCAGGAATTGCGTGAACGCATTCGCGCGCGTCTGCTATGGGCGGAACGACGCGCGCGCGATGCGCTGGGTCGTGTGGTCGTGCCGGCCGCCGGCGCTGCCGACGACGTTGCGTGGCTGACGTCGCGCTGGCGTCGCAACAGCGGCGACGCCCCTGAAGGCGGCTCGATCAGTGCCGACCTGAATCGCCTGCGTCTGGCCCAGGCCGATCTCGACCAGGCGCCGATCGGCACACTGCACAGCCTGTGTCGGCGCATCCTTGCCGATCATCCGTTCGAAAGCGGCAGTGCGTTTGCCGTCGGCACGGCCGTTCCGCCCGATGCGATCAACGCCGAGCTCGCCGATGACCTGTGGCGGCGACTCGGCCAGTCGGCCGGCGCGATGGCGGATGACGACAAGGTCTGGTGGAAATCCGGCAGCGGTCGCACCGAGCTCGACAAGTACCTGCGCATCGTCCTCGCCCCTGGCGTCGGCGTCCAGACGACCGAAGCCGGGCCGATCGATGAATTGATGCAGCCGGCGAATGCACGAATCCTGCGCCAGTGGATCGGCGACGGCTCGCAATTCAGGCGTGCGGACTCGAGACTGCGCTCGCGCCTCGAAATGCTGGCGGCGTTCATCGCGAATGGCGATCGCACCGCGGAGCCGCCGAAGGATCTCGCCGAGGTACTGGCCGATCCGCTCGACAAGCATCGGCGCGATCACGCCGTCCCCACGGTGCGCAATGCCGGGCCACTGGAATTCGCCCGCCGTGCGGCCGCCTTGTTGCCGGCGCTCGGCGGCGCATTGCGCAGCAGCGCGCTGGCACGCTACCGCCGCGAATTGCGCGAACAACGGCGCCGGCGCCTGATCGAAAGCGGCGCGATGACGTTCGACGAGCTGATCGAACGCGTTCACGATGCATTGCTGCGCAACGGCGACGCGCTTGCCGACCGTCTGTTCGCGACGTGGCCGGTCGCGTTGATCGACGAATTCCAGGACACCGATGCGCAGCAGTACGCGATCCTCGATCGCATCTACCGCACTTCAGGTAACGAGCGACGCGGGCGACTGGTCCTGATCGGCGACCCGAAGCAGGCAATCTACCGCTTTCGCGGCGGCGACATCGACACCTACCTCGAGGCGCGCGAGACGGCGACGAGCACACTCGCACTGACCGTCAACCATCGCTCGTCACGCCAGTACGTGGCAGCGCTGAACGCGTTCTACGCCAGAGGCGGCACGCGCCTGAGCAGCGATCCGGGCCATCGGATCACGTACGTGCCAGTGCACAGCAGCGATCGGCGCGACGCAATTCCGTACCGCATCGACGGCGTCATCTGCGAGCGGCCGTTGCAATTCCACT
>DASXKR010000016.1:0-12069 GCA_036496665.1 Rudaea sp. | reverse complement strand
CGCGCGAGACCGCCGCGAAAGTCGTGGCGGTCTCGCGCTCCGAGCAAGTCGACGTCGCCGACCCCAGCGCTGTCCGCCGCGTCCTATCTGATGCGCTGCTGGCACATGGCCGCATCGATCTTGTCGCCAATACCGCCGGCGTTCTTCGCACAGGGCTGCTCGCGGGCCAGGACTACGCGGTCATCGACGAACAGCTTGCGACCAACCTGCGTGGAAGCATCGTCGTTGCGCGCGAAGCGTTCGAGGTGATGCGCGCAAGCGGCGGAAGCATTGCGCTGTTCACTTCCAGCTCGTACACGCGCGGGCGTGCCCGTTCCAGCGTGTATTCCGCAACAAAGGCCGCAGTCGTCAACCTGGTGCAGGCGTTGGCGCAGGAATACCTCGCGTTCGGCGTACGCATCAACGCAATCAACCCGGAACGTACGGCAACCCCGATGCGAACCGAAAATTTCGGCAACGAGGCAGCAGGCGAACTGCTGGATGCGGACACCGTCGCCCGAGCCACACTTTCGGCGATGCTGTCGGATGCGACCGGCGAAGTCATCGATGTCCGTCGGTAAATGGGTGCGCGTTGCGATTTCCAGCCTGGGAAGTTTTGCGCTGAGCGTCCTCGGCTGGTTGCTGATTGCTCCGGTAGCTGTGATGTTTCCACGGCGACGCGACTGGCTTGGGGTCATCGGCCGCGACGAAGGCAAGTTCGTCGATAACGCGAAGTATTTTTTTCTCCAGGGCGCGCCGCTGCTTGCGCCGTCTGCGCGGACGGTCTTCATTACGCAGCGGCAGGACGTGGCTGATCTGCTCGCGGGTACGCCTTACCAGGCGCGCGTCTATCCGTCTTTCGGGGCTGTCTGGTTTCTGTTGCGTTCGGGGACCGTCGTGGTCGATTCGATCGAATGGCCGCACCGCCTTCGACGTTTCCTGGTGATGGGGGCAAGAATCGTACAGCTTTGGCACGGGGTCGGCTTCAAGCGTATCGAACTGGACAAGTGGCGCAACGAGGTGTCGGCCAGCAGCACGCTCTCTTCACCCCGCGTGCTTGCCCTGCGCATAGGGATGCATCGATTTACCGGCCGGCTCGTGCGCTACGACGTGGTGAACACGACGTCGGCGTTCTACCGCGACAAGGTGTTTATACCTGCCTTTCTCAGTCGACATTTTCTGGTCGCCGGTTATCCGCGAAATACATTCGGCGCGCTGGGCGAACCCGGCGCTTCCCTGGCGTGCCGAAATGTCGATGGCCCCATTCTCGCTCGCTGGTCGGAATGGTTTGGGCAAGGGCGCCGCCTCGTCCTGGTTGCGCCGACGTTTCGCGACTCGCGAGCGACGCCGTTGGGACTCTCGCCCGACGTGGTGTCCTCGCTCGATGAATTTTGCGAAAGGCAAGGCGTGGAATTTGTCTTCAAGTTTCATCCCTTCGAGCGCGAGGTCGACCAGATCAAGGGACGCCATCTGCATTTATGTCGTCCGGACTCGGATCTGTATCCGTTGATGCCGCTTTCGAGCGCTCTCGTGACGGACTATTCGTCGATCTACATGGACTACCTGCTGCTCGACAAGCCCATTCTCTTCTTTGTTCCGGACATCGACCAATACCTGCGGACGGATCGCCAGATGCAGTTTGGTTTCGACTCGATGACGCCGGGCCCGAAGGTCGCCACATGGGCGGGGTTGACTGACGAGCTGCAACGACAGTGGAGCAACGACCAGTTTGCCGGTGCGCGTAGCGAACTGAAAAGAAAGGCATTCGATGATCTCCCCCAGGACCAGGCTGTGCCGAAAATCATCGAATTCATGCGCTCACGGCGCTGGCTGCCGGACGCCACATCGGGAACTTGAGGCGCGCAAGACCTTCCATGCCTGACGCGCGCGCTAACATGTGCTCATGACGATGAGAACCAATCCCGGGACCAGGCTCGATGTTCTGGTAGTCGGCGCCGGCTACGCGGGCAGTGTGATGGCGCGTGAGTTGGCTGACGCCGGACGCAAGGTGCTGGTGATCGACAAGCGGCCGCACATTGCCGGCAACGCGTACGATGAGGTCGATGCGCATGGGGTGCTGGTGCATCGCTACGGGCCGCATATCTTCCACACGAACGGCGAGCGGATTTTCGAGTGGTTGTCGCGATTTACCGAGTGGCGCGACTACGAGCATCGGGTACGCGGCGTGGTCGACGGGGCGCTCTACCCGTTTCCGATCAACCGCGATACGTTGAATCGACTGTATGGCCTGGCGCTGGACGAAGCCGGCGCGGCGGCATTCTTCGAGCGTGTGCGCGAGCCGCGCGAGGCGGTACTCAGCAGTGAAGATGTCGTACTGAACAGCATCGGCCGCGATCTGTACGAAAAATTCTTCCTCAATTACACACGCAAGCAATGGGGGCTGGATCCATCGCAACTCAAGGCCGGCGTGGCAGCGCGCATTCCTGTTCGCACGAATACGGATGACCGGTATTTCACCGATAATTTTCAGGCCATGCCGCTGCACGGCTACACGAAGATGTTCGAGGCCATCCTCGATCACGCCAACATCCGTGTCGAGCTCGGCAGCGATTTCGAGTCGCAGCGCAAGCTGACGAACGCCGCACACGTCGTCTATACCGGGCCGATCGATGCGTACTTCGGCTACCGATTCGGGCGCCTGCCCTATCGCTCGCTGCGCTTCGAGCACGAGCATCTGCCCGGGGTTGCGCAATATCAGGAAACCGGTACGGTCAATTATCCGAACGATCACGACTACACACGCATCACCGAGTTCAAACACCTGACCGGGCAGCAACATTCGGGCACGTCGATCGTGCGTGAGTACCCGCAGGCCGACGGCGATCCGTACTACCCGGTGCCGCGCGCGGAGAACGAGGCGCTGTTCAAGCGCTACGAGGAACTGGCGGAGAAGGAATCCGGCGTGACGTTTGTCGGGCGTCTCGCCCAGTACCGGTACTACAACATGGACCAGGTGGTCGGTGCGGCACTGGCGGCAGCGAAGCGGTTGATCGGGTGACTTTGTTCCTTGCAAACGTTTTCGCAAGCGCCCTGGCATCCGCGCGCACGAGGGAGCCCAAGGGGCCCCCTTCCGCCTTTGGCACCTTCCCCCGCTGCGCAGGGGAAGGAAAACCAAAAGGCGGGCGCGCGGGTTTCCTTGCCCTGCGAAACGCGGGAGGGGCGGCAGCCGGATCGTGGCGCTTTCGGCGTGCCCTTGTCGAGCGACAAAGTACAATGAACCTTCAGGCTACAGATTCGGGGTCTCCACCTTGCGCATCGCGTTCATCTGCAAGCGCCAGTACATGGGCAAGGACGTCATCGTCGACCGCTACGCGCGGTTGTACGAGATACCGTTTCAGTTGGCTCGTCTTGGCCACGAGGTACGCGGTTTCTGCCTGAGTTATCAGGGTCACGACGACGGCGAATGGCAGCACGACGCAGCGCCGGGGCGGCTGAGTTGGGAGTCGCGCTCGCTCGGCGCCTTGCGCGTACCTGCGCTTGCCGCCTACCCGTGGCGCCTGCTGCGCCGGCTGCGCGCTTTCGCGCCGCAGGTGTTGATCGGCGCTTCGGATATTCCGCAGGTCGCCTTGACGGGATGGCTCTCCCGGCGTCTGGGTGTACCGTACGCGACGGATCTGTACGACAACTTCGAAGGCTTCGGCCAGGCGCGCATCCCGGGGATGATTTCCGCCTTGCGTCATGCCGTGCGCAATGCTGATCTCGTTACGACAACCAGCGAGCCGCTACGCCGGCTCGTAGTCGACGAGTATCAGGCGAGTGGCGACGTGGTTGCGATGCCGAGCACGGTCGACAAGGCTGTTTTTCACGAACGACCAAAACAGGATTGCCGGCGCGCGCTCGGGCTGCCCGCCGACGCTCGCCTGGTTGGGACCGCCGGAGGACTGCACGGCGACAAGGGTGTCGGAACGTTGTACGAGGCGTGGCGGCAGGTTGCTGCGTTGGATCCTTCCGCGCATCTGGTGCTGGCGGGGCCGACCGATCCGTACTGCCCTCCGCCAATTGGCAAGCGCGTGCATTACCTCGGCATGCTTGCTCATGCGAAGGTCGCCGAGCTATTCGGCGCGCTCGATGTCGGCGTGATCTATCTGCGCGATACGGTCTTCGGTCGCTACTGCTTCCCGCAGAAGGCATATGAAATGGCAGCGTGTGGCCTGGCTATCGTCGCGGGCAATGTCGGCGCGATGGCCGATGTGCTTCATGATTATCCGCAGTGCCTGTACCGACCCGACGATGCGCACGATCTGGCCGAGCGCATTGGCGCGCAACTGCGTCAGCCGACGCCGGCGCTGCTTCAGATCGACGACTGGGGAACGATCATTGCCAACCTTGAACCTCACCTGCGCAAACTTGCCACGCGCTAGTGTTGTGTTCCGCAAATGCCTTTACATGTGCACGCATCGCTCTCAAGCCCCTCTCCCTTGATCCCAATTAGCGTCAGTCAGCAACGCGCTCTCAAAGCCCCTCCCCCTTGATGAGGAAGGGGTTGGGGAGAGGGTGAGCCAACGAAGTCGGCGGCTTCGCCGCCATCCCCTCTCCCGCCGCGCTGCGCGCGGCGACCTCTCCCACAAGGGGAGAGGTGGGCAGCTGAGACTCGACTCAGCAGCAGCGAAAAGTGCCCAATAGCTGCCGTCATTCCCGCGCAAGCGGGAATCCATTACGCTCTCGGGCCACCAGAAAAAAGCAAAATGGATTTTCGCTTGCGCGGAAATGACGCCTCTTGGGTAAGCTGCGGCAGGCTGGCTGAGCCTCAACGCTAATTGGGTCCCGCGAGGGGAGAGGTGGATCGTGTCAAAGTTTCGAAGTTGCCTTGCCTTGCGAAAACCCGGTCATCGAATGGCCGGCCCGGATCGATCCGAATCAGGCTGACCTGAGAATTTTGTGCCGCTCGCGATCAAGCCATCGCCCAGGTCAAACCGATAGAACCAGCGCTGTACCATGCAAAATGGCTTCACGATGTTGCCGCTGACGAGCGACAACGCGCGATTGATCGCTTTCGGTTTCCCCTGCGCGCTGCGGATGCTGCGCTGCTCGGCCGAGAGCGCGTCGAAGGTGTGATCGTCGCGGACAATCCGGTTGGATACGCGCCGCGTGAGCTCCGTGACCGGAAAGCCATAGTTGACGATGCGAATGTCCCCGACACCGGACTGCTCGAGCAGTGCGTGCAGTTCGCTGCGCTCGTAGCGCCGCACGTGGCCGACCAGTTCGTCGGATCGGCCGTATTTGCGCATGTGCGCGGGGACGGAAACCAGCACGCGACCGCCGGGGCGTAGCTTGCGCATCCACTGACGCAACACCGCGAGGTCTGCCTCGATGTGCTCGAGCACCTCAAACGCGAACAGGTAATCGAAGGTTTCGTCGGCGAGTTCATCGACATTGTCGACGACCCGCGCTGAGTCGCCATATGCCGCGAGATTGCTCCGAATCATTTCCCGGCTGTCTTCGCCCAGATCGTGGCATGCGCCGCTGAAACCGCGCTGAAGAAACAGCCGGGACATGTAACCCGTTCCGGCACCCATCTCCACGAACTGCCCCGGCGGCCAGTCGCGGCTCAGATCGAAAACGGCGCTTTCCCGCAGCACCAGTTTCGGTTGCTTGCTCACTTTGCTTTCTCCAGACTGCTGACCGCGTCCGTCGCGCCATTTCCGTCCAGGCGCAGGATATCAATCCACTCAAGCATGACACCGAGTCGGCGCGGATCGGAACCGGTTCGTTCGCGTAGCGGTGATTCGCAGTGATCGACGTGCAACTGCAGGTGAAGGGTTCCTCGGTTTATCAGATCGTGAGGTATCGGCACGTCGATGCCGCTTTCCTGCCCCGCAATGGGTAGCCAGGCAACTGTCTTTCCGTTGACGCTGAGCCGAAGGCGGTTGTTCGGTGACTTGGGCGAACCGTACAGCGACACCCCCAAACGGAGCACGACTCCCGTCATCGGTCCTTGCAGATCCAATTCAACCGACGCGTCCCTGCCCGACGACCACACCCCATCGCTTTCGGGCAGATGCCAGCCGTCGCCCAGGTACTGCATATCGCTCTTGCCTGACCCGAAACGGAGACGCGCGGGCAACGTGAGGCGATGGAAATGGCTGTACTCCTCAGCCGTGGCATCGTGATTTCTCGCGATGAAGTCGACGCTCTGCGTCCGGAAAAACACGTAGGCGGCCACCTGCCCGCATCCCAGTATCAGGAGGCAGGCGAATAGAGCCCAACGTATCGAGGCCGTGCTGGTCATAGCGACAGGGGGCTGCGCAGCGCCAGGGCGCAGAGGAAAACGCCGGCCAGCACGACCGTCGAAATGATCGCGACAACCAATGGCACGGGACGCGGAGAAAGCATCCTGGCAACGACGACCCAGATCGGGAACAGGACGATCCAGTAGCGGAAGATCGATACGACGCCGCTGCCGCTCAGGATCAGTGCAATCGTGGCGCAGCAAAAGGCAAATTCCTCGTAAAGGCCTTCGCGCAACAACACAAAGGAGCAGGCCAGCGTCGACAGCGCGGCAATTGCCGCGTATCGCGGCTGTCCGTCCACTCGCAACATCGCCGCGACATTTTCCCAGACCGGGTAGAAGTGCCAGTTCCAGCCATGTTCTTCAGCGCTCACCTGGGCGAACGCGTCACCCGTGACGGCGAAGCAGTATGCCCAGAACACGAACATTCCGAGCGGTGCGAACACCAGCGGCACGAATCTTTCCGGCGTGCGCCATGGGGCAAGCAGACCGCGGAAGCCACCCTGGCGGATCACCATCACCAGCGCGAACACGATGAAAAGCACGCCGTTCGAACGCGTCGCCGACAGCAGCGCGGCGGCAATACCGGAAACAAGATAGTCGCCGCGGCGCGCGTGATAGATCGCCATTGCCAGCAACAACAGAAACGGGCCTTCGCTGAGCAGGGCGGAGAATGCAATGCTTTGCGGCAGCAGACAGATCAGCGCTACCGAGAGGAGAGCGACACGATGATCGAAATTCAGCAGGCGAGCGTATCGGTAGACGTAGACCAGGGCCGCCAGGAAACAAGCGTTGGTAAAGGCCAATCCCACATAGAGGATGTTTCCGTGAAACAGGTACCCGAGCAGACGCATCACGACCGGCAGCAACGGCGAGAAGCAGAAGTTGGTTTGCGCGAATGCGCCCTGGACAATCTCCTTCTGCGTGTAACCGATGTCTGCGACCGACAGATACCAGATACAGTCCCAATGGCACAAAAGGCCGGCGACGCCCTGCAGATGCGACTTCGGCGACAGGTAGGCAACGGCGACCTTCAGCGACACCAGTAGCAGCGTCCGCGAGGCGACGAAGATCGCGCAGATCGACAGGAATATCCTCGCACTCAGTTGCTGCGAGGGCCTCATCGAAGCGGTCTCGCCGGCCAAAATGGCCGCCTTCATGGCGTAGGCGCCGGACTTGACTGGATGCTCTCCAGCGAATGGGCAGCGGCAAATTCCTGTTCGCGATCCCTGCGGCTTTTCCTTGCGGTCTGGATTGCTTCATGTCTCATGGCGGTGGGGTCACCGCCATCGCGACGTGTGTTCGACGTCGATGCTGCGGAACGAGACTCTGGAGCAACTCGGCATAGCCAGCCGCCACGATTGTCCAATCGAAGCGCCCGACAATCGCTTCGTGCAACCTCATGGCGCGTTCGCGTGCCATCTCTGGGTCTGCCAGCGCCGCCAGGATCGAGTTTCCGAGGCGTGCGGTATCGCTGGAGTCGACGGACAGATCCGCGGCATCTGCGCCTAGCAGATCGTGCACTCCGGAAACGTTGCCGGCCAAAACCGGGCAGCCGCATGCGATCGCCTCCATCAGGACCACCGGGAGACCTTCCTGATCACCGCTCGCGTCGCGAACGAACGGCGCCACCAGAAGTGCGGCGCGGCGGTACAGGTCGGGAAGGCGGTCCTGAGTCATGGCGCCGAGGAAGCGGATCGATTGTTCGATTCCGAGCCGCGCCGCACGCTCCTTGAGGTCGGCTTCTTCGGGGCCGAAGCCGGCGATTGTCAGCGTCACCGCGGGACGACCGCGCAACACGGCGGGCATGGCATCGAGCAAGTGCGGGAGGCCTTTTTTCGCGACGAGGCGACCGACGAACAGCAGGTCATCCCGGGACCGGAGCGCGCTGTCCATTGGGGTGAACCGGGTGCGCATGTCGGCCCCCATCGGCAGCACATCGAGCCGCCGCGGTTCGAGGCGAAGGCGAACCGCTTCGTCGCGCATCGCGCTGCTCACGACAGTCATGGCCGCCGCATCTGCCGCAACGACACGCTTCCATCGCGTCAGCCAGCCGCTGCGCAGACCAAACAGGTCGCCGCCATGGGAAGTCACGACGAAAGGAATGCCCCGGCGTCGTGCCAGGCTGCGCGCAACGACGCCTTGGGGAATCAGCCAGTGGGCGTGGATGACATCGATCCGGTGTTCCCGAACGATGCGCCGGGCCACGATGTACATGGCCGCAATGAACCCAGGAACCAGGGCCAGCTTCCATGGGGTTCGCTTGAGATTTGCGGCGATCCCGCCACCGTACACGAGGGATTCCAGCCCGCGCGGCGCGTATCGATATCGAACGACCGTGACGCCATCGAACTGCTCTCGCGCAGACGAGCCCGGTGAGCGCGATGTCAGTACGAGGACGTCGAATTGATCGGTCAGGCGCTTGCAAAGCTCGTGGACGAAGCCCGGCTCGTGATCGCGAGGCCAGCGCGGGTAAGTCGACGCAAGAACCAGCAGTTTTGGCTTTACGCCTTCACTCATGGCGACGATAGGTGAGCGCCGTAATCTGCTCGGAAATCAACCCGATCAGGAATACGATCACCGCCGCACTCCACATCAGCGTGCTCATGTTGGTGAAGCGGCCGAACTTGAAGAACGTGTAAGCGTAGTTGGCGCTGCCGAGCAGGAAGAAAACCGCACTGGCCGGCACGAACAATTTCAATGGCGAGTACAGCGTCGCGATCTTGAAGATGATCAGCAGAAACCGCAGGCCGTCGCGTATCGGCTTGATGTGACTTTTGCCGACGCGCTGCGCAACCTCGATCGGCTCGTAGGCAACCGCATAGGCGCTGCGGAAGAACGCCATCGTGATTGTGGTCGGATAGGAAAAGCCGTTCGGCAGCAGGTGCAGGAATTCGCGAAACTTGTCCGCGCGCGCCGCACGAAAGCCCGAGGTCAGATCAAGCACCGCAAATCCCGTGATCCGGCTGGCGAGCCAGTTGTACAGCGCGTTGGCAACGCCGCGACCTACTCCGGCCTGACCCGACCAGTTGCGCGCACCCACGACCATGTCAAAGCCGGCCTCGAGGCGGGCCACAAGGCGGGCAATGTCGGCCGGATCATGCTGGCCGTCGGCGTCCATGAAAACCAGGATATCGCCGCGTGCCTGGCGGGCACCGCGCTTGATCGCGGCGCCATTTCCCATCGAATAGGGCTGCGTCACAAAACCTATACCCAGGTCGGCGCATACTTTCGGTGTTGCGTCGCCGGAGCCGTCGTCGATCACGACGATCTCGGCATCCGGCTGCGCGGTGCGCAATCGGGGTAGCAGCGTCTGCAGGGCCGCTGCTTCGTTCTTGGCCGGTAATACAATGCTGATCAAGGTGTTGGCTTCACTGTGTCGGCCGTTTGCCGTTCCGCCGCCCCTCCACACGCCGGGGCTGAGTGGCGGCAAGCGTAACGGTTGGAGCGATTTGGCGCCAGCGATCGCCGGGGGTGTTCTTTCGTGATCGATTTTGCGGTACATTTCGACGTAGTTTCGCGGATTTACGAAGGATTCTTATGGCGACGCAGATGAATCCCGCACCCCTGACCGGGTTGACCGGGATTTCGCGCCGACTGGTGGCCGAAGGGGTGTTGGTCGAATCCGAGGCGCGCAGAGCGCTCGAGGCCGCTTCCAAACAGAAGATTCCGCTCGGTACGTTCCTGGTCGAACATGCCTTGGTCGACAGCGCCCGAGTCGCCCAGGCCGCCTCGGCCGAGTTCGGCATCCCGTTGATCGACGCGCAGTCTCTCGACATCGCCCAGCTGCCGCTGAAGCTCATCAGCGAAGAACTCATCAACAAGCATCGCGCACTGCCGCTGTTCAAACGCGGCAACCGTCTTTTTGTCGGGATCTCCGATCCGACCAACCTGCACGCCCTCGACGAGATCAAGTTCCAGACCAATCACACGATCGAACCGATCCTGATCAGCGAGGACCAGCTCGGCATCGTCATAGAGCAGGCGTTCAACGCCGCGGGCACCTCGATCGAAGGCCTGGAGGAGGACGAAGGGCTCGACGGACTCGATCTCGACGGCGGCGATCTCGAAACCAACGACACCGGCTTCGACGCGCGCGGCGACGAGGACAAGCCGATCATCCGTTTCGTCAACCGCGTGCTGATCGATGCGATCAAGCGCGGCGCGTCGGATATCCATTTCGAACCGTACGAGAACAACTTCCGCGTGCGCCTGCGCATGGACGGCATCCTGCGCTCGGTCGCATCGCCGCCGGTCAAGCTGACGCCGCGCATCTCGTCGCGCCTGAAGGTCATGTCCGGCCTCGACATTGCCGAGCGCCGCGTGCCGCAGGACGGCCGCATCAAACTGAACCTTTCCAAGAGCAAGTCGATCGACTTTCGCGTGAGCACCTGCCCGACCCTGTTCGGCGAAAAGGTCGTGCTGCGTATCCTCGACGGCTCCGCCGCCCGCCTCGGTATCGAAAAGCTCGGCTACGAGGACGACCAGAAGCAGTTGTTCCTGGAGGCAATCGAGAAGCCGTACGGCATGGTCATCGTGACCGGCCCCACCGGTTCCGGCAAGACGGTGTCACTGTATACCGCGTTGAATATTCTCAATGTCGACGGCCGCAACATTTCGACGGTCGAAGACCCGGTCGAAATCCGCGTGCCGGGCATCAACCAGGTGCAGCAGAACCAGAAGCGCGGCATGACGTTCGCTGCGGCGCTACGCGCGTTCCTGCGCCAGGACCCGGACGTGATCATGGTCGGCGAAATCCGAGACCTGGAGACCGCCGAGATCGCGATCAAGGCGGCGCAGACCGGTCACATGGTGCTGTCGACACTGCACACGAACGACGCACCACAATCGATCTCGCGTCTGATGAACATGGGCGTCGCGCCGTACAACATCACCTCGTCGGTGACGCTGGTGATCGCACAGCGGCTTGCGCGCCGCCTGCATGACTGCAAGCGTGCGCTCAATCTTCCGTCCACCGCGTTGCTGGCCGAGGGATTCACGCAGGAAGAAATCGACAAGGGCATCACGCTGTATGATGCAGTCGGTTGCTCCGGCTGCAACGACGGCTACAAGGGCCGTACCGGTGTCTATCAGGTGATGCCGATTACCGAAACGATCGCCAACATCATCCTTAACGGCGGTAGTGCCATCCAGATCACGCACGCGGCAAATGCGGCCGGTATCCGCGATCTGCGCGCATCGGCGTTGCTCAAAGTCAAGAATGGCATTACCAGCCTTGCCGAAATCAATCGTGTAACCAAGGACTAAATCATGGCTACCGCTACTGCAACGGCCAAGAGGACCGCACAAGTCGGCCGCGCTCGAGCGCAGGTAAGTCAGCTCGAGTCCTTCACCTGGGTCGGCATCGACAAGCGCGGCACCAAGATCAGGGGCGAGTACTCCGCCAAGAACCCGAGTCTGGTGCGCGCCGAATTGCGCCGGCAGGGGATCAATCCTACGTCAGTAAAGGCGAAGGGCAAGCCGCTGTTCGGCGCGTCGGGCAGGCGCATCAAGGCGCGCGAGATCGCGGTGTTCAGCCGCATGATCTCCGTCATGATGAGTGCCGGTGTGCCGATGGTCCAGGCGTTCGAGATCATTGCGAATGGCCAGACCAATCCGCGCATGAAGAACATGCTGATGGATGTCAAGACGAATATCGAAGGCGGCTCGACGCTGGCGGAGTCGTTGGCCAAACATCCGGTGCAGTTCGACGAGTTGTTCTGCAACCTGGTCAAGGCCGGCGAGTCCGCGGGTGTGCTCGACACCGTTCTGGATACTGTCGCGACGTACAAGGAAAACATCGAGTCGCTGAAGAGCAAGATAAAGAAGGCAATGTTCTA
>DASXKR010000015.1:0-6501 GCA_036496665.1 Rudaea sp. | reverse complement strand
CACCCCTCACCCCTCACGCCTCACTCCTAAGCTAATCCGCCGAATGACTGAACGCCGATGCGCGCTCCAGCCACACACTGGCCGGCTGCGGACGGCCGAACAGGAAGCCCTGACCGTACAGGCAACCCAATTCGACCAGCGTGACGTATTGCGCGTCGGTCTCGATGCCTTCGGCGATCACTTCCATATCGAGCGATTCTGCCAGCGCCTGGATCGCGCGCACCACGGCGACGCTGCCCTTGGTCTCGAGTGAGTTCAGCTCGGAGATGAACGAGCGGTCGATCTTCAGCGAATGCAGCGGGTACTGATGCAGGTAGCTCAGCGACGAATAGCCGGTGCCGAAATCGTCGAGTGCGAGGCCGAGCCCGCTGCGGCGCAGCGACTCGAGCATTTCCTTGACCACCGCCGGGTTATCGATCAGCGTGCGCTCGGTGACTTCGATGCGGATGCTGGCCGGCGCGACATAGTGCTGGCGCATCAGTGCGAGCAAATCGTCGCAGACCGTCGGCGAACGGAAATGCCGGCCGGACAGATTGATGCTGACGAATTCGGCGCCGGTGCTGAGCAATGCCGGCGTGACTTCGAACACGCGCTCGAAGATCTTCCAGTCGATCTGCTCGGCCAGGCCCGTGTCTTCGGCGACGCCGAGAAAATCGGCCGGCTCTAGCAGACCGCGCTGCGGGTGGCGCCAGCGCAGCAGCGCCTCGTAGCCGACGATGCGGCGCGTCGACAGGCGCAGGATCGGCTGGAAGAACGGCGTGAATTCGCTGCGCGAGATGGCCCGGCGCAGGTCGCCTTCCAGATCGAGCAGGCGCATCGCCTCCAGATGCAGCTCTTCGTCGAACAGCGCGTGGCGGTGGCGGCCTTCGCTCTTGGCGCGATACATCGCGACGTCGGCATCGCGCAGCAGTTCCTCGGCCTGGCGATAATGCGGCGCGGCCATGGCGATGCCGATCGATGCCGACGTGAACAGTTCCTTGCCGCTGAGCCGGATCGGTGCGTTCAGCGTCTCGATGATGCGCTGGGCGAATGCGATCGCGTCGTCCGCATTCTCGACGCCGTGCAGGACGATCGCGAACTCGTCGCCGCCCAGGCGCGCGACCAGGTCGCGCGGTTCGAGCACGGCGGCGATGCGCGCGCCGACCTCGTTCAGCAGCTCGTCGCCGACCAGGTGGCCGACCGAGTCGTTGACCACCTTGAAGCGATCGAGATCGACGAACAGCACGGCGAAGCGCTGGCGCGGATCGCGCGCGAACACGCTCAGTGCCTGGCTCAGCTTCTCGATCAGGAAATTGCGGTTCGGCAGGCCGGTCAGTGCGTCGTGCAGGTTCTCATACTTGAGCTGGCGCTCGACGCGCTCGCGCACCATGATCTGTTCGCGCAGGTCGCGGTTGACCGCGGCGAGTTCGCCGGTGCGCTCGACCACGCGCTGTTCGAGCTTCGAGTACGCCTGCTTCAAGGTCTCGGCATTGCGCTTGCGCTCGAGTGCGTTGGCAATGTGGTAGGAAACGAAGGTCAGCAGTTCCTGGTCGCGCGGCGTGTAGGAGTGCTCGTCGGTATGGCTCTGCACGGCGAGCACGCCGACCGGGCGCTCGGCGCAGATCAGCGGCACGCCGAGCCAGCTGCGCGAGCGCGTGCCGATCGGATGCGCTTCGCCGCGGCCGTACAGGCGCTCGAGTCCGGCGCGGTCGGCGAGCAGCGCGCTGCCGGTGCGCAGCACGTACTCGGTCAGGCCCTGGCCCAGCCGGCGCGGATCGCGCTGCTGATCATGCTCGTCGACCGAGTACGGAAACATCAGGTGCGTCTGGTCGTCCGACAGCAACGCAATGTAGAAATTGCGCGCGTACAGCAGCCCGCCGACGACACGATGCACCGCGGCGTAAAACTCCTCGAGGCTCTCGGTCGTGTTGGCCAGCTCGGCGATGCGGAACAAGGCCGCCTGCAGGCGTTCGCCGCGCTGCCGCTCGAGGACCTGTTGCTGCAGCACGCGATTGGCGTCGCGCAACGCGTCGGTGCGTTCGGCGACGCGCCGCTCGAGTTCCTCATGCGCCATGCGCCGTTCGAGCGCGGTCTGGATGTGCTGCGCAACATAGGTCAGCAGCGTGCGGTCTTCCTCGGCGAAGCGCGCGTCGTCGGTATAACTTTGTACAACGATACCGCCGACGACCTGGTTGCCACGCAGCAGAGGCACGCCGAGCCAGTCGACGCAGTCCGGGCCGAAGTCGGCGACCGGCCCGGGCACCTGCGCGCGCAGTTGCGGCAGCGTTCCCATCAGCGCGCGACCGCCCTTGACCAGGTACCAGGTCAGGCTGTTGCGCCGGTCCTCCATCGGAAATTGGTGGTCCTGCGGCGGCGGATCGGTGTCGGCCACGTCCATGTAATAGGCGAACTGCAGGCTGTCGTGCGCCGGGTTGTACAGCGCGATGTAGAAATTCTCCGCGTACATCAGGCTGGCGACGATGCCGTGCAGGGCGCGGAATACATCGGGCATTTCGCGGTCGGCGCTGGCCTGGTCGGCGATTGCGAACAGCGCGCGCTGCAGGCGTTCGGCCTGTTCGAGACGGCGTACCGAACCGCGCAGGTCTTCCAGCGCATGCAGGCTGCAAAGATGGACCGACGTCAGGAATTCGACGCGCCCGAAGCGTTGCTGGCAGCTCGGCTGCGACCAGCGTTCGGCGGCGATGCGGCATGTCAACACGGCCGCGATGCGGTCGTCGCAGTGCAGCGGCACGGCAACGCCAACCCATACCGGCAGGGTCTCCCCCGGGGCGTCGGGTTCGCTGATCAGCTGGTCGCGCGCCACCGCCGCTTGCGCCAGGCGAATCAAGGCCGGCTCCGAACCGGCGGCCATGGCATCTTCCGGCAGCGGCAGCCAGAGAAACTCGGCCTGGGCGGCGCCGACCCAGTTGCGCATCATGGCCGCTGCGGCCGCGGCTGTCTCCTCACGGGTCAACGCGCGCAGCAATTCCTCGAAGCCGGGCAGCGGCGGATCGCCCGACTCGCCAGTCCCCGCGGAAAGGACAGCGCTCGGATGCGGTAATGGACTCAAAGACGACATAAGTGCCGCTTGTTACCCCTGGAAACCGGAACGACCTCACATTCGTTCCGGGCCTTTCTCCATTGCCGTCCACTCCCGAACAGGACCTGGCAGAAGGATTTGTTAGTTTTCCATAATTTGCGTTAGAATGCTTGCCGAATTTCGTGTGTTGCGTATAAAGGCTTGAAGGGAACTTAAGCTCGACACGAAGAATCTGTAAATAGTCCGTTCGCAAAGAATTTCGAGACCCAACTTACTTGATGCGTCGACTCTGCGCCATTCTGCCATTGATCCTGACGTCCGCACTGTGTGCGGCGCAGTCGGCCGTGGACGTCACGCAGGCACCGGTCATGGCGCAGCCGTTGCTCGTCGATCAGTTGCTGCATTCGCAAACTCCGGCCCGGCCGGCACTAAGCAATCTTCAAGCCACGCCGCTGTGGGGCACGCCGGATGGACGCATTCTGGCGATCGTGGCCTCGGCCGACAACCAGCTGCCGGCCAAGCCACAGCGTCCGCAGATCGGTTCGGCTGCCGATTGGAAATTCGTCGACGTGACGAACTTCGTGACCAGCGGCCTGCTGTTGAATCTCAATCGCGACACCGCGGTCTACGCCACCTTCGGCCGTGGCCTGCTGCTCGGTCCGACGTACGCTGCGGCTTGGTCATGCAGCCCGCTGGTCGCTCCGGCCCTGGCCGATGCATCGTGCAGCGAGCGCACCACGCTGGCGCGCAGCGGCGCAATGCAACTCGGCGCCGACTGGGCCGTACTCGACAATCTCGACCTTGACCTGAGCTACGGCATGGCGTGGTACCACCATGACTACACCACGCCGGGCAATTCGGGCCGTGCACCGATCGATCTGTTCGGGACCGCCGGCAGCACGACGTTTCCGACGTTGCTGATACCGGGCCTCGAAGGCAGCGATGTACAGAATGCCGGACTCAGCGCGCTGGGCCGCTGGCGCTTCGACGGTCCCACCGGTCTCGACCTCGGTGCGAGCCTAAACCACATACAACTGTACGCACCGGCGGGCAGCACCCCACTCACGAGCCTCAATCAGGCGGCCGTCACGTTCGGCCTGCGCTACGGTTCTTTCAGCGGCAACGTGACCGGCCACGTGCTCGGTCCGGTCGATGCATTCAACGGCAATTCGCGCTGGGCAGGGCTGGATATCGGCTTGTCCTGGCGGACGCCGTGGCAGGGCCAGCTCAGTGTCGGAACGCAGAATCTGTGGTCCTCCGGCATGCTCCCCAGCCTCAACGAACCCGGAGCCCGCGAGGTCGACAGCAACCAGGCCCGCGTCCCGTACGTGCAATACCATCAGGACCTCTAGCCTGTCCTGATCGCCCGCCGACCAGGGGCGCTCCGACCCTTGGTCACTACATCCCTCCGCCGATGTCAATCAGGCGGACAATCTCGTCCCCCGATAACCTCGAAAACCCTTTGGCCACGGCCTGTTGCGTTAACACAACAGGGGTTCCCATGTTAAGCATTTGTTGCTAGTATCGATCGCTACCAATGGTTTTTTGGTGAGCCAGTATTGGTTTTTCCATGGAAGGAAACCTTTGTCCCGAATCTGTTGTACAACCTGACGTTGGAGAGTGTAATGAGACTCGACGCGAATAAGCTTTCGTCGGCGGTCCGCTTGGCGTTGTCTTTCGGCGTGGCCGCGACAGCGACTACGCTGGGTACCGCCCAGGCGCAAACCGCACCAAATAACAATACCGATCAGAAGAGCCAGTCCCTCGAAACCATCGTGGTGACCGGTTCCAACATTCGCCGTGTAGACATCGAGACGGCCAACCCGGTCGTAACGATCGATCGCGCTGCGATCCAGGCATCCGGCAAGGTCAACCTGGGCGACCTCGTGCAGCAATTGCCGTCGATCGCTGGCAACGCCTTCAATCCTCAGGTCAACAATGGTGGCACCGGCGTATCCGGCGTGTCGTTGCGCGGCCTGGGTTCGAACCGCACCTTGCTGCTGATCAACGGTCACCGCATTCCGTTCCAGTTGCAGGACTTGAACCTGCTGCCGGTCGCGATCGTCGAACGCATCGAAGTGCTGAACGACGGCGCCTCGGCCGTGTACGGTTCCGATGCCATCGGCGGCGTCGTGAACATCATCACGCGTTCCAATTACCAGGGTGCCGAGTTCGGAGCGGACTTCGGCGAATCCGATCGGGACGACGGCCACCGCCAGGCTTATCACGCCATTTTCGGTCAGACGACCGACAAGGGCAGCATCGTGATGGGCATCCAGTACGACAAGCAGGATGCGGTCTCGGCTGCCAACCGCAATTTCTCGCGCAATGCACAGTACGCCTACAACACCAGCATCAATACGCACGGCGGTTCCTCGCGCACGCCGGGCGGCCGCTTCTTCGTGCCGAAAGGTTCGCCGATCGCTACGCAGCTGGGCTGCACGTCGGTCACTCTTTCGGGCCTCAATCTGCCGAGCACGACGACGCCGCCGAAAGCGGGCGAGTTCCGCTGCTACAACTCCAGCAGTGATGGCTTCAATTTCCAGGCGGTCGGCAACTACGACCTGATCCCGAACGAGCGTACCGGCCTGTTCGTGCTGGGCAACTACAAGCTCACCGACAACGTCGAAGCCTACACGGAATTGCTCTTCCACAAGATGGTGGCGCATACGCAGCTGGCGCCGTATCCGTTCGATCTGGTTTCCAACGGCCTGGTCGTTCCGGCGAATCAGTACTACAACCCGTTCGGTGTGACGTTCGGCACCAATGGCGCGTCGAGCACGATCGCCATGCGTCTGACCTCGCTCGGCAATCGCGGCTCGAAGATCGCCAATACCACCGAGGAAGGCAACTTCGGCTTCAAGGGCAACTTCGGCGACACCAGCTGGAACTGGGACGCCCATATGAGCTACGGCAAGTCGACGGTCGAATCGCGCTCGCTCAATTTCATCAACATCTCCACGATCGCGAACTCGTTCGGCTGTACCACGGCACCGGGCGCCGCAGCCTGTACACCGATCGACATCTTCAATCAGAACGATCCGAACACCCTGGCGATCCTCAACGCAGCGAAGATCAGCCCGTTCAATACCTTCCTGTATCAGACGCGCTCGGCCGAGGCTTCGGCCAACGGCTCCCTGTTCAGCCTGCCGGCCGGCGATGTCCAGGCGGCCTTCGGCGTGCTGTACCGCAAGGAATACCTGAACAGCCAGGTCGATCCGCTGGTCAACACGACCTTCTCGGCACCCGGTGGCGTACCGAATCTTGCCTGCCCCGGCCCGAGCTCGATCTGCAGCTCGCCCGCGCAGGGTGGCTTCAACGTCAAGGAAGCGTACGCCGAGTTGCTGATTCCGGTGCTCAAGGATCTGCCATTCGTTCATTCCTTGAACATCGACCTCGGCGACCGCTACTCGAAGTACAGCAACTTCGGCAGCACCAGCAACTGGAAGGCCGCGATCGAATTCCGTCCGATCGAAGACCTG
>DASXKR010000014.1:0-24492 GCA_036496665.1 Rudaea sp. | reverse complement strand
GCTGCGCAAAGCCGCCAAGCGCACAGTCCAGGCGTTGTGGGACGAGATCGGCAATCTCCTCGACGAGTTCTCTGCCGCTGAATGTAGCAACTACTTCAAGTCATCTGGCTACGTATGCAGCTAAATCAAAAACGCTCTAGTGCGTTGCGCCGGCAGCGAAGTGCAGGTCGCTTCTGGTGGTCAGCGCTGTTTGCAGGCAGAGGCGGATCGCCTCGATCATCGTCGTCAGCGACAGGCTCGGCGTACCGGGGTGGCGTGCGGCCTGCTCGGGCAGGTACGGCACGTGCACGAAGCCGCCGCGTAGCCGACGCTGCTTCGTCGCCAGCCGATGAGCAAGGCCGAAGAACACCTGGTTGCAGACGAACGTGCCGGCCGTATGCGACAGCGCGGCCGGAATCTGCGCTTCGTGCAGGCGCTTCAGCATCGCCTTGAGCGGCAACGTCGAAAAGTAGGCGTTGGGTGCGCCGTCGATGACCGGCACGTCGACCGGTTGCCCGCCGGCGTTGTCCTTGATGCGCGCATCGATCAGGTTGATCGCGACACGCTCGAGTGAGATTTCGGCGCGGCCGCCAGCCTGGCCTACCGCGAGCACGAGTGCGGGACGATGCGCGTCGATCAGCGCTTCGAGTTCGACGAGTGCGCGCGCGAATTCGGTCGGCAGCGCCGCGCCGACCACGCGCCGGCCCGCGATCAGTTCGCCGTCGAGCGTGCGCGCGATCAGCAGCGACGGATTTTCGGTTTCGTCGGCGAAGGCTTCGAAGCCGGTCAGTAGTACCGGGGCGCGTGCGGTCATCGAAATGCCAGCCAGTCGAGCAGGACGAGGTTGGTGGTCAACAGTACCAGCGCCGTCGGCCACTGCGCACGGATGACGCCGTTCGGGTCGCGCAGTTCGAGCAAGGCGGCCGGCACGACATTGAAATTCGCTGCCATCGGCGTCAGCAGCGTGCCGCAGTAACCGCACAGCATGCCGAGTGAGCCGACGACGGCTGCGTGCGCACCGTGCCGGCCGACCAGCAGCGGCAGGCCGATGCCCGCGGTCATCACCGGAAACGCGGCAAATGCATTGCCCATGATGATCGTGAACACGGCCATGCCGATGCCGTAGGCGAATGCGCAGGCATCGCGCGACTGCGTCGGGATCGCCGCCGAGACCAGATGAGCGACGGCCTCGCCGACGCCAGTCGCCGCGAATACGGCACCCAACGTCGCCAGCAGCATCGGCAGCAATGCGGCCCACGACAACGCGTCGAGCAGGCGCGTGCTTTCGCGCAGGGCCGTGGGAACGGTGGCGCGTGTCAGCAGCATCGCCGCGACCGCGGCGATCACGCAGGCCGTGCCGAGTGCGATCAGCGTGGACTGGCCCGCATCGATCAGCGCGAACTTGCCGATTCGTGCATACGGTGTGACCAGGACCAGGCCGAGCGTCACGAACGGAATGGCCAGTGCCGGTGCAAACAGCCAGTTGCCGAGGCGCTCGGCGCTGGCGCGGCGCCGTGGTGCTTCGCTGTCATCCGTCGGCTTGCGAGCCAACTGGCCCGAGCCGGCGATGCCGGCCAGCACGATCACGGCGATACCGGCGAGTTGCGCAGGCAGGAAATTGCCGGTCCGGTCCGCTGCCGACACGGCGTCGCCGCCGACGAAGCAGACTGCCAGGATCGTCCAGAACGCGGCCTGCGGATAGCGGCGATCGCGAAACTCGAATGCACCTGCGGCGAGCAGCAGCAGTCCGCACGCCCAGTATACGTATTCAATGCGCAGCATCGCCCGCCTCTCGTCTTGCGAGCGCTGTTGCATTGCGGCGCAGCCTGCGCTGGAACCAGACAATGCGCAGCGCATGGATCACGAACGCGGCGATCGCGGTCGGCAGCGCCCAGATTGCTATGCTGCGTGGATCAAGTTCGATGCCGTGCTGCGCCAGGAAACCCTGGATCAGCAGCACGGCGCCGAAGGCGAGAAACACGTCCTCGCCAAAAAACAGCCCGACATTGTCCGTGGCCGCAGCCAGCGCCTTGACGCGATCACGCTGCTCGTCGTCGAGTGCCGGATCGATTTTTTCGGCTGCGGCTTCCGCCATCGGCGCGAGCAATGGGCGCACGGTTTGCGGGTGGCCGGCTACCGAGATCAGGCCCAGCGTCGACAGGATCTGCCGCACGCCGAGGTAGGCGATCAGCAGGCGTGCGAGCGTCAGGTGATGCAGCCCGGCAATCCAGCCATGTGCGCGTTCGCGCAGGCCGGCGCGCTCGAGCAGGCCGATCGTCGGCAGGGTCATGATCAGGACCAGCACGAAGCGGTTCGACACGAATGCGCGCCCGAGCAGCGCGAGCAGGTCCGCAATCGACAGGCCTGCCAGCAAGCCGCTGACGATGCCGGCAACGACCACGACCAGCGCCGGATTCATGCGCCGAGCAAAGCCGATCACGACGATCGCGATGCCGAGCAGTGGCCAGTAGTTCATGCTTGGATCCGGCGAGAAAGAGGATAGATTGTTCGGATTGAGCCCCTCTCCCTCCGGGAGAGGGATCGGGGTGAGGTTTCGGTGCATTTATCGACGCACATTCGATGTCGGACCCTCCATCCGCCTCACCTGCATGTGCCGCGACGGGCAGCAATTTCCGCGTCGCCACCGGCACATGCAGGTGAGGCACCTTCCCCCGATGGGCGAACGAAGACTACTGCCGACGACCGCGTGGAGATTTCCCTGTTCTGCCGCGCGCTCTTGGAATGTGCACTATTGTGAGTCAGTATGCCGGCGCCGCCAAGCTGCGCGGTCGCTTCAAGAGATTTTTTGGAGAATGCCATGAACAAGGCGCGCGTGGTGCTATTCGTGATCGGGATCTTGCTCGTCACCGGCTGCGCGACAACGCCTCCCGCGAAGCAACGTGCCGGTCAGCTGGCCATCGTCGGCGTGACTGTCGTCAACCCCGAACGCGATGGCGCCGATGCGGCGATCGCGGATGCGACAGTCGTGATTTCCGGCGACCGGATCACCGCGGTCGGTCCGCGTGCATCGACCGCGGTTCCGGCTGGTGTACCGCGCATCGACGGCAAGGGCAAGTGGCTCATTCCCGGCATGATCGATGGCCATGTTCATTTCTTCCAGTCCGGCAACCTGTACACGCGCCCCGACGTCGCCGACTTCAATGCCGTCATGCCGTATGCGCAGGAGGTCGCGCGCAACAAGGCGCGCCTGCCGGCGACATTCAAGGCTTGGCTTGCCAGCGGCGTCACCAGCGTGATCGACATCGGCGGGCCGTTCTGGAACTTCGACATGCGCGATAGCGCCGCCAAGACCGCGGCCGCGCCGCGCGTCGAAGTTGCCGGACCGCTGATCTCGATGGTCGATCGCGTCAAGCTCGACCTCGGTGATCCGCCGATCATCAAGATCGAATCGCCCGAGGCGGCGCGTGCGCTGGTTGCGCGCGAACTGGAACGCAAACCGGATTTCATCAAGGTCTGGTTCATCCACCAGAAGGGCGACGACATGGCGAAGCAGGAAGCCATCGTCAAGGCGGCCGGTGACGCGGCGCACGCGGCACATCTGCGCCTGGCCGTGCACGCGACTGAACTCGACGTGGCCAAAGCCTCGCTGCGCGCCGGTGCGGACTACCTGGTTCATTCGGTGTTCGAGGAACCGATCGACGACGAATTCATCGCACTGATGCGCAGGAACCACGCGCTGCTGTGCCCGACTCTGTTCGTGCGCAATGGCTATGCCCACGCCTTGTCGAATCGCTGGCAGGCGACGCCCGAGGAACAGCGTCTGGCCGATCCGCAGATCCTTGCCGCGATGCATGACCTCGACACGATGCCGAAGGACAAGATTCCGCCGCGTGTCGCCAGGCTGATCGCCGACCCACCGCCGATCAAGGCACCGACGATGGCGGAGCAGAACCTCAAGAAGCTGTGGGACGCCGGCATCCCGATTGTCATGGGCACCGACGCCGGCAACATCGGCACGCTGCACGGCCCGTCGGTGTTCCGCGAGATGGCACTGATGCGCGACGCGGGCCTGACGCCGCTGCAGGTGCTGCGCAGCGCGACGACGAACGGTGCAAGGGCCATGGGGCGCACCGACATCGGCGCCATTGCGCCGGGCAAGCACGCCGACCTGGTTCTGCTCGATGCCGACCCGCTCGCCGACGTCGCCAATTTCAGTCACGCCGATCGCGTGATCAAGGGCGGCGTCGTTTACGAACCGAAAGCGTTGATCGACAGCATTCGCTGAGGCGGCGGATCTCGAGTTGCGCCTGAGGGAAGCCGGCGCACGCAAAGCACCAGGGCGATCAGCCACCACGACGTAGCGCGAGGGCGCGTGGCCAGCTCACGCCGAGCGCCCTGTCTGGCGTTGGTTTACGCAGCTTCGCTACAGGCCAACCCGCCGAACGAGCACTCCCGATCGGTCGAGCGCCTCACGCAGCTGCCTTGCAAACGCGCCGGCATCGGGCCGGTCGCCATGCACGCAGATCGTGTCGGTGTGCAGTTCGATCGTGCTGCCGTTGCGGATCGTCACGTTGCGCCCGGCGGCGATCTGCAGTGCCTGGGCGACCGCCGTGTCCACGTCGTCGATGACGGCGTCCGGTTTGCTTCGCGGTGTCAGCGAGCCGTCGGGCTCGTACCGGCGGTCGGCGAAGGCCTCGTGCGCGACGCGCAATCCGACGGCCGCTCCGGCTTTCGGCAGTTCGCTGCCGGCGAGGCCGACGAGAATCAGGTTTTCGTCGAACTCGCGAACCGCACGTGCGATCGCCTGCGACAGTGCCGCATCCTTCGCCGCCATGTTGTAGAGCGCGCCATGCGGCTTGACGTGCGCGATACGCGTGCCAGCGGCACGCGTAAAAGCAGACAGTGCGCCGATCTGGTACAGCGTCATCGAGTAGGCCTCGTCCGCTGTCACGCGCAACTCGCGCCGACCAAAGCCCTGCAGATCGGGCAGCGAGACATGCGCGCCGATAGCGACGCCATGCTGGGCGGCGAGCGCGACGGTGTGCCGCATTGTGGAAAAATCCCCGGCGTGAAATCCGCAAGCAATATTGGCCGAGGTGATCCACGGCATCACTTCGGCATCGGCGCCCATGCGCCATGCGCCGAACGATTCGCCGATGTCGCAGTTCAGGTCGATGGATTTGGAGTCGGAAACCATGATGCGGTCAGGCTGAGGAGTTGGACCACGAAGTACACGATGGACACCAAGCAAAGCAAGAGCGCGTTGCTGCAGTCACCGCACGTTTGCCGGGCGGCACGTCCGGACCTTCGACATCAGGCGGCCGACAGGCGTTCGCCGATCGCCTGCGTCAGCGCGATCAGCGCATGTTCGCGCTGAAGATAGCGCGATTGCGCTTCGGCCAGCGAGGTTTCGACGAAGCGCACGTGTTCGCCGGGCCGGCGTTGGGCAAGCCGGGGCAGGTCGACCGAGGCGACGTGGCCAATGCGCGGGTAGCCGCCGGTTGTCGGCGACTCGGCCATGAGCACGATCGGGCTGCCATTCGGCGGCAGCTGCACAGTGCCCGGAACGACACCCTCGGAGATCAGCTCCAGCGGCTCGCCAGGATTCAATCGGGGCCCTTCGAGCCGATAGCCGACGCGATTGGATTCGTTGCCGACGCGGAAGCTGTCGGTAAACAGCGCCTGACGTGAGGCCGCGTCGAGCCTGTCGAAATGGCTGCCGCGCAGCAGGGCGACCGGGAGATCGCCGCGCAGGTCGAACCACGGTTGTGGATCGAGCGACCAGTGCGCGGCCACGACACCGCCGGATTCGCCGGCGCGGTCGGGCGACGTGGCGCGCAATGCGCGCCGCAAACGCGCGAATCGCTCCGGCGCCATCTCGGCAATCGGCAGTTCATCACCGGCAACGAGGCCGCGTCCGTTGAACGGTCCGAGCGCGGCATTGATGTCCGTGCTGCGGCTGCCGAGCACTTCGGCAACGTCGATACCACCGGCAACGGCAAGGTAGGCGCGCGCGCCGCGGCGCATGTCGCCGAGTTCCAACTCGCCGCCGGCGCCGATCGCTACCGGCCGCCACGCGGGAATCGCCTGCGCGCCGCAGCGCGCATCGATCGTGGCGCCGGTCAGCGCAATCAGCGCGTCGGTCTCGAAACGCAAGCGCGGGCCGCGCAATGTGATTTCGACCGCTGCGGCATTTCCGCTGTTGCCGACGAGCGCGTTGGCGAGGCGCAGCGCCGCGCCGTCCATGGCACCGGCGACACCGGCGCCGATCGCGGCATGGCCGCTGCGGCCGGTGTCCTGCACGCTGGTCAGCCAGCCGGGCGACAGGACGCGAATGGTCATCGCGCCAGCGCCTCGAACTCGTCGGCGTCGATCCGGCGGAAACGTACGCGCTGTCCCGGTCGCAACAGTGCAGGCTGATGGCGCAGTGGATCGAACAGCGCCAGCGGCGTGCGACCGATCAGTTGCCAGCCGCCCGGTAACTCGCGCGGATAGATGCCGGTCTGCGCGCCGCCGATCGCGACCGAGCCGGCCGGCACGCGCGTGCGCGGACTTGCGCGGCGCGGTGCATGCAGCGTCGCATCCAGACCGAGCAGATACGGAAATCCCGGCATGAAGCCGAGCATGGCGACGCGGTAGTCTGCCTGCACATGCCGCGCGATCACGTCGCGCACATCGAGTCCGGCGTGTGCCGCGACGGCATCGAGGTCGGGGCCGAACGCGTCGCCATAGCAGACCGGGACCTCGATCTGATCATCTCCACGGTTGGCGGGCGAACGATTCTCAGATGCTGCTGCCGCTGCGCTGCTGTCGTTTCCATTTGCAGCGTCTGTCGAATGGGTCTGCGGCTCGTGAGGCAAAGCCTCAACCAGTTCGCGGATGCGTTGTGCGAGGCGCGCATGCGCAGGACGTTGATCATCTGCCGCGCGCCATGCGCCGATGTCGAAGCGTACGGCGACGCTGGCGTAGGCCGGGGCCACATCACTGACTCCGGGCAGTCGCGCAGCGTGCAACGTGCCGGCCAGGGCGAGCGCGGCCGCATTGGTTTCTTCGTCGATACGATCGCCGACCCGGACCAGCAGCGCACTGTCGCCCAACGGTTCGATGCGCGCGCTGCTCATGCGTCGGGTTCGATCTGCAGCGCCGCGCGCAACGTGGCGAGGCGTACCCGCAATGCGTCAGGTGAATAGCTCTGCGCGCTGCCGACATTCCAGACCGGTCGCGGCCACGCGGCGTCGTGCGTGTAGCGCGCGATCACGTGTACGTGCAGCTGCGCGACGACATTGCCGAGCGCGGCGACATTGAGCTTGTCGGGTTTGTCGAGCGCACGCAGTACCCGTGCGCAGCGATTGATTTCGTCGAGCAGGCGATGTTGATCGTCATGTGCCAGATCGATCAACTCGCGCAATCCGGCCAGGCGCGGCACCAGAACCAGCCACGGGAAGCGTGCATCGTCGAACAACAGAACGCGCGCAAGCGGCAGGTCGCCGATGCGATGGGTGTCGGCCTCGAGGCGCGGGTCGAGTTCGAACGTGGCCGAGGGCAGCATTTCGGCTCGATCGGATTCGGACATCGGCATGGCCAGGAGGATTCTCGATCGTCCGATTCTGCCCCATCGTCGCCTGAGGGGCTACCGGAAGAGGACAAAGCCGAATGGTGCAGCGAATTCTCGCCGGTGTTCCGGCTCTCGGGCATTCCCGACGCGGCCGCAGGGCTTGCTGGAAAATCGAACGTCGAGGACAGCGTTACAGGCCGCTAGGGCGGCTTGGTTCCTCCCAGCATCTCGGCAACGCCCGGTACGCAATGGTCGTTGAAGAACACGCGGGTCGATGCGCCGAACGGGTCGACGCACTGTCGGCGCAGGTCCGCGTATTTCTGCCAGCACGCGTCCGGGCAGCACGGTTTGTTCGCTTCCCACGGGCGCGAGGATTGGCAGCGCGGCGCCGAATTGAAACAGGCGTCGTAGGAATTGCGCTTGTCGTTGTCCTTGTGAAAGCAGGCGTCGATCATGGCCGTGCATTCCGTCTGCACCGACATCGCATCGCGTCGGTCCGGCGTGACGGCGACAAGGTTGATGTCCGGCCCGGGGACGACGATCGGCTGCCCTCCGGGTCGCGCGGAAAGGCGCCGAGGTCGGGTGGCGGTGGCGGCGCTACTTCGACCTTCCATGGCGGCGGGATCCAGTCGCTGCAGTCTTTCGGTGGTGCAGACGTGGTTGCCGGGCCGGTGTCGGACACGGCTTGATCCTCGCCCGGGGATGTGGCGCTGGCGCCGCCGGACAGCGTCGTGCTGTGGACCGACACCTCGGTTTGCGAATCGGCCGCTTCGCATGGCTGGTCGCGAAACGCAATCGTGCCGTCGAAAGTGGTGCACCTGTAGATCGTGCCGGCCATCGCCGAACCACCGAATTGCACAATAAGGATGGCGGTGCAAACAGCAATCAAGCCGGCGAATTGCGGCAAACGGGCGCGCGAATGGCGATGGTGCATGGCAGTGCTCGCGAACGAGGGGCGACGGCAATCACGGCGGAAAGCGATCGTCGGAGCCGGATCGTACCCGTATTGCCATGGCGTGGCGTTCGACGCCGAACCAATGCGCGCCGTCTCACCAGATCAAACGCGATTCGGGCCAAGAAACGAACACGACGGCCGTCTGCTGCTGGCGCGGAAACTGGTGATTGCGTGGTGATTGCGCCGGCAACTAGAGGTTTTTCGCGAAAAATGCCAGCGTTCGCTCGAGCGCGAGCTTCGCGCTGGGCGCATCGTAGTGCGATGGGTCGACGTCGCGATTGAAGGCGTGGCCGGTCGGATAGGTGAAGGTTTCCATGTCGGGATACGCCTCGCGGTGCTTCTGCACGGCCTCGGGCGGGATGCTCGCGTCGTTCTCCCCGAAATGGAACTGCACCGGAGCACGCAGCGGCTCGTGCAGGAAAGCCACGTTGCGTGCGCCGTAGTAGCTCACTGCCGGCAAGCCGAGCCGGATTGCCGCGAGCAGCGCGACCGAGCCGCCCCAGCAATAACCGACCACGCCGATGCGGCCGGCGGACTTGATCGATTCGGCCGCGCTTGCGACATCCTCGATCGCCGTGTCGAAACTGATTTCGCCGACCAGCGCTCGCCCGCGCTTGAAACCGGCATCGTCGTAACCGAGTTCGACGCCCGACTCGACATGATCGAAGAATGCCGGCGCGATCGCCGTATAGCCGAGCGCTGCAAAGCGGTCGGTGACCGAACGCACGTGCGCATTGACGCCGAAGATTTCCTGTACGACGACGACGCCGCCCTTCGGTGCGCTCTGCGGCTTGGCCAGGTACGCGCCGATGCACTGCGTTCCGGAGGTGTTCAGGTTGATCGTTTTGCCCATCGTTCGCGCCTCGCCAGTGTCGATCCAAGGGTAGGGTCGCGCGCCGCGATGTCAACCCCGTCGCGTCGATGTCCGGCAGGGTCGAAGCAGGCGCCGAGCGTTGGTTCCCGCGTGATCTTCAGTCGTGGCGCCGAATCCGGCGGCGAAGATACTGTCGTTGCCGAGCAGCCGGGTGACACTGTCGAAGGGGCTCGCGGCACGGTGTTGCCGTTGACCGAAGGGACCATCCCGTCGACACGACATCGCGTCGGCCTCGGCCCAACACCATCACTGTCCCATCGCGGTCGGCACGCGCTGGGCGAGAAAATCCACCAGTGCGCGCACTGACGGCAGCATGCCGCGGCGGCTGGCGAAGATCAGGTAGATGTCGAGCGCGTGCGTGCTCCATTCCTTGCCAACGCGCACCAGCGTTCCGTCGTCGAGGGCGTGCCATGCCAGGCGCAGCGGCACGAGAGCGATGCCGACGCCGGCGAGCGCAGCCTGATACTGGATGATGAAGTCCGAACACAGCATGCGTGGCCGGTGCGTGACTCTTGCGCTGCGCCCGTCGCCCGCGGCCAGCGACCAGGTCTGCTCGGGACCTTCGAGCAACGAACCGATCGTGTCGAGTTGCGTGAGTTGCTGCGGATCGGTCAGCGGCTGTTTCGCAGCGCCGTAGTCCGGACTGGCGACCAGCACCAGGTGGCCGGACGCAATGCGCCGCGCGCTCAGGCCGGTGTCGGGCAAGCTGGTTTCGCGCGCGCGCAGGGCGATGTCGACGCGTTCCTCGATCAGGTTGACGACCCGATCGGAAGCGTCGAGTTCGACGCGTACCTTGGGATGCTGCTGCATGAACTCGCCAATGAGTCGCGCGACGTAGAAATGCGCCATCGACAGCGGGCAGGTCACGCGCACGGTCCCGGCAGGTTCGCTGCGCAGCAGTTCGACCGCCTGCGTCGCCGCCTCGGCCTCGACGACCATGGCCGAGCAATGCTCGTGGAAAGCGCGTCCGGCTTCGGTCAGCGCCAGCCGGCGCGTACTGCGCTGGAGCAGGCGCGTGCCGAGTTGATCTTCGAGAAAGGCTACGCGCCGGCTGAGCTTCGACTTCGGCACATGCGCGTGCCGTTCGGCCGCGCTGAAGCCGCCGTGATCGACGACGAGGGCGAAATACCGCAGATCGTTCAAGTCCATGTCAGCCTGCTCGCAGCCTCGTCTCGATTGGATTGTTCTATCAGATGCAACAATGAATTGCACAGTTGCCGTATTTCAAATGATTGTTGTCGATATTAACCTCACCGCACCCGCCCCGCCAAGGGGTAATGATTCGAGGATTGACCGGATGGAAGCGCGTCTGGATTTCTACAAGGCCGGCCCAGATGCCATGAAGGCGCTGGTCGCGATGAAGCAGCAGGTTGCCAACAGCGGCCTGGAAAGAGCACTGGTCGAACTGGTGCGGATGCGTGCCTCGCAGATCAATGGCTGCGCGTACTGCGTCGACCTGCACTACAGCGATGCGCGCAAGGCCGGTGAAGGCGAACGACGACTGGCGCTGTTGAGCGTGTGGCGCGAGGCCCCCATGTTCTCCGATCGCGAACGTGCCGCGCTCGAATGGACCGAGTCGCTGACGCGCGTCGAGCAGACACACGTTCCCGATGAGGTGTGGCATCGCGTCAAGCCGCACTTCACGCCGGAAGAATTGGTCGACCTGACTCTGGCGGTCGTGACGATCAATGCGCTGAACCGGTTCGCGATCGCATTTCGCAAGCTGCCTGATTGATCCGCTCTGGAGGTTGTGATGAAGATTTTGCCGTTGACTTCAATCGCGCTGGCGCTGGCACTGACCGGTTGCATCGCGCCGCCGTCCGTCACGGTGCGCGAGCACGCGCTCGATCCGGCGCAACTCGGCTTGGGCGCGAACGTCGCGGCGCCGCAGGCCGACAACTGGTGGAACGCCTACGGCGATGCGCAGCTCGATCGGCTGATGCAGCAGGCGCTGGATGGCAATCCCACGCTCGGTGTTGCGCTGGCGCGCGTGCGTGCAGCGCAGGCCGTGGCCGATGCGACCGACGCCGGCCGTTCGCCGACGATCTCGTTCGATGCAAAAGTAACGCAGCAGCGATTCAGCCGAACCGATGTCATTCCGCCGCCGTATGCCGGCGGCGTGCATGCGGAAGGCCACCAGGGCTTGAACCTGTCGTGGGACCTGGATTTCTGGGGACGCCAGGCAGCGCTGCTGGACCAGGCGCAATCGAATACGCTCGCGGCGGGTCTCGATGCGGCCGGCGCGCGCCTCGCGCTGACCGGGGCGGTCCTGCAAGCCTACGTCGATCTGGATCGCCAGTACGCGCTCGCCGACGTTTCTGCGCTGAGTGCCGCGCAGCGCCAGCAGATCCTCGACCTCACGCGCCGGCGCGTCGGCGCCGGGATCGACACCAACGTCGATCTGCGCGAGGCCGAAGGGGCAGTGCCACAGGCGCAGGTCGAATTGCGCCAGGCCCAGGCCGATCAGGCGCGCGCGGTGCATCTGCTCGCGGCACTGGGCGGGAAGGGCGCCGATGCCTACGCGCAGATCGCACGACCGACCTGGCAGATCGAGGCGGCGCTGCCGCTGCCGCCGGCGCTGCCGGCCAATCTCCTCGGCCGCCGTCCCGACGTGCTCGCCGCGCGCGCGCGCGTCGAAGCGGCCGGCGCCGGCCAGGCTGCGGCCAAAGCGGCGTTTTATCCGGACATCAACCTGTCGGCCTTCATTGGAACCGCCGCGATCGGGCTATCCAACCTATTCAAGTCCGAGTCGGCAGACTACGGCGTCGGCCCGGCGATCAGCCTGCCGCTGTTCGATGCCGGTCGCCTCGACGCGGGCTATCGCGGCGCAACGGCGCAGATCGATTCGAGCGTCGCCACGTACAACGACACCGTGCTGCGCGCGGTGCGTGATGCCGCCGATCAGCTCACGCGCATCGATGCGCTGGCCGATCAGCTCGGCAGCCAGCGCAAGGCGCTCGATGCGGCCGAAGCAGCGTTTCGCCTCGCGAATGAACGCTACAAGGCCGGCCTGTCCGATTACCTGACGGTGCTCAACGCCGAGACGCTTGTGCTGAACGCACGCCGCCAGCGCGTCGAACTGGTTTCGGCGCAGGCCAACGCGCGCGTCGCGCTGATGCTCGCTGTCGGCGGAAATTTCAATTCTGAGCCGGCACCGACCGCAGCGGTCGCGGCGAACTAGAAAATCTGCAATGCACCGGAGAACAACTATGAACGCTCCCAACCCCGAAACCGCAAATCCGGCAGCGAAGAGCGCGCCAAATGGCGCCCGCAAGCGTCGCCTGACGATCCTGGCCGCGGTGGTGATCGTCGCACTGGCGGCGTACGGTGCGTGGTGGTACCTCCACGGCCGCTACTACCAATCGACCGATGATGCCTATGTCAGCGGCGATCTGGTGCAGGTCACCAGCGAGGTGCCCGGTACCGTAATTGCGGTCGAGGCAGACGACACGCAGAGCGTCAGGCGCGACCAGACACTGCTCGAACTCGATCCGGCCGACGCGACCATCGCGATGACCAACGCCGAGGCCAACCTTGGGCGCGCCGTGCGCCAGGTGCGCACCTTGTTCGCGCAGGGCGCACAGCTGCGCGCGCAGATCGCCGAGCACGAGACCGCGCTCAAGCGCGCGCAGGACGACTACAGGCGTCGCGCCGGACTGGTCGGAGACGGCGCCGTGTCGCACGAGGAGCTGTCGCACAGCAAGGACGCGATTGTGCAGTTGCAGGCTAGCCTCGATGCCGCGCGCGAACAGCTCAATGCGACCACCGCGCAGATTGACGACACGACCGTGGCGACGCACCCGCAGGTGTTGGCGGCCGAGGCGGCCGTGCGCGATGCGGCGCTGGCGTTGCATCGCACGCACATCGTTGCGCCGATCGGCGGCGTGATCGCAAAGCGCAACGTGCAGCTCGGCCAGCGCGTCGCCGCCGGCGCGCCTTTGATGGCGGTCGTGCCGCTGGAAAATGCCTGGGTCGACGCGAACTTCAAGGAAGTGCAGTTGCCGGACATGCGCGTCGGCCAGCCGGTCACGCTGCATGCCGATGTTTATGGCAGCGGTATCGCCTATCACGGCCGGCTCGCCGGCCTTTCCGCCGGCAGCGGCAGCGCGTTTGCATTGCTGCCGGCGCAGAACGCATCCGGCAACTGGATCAAGATCGTGCAGCGCGTGCCGGTGCGCATCGCGCTCGACGCGGCCGAACTCAAGGTGCATCCGCTGCGCATCGGCCTGTCGATGAACGTCGAGGTCGACGTCCACGACACGTCGGGCGCGACCATCTCCGGCCAGGTGCGCACCCAGCCGCTGCCGACGCAGCAGAGCCTGGCCGATGATCCGGCCGTCGAGGCGCGCATTGCCCGCATCATCGTTGACAACGGCGGCAAGGCGGCCCGGGTTGCGATGGCCGGAGCGCAGCCATGAGTGCAGCCGCCGGGGCCATCGCGGCGCCGGCACCGCTGGCCGGCGCCATGCGCACGGTCACGACGCTGGCGCTCGCGCTCGCGACCTTCATGCAGGTGCTCGACACGACGATTGCAAACGTCTCGATTCCGACCATCGCCGGCAACCTCGGCGTCTCCGCCGACCAGGGCACCTGGATCATCACCTCGTTCGCGGTTGCCAATGGCGTGTCGGTGCCGCTGACCGGCTGGCTGATGCAGCGCTACGGCGTCGTGCGCACGTTTGCGCTTTCGGTACTGCTGTTCACGATCGCCTCGTTCCTGTGCGGCGTCGCCTGGAGCCTGTCGTCCCTGATCGTGTTCCGCGTGCTGCAGGGCGCGGTCTCCGGGCCGATGATTCCCGGTTCGCAGGCGCTGCTGTTGTCACTGTTTCCGCCGGAGAAGAAAGGCACGGCGCTGGCGATCTGGTCGATGACGACGCTGGTGGCGCCGATCTGCGGTCCGATACTCGGCGGCTGGATCTCGGACAACTATTCCTGGTCCTGGATTTTCCTGATCAACGTGCCGGTCGGCCTGTTCTGTGCTGGGGTCTGCTGGAGCGCCTTGCGCACGCAGGAAACGTCGACGCACAGGCTGCAGATCGATCGGGTCGGCCTGATCCTGCTGTTCATCTGGGTCGGCACGCTGCAGATCATGCTCGACAAGGGCAAGGAGCTCGACTGGTTCGCGTCGCCGGGCGTCGTCGTGATGGCGCTGGTCGCGCTCGTCGGCCTTGTGGCATGGATCATCTGGGAACAGGCCGAGAAGCATCCGATCGTCGACCTGTCGCTGTTCAGGTCGCGCAGCTTCACGCTCGGCACCGTGGGCCTGTGCCTGGGCTATGCGGTGTTCTTCGGCAACATCGTGCTGCTGCCGCTGTGGCTGCAGACGCAGCTCGGCTACACCGCGACCTGGGCCGGCCTGGTCGCCGCGCCGAGCGGAGTGACGGCAGTGCTGATTTCTCCGCTCGTCGGCCGCTACATCGGCCGCATCGACGCGCGCTGGCTGGCAGGTGCCTCCTTTGTGCTGTTCGCGGCGTCGTACTTCATGCGCGCCGGATATACGGCCGATGCGAGTTTCCGGGTGCTGGTCATGCCGCTGCTGGTGCAGGGCCTTGCCATGGGCATGTTTTTCGTCTCGATGCTGACCATCCTGCTCGATGGACTGCCCCCGGAAAAAATTCCGGCGGCGTCGGGCCTGAGCAATTTCCTGCGCATTACCGGCGGCAGCTTCGCGACCTCGGTGACGACGACGTACTGGGACCGCCGCGAGGCGTTCCACCAGTCGCGCCTGGTCGAATCGCTGACCGCATACGATCCGTCGTTCACGCACACCCTGGCACAACTGCAGCAACGCGGCGTTGCCGATCTGAACGCCTCGTTCCTGGTGCTGCGCCAGGTGGTGGGCCAGGCCTACCTGATGTCGAGCATCGACATCTTCTATGTCTCGGGCTGGCTCGCGCTCGTGCTCGTGCCGTTTTGCTGGCTGGTGCGCCGTCCACGCGGAGGAGTCGCGCCCGCCGCCGCCGACTGATCCGCGGCAGGCCGGTTCGAGCCTGCGCCGCGGCGGCCGGGTACAATCGCGTCTTTCGTCAGCAATGGCTTCCATGTCGCGCAAGAATCCCAAAGTCGGCTTCGTCAGCCTCGGCTGCCCGAAGGCGCTGGTCGACTCCGAACGTATCCTGACCCAGCTGCGCGTCGAGGGCTACGAGATCGTGCCGAGCTACGGCGCGGCCGATGTCGTCGTCGTCAATACCTGCGGTTTCATCGACGCAGCCGTGCAGGAATCGCTCGATGCGATCGGCGAGGCGTTGGCCGAGAATGGCAAGGTCATCGTCACCGGTTGTCTCGGCAAGCGCGCCGACGTGATCCGCGCGGCGCATCCCGACGTGCTCGCGATTACCGGGCCGCAGGACTACGTCAGCGTGATGAGCGCCGTGCACACGCAGCTGCCGCCGAAGCACGATCCATTCGTCGATATCGTGCCGCGGGCGCGATCGCGCAGAGGCGCGGCGTCCAACGACATCGGCGTCAAGCTGACGCCGAAGCACTATGCCTACCTGAAGATATCCGAAGGCTGTAACCATCGTTGCACCTTCTGCATCATTCCGTCGATGCGCGGCGACCTCGTGTCACGGCCGGTCGACGAAGTGTTGCGGGAAGCCGAACGTCTCGCGAAGAGCGGCGTGCGCGAACTGCTCGTCATCTCGCAGGACACCAGCGCCTACGGCGTCGACGTGAAATACGCCGCGCACGAGTGGCGCGGCACGAACTACCGCACGCGCATGACCGAGCTGTGCGCGGGCCTGGCCGAACTCGGCGTCTGGGTGCGCCTGCATTACGTGTATCCATATCCACATGTGGATGAAGTCATTCCTCTGATGGCCGAGGGCCGGATCCTTCCGTATCTCGACATCCCGTTCCAGCACGCCAGTCCGCGTATCCTCAGGCTGATGAAGCGGCCAGCAGCGAGTGCGAAGACGCTCGAACGCATTCACGCCTGGCGCAGGGTTTGCCCCGAATTGACCATCCGCAGCACGTTCATCGTCGGCTTTCCCGGCGAGACCGAGGTCGAGTTCGACGACCTGCTGGCGTTCCTCGACGAGGCGCAGCTCGACCGTGTCGGCGCATTCGCCTATTCGCCGGTAGACGGCGCGAAGGCGAACGAATTGGCAGGTGCTGTCGCCGAAGAGATCAAGCAGGAGCGTCTGGAACGCTTCATGGCGACGCAGGCGAGGATCAGCGCTGCGAAACTGAAGCGCCGTGTCGGCCAGGTCGTCGACGCGCTGGTCGATCATGTCGAAGCCGATGGCGCCGTCGCGCGCACCAGCGCCGACGCGCCCGAGATCGATGGCGTGCTGCGCATCCGCGATGGGCAGAAGCTCAAGCCGGGCCAGTTCGTGAAGGTACGCGTGGCGGCTGCCGAAGATCACGACCTGGCCGGCGAGATCGCGGCGTGATTGCGCCGCTGCTCTCGCTACGAGGCGATGTTCTGCCCCGTCCTTGCGAACAAGGCGGGATCTGACGAATGCGATTTGTGGCGCCGGTTCGGTCGGAAATCGATCCGGTCGTATTCACGCGACCACCGCTGAGCCAGTGGCTGCAGTTCGGCAACCTCCTTTGCGGTCGCGAGTGGCCGGATCTCGACGCCCTCAACGCCTGCTGCCCGCCCGCTCCGGGCGTCGGATCGATGCGCTTCGTCGCGCAGTCGCCGGCGCTGCTGGCCGATGGCCTGCATTACGAGCAGCGCATCGCCGGGCGCGGCGATATCGCGACGCGCGAACACAACTGGCACGACCTGCTCAACGCGCTGGTCTGGCTGCGCTTTGCGCCGCTGAAGTCCGTGCTGAATGCGCGCCAGGTTGCGCAGATCGCGATCGTCGGGCCGAAAACACGCACGCGCGCGCAGTGCGCGCTGACGCTTTTCGATGAAGCCGGCGTGGTCGTCCTGTTGCGCGATGCGGCCTTGCTGTCGCTGTGGGATGCGCACGACTGGCACGGCCTGTTCTGGCGCGAACGCAGCGCCTGGAGCGATGGCCGCATCGAAGCGATCGTGTTCGGCCACGCGCTGCTCGAGCACGCGTTGAAGAACCGGCAACTGCTGGTCGGCAAGGCGTTGGTCGTTACCGTGCCGCAAAGTATAGAAGTAGAACATGCAGCATCGGCGGACAACGGGGCGGCGATCGATGCCGTCGTCGCCGGCATCAGGTCCGAAGAATTGCTACTCGATCCGCAGGAACTGCGCCCGTTGCCGATGTCCGGCATCCCGGGCTGGCACGAAGACAATGCGAGCGAGAGTTTCTACCGCAGCGCGCCATGTTTTTGCCCGGCACGAGCCGGAAGAGACTATCCTGCACCGCTCTCACTTCGGCACGGCGGCACTTTCGGGCGGGTAGTCTCCGAGCCGCTTGCGCTCCATGCCGTTGCCCCGGCCGGCGCCGTGGTCGCTGGTGATGCCGAGTCGGCCGGCTTCGCCGCAACACCATCCCCACCCAAGCCTGATCTTGAGGGGGAGGGCTTGAATTGCCTTCGTCTCGTTACACCTTCGGCTTGGGAAGCACCATCCCCACCCAACCCTTCCGTTGCCCCGATTAGCGTCGATTGTCAGTTGAATGCCTCTCCCGTCGTGGAAGAGGTTGGCGTGCGCAGCACGCCGGGAGAGGGGATGGCGCCGCCCGCGCCTGCTCCACCGGCGTCGCCTCTCCCAATGCCCATCAAATGGAGGGGCGCAACTGAGACTCGACGCTAATGGGGTCCCCCTTGAGGGAAGGGTTTCAGAGCGCCTCGTCGCGAAGCGAGAGGGTTTCAGAGTGGCTTGTCGTAGCTCACGGCGACAACGACGAAGTGCCGGCGGCCGTCCGGTAGTTCGGCGTCGAATTCGTCGTCGACGCGCTTCTTCAGAGCGGCGCGCGCCAGCGGCGAATCGATGCTGATCCAGCCGCGTGCCGCATCGGTTTCGTCCGGCCCGACGATGCGGAAACGCTGCATGTCGCCATCTTCGTCTTCGACTTCGAGCCAGGCGCCGAAGAAAATTGCCGTGCCGTCGGTGGGTTTCTGTTCGACTACCTTGACCGTCTCGAGACGCCGGCTCAGATAGCGCACGCGCCGATCGATCTCGCCGAGTTGCTTTTTGCGATAAGTATACTCGGCATTTTCCGAACGGTCGCCTTCGGCGGCGGCGGCGGCCAGCGCCTTGACCACCTCGGGCCGCCGTTCGCGCCAGAGATTGTCCAGCTCGGCCTTCAGCCTGCCGTAGCCCTCCGCCGTGATGATTGCGGTCGACGCCGCCTGCGGCGCGCGCCAGCGCGTCATGGCGCAGGCGGCGATTGCGCCGGTTTGGCCGGAGTCGCAGCGAGCTTGTCGAGAAACGCGAGATAGGCGTCGACCTCGGGAATCAGCGGATCGTTCGGCAGCACGATCTTGATCTGCTGCAGCAACGCGCGCGCCTGCAACTCTCGGTTCATGCGCTCGGCCATGATCTTCGCCGCCAGCAGATAGTTGCGCGCAATGTCGGCGTGGTTGCGAAAGCGCTTGTGGAAACCGCCGAGGATGTCGAGCGCCAGCTGCGACTGGCCTGCCGCGGCCGCCGCCGCACCCAGGCGTGTGACGTGTTCGGGCTTGTCGAGCGCAAAACCCGGATCGAGCGCGTGGGCTTCGCGTGCGGCATCCATGGCGGCGTGGTCCTGGTTGTGCGCCAGCAGAGCGCCGATGAAATGGCGGGAATTTGCCAGCAGGTCGGATTGCGCGTCATTCTGCGTGAGCCAGTGCCGGTATTCCTCGTGCAGTGCCACCGCGTCCGGGCGCACGGCGATCTCGTCGCGCAACAGCGCGATTGCGCCGTCGACGTCACCGCTTGCGGCGCGGCGTCGCGCACTGTCGATGATGAGTGCGTCAGCGCCCGCCTCGGCCGGCGGGCGCTCCTGCAGTTCGACATGACCGCTGTAGCCGAGCTCATCGGCGTGTTCGTGGATCACCCAGCCGATCAGGTGGAAGTTCGCGACCATCAGGTAGTTGACCGCGAAGTACACGAGAGCGTCGACGATGACGCCGGGCAGCGCGACGCGCAGAATGCCGACCACGATACTCTGCACGAACAATGCCGCGACGAAGAATCCGACCAGGACGAAATAGGTTCCACCGAGGCGGATCATCAAGGCGATCCAGGCCAGCGGATTGAGTGCGCGCACCGCGTCTTCGTCAATCGCCAGGATCATGACCATTGCCGGCATGATCGTGGCGACGAGCAAGCCGAACACCATTGCGCCACCGGCTCCGAACGAGATCGCCGCCAGTACCACGGCGAGTTCGATCAGGATCAGGAGCATCACGGCATAGCGTGCGACCGCGTCGCCGACCGTGAGGCTGATTTCCGGCGGCTGCTCGCGGCCGTTCGCGCTCCAGCGCAGCACTTCGAATGCGTACTTGAAGAAGGCAGCCCAGACCAGAAGGTCGAGCAGTGGTCCGACGACCATCAGCAACAGCACGAGCGTGTGGGCTATTGCGATTGCGACGACCGTGGACAGCGCGGCCGGCTGCAGCGGATAGCGCAGGATTTCCGGCCAGCGTTCGTGATAAGGCGGCGCGCTCTCGTTGGTCACGGGCTCGTTCACGTCATGTCCCTCTCAGCGGGTGCGGGCATGGATCGGCTGGCGCAGGAAGTCGTGCGTCGCCTGCGCTCATTTGCGCACGATCGAGCCGAGCACGCCGTGCAGGATGCTGCGGCCGAGCTGGCTGCCGGCATTGCGCGCCGCGGATTTTGCCAATGCCTCAATCATGCCCTGGCGCCGGCTGGTGCCGAACACTGCGTGCACTGAGGTCTTTCAGGTCGAGCAGCAGCCAGCCGTGATCGTCGGCGAGCTTGAACAGCACTTCGAGCACGCCGCTCTGCACGTCATTGAGTTCGAGCAGGCGCGCGAATAGCAGCGGTCCCATCTCGGAAACGGTCGTGCGCACCGGATGGCCGAGCTTGCCGTAGATGTCCCAGAATACGACCGGGTTGGCGGCTGGTGCGAAATCGGTCAGGCCGAGCTTGTCCAGGCGGGGCTTGAGCTTGTCGCTGATGACGGCCGCCTGCGACAGGCCCGCCAGATCGCCTTTCACGTCGGCGAGAAAGACCGGTACGCCGAGCCGCGAGAAGCCCTCGGTCATCACCATCAGAGATACCGACTTGCCGGTGCCGGTAGCGCCGGCGATCATGCCGTGGCGGTTGCCGTAGCGAGCATGCAGGAAGATGTCGGCAGGCTGCAGCACACTCCTGCCGAGCAGGATGTCGTTCACGTTTGCGCATCCGAAGGTTCGATACGCTGATGTTCGCACGACTCAGCGGGATCGCGAAGGGTTGTGGCGCGGCGCCATGAACGGTAACGTGCGGATGTCGGTTCAATCGAGTCCGTGAGCAATGCCAGGCAATTTGCGTCTTTGCACGATCATCACCTTGCTGACACTTGGCGCGTGCGTCGGTCAGCCCGCCCAGAAACCCGCTCCGCCGCCACCTTCCGCTGCCGCCCAGACGCCGTCGAACGCCGAGCAGATCGGCGCCTTGTACGCGCGTCTCGATGCGGACGAAAAACGCTTCACCGCCGCGCGCGCTTCAGCGGCGACCGTGGGGGCAGAAAAATCGGTAGTCGATGCCAGGGCTGCCCTCGACGACCTGCAAGCCGCTTCGGCGCAGTGTCTCGCATTGCGTGATTGCGAAAGCCAGCGCTTCATTGCCGCATTCGATCATCTGCTGCGCCAGGACAGCGGCCTGCTCGGCGAGGATGCCGGCAATCCGGCTCCCGATGGCAACGATGCGAACGCCGAGGCCGGCGTCAGCCCACCGGTCGCTGCTGCGCTGCCGGAGGTCAAGCGCTCCGTGGCGCTGCTCAAGGGCCGCGAATTGTCCGACCTGATCGCATTGAACGATCCGGTCAAGGTCGCTCTCGAGCAGTGGCTCACGCAACTGCGGCCGAATCTGATGCTGGCCTACGAGAACTATCAGTACCTGCGTTATCGCATGTGGCCGGAGTACCAGAAGGCCGGCCTTCCCGAGGCGCTGCTGTTCGGCATGCTGGCCAAGGAGTCCGGTGGCAAGGTGCATGCGGTATCCCGTTCCGGTGCCAGCGGCCCGTTGCAGTTCATGTATGCCACCGGTGCGCGCTTCGGCCTCGGTACGGTCAACGGCTTCGACCAGCGCTTCGATCCGCAGCTGTCGGCGCACGCCAACGCCGCCTACCTCAACGAGCAGCTGGCCGTGTTCAACGACAACCTCGAACTCGTGCTCGGCGCCTACAACGGCGGCGAAGGTGCGATGCAGCGCGTGGCCAACCGCAGTCCGGAAGCGAGCTTCTGGGATCCGAAGATCTACTTCGAGCTGACGCCGGAAACGCGCGACTACGTGCCGATGGTACTTGCGGCAGCATGGCTGTTCCTGCATCCGGAACGCTACCACCTGGTGTTTCCGCACCTCGAAGCCAAGCCGGCCGGTATTGCGCTGGCGGTGGCAACGTCGATCGACGAGCTGACCATTTGCCTCGGCCAGGAGGGCAATCCGAACGGCTGGTTCCGCACGTTGCGCAACCTCAACCCGACCTACGAGCCGCAACAGGCCCTGCCGGCCGGCACGCACATCGATCTGCCGGCGCGGCTCGTGGCGGCCTACGAAAAATCCTGCGCCGGCGGCAAGTGGGTCGAACTCGCCAGCGACCTGCATAATGCTGCGGTGCCGGTCGCGCCACCGGGCGCACGCACGGTTAGGGTGTCGCACGGCAGCAGCAGAGCGGCGCACAGTTACGTTGTCAGGAAGGGTGAAACGCTCGGCGCAATCGGCCGCAGGACCGGTTGTGGCCTCGGTCAGCTGGCCGGTGCCAACCACATCAAGGGGCCGGCCTATGCCGTGCGTCCCGGTCAGACCCTGCAGGTGCCGTCGTCCTGCCGCAAGTGATTCGCGCCTGCCGGGGCCATGCCGCACAAAAAAAGAGCGCCGCGGTAGCGGCGCTATACTTTGAAGACCCGACGTTGGGAAAATCGTATCAGGCGACCGCGCGACCGACCTCGGCCGACCAGCGATCCGGAGTCGACGCCGGCGGCGCGTATTCCTTGAGCACACGCAGCGTGCGCATCAGCTGCTTGTGCAGATTCTGCGCTTCGCCGTATTGCGAATCCTTGGTTTCGAAGTAGGCGACCGTCAGCCACAGCGCGATGCCGCGCAGCTTGATGTGCGGGTTGTCCGAACGCACGCGCGTGAAGCCGACATCGACGCCCTTGCCCCAGGTGGTCTCGAGGCCGTGCGACTCGCCCGGCGTGCCGTACAGGTGCGGGTACTCGCACTGCGAAGCGTTCGCGAATTCCTTGACGGCGAAGGCGGCCAGCTGTCGCCGCGTGGCCAGCGGCATCGTGTCGATTTCGCGCTGGATTTCTCGGTACTGGCGATTGAGCTGGATCGAGCGGCTCAGGGCGAGCAGGCGGCTGACGATGCGCATGGAGAACGGTTTCCTTTCGACATCAAGCTATTGGAACCTTGGGGGCGATCCTACTTCGATCGTCGATGGTCGATTACGTACTGCGTCACAATTTGACCATCTGCGTCACATTGTTGCCGATTTTTGGGAAAAATGCACGCGTTTTCTGAGGGATGGGTGTAAATCCTCGCCGCACGTCGAGAAATTTCGCTAGATCGCCGTCGCACCCAGCGGTTGGCCCATTTGCACTGCGACTCCCGGCACGAGTGCCGGGTTCCAGGTGACACGGCCTGGCGGGGCGAGCACGATGACGGTCGAGCCCATGTTGAAGCGGCCCATCTCCATGCCGCGCTCGAGCCGGATGGCGCGCTCGCGCCAGTTCTTGCGTGTGATCGCGCTCGCGTACGGCGGAATCTCGAGTCCGCCCCAGACGGTGTCGACACTCGACACGAGCATCGCGCCGACCATGACGACGGCAAACGGTCCGCGGTCGCCGTCGAACAGGCAGACCAGGCGCTCGTTGCGCGCGAACAGCCGTGGCACAGCGTCGACACTGAACGGTGCGACGCTGAACAGGCGCCCCGCAATGTGGACTGTCTCGCGCAGCGTGCCGGCCAGCGGCATGTGCACGCGATGGTAGTCGCGCGGCGACAGGTACACGGTGACGAAGCTGCCGCCCGCATACAGTTGCGCGGCCGCGTCGCTGCCGAGCAGTTCCGCCGCATTGAAATCGAAACCCTTGGCCTGGAACAGGCGGCCCTGGCCACCGGCGTCCGTTGTGATCGCTCCGATCTGGCTGATCCGGCCGTCGGCAGGGCAGGCGATCGCACTCGCGTCGACCGGCTGCGGGCGGGCTCCGGGTTTCAGTGCACGGGTGAAGAATGCATTGAACGTCGGATACGCGATCGGATCTTCGACGCGTGCCTGGGTCATGTCGACGTCGTAGCTGCGGATCACGCGCGCGATCAGGAAGTTCTTCCACGGACGCCACGTCCAGCGTGTCGCCCAAAAGACAATGCGCGACAGCGCGCGGTGTGGCAGCAGATACTGCAGCGCGACGGCAGGGCGCATCGATCAGCTTCCAGGTGTCGTCGAGGCCAGGGTGGCCAGGTCCCGGGCGATTGCGTCCGGCGCAAACGGTGGACGGAAGATGCCGGTCAGACGTCCCTGCGGATCGATGATCACGGCAGAGCCGCTGTGATCGACTTCGATCGTTCCGTCGGCAGTCGTGGTGCGCGAATAGAGCAGTCCGAGCGAACGAGTCAGGGCTGTCAGCTGCGCGTCGCTGCCGGTCGCGGCGACGAAATCGGGGCTGAAGAATGCGACGTACTTGCTCAGCAGCTCCGGCGTGTCGCGCTGCGGATCCACCGAGATGAAATCGAAGCCGACGCGGTTGTGCAGGCCGTGATCGCCGAGTTTCTTCCATACCTGCTTGAACGCCGCCAGCGTGGTCGGGCACACGTCGGGACAACTCGCATAGCCGAAGTAGACGACATTCCAGCGTCCGCGCCAGTCCGCCAGTGTCAGCGGCTTGCCATCGACGCGGATCAACTCGAACCCGGGCACCGCTCGCGGTTGCGGATACAGCACAGCCGCCTGCAGTACCGGTGCTCGTGCACTACCGAACTGGCGATTGCCTAACCACAGGCCCAGCGCCGCGGCGAGTGCGCCGATCAGAATGACCCAGACGAAGGATCGATGCGAAGGCGGCGCGGAAGGGCTCATGCGGACATTATAACTGCCGGCATCGCCTATACTTGACGAGCCCGACAAGCAGACGCCGCCGCTGTGACCG